>NZ_JADOTW010000016.1 GCF_015645095.1 Halomonas sp. 328
TGAAACCGCTCAGCGCCGATGGTAGTGTGGGGTCTCCCCATGCGAGAGTAGGTCATCGTCAGGCACTTATTCAGAAACCCCAGCTTCGAAAGAGGCTGGGGTTTCGTCGTTTGGGGGTCTCCCATGGAGCGTAGCGGAACGCCGCCCGCCGGAGCCCGGCGCCCGGAGCGCCGGCCGGATCATCGTCAGGCACTTATTCAGAAAAGCCCCGATCATCATCAGATGGTCGGGGTTTTTCATATTGGGATCTTATCAACTAAAAAGCTCCGGCTCGCAAGAGACCGGAGCTTTTTAGTCATGATGGGCCGGGGGCCCGGCCCATATCGTCCTAGCAGAGTGTCTCCAGGGCCTCGATCAGGTGATTCATCTCGTCTTCGGTGCCGATGGAGATACGCAGGAAGTCACGCAGCGCCTCGGTATTGAAGTGACGCACCAGTATGCCCCGCTCGCGCAGCCCGACGAATAGCTGGGCGGCATCCTGTTCCGGGTGCCGGGTCAGCAGGAAGTTGGTCTGGGAGGGCAGTACCTCGAAGCCCAGCCTTTCCAGGCGCTGGCGGGTGCGCTCCCGGGTGGTGATTACCTTCTCGCGACAGGCCTCGAAGTGCGCCTTGTCCTCCAGGGCGGCGATGCCCGCGGCGCTGGCCAGCATATCGATGGGGTAGGAGTTGAAGGAGTTCTTGACCCGCTCCAGTCCCTCGATCAGTTCCCGGGAGCCGATGGCGTAGCCCAGGCGCAG
Organism: Halomonas sp. 328; assembly: GCF_015645095.1. GTDB lineage: Bacteria > Pseudomonadota > Gammaproteobacteria > Pseudomonadales > Halomonadaceae > Bisbaumannia. Next base: position 737 of record NZ_JADOTW010000016.1, read on the forward strand.
GCCGGCCAGGCTACGGGACTTGGAGAAGGTGCCGGTGACCAGCAGGTTGGGGTAGTCATCCACCAGGGGCACGGCGCTCTCGCCGCCGAAATCCACATAGGCCTCGTCCACCAGCACCACGCAGTCGGTGACGCGCTCGAGCAGCCCGGCGATGGCCTCGCGGGAGTGGCCGTGGCCGGTGGGGGCATTGGGGTTGGCGAAGGCGATGCCGCCGCTATCGGCGGGCAGGGCCTCCAGGGGGACTCGCCAGGCGTCATCCAGGGCCAGGGTGCGATAGTCGATGCCGTAGAGACGGCAGTAGACCGGATAGAAGCTGTAGGTGATGGCCGGCAGGCCCAGGGGGCGTGGCTGGCAGAAGAAGGCCTGGAAGGCCAGGGCCAGCACCTCGTCGGAGCCATTGCCGACGAAGACCTGAGCGGCCTCGACGCCGTGCTCCCGGGCCAGGGCCTCGCGCAGTGCGCTAGAGTCGGGATCGGGGTAGAGGCGCAGATGGTTGGTGGGGAAGTCGCGCAGCACCTCGCCGACGCCCGGTGCCGGGGGGTAGGGGTTCTCGTTGGTGTTCAGCTTGATCAGCTGTTCACGGGGCTGCTCGCCGGGAACATAGGGCGTCAGCTCCCGCACCGCGGGGCTCCATAGCTTGCTCATGGTCTCTCGCATCGACTGGATAATAGAGTCCCGTCATGTTGACCCCGGCGCTTCCCCGGCGCAAGCCACCGACGTGTTAATCTGGCGCGGCTGATACAGGAGCCTGGAATGATCGCCAAGATTCTCGCCACCCTGCTGCCGGTCTTCCTGATCGCCGGCTGCGGGGCCCTCTATGGCCGTTTTCGCACCCCGGACATCCGTGGCCTCAATACCCTCAACATGGAGCTCTTCGTGCCCTTGCTGGTGTTCGCCGTGCTGGCGGATGGCCAGGCGCCCCTGGAGGAGTATGCGGGGCTCGCCCTGGCGGCGGTGGTGGTGGTGCTCGGCTCGGGGCTGCTGCTGTGGCCGGTGGCGCGCTGGTTGAAGATGGACACCAAGACCTTTCTGCCGCCGATGATGTTCAATAACGCCGGCAACATGGGGGTGCCGCTGATGGTACTGGCCTTCGGCGAGGCGGCGCTGCCGGCGGCGGTAGTGGTCTTTATCATCGAGATGCTGCTGCACTTCTCGGTAGGGCTCTATCTGCTCAATCCCGGCACGCCGCTATGGCGATTGCTGCGCCTGCCCATCGTCGGGGCCAGCCTCGCCGGACTGGCGGTCAACCTGAGTGGCATGATGCTACCGGAGTGGCTCCTGGAGGCCATGCACCTGCTGGGGGGCGTGTGCATCCCGCTGATGCTCTTCGCCCTGGGCGTGCGGATGCTGGATATCGATCTGCGTGACTGGCGTACCGGCCTGCTGGGGGCCCTGCTCTGTCCGTTGAGCGGCCTGGTACTGGCGGCACCGATGGTCTGGTGGTTGGGCCTGACGGGGCTCCAGGCCGCGGTGCTCTGGGTCTTCGCTGCCCTGCCGCCGGCGGTGCTCAACTACCTGGTGGCGGAGCAGTATCGCCAGGAGCCGCAGCGGGTGGCCTCCCTGGTGCTGGTGGGCAACCTGGGCAGCCTGGTGGTCATGCCCCTGGTGCTGGCGGCGGTCTTTGCCTATGTCGTGCCCGGCTAGTCGCCGCGCTCCTCCAGGCGCGTCAGCTGGCGGTCGAGCTTGCCCATCAGGTGCAGCAGGTCGCGGTATTCGCCGGTGGAGAGGGTACTGACCAGTTCCGCCTCCCAGTCATGGGCCAGGGGGATCAGCTCGTCCAGCAGTGCCTGGCCCTCGGCGGTCAGGTGCAGGAAGTGCACTCGCTGGTCTTCGGCCGAAGGGGTGCGGTGGATCAGGCCGCGGTTCTCCAGCGCCTGGATGGCCCGGGAGATCCGTGCCTTGTCCATGCCGGTGTACTGGCCCACCTTCTTGGCCGTCAGGGTGTCGCAGTGGCTGAGCCAGGCCAGGATCCGCCACTCGGCCACCTTGATGCCGAATCGCTCTTCATAAATGCGTGCCAGGGCCTGGCTGATGCGGTCGGCCAGGCTATTGAGGCGGTAGGGCAGGAACTGGTTGAGATCGAGCTCGGTCTTGGCGGGGGCCGGATCATGCACAGAGGGGTGCGGGTCGTGATCGGTGGTCATGGAGTCTCTCGGTCGCCGCCCTGGTGGGGGAAGAATGCGTGATTATCCTACCCCAGCGTCGCGTCAGACTCTATATGGCCACTGGCGAGTGGCCGTCCCGGGCTGTCGATGTCGCGCCGATACCGTTATGCTTGGGGAATCACCCTTGTTTCACCACGATTTTTTACCCGTGAGGAGGATGCTCATGCGAACCCCGATGATGCTGGCCGGTGCGGCGCTTGCCCTCACCCTGGCTGGCTGTGCCGCCGGACCGATGGAACCGCAGAACGGCGTTGGCCTCGCCGAGGGCGAAACCGCCTACCAGGGCTCATTGCCATGCCGCAACTGCGCCGGCATCGACCTGGATGTGCGACTCCAGGGGGAGGAGCGTTCCAGCATGGAAGCACGCACCTTCACGCTCCAGGCCAGTTACCGTGAGCACCCCCAGAATCCGCCGGATGAAAACTATGCCGGTAACTGGGAAGTGCTCAGTGGTACCGCTACCGATCCAGATGCCACCGTCTATGAGCTGACGCCGGATGGTGAGGGGCAGATCTACTATTTCCTCAAGCTCGACGAGCAGACCCTGGAGCTGATCGATCCCCAGCGTCGCCGTTTCCAGAACAGCGACATGCTGCGCCTGCGCCGTCTCTAAGAGGGGCCGGTGTCTGAAGAGTGCGGGGCGGCCTGAGGGCCGCCCCGCGTCGTTGCATTCCCGGGGAGTCGAGAAGAGAGAAAGGCGAAATGTCCAAGGCGGCAAGGTAAAGGGTGCCTTCGTGTGCATCGAGTGTAGTGACGAATACAGCCAGTGGCGGGGGCAGTGCCGCGAATAGTGGGGAGGCAAGATGGCCAAGGCGTCAAGGTAAAGGGTGCCTTCGTGTGCATCGAGTGAAGGGTGCCTTCGTGTGTATCGAGTGTAGTGATGAATATAGCCAGTGGCGGGGGCAGTGCCGCGAATAGTGGGGAGGCAAGATGGCCAAGGCGAAGAGTGCCTTCGTGTGCACCGAGTGCGGTGCCGAGTACAGCAAGTGGCAGGGTCAGTGCGGCAGCTGCCGCGAGTGGAATACCCTGAGTGAGGTGCGCCTGGCGCCGGCGCGCCCCGGTGCCCCGGCGGCGGCGACCACCGGACGCAGCGGCTATGCGGGGGTGACCTCCCGGGAGGTGGTGGATCTCTCGGCGGTGGACCTCTCCGAGGTGCCGCGCCTCTCTTCCACCTTCGATGAGTTCGACCGGGTCCTGGGGGGCGGCCTGGTGCCGGGCTCCGCGGTGCTGCTGGGCGGGCACCCCGGCGCCGGCAAGTCGACCCTGCTGCTGCAGACCGCCTGCAAGCTGGCCCAGGGGCGTCGGGTGCTCTATGTCACCGGCGAGGAGTCGCTCTCCCAGGTAGCAATGCGCGCCCATCGCCTGCAGCTGCCCACCCAGGGGCTCAAGATGCTGGCCGAGACCAGCGTCGAGACCATCCTCGCGGTGGCCGAGCGGGAGCGCCCCGAGATCCTGGTGATCGACTCCATCCAGACCATGCATCTGGAGGATATCTCCTCGGCCCCGGGGGGCGTGGCCCAGGTGCGCGAGTCCGCCGCGGCCCTGACCCGCTTCGCCAAGGGCTCCAATACCGTGCTGCTGCTGGTGGGCCATGTCACCAAGGATGGTTCCCTGGCCGGCCCCAAGGTGCTGGAGCACATGATCGATGCCTCCCTGCTGCTGGAAGGCGGCGCCGACTCACGCTTTCGCACCCTGCGCGGGCAGAAGAACCGCTTCGGCGCGGTCAATGAGCTCGGCGTCTTCGCCATGCTCGAGCACGGCCTCAAGGAGGTGAAGAACCCCAGCGCCATCTTCCTCTCCCGGGGCGAGGAGCAGAGCCCCGGCAGCCTGGTGATGGTGGTCTGGGAGGGCACCCGGCCGATCCTCGTCGAGGTCCAGGCGCTGCTCGACGACTCGCCCCTGGGCAATCCGCGACGCGTCGCCGTGGGCCTGGATGCCAACCGCCTGGCCATGCTGCTGGCGGTGCTGCATCGCCATGGCGGCCTCTTCACCGGCGACCAGGACGTCTTCCTCAACGTGGTGGGCGGCGTCAAGGTACTGGAGACCAGCGCCGACCTGGCGGTGCTGCTGGCGGTGGTCTCCAGCCTCCAGGGGCGGGCCCTGGCCAAGGAACTGGTGGTCTTTGGTGAGGTGGGCCTCTCCGGCGAGATCCGCCCGGTGCCCAGCGGCCAGGAGCGCATCGTCGAGGCGGCCAAGCACGGCTTTACCCGGGCCATCGTGCCCCGCGGCAATGCCCCCAAGCAGGCCCCGCCGGGGATGGAAGTGGTCGCCGTGGATAAGCTGAGCGAGGCCCTGGAGGCGTTATAGCTTCTTTCAGGAATGCTAGGGGGAGCTGGGGGCAGGGTGGAGCGGGGTTTTTTGACCAAGGATGGCAAAAGTAGCGCCCAGGGAGGGGTTCACAGCGCCCCGCGATGGCCTGTCCCCAGGGTAGCCCCGGGCCTCCGAGGAGAAAGCATGCTAGTTGCGATAGCCCTGATAGTGCCCCGGCGCCGCTATAACTGCCCCCGGCGAGCCGCTAGAATTGACCCAAAGCCTGCTAGGAGAACGAGATGAGTGCCATCCGCCTGACCCAGTACAGCCACGGCGCCGGCTGCGGCTGCAAGATCGCCCCCAACGTCCTCGATGGCATTCTCGCCAAGGCCGGCCCCGGGGCCAGCCATGCCCGGCTGATCGTCGGCAACGAGGGGCGCGAGGACGCCGCCGTCTACGACCTGGGGGATGGCCGCGGGATGATCGCCACCACCGACTTCTTCATGCCCATCGTCGATGATCCCTTCGATTTCGGACGCATCGCCGCCACCAACGCCATCAGCGACGTCTATGCCATGGGCGGCACTCCGGTGATGGCCCTCGGCATCCTCGGCTGGCCCCTGGACAAGCTGGGGCCGGAGATCGCCGGCGATGTGGTGGCCGGGGCCCAGGCGGTATGTCGCGAACTGGGCCTGGCGCTGGCCGGCGGCCACTCCATCGATGCCCCGGAGCCGATCTTCGGCCTGGCGGTCAACGGCCTGGTCGATCTTGCGCACCTCAAGCTCAACAAGGGCGCCCAGGTGGGTGACCTGCTCTATCTGACCAAGCCGTTGGGGGTGGGCATGCTGACCACCGCCGAGAAGAAAGGGTTGCTGGCGGCGGGTCACCAGGGGCTGGCCCGCCAGACCATGCTCCAGGCCAATGCCATCGGCGCCGAGCTGGCCCGGGTCAAGGGGGTGCATGCCATGACCGATGTCACCGGCTTTGGCCTGGCCGGCCACCTGGTGGAGGTGTGCCAGGCCAGTGGCGTCGCCGCGCGCCTCGATTTCAAGAAGCTGCCGCGGCTGGCCGAGGCCGAGGGATACCGTCGCCAGGGCGCCGTGCCCGGCGGTACCGGGCGCAATCGCCAGGCCCTGGGGGCCAGCCTGCCGGAGATGGACGAGGCCCACTGGCAGTGGCTCTGTGATCCCCAGACCTCCGGTGGCCTGCTGCTCTCCGTCCACCCCTCCTGGGCCGACGACGTGGAGCGGATCGGTCGCGCCCACGAGCTGAGCCTGACCCCCTTCGGCGAGGTGATCGCGGCCCGGGGCGAGGCACGCATCGAGGTACGAGGGTGAGTCTGCCGCTGATCGAGCCGAGCCTCGAGCTGCTGCGCCAGGGGCGGGTATTGATCGATGTGCGTGCCCCGGTGGAGTTCGCCCAGGGCGCCCTGCCCGGCGCTGTCAACCTGCCGCTGATGGATGACGAGGAGCGTCATCGGGTCGGCATCGAATACAAGCAGCGCGGCCAGGAGGCGGCCATCGTCCTCGGCCAGCGGCTGGTCTCCGGCGGCATCAAGGCGGCGCGGGTCGAGGCCTGGACGGCCCTGCTGGCGGCGCACCCGGATGCCATCGTCTACTGCTTCCGGGGCGGGCTGCGCTCGCAGATCGCCCAGCAGTGGCTGCTGGAGGCGGGCCTCGAGCGGCCGCGCATTCGCGGCGGCTGGAAGGCGATGCGCCAGGCCCTCTGCGCGCGCATCGAGGCCGCCGCCGAGCGCCCCCTGCTGGTGGTGGGCGGGCTCACCGGCTGTGCCAAGACCACCCTGATCCAGGCCCTGGACAATGGCCTGGACCTCGAGGCCTGTGCCCGTCACAAGGGCTCGGCCTTCGGTCGCCATCCGCTGCCGGCGCCCTCCCAGATCGACTTCGAGCACGCCATGGGGCTGCGCCTGCTGGAGATCGACGGCGGCAGCGTGGTGGAGGACGAGTCACGGCATATCGGCGCCGCCAATATTCCCCTGAGCTTCTGGCGCGCCATGGAGCGGGCGCCGCGGCTGCGAGTGGAAATGCCCCTGGACTGGCGCCTCGAGCAGATCCGCAAGGACTATATCGACGACCTCTGGACGCTCTATCGCGCCCAGTACGGCGACTGGCTGGGCTGGGCGCTGATGCGGAAGCAATTGGCCACCGCCCTGGGGCGGCTCAGGAAGCGCCTGGGCCATGCCCGGCTGGCGCGCCTGCAGCGCCTCCAGGCCTTGGCCTTCCGCGAACACGAGCGCGGCGATGCCCGGGCCCACGAGGCCTGGCTGGCGCCGCTGCTCACCGAATACTACGACCCCCTCTATCGCCACCAGCTCGACAAGCAGGACAAGACCTTCCTGCATGTGGGCGACTGGGAGAGCTGCCTGGCGGCGGCCCGGGAGTGGGGCCGAGAGAACGTTAGCGGCTAAGCCACTGCGCCAGCAGCCGATCCAGCAGCGCCGCCTGGCGGTCGAAGCGCCTGGGCTCGGCGAGAATCGCCTCCGCTGTCTGGAGGTGGGTCGTCGGGCTCGAAGAGGCGGCGAAGGCCGTCGGGCTCAGGGCCAGCATGGCGGCGGCGCTCTGGGCGGTGCTCTCCAGGTGGCACTGCAGGCCGACCACCCGACCGCCATCCCAGGCGAAGCCCTGAAGCGGTCCGGCCGGGGTGGCGCCCAGGGGCAGGGCCTCCTCCGGCAGCCCGAAGATACGGCTCTGCCAGAGGAAGGCCTCGAAGCGCTCCGGCAGGTCGAAGGGGCTTTCCGGGGCCAGCGTCAGGGGGTGCCAGCCCACCTCCGGGTAGGTGCCCCGGGAGACGGTGGCACCCAGGGCCCGGGCGATCAGCCGCGCGCCCAGGCCGATGCCCAGCAGCGGCTTGCCGCCCTTCAGGGCGCGCTCGACCAGCTTGCGCTCCCGGGCCAGTTCCGGGGCATCCTCCGACTGGGGGCCGTCGAGCAGGACCAGGGCGTCACAGTCCGCCAGCCGTGGCAGGGCCTCGTCCAGGTGGCAGACGTTGTGGCTATGGCCCATGCCGTTCAGCCAGTCCTTGAGGCGCGCCGGCCCCAGGCTGGCATGGTGTTGCAGGAAGTAGATATGCATAGGAGTCCAGGGTGACGAAAATGCGGCCGCCGCACCAGGGGGCGAGTCGCCGGGAGGCGATCTATACCATAGTGGCGGCGATTCCGCCCGGGCGGGTGACCAGCTATGGGCGCATCGCCACCCTGGCGGAGGGGTTGACCCCGCGCCTGGTGGCGCGGGCCCTGGGCGAGCTGCCCGCCGGTCACGGCCTGCCCTGGCAGCGGGTGATCCGCAGCGACCGACGCCTCGCCGCGCACCCCGGGGCGGCTTGCCAGCGGGCCCTGCTGGAGGGCGAGGGCATCGACTTCGACGATCGGGGCCGAGTCCCCGAGCGCTTCTTCTGGCCCTGAGGGGCGATTGACCGAATAAGGATGGTGTATGAGTGATGCCAACGGCGGCTTTCGGCCGCGCCTGCGTGCCCTGGATCGTCGCCAGGGGCTGGCCTTCATGGCGGCCCTGGCGGAGCGCCTGGCCCCCAATTATGGTCTCTATGCCGAGGCCACGGGCCAGGGTGACCCGGTGGCCCTGCGGGTGGTACGGGACCTGATCTGGGAGGCGCTGCTGGTCAGGGAGGCGCGCATCGACTTCGAGCGCCAGGCCGAGAAGCTCGCCGAGCTGGAGCCCCCCGCCGAGGACGAGAGCTTCGGGGCGCGGCGTGCCCTGGAGGCGGTGATGGCCCTGGCGGCCTGTCTCGACAGCCTCAGGGGCGAGGCACCGGAGGCGGTACTCGAGGTGAGCGAGCTCTCCCGAAGTGGCGTTCAGGCCTTGATCGAGCTGACCGAGGGAGAGGAGGATGCCCAGCGCCTGGCGGCGCTGATTCGTCAGCACCCCTTGATGGATGACGAGCACGACTTCCAGGCGGCGGTGCTGGAGGCGGTGGAGGCCCCCCTGGATCGGGAGGCCCTCAAGGCGTTGCGCCGGCTGGGCCGTAACGAAGGGGTCAGTAATCTGGGGTTGTCACTGGATCAGGGCTGAGAAGGAGCTGAGCCTAGAAGCTGACGCCCAGGGTCACCATGGCCCCGGCGGTGCCGAAGACGATCAGGTCGGCGTCCAGGCGTTCCCAGCGCACGCCGACGCTGGGCAGCAGGGCCGGGGCGATGCCGTAGCGATTGAAGGGGATCTTGTCGCGAAACTCCCCCTTGTAGCCGCGGATCAGCCCGCCGGTCAGCTTGCCGCGCACCTCCAGGGTGTCGCTGGGCTGCCAGAAGGGAAACTCTCGGCCGGCGTAGAAGTACCAGGTAGGCTGGTCGAAGGAGTTCTTGAACCAGGCGGTGCCGGCGAACCAGCGGGCGCTGTCGTGGACCTCCACGCCGATCAGGTCCTGCTGGTTGTTGTGATCGTCCCGGGGGCTGAAATGGGTGGTATAGAGGCTGGTTTGCAGGCGGGTGCGCTCGTACTCCAGGCTCGGCATGGCCAGAGCCTGGCCACCCGTCAGCAGCAGGGTGGCGAGCAGCATGCCCGCCGCGATTCTCGGTCGTTCACTCCATGAACGTTGCATGGTGACTCCAGGGAAGGTCAGAGACGCATCTCGATGCCGTGTTCGGCCATGAAGTGCTTGGCTTCGGGGATGCTGTACTCGCCGAAGTGGAAGATGCTGGCGGCCAGCACGGCGTCGGCGCCGCCCCGGGTCACCCCCTCCACCAGGTGGGCCAGGTTGCCTACCCCGCCGGAGGCGATCACCGGCACGCTCACCGCGTCCGAGATGGCCCGGGTCACCCCCAGGTCGAAGCCGGCCTTGGTGCCGTCACGATCCATGCTGGTCAGCAGCAGCTCGCCGGCGCCGTACTCCACCATTTTCCTGGCCCATTCCACCGCATCCAGGCCGGTGGGGCGGCGCCCGCCATGGGTGAAGATCTCCCAGCGCGGCGCCTCGTCCTCCGCGGAGACCCGCTTGGCATCGATGGCCACCACGATGCACTGGCTGCCGAAGCGCTCGGTGGCCTCGCGGACGAACTCCGGGTCGGTCACCGCCGCGGTATTGATGGAGACCTTGTCGGCCCCGGCATTGAGCATGGTGCGGATATCGTCGCAGCTGCGGATGCCGCCGCCCACGGTGAGCGGGATGAACACCTCGCCGGCGATGCGCTCGACCATCTCCACGGTGGTGTCGCGGCCCTCGTGGCTGGCGGTGATGTCGAGGAAGGTGATCTCGTCGGCGCCCTGCTGGTTGTAGCGCTTGGCGATCTCCACCGGATCGCCGGCATCACGGATGCCGACGAAGTTGACGCCCTTGACCACCCGGCCGGCGTCCACGTCGAGGCAGGGGATAATGCGCTTGGCGAGTGCCATGGTTCAGCTCCTGGCCTGGGTGAGTTGATCGCCCAGCTCGTCACACAGACGCTGGGCCTCGGCGAGATCCAGGCTGCCCTCGTAGATGGCGCGTCCGGTGATGGCCCCCAGGATGCCGTCGCCGGCCACCGCGCCGAGGGCGCGGATATCGTCCAGGTTGGTGACGCCGCCGGAGGCGATGACCGGCAGGCCGCTCTCCCGCGCCAGGGCGGCGGTGGCCTCGACGTTGACGCCGTTCATCATGCCGTCCCGGGCGATGTCGGTGTAGACGATGCTGGAGACGCCATCATCGGCGAAGCGCTTGGCCAGGTCGCTGGCCTTGACTTCGGAGACCTCGGCCCAGCCGTCGGTGGCGACGAAGCCGTCCCGGGCGTCGAGGCCGACGATCACGTGGCCGGGGAAGGCGCGACACATCTCGGTAACGAAGGCCGGCTCCTTGACCGCCTTGGTGCCGATGATCACGTAGGAGACCCCGGCGTCCAGGTAGTGCTCGATGGTGGCGGCGCTGCGGATGCCGCCACCGATCTGGATCGGCAGCTCCGGGTAGGCACGGGCGATGGCGGTCACCGCCTCGCCGTTGACCGGGGTGCCCTCGAAGGCGCCGTTGAGGTCGACCAGGTGCAGGCGGCGGGCGCCGGCCTCGACCCAGCGAGCGGCCATGGCCACCGGGTCATCGCCATAGGTGGTGGAGTCGTCCATGCGGCCCTGCTTGAGCCGCACGCACTGGCCGTCCTTGAGATCGATGGCGGGAATTACCAGCATGTCGTGTCCTCGTGGCGCCCTGGGGCGCGAGTGTTAGCGTTGATCATGGCGCGATGCCCGGGTGCCTCAGGGCTCCCAGGTCACGAAATTTTCCAGCAGGCGCAGGCCGGCACTGGCGCTCTTCTCGGGATGGAACTGCACCGCGAAGACCGGCCCACGACCGATGGCCACATGGGCCTTGACGCTGCCGTAGTCGGTGGTGCCGAACACCGTGTCGTCCTCGGCGGCGTCCACATAGTAGCTGTGCACGAAGTAGAAGCGCTCGCCGCTCTCGATACCGGCCCACAGGGGGTGTTCGTGGTGCTGGTCGACCCGGTTCCAGCCCATGTGCGGCACCTTGAGGCGCTCGCCCTGGGCGTCGTGCATATCGGCCGGGAAACGCCTGACCCGGCCGGGGAGGTGGCCCAGGCAGGCCACGCCGCCGTTCTCCTCGCTCTCGTCGAGGAGCATCTGCTGGCCGACGCAGATCCCCAGCAGCGGCTTGTCCGCCTCCGCCAGCAGCTCCTGCACCAGCCCCTTGACCTGGCTGCGCTCCAGCTCGCCCATGCAGTCGCGGATGGCGCCCTGGCCCGGCAGCACCAAACGAGTGGCGCCGCGAATGCAGCGCGCATCCCGGGTGATGATGACGTTCTCCTGGGTGACATGCTCCAGCGCCTTGGCGACCGAATGCAGATTGCCCATTCCGTAGTCGATAACGGCGATGGTCATGAAACACTCCTCGGCAAGTGGGCGATGGGACTCACAGGCAGCCCTTGGTGGAGGGCATCTGGCCGGCCATGCGGGGATCCTCGGCCACCGCCATGCGCAGGGCGCGGCCGAAGGCCTTGAAGATGGTCTCCGCCTGGTGGTGGGCATTGAAGCCCTTGAGATTGTCGATATGCAGGGTCACCTGGGCATGATTGACGAAGCCCTGGAAGAACTCCCAGAACAGCTGGGTATCCAGGCGGCCGATGCTGGCGCGGGTGAATTCCACGTCCATGAACAGCCCCGGGCGCCCGGAGAAGTCCACCACCACCCGCGAGAGGGCCTCGTCCAGGGGCACATAGGCGTGGCCATAGCGGTAGATGCCGCGCTTGTCGCCGATCGCCTTGGCGAAGGCCTGGCCCAGGGTGATGCCCAGGTCCTCCACGGTGTGGTGGTCGTCGATATGCAGGTCGCCCACCGCCTTGATCTGCAGGTCGATCAGGCCGTGGCGCGCCACCTGGTCGAGCATATGGTCGAGGAAGGGCACACCGGTCTCGCACTCGAGCCGACCCTGGCCATCGAGGTTCACGCTCACCGTGATCTGGGTCTCCTGGGTATCACGGGACACCGTGGCGATACGCTCGGACATGACGACTGAACTCCTGCGCTGGGCGCATGCATGGAAACGATAGGGCAGGGCCCCCGCGAGAGCGGGTCCCCTGTCGAGCCCTCCATTATAGAGAATCGCCCCCCCCATCCGCTACAATGCCAGGCATCGATGGGCGGCCGGAGCCGCCGCTCCGGCCCATGGAGACAGCACATGCCGGTTACCCTTCACAGGGTCGATCACGCCACCTGGGCGGCGGATGCCCAGGTGGCCCTCGACCTCTCGCGTATCTATGCCGACGCGCCGGCGCAGCGCCTGCCGCTGCCCGCCGATGACTACATTCGCCAACACCTGGAGTCCCGCGGGACCTTCTGCTGTGCCCGTTTCAACGACCGCCTGCTGGGCGCCGTGGCGGTCATGGAAGACCCCGAGGCCTGGTGGCTGGCCAATATCTGCGTGCGCAAGACGACCCGCCGTCGCGGCGTGGGCTCCCGCCTGCTGGCCCTGGTGGGGGAGGCCGCCAACCGCGAGGGACGGGTGCTGCGCATCGCCAGCGAGACCCTGACCCTGGACGATCAACTGTTGCTGTCGCGACTGGGCTATCGCCCCGCGACGGATGGTCGTTACTTCCAGTTCGAGCCGCCGGCCACGGGAGGTACCCCATGAGAGCCTTGCTGCGAGCCCTGCTGGCGGTGGTCGGCGTGCTGGGGCTGGTGATGGTGGCGGCGGTGATCTACGTCACCACCTTCTTCGACCCCAATGACCTCAAGCCGCGGCTGATTCAGGTGGTGCGCGACCAGAGCGGCCTGGAGCTGGCCCTGGAGGGGCCCCTGAGCTGGTCCTTCTACCCTCGCCTGGGGGTCAGCGTCTCCGAGGCCGAGGCCTGGCTGCCGGAGCAGGCGCTGGAGGAAGAGCCCTTCGTGGCCTTTGCCCAGGCCGAGGTGAGCCTCGCCTTCACGCCCCTGCTGCGTGGCATGATCGCTATCGAGGGACTGACCCTGGATGGCATGCGCCTCAACCTGGAACGTGATGCCGAGGGGCGTGGCAACTGGGAGACCCTGCTGGAACGCCTCGACGGAGAGGAGGCCGCCGAGCGGGTGCTGGCCCCGGCCGCCGCCGGCGTCGCCCCGGGGGAGGCCGGCATGGCGGTGGCCCTCAATATCGCCAGTGTCCAGCTGCGTGATGGCCGGGTCCGCTTCGAGGACCATCAGCAGGGGCTGCACCTCTATGCCGAGGCATTGCAGATCACCGGTACCCAGGTCAATCCGAGTCGCGCCTTCCCGCTGCGTAGCGGCTTTACCCTGCGTACCTATCCCCAGGACCACGACGACGAGACGCCGCCCCTCTATACCAGCGAAGTGGGCTTCGATGGTCGAGTGCGCCTGGGCCTCGCCGATGGCCGCTATCGTCTGGAGGATGCCAGCCTGACCACCCGCACCGAACTGGCCGAGCTCGCCGGTCACCGCCAGCGCCTCGACCTGAGGCTGGCGGAGCTGGTCGCCGAGCCGGCCCAGGGACGCTACAGCGCCGAGGGTGGGCAGCTGGAACTGGGACTCTCCCACCCCGAACTGGGCGCCTCGCCGCTCTCCTTGAGCCTGGGCTTCGTCGCCGATGCCGACCTGGGAACCCAGGAAATCATGCTCCGCGACCTGCAACTGGAGGGCCCCGACGGCCTGCGCCTCAATGGCAACCTGACCGCCAGCCAGGTGCTGGAGTCGCCCCGCTACACCGGCCAGGTGCGCCTCGCGCCGCTGTCATTGCGCCCCTGGCTGAACCGCTTCGACCTCCTGCCCGAGACCCGGGATGACAATGTCTTCGCCGATGTGGCCCTGACCAGTCCGCTGCGTGGCGATCCCTCGCGACTCGAGCTGACCAACCTGACCCTGGTGCTGGATGGGGCCACCTTCACCGGCCGCCTGGGGGCCCAGTTGGATGGTTCGGCACTCGGTTTCGAGCTGCAGGGTGACCGCTTCGATCTCGACCGCTACCTGCCTCCCGATACCGTCGGCGAGGCCCAGGCCGCATTGCCCGGGGTGTCGGCGGCCCATGCCGAAGGCGAGGAGGCCGGGGGCCTGTCGCTGGAGTGGCTGCAAGGCCTGAGCCTCGACGGGCAACTGGCTCTGGGGCAGCTCAAGGCCTTCGCCCTGGAACTCGACGAGGTGCGCCTGGCGCTGGCCGGGGAAGGTCAGCGGCATCGCCTGGAGCGCCTGGAGGCGCGCCTCTACGATGGCACCCTGGAGGCCAGCGGCGCCCTCGATCAGAGCGAATCGCCGGTGCGCTGGTCCCTGACCCCGCAGCTGGCGCGGGTTCAGGTTGCACCGGTCTATCGCGCCCTGCTGGACGAGGCGTCGCCACTGCGTGGTCGTCTCAGCCTGGAGGGAGAACTCACCACCCGAGGCGAGCGTATCGAGCGCTGGCCCAATCACCTCAATGGGCAGCTGGCGCTGCGCATCCAGGATGGCGCCATGCTCGACGTCAATGTCTCCCGGGAGATGTGCGAGCTGGTGGCGGCCCTGGAAGGACGCCAGAGCGAGCGTCAGTGGAGCGACGACACCCGCTTCGAACGCATCCAGGCGAGCCTGACCATCCGCGATGGCGTGGTGCACAACGACGACCTGGATATCGCCGTGCCGGGCATCGCCCTGGGTGGCGAGGGGGAGCTCAACCTGGTGACCCGGCGCTTCGATTATGCCGCCCGGGCGCGTTTCGTGGATGGCGCCGACGCCGCCTGCCCGGTCAATCCGCGCCTCGAGCGGGTGCCGCTGCCGGTGCGCTGCGTCGGTAGCCTGGACGAGGCCCCCGGCGACTGGTGTGGTTTCGACCGCTCGGCGTTCCGCCAGGTGGTGGGCGAGCTGGTGCGCGACGAAGCCACCGAGCGGGCCTCCCGAGAGGTGGAGCGTCGGCTGGATGACGCCACTCGCCGCCTCGAGGAGCGCCTCGGTGAAGGTGCCGGCGAGGAACTTCGCGACACCCTGCGGGGTCTATTCAACTGAGCATCAGAAAGCCAGTCCCTGCGCCGACCCCGTGTCGGCGCTTTTTTATGCGTGACAGCCCATGACCGACGAGCAGACCGTGTCCCCCATTCTCTCTTCCGACGAATTCCAGCGTCGCCTGCTGGCCTGGTTCGATGCCCATGGCCGCAAGCAATTGCCCTGGCAGCAGGACAAGACCCCCTACCGGGTCTGGGTCTCGGAGATCATGCTGCAGCAGACCCAGGTGGCCACGGTGATCCCCTACTACGAGCGCTTCATGGCACGCTTCCCGACGGTGGAAGCCCTGGCCGAGGCCCCCCAGGACGAGGTGCTCCACCTGTGGACCGGGCTCGGCTACTACGCCCGGGCACGCAACCTGCATCAGGCCGCCCGAGTGGTGGCCAGCGAGCACGGTGGCGACTTTCCGGTACATAGCCTGGAGGCCATGGCCGACCTGCCGGGCATCGGGCCTTCCACCGCCGGAGCCATCATCGCCATCAGCACCGGACGCCGGGCGGTGATCCTCGACGGCAACGTCAAGCGCTCCCTGACCCGGCTGCATGCTCTGCCCGGCTGGCCGGGGCGCAGCGCCGTGGAACGCCGCCTCTGGGCCCTGGCGGAGCATTACACCCCCGAGACGCGGCTCCCCGATTACACCCAGGCGATGATGGACCTGGGCGCCACCCTGTGCCGGCGCGGCCAGCCCGACTGCGGGCGCTGCCCCTTCGATGACGTCTGCCTGGCCCATGCCCGGGGCGAGGAGCAACGCTTCCCCGAGGCCAAGCCGAAGAAGGCGACGCCGGTGCGTGCCACCCAGATGCTGCTGCTGCGCGACGCCGAGGGGCGGGTACTGCTCCGGCAGCGTCCCCCCACGGGGTTGTGGGGCGGGCTCTGGTGCTTTCCCCAGTTCGAGGAAGAGGCGGCCCTGCTGGCCTGGCTCGACAGCCATGCGCCCGGGGCCGAGCTGGAGCTCCCCTGGTCCTCCTTCACCCATGTCTTCAGCCACTTTCGTCTCGAGATCACGCCGCGTCCGGCGCGTACCCGGCGGCTGGCGGCGGTGACAGAACCGGGCAGCCTCTGGTACAACCCCCGACAACCGGCCAGCGTGGGCCTGGCGGCGCCGGTCAAGGCGCTGCTGGACACCCTCGGCGATGACTTGCTGGCCTGACCCCAAGCAGGAGAGACCCCATGACCCAGACCGTGATGTGCCGCAAGTACCAGCAGGAGCTGGAAGCCCTGCCCTTTCCACCGCTACCCGGCAAGAAGGGCCAGGAGATCCAGGCCAGTGTCTCCAAGCGGGCCTGGGAGGAGTGGCAGGCCCTGCAGACCCGTCTGATCAACGAGAAGCACCTCAATATGCTCGACCCGGGGGCGCGGGCCTACCTGATGGAACAGATGGAGCGCTTCCTCGATAACCGCGACACCGACCAGGCGGAGGGCTATGTGCCCCCCTCGAACTAGGTCGCCAAGGTTCTGAAAGAAAAAGGCTTGACCCGGAGAAAGCTTTCTAGTTAAATACGTCTCCGTTGGCAGGGGCCAGATAGCTCAGTCGGTAGAGCAGGGGATTGAAAATCCCCGTGTCGGGGGTTCGATTCCCTCTCTGGCCACCACGCTGCTGGGGTATCGCCAAGTGGTAAGGCACCGGTTTTTGGTATCGGCATTCCCAGGTTCGAATCCTGGTACCCCAGCCATTCGCCAACCCAGTTTCTCGTAGCACCGTGTGTAAGGTGCAGGATTGCAAGGCAGTGCCCACGCCGGCATAGCTCAGTTGGTAGAGCAACTGACTTGTAATCAGTAGGTCCCGGGTTCGACTCCTGGTGCCGGCACCAACGAAATTGCAATCCCATCAAGACCTTATGCACATCAGGAGAGTCGCCCACGAGGCGGCTTTTTTGTGCTTGTCCACCGCCTTTCCACAAGGCGTCCACCGTCCGCTCGGGCGGACTTGAAAGCCGCTTCCGGTGCCCCTACCTCGATAACGTCGTGCCCCGGAAGGCCGGCACACTCTCGGCACTTCACCGTACTGCCGGACTGAACCTGAGACCCCGATCACAAGCCTCTGGAGGTGATTTGGATGTCAGTACAGACCGCATCCCGTACCGTTCATGCCCCCCTGAACCAGCATCAGGACCCCTATCCCACCCGCCTGGCGCGGCCCCTCGACATGCCCTGGCTGAAGCGCCAGGAGCCGGTGGTCAAGGGGCGCCACCTGGCGGGCCCCCTCGGCGCGGCCGAGCTCGACGAGTTCGAGGAGAAGGGCTTTCTCTTCGAACCGGACTTCCTCGACGCCGAGGAGGTCGAGGCGCTGCGCGCAGAGCTGAGCGCCCTGCTGGCCCGGGACGACTTCCGTGGCAAGGAGTTCGCCGTGACCGAACCCCATAGCCAGGAGGTCCGCTCGCTGTTCGCGGTGCACTGTCTCTCCGAGCGGCTCCGGCGCCTGGCGGAGGACCCGCGCCTCACCCGGCGGGTGGCGCAGATCCTCGGCGGCGAGGCCTATGTGCACCAGTCGCGGATCAACTACAAGCCGGGCTTCGAGGGCCAGGGCTTCGCCTGGCACTCCGACTTCGAGACCTGGCACGCCGAGGATGGCATGCCGGCCATGCAGGCGGTCAGCGCCTCCATCGTGCTCACCGAGAACCACGCCTTCAATGGCCCGCTGATGCTGATCCCCGGCTCCCATCGGGTCTTCGTGCCCTGCCTGGGGGAGACGCCGGAGGCGCATCACAAGCAGTCCCTCAAGCAGCAGCGCTTCGGCGTGCCGGGACGCGAGGCCCTGAGCCGATTGATCGAGCGGGGTGGCATCGAGGCTCCCACCGGGGCCGCCGGCGGCCTGCTGCTCTTCGACTGCAATGTGCTGCACGGCTCCAATGCCAATATGTCACCGGACCCGCGCAGCAACGTCTTCTTCGTCTATAACCGGTGCGATAACGCCTGCGTGGCGCCCTATGCGGCAAAGCGTCGCCGCCCCGAGTTCCTGGCCCACCGCCCGGACGGCCGCTGGCGCCCCTGAGGGCCAGGGGGCGTCCGGCATGCACGATTCCCGGGCGTCCCTGCCTGGCTCCTGGGCGCCGGGGGCGCTGGATTCGAGGCCTTTCTGGGGTAGACTGTTAGGCTTATCGATAAAGCGGCGCTGCAGACGCCGCCGTTTCTTTGCCAGGAGACTCATCGCCCATGCGCTTCGTTCCACGCTTTACCGATGGCCAGGATTTTCCCAACGCGCTCGGCAAGATCGTCTGCGTCGGCCGCAACTATGTGGACCACGCCAAGGAGCTGGACAACCCGGTACCCAGCGAACCGCTGCTGTTCATCAAGCCGTCCACCAGCGCCGTGGCGCTGGACGAGCCCATCGACGCCCCCTTCTCCCGGGGCGAGGTCCATTTCGAGACCGAGCTGGCGCTGCTGATCGGCGAGACCCTCACCGATGCCACCGCCTCCGAGGCGGAGCGTGGCGTGGCGGGAATCGGCCTGGCCCTGGACCTCACCCTGCGTGACGTCCAGACGCGCCTCAAGGAGCAGGGCCACCCCTGGGAGATCGCCAAGGCCTTCGACGGCGCCTGCCCGCTGTCGAATTTCCTGCGCCTGGAGCGGGTGCCCAACTGGAGCGCCCTGGCCTTCAGCCTGGATATCGACGGCGAGCGTCGCCAGAGCGGCGAGGGCGCCGACATGATCTTCCCGGTGGCCACCCTGCTGGCGGAGATCAGCCGCCACTTCACCCTGGAGCCGGGGGACGTGGTGATCACCGGCACCCCCGCCGGGGTCGGCGAACTGCCCAAGGGCAGTGAGCTGCACTTTACCCTGACCGGTGGTCTGGAAGTGGTGACCCGGGTCGTCGACTAGGCCGGCCGTCGCCGCAATAGACAGAGGCCCCGCAGCGCTGCTGCGGGGCCTCTGTCGTTAGCGGTCGGGCGAAGGGCCTACTCCAGGTAGGTATAGCCCTCGAGGCCCGCCGAGAGATCCTCCAGGAAGGCCTCGCGCTCGCTGGTCTCCAGGCCGCTGGCCGCCAGCTGGCCGGCCAGGTGGCGGCGCAGCACCTCGGTATCGAAGTTCACGTGGCGCAGCACCTGGGCCACCGTATCGCCGTGGATCGCCTCGGAGAGCACCCAGTCGCCATCGGCGTCCAGGGCGGCATCCACCGAGTCGGTATCGCCGAAGAGGTTGTGCAGGTCGCCGAGGATTTCCTGGTAGGCCCCCACCAGGAAGAAGCCCATCAGCTTCTCCTCGTCGTCGGCCCACTCCGGCAGCGGCAGGGTGGTCTCCACCCCCTCGCCGTCCACGTAGTTGTCGATGCGGCCATCGCTGTCGCAGGTGATGTCCTGGACCACGGCGCGGCGGGTCGGCTCCCGGTCCAGGCCGCTCAGCGGCAGCACCGGGAAGATCTGGCGGATGCCCCAGACATCGGGCACCGACTGGAACAGCGAGAAGTTGACGAACAGCTTGTCGGCGAGCTTCTCGGCCAGCTCATCGAGGATCTCCCGATGGGCCCGGTTGCGGGTGTTGAGGCGCTCGCGCAGGCGCTCGCAGGCGGCGAAATAGACCGCCTCGCCCTCGGCCCGGGCCTCGATGCCGGCCAGGCCCATCACGAAGCGGTCCTGCAGCTCGGCGATGGCCTGCACCAGGTCGTGGTAGGCCTCCACCAGGCCGCGGGGCTCGCGCATCGCCTCCAGGCGATCATGCACCCGGCGCAGCTCGTCCACCTGGGGGTCGCCCTCGACCCGCGGTGCCGGCGCCCGGGTGGGGGTACGCTCTTCGCCGATCACGTCGGCGATCAGCACCGCGTGGTGGGCGGTCAGGGCGCGTCCCGATTCGCTGATCAGGTGGGGATGGGGCAGGCCCTGGTCCTCGCAGGCCTGGCGGAAGGCCCAGACCACGTTGCTGGCGTACTCGCGCATGGAGTAGTTGATGGAGAACTCGCTGCGCGAGCGGGTACCCTCGTAGTCGATGCCCAGGCCGCCGCCCACGTCCACGGTATCCACCGGGGCGCCCAGTTCCCGCAGGCTCTGGTAGAAGCGCGCGCATTCGCGCAGGCCGCGCTGGATATCGCGGATATTGGCGATCTGCGAGCCCAGGTGGAAGTGCACCAGCTGCAGGCTGTCCAGGGCGTTGCTCCGTTCCAGGCGCTCCACCACGCCGAGCACCTGGCTGGCGGTGAGGCCGAACTTGGACTTCTCGCCACCGGTGTCCTGCCACTTGCCACGCCCCACCGAGGCGAGGCGGGCGCGCAGGCCGATGCGCGGCTTGACCTTCAGGCGCTCGGCCTCCTCGAGGATGATGTCCAGCTCGGAGAACTTCTCCACCACCAGATAGACCCGATGGCCGAGTTTCTCGCCCATCAGTGCCAGGCGCACGTACTCGCGGTCCTTGTAACCGTTGCAGACGATCAGCGAGGAGCCGTCCCCGGAGAGCGCCAGTACCGCCAGCAGCTCCGGCTTGCTGCCCGCCTCCAGGCCGACCCGGCCGTGGCCGCGCTCCTGGGTGGCGAGGATCTCTTCCACCACCCGGCGCTGCTGGTTGACCTTGATCGGATAGACGGCGGTATAGCCGCCATCGTACTGCTCCTCGCGCATGGCGTGGTCGAAGGCGGCGCAGAGCTGCTCGACCCGGTCATGCAGGATGTCGGTGAAGCGCACCAGCACCGGCAGGCGCAGGCCCGCCTCGCGCAGCTGGCTCACCAGGCCGCGCAGCGGCAGGGCCGGGCCCTCGATCTCGCTGCCCAGGGGGCGGACCAGGGCCTGGCCGGCATCGTCCACATCGAAATAGCCGCTGCCCCACTGGTCGATATTGTAGGTGCGGCGCGCCTTGGCGGCGGGTGAGGTCATGGCTGGCTCCGTTCGGGGAGTGGCAGGGCGCCATGCTGGATGCGCTCCAGCAGGATGGTACGAAACTGCTGCGGGTCGTGGGGCGTCAGGTCGTGGGCCGGCGGGTCCACATAGACCACCAGCAGCCGCGACAGCCAGTAGCGCAGGGCGGTGAGGCGCAGCATCATCGGCCACACCTTGTGCTCCTCGTCGCTGAGCGGGCGGCGGGCCTGGTAGGCGCCGAGCAGCGCCGCGTAGCGGTCCGCGTCCAGGCGACCCTGGGCGTCGCAGGCCCAGTCGTTGATGACGATGGCCAGGTCGAAGAGCAGGTCGCCGGTGCAGCCGTTGTAGAAATCGATCAGCCCACCCAGCCGGTCCCCCTCGAAGAGGGTGTTGTCGCGGAAGAGGTCGCCGTGCAGGGCCCCCTGGGGCAGGTTCGAGGCGTCGCCGAAGACCCCCTGGTAGGTCTCCACCTCGTCCTTCATCAGCGCCTGGTCCTCCGGCGACAGGTAGACCAGCACCCGATGGTGCATGGCGACCAGCCAGTTCAGGTCACGGGGATTGGGTCGATGCCCCGGGAAGTGGCGGGAGACCGCATGCATATGACCCAGGGCATCGCCCAGGGCCCGGCACTGGGCCAGGTTGGGGGCCTTGGGGTGCTTGCCGGGCAGGCGCGGGAAGAGCAGCGCCGGCTTGCCGGCCAGGCTCTGCAGGGCGGTGCCGTCGCGATCGTGCAAGGGCCCCGGGACCGGCAGGCGGTGCTCGTCCAGGTAGTCGAGGAGCTCGACGAAGAAGGGCAACTCCTCGTGCTCGCCCTGCTCGAAGAGGGTCAGCACCAGCTCACGGCGATCCGTGGTGACGAAGTAGGTGGTGTTCTCGGTGCCGCCGGCCACGCCCTCGAGTCGGGTCAGGGTGCCGGCATCGAAGCGTTCCAGAAAGTCTGCGACCTGAGTCTCGCTCAGCGGGGTGAATACGGCCATGAGTCTCTCGCCCGGATTATCAGGCCGCCTATTGTACTCGCTTGCCCGGGTGATGCATCCCTGCTGATAGGGCTCTCGAGGCTATCTCAGCCAGTACACTTTCCTGCTCTGAGGCCCGGGGCTACCCTGAGGGCAGGCCGTCGCGGGGCGCTGTAAACCCCTCCCTGGGCGCTACTTTTGCCCTGCGGCGCTCTCGCATCCTGCTCCGCTTGCAGGACCGGGGCTGGCCATCCCTGGCCAACCCGTTCGGAGCATGCTCCTCACCCCTGGCAAAAAACCCCCGCTCCATCCTGCCCCCAGCGCCCCTTAGCTATTCCAACGGCGGTCGCTCGGGTACCGCCCTTAACGCTCCTGCACCCAGGCGGGAATCTGCGAGCCGTTGCCGGCCTGGCGCTGGAAATTGCCGTCGCCGTTGCGATCCACCAGGAAGTAGTGCTCGCCCTGGGCGGGGCGTACCTCGATGGCATAGAGCCGGCCGTTGAGGCGGTATTCGCGCACCGTGCGCTGGGCCTCCTGGCGCTCGGTGATCTGCGGTGTCTGGGCCGTGACGCTACCCGAGGCGAGAAACGTGGCGAGCAGGGCGGCAAGTCCCAGGGCGAGGAGCGGGCGAGGCGATGGCATGGCGACCTCCGAGGTTAAGAAACGCCGTTCGTAGTATAGGACCCCGGCCTGGCCAGGGGAATTCCCCACGCGACGGCGTCCCGGCCTGACGGAACCGTCGCCGCTGCGTATCATGGGGCCACGATATTGCCGCCGCAACTGGATACTCCGCTCATGGCCAAGCCCCCCATCGTTCTCGTCGACGGTTCCTCCTACCTCTACCGCGCCTTCCATGCCCTGCCGCCCCTGACCACCTCCAGGGGCCAGCCCAGTGGCGCGGTCAAGGGCGTGCTCAACATGCTCAAGAGCCTGATCAAGGAGTACCCGGACAGCCCCATGGCGGTGGTCTTCGATGCCAAGGGCAAGACCTTTCGCGACGACCTCTACGCCGAGTACAAGGCCCAGCGCCCGCCCATGCCCGACGACCTGCGTGCCCAGGTGGCGCCGCTCCACGACTGCATTCGCGCCCTGGGGTTGCCGCTGCTGTGCATCGAGGGGGTCGAGGCGGACGACGTCATCGGTACCCTGGCCCGTCACGCCACCGAGGCCGGCCGCGACGCGGTGATCTCCACCGGCGACAAGGACATGGCCCAGCTGGTCAATGCGCATATCACCCTGGTCAATACCATGAAGGGGGAGACCCTCGACGAGGCCGGGGTGGAGGCGAAGTTCGGCCTGCCTCCCTCGCTGATCATCGACTTCCTGGCCCTGATGGGCGACAAGGTGGATAACATTCCCGGGGTGCCCGGAGTCGGCGAGAAGACCGCCCTCGGCCTGCTGCAGGGCATGGGCGGCGGCCTGGAGGCGATCTACGCCGATCTCGAGCGGGTCGCCACCCTGGGCTTCCGCGGCGCCAAGACCCTGCCCAAGAAGCTCGAGGCGAATCGCGATCAGGCCTTCCTCTCCTACCAGCTGGCCACCATCAAGACCGACTGCGAGCTGCCGGTGGGCCTCGACGACCTGGATATCGCCCACCCGGATCGGGAGCGCCTGGTGGCGCTCTACCGGGAGCTGGAGTTCAAGACCTGGCTGGCGGAGCTGCTCGAGGGCAGGGACGCGGGCGTCGATGACGTGGCCACGGGCAGCTCGGCCCCGGAAGCGGGCGAGGCCGCTCCGACGAGCCCCGAGCGCCGGGACAGCGTGATTCTCGAGCAGGCCGATTTCGACGCCTGGCTGGCACGCCTCGAGGCCGCCGAGGCCTTCTGCTTCGATCTGGAGACCACCAGCCTCGACTATATGCAGGCGGAGATCGTCGGGGTGGGGCTGGCGCTGGAAGCCGGAGAGGCGGCCTATATCCCGCTGGCCCACGACTACCTGGACGCCCCGGCCCAGCTCGACCGCCAGGCGGTGCTGGCCGCCCTCAAGCCGCTCTGGGAGGACCCCGCCAAGGGCAAGATCGGCCAGAACCTCAAGTACGACATCTCGGTGCTGGCCAACTACGCGATCCGCGTGGTGGGTCCCCTGACCGACACCATGCTGGAGTCCTATGTGCTGGACTCCACCGCCACCCGCCACGACATGGACTCCCTGGCCCTGAAGTACCTGGGCGAGAAGACCACCTCCTTCGAGGAGATCGCCGGCAAGGGCGCCAAGCAGCTCACCTTCAACCAGATCGCCCTGGAGCAGGCGGCGCCCTACGCCTGCGAGGACGTGGACATCACCCTGCGCCTGCACCAGACCCTGCGCCCGCGTCTGGAGGCGGAGGGGCGCCTGGCCGAGGTGCTCGATACGCTGGAGCGCCCCCTGATCCCGGTGCTGTCGCGCATGGAGCGCCATGGCGTGGCCCTGGACGCCCAGCGCCTGCACGAGCAGAGCCGGGAACTGGCCACGCGCATCCAGGCCCTGGAAGCCGAGGCTTACGAGCTCGCCGGCCGCGAGTTCAACCTGAGCTCCCCCAAGCAGCTGGGGCAGATCCTCTTCGAGGAGCAGAAGATCCCGGTGCTCAAGAAGACCCCCAAGGGGGCCCCCTCCACCGCCGAGGCGGTGCTCGAGGAGCTGGCGCTGGACTACCCGCTGCCCAAGGTGATCATGCAGCACCGCGGCCTGGCCAAGCTGCGCTCCACCTACACCGATAAGCTGCCGCGGCTGGTCAACCCGGCCACCGGGCGGCTGCATACCAGCTACCACCAGGCGGTCACCGCCACCGGGCGGCTTTCCTCCAGTGACCCCAACCTGCAGAACATCCCCATCCGCACGGAAGAGGGGCGCAAGATCCGCCAGGCCTTCGTGGCGCGCCCCGGCTACCGCATCGTCGCCGCCGACTATTCGCAGATCGAGCTGCGCATCATGGCGCACCTCTCCGAGGATGCGGGGTTGTTGAAGGCCTTCGCCGAGGGGCAGGACATCCACGCCGCCACCGCCGCCGAGGTGTTCGGGGTGCCCCTGGACAAGGTCACCCCGGACCAGCGGCGCAGCGCCAAGGCGATCAACTTCGGGCTGATCTACGGCATGAGCGCCTGGGGCCTGTCGCGCCAGCTGCACCTGGAGCGCAACCAGGCGCAGACCTATATCGAGCGCTACTTCGACCGCTACCCCGGGGTGGCCCGCTATATGGAGCGCATCCGTGCCCAGGCCGCCGAGGAGGGCTACGTCGAGACCGTCTTCGGCCGGCGCCTCTACCTGCCGGAGATCCATGCCCAGAACCGGGCCCGTCGCCAGGGCGCCGAGCGCACCGCCATCAATGCCCCCATGCAGGGTACCGCCGCGGATATCATCAAGCGCGCCATGATCGACGTGGACGCCTGGCTGCGGCAGGCCGAGGACGTCGACGCCTGGATGGTGATGCAGGTCCACGACGAACTGGTCTTCGAGGTGGCCGAGGCCCAGGTGGAGGACTTCATCGCGGCGGTGAAGGCGCGCATGACCGAGGCCGCCGAGCTGCGCGTGCCGCTGATCGTCGAGGCCGAGAGCGGCGCCAACTGGGACGAGGCCCACTAGGATGAGCCTGACCGGGGGGAGGCCGACGGAAGGGAGCTCCGCCCTGGCGATCGTGATCCCGGTGCTCGACGAGGCCGAGGCCCTGCCGGGGCTGCTGGCCGCCCTGGTCGAGTATCGCCACGCCGGCGACGAGGTCCTGGTGGTGGATGGCGGTAGCCGGGACGCGAGTCCGGCCCTGGCACGGGCCGGCGGGGCGACCCTGATCGTGTCGCCCCGGGGCCGTGCCGTTCAGATGAACGCCGGCGCCGCGGCGGCCACGGCGCCCCGGTTGCTCTTCCTGCATGCCGATACCCGCCTCCCCGAGGGTGGCCGCGCCGCCCTGCTGGCGGCCCTGGATAAGCGGGAGTGGGGGCGCTTCGATGTGCGGATCGAGGGTCGGCATCCGTTGCTGCGCTGGGTGGCCTGGCTGATGAACCGGCGCTCCCGGCTGACCGGCATCGCCACCGGCGACCAGGCGATCTTCGTCACCCGGGCGGCTTTCGACGCCGTGGGGGGCTTCCCGGATCAGCCGCTGATGGAGGATATCGAGCTCTCCCGGCGCCTCAGGCGTCGCGGCCGACCGCGCTGCCTGCGCCTGACGGTCACCACCTCCGGGCGGCGCTGGGAGCGGCGCGGGGTCTGGCGCACCATCCTGCTGATGTGGCGGCTGCGCCTGGCCTACTGGCTGGGCGCCAGCCCCGAGGCCCTGGCGCGGCGCTATCGTTGAGGGCACCGACCCAGGATCGCCCCGTAACTGCGATAGCCCTGAACGTCTGTCCCGAGGCGCCGAGTCGGTTGCATCGGCGCCAGGTCAGCGGGGAATCAGCAGTACGATGCCGGAGATCAGCGCGAAGGTCAGCACCCCCAGGCGCATGCGCCGGGCATCCAGGCGGTGATGCACCAGGCGGCTGGCGATGCTGCCCACGGCCAGGGCCGGCAGCAGGGCCAGGGCCCAGAGCCACTGGTGGGGCTGGAAGTGACCGGCCAGGGCGAGGATGGCCAGGGAGATCAGTTCGCCGACCAGGAAGCAGAGGGCGATGGTGGCGCGCAGCACCGGCCCCGGGCGGTGCTGATAGAGCAGCGCCAGCGGCGGCCCACCGACCCCGGTGGCGGTCTCGGTGACCCCGGTGACCAGCCCCACCGCGGCACAGGCGCTGCGATTGGGCCGAAACACCGGAGCGAAGAACCCCGCCAGCACGGCGAGGATGGTGGAGGCCCCGATCACCTGATTGAGCCCGTTGGTGGAGACCACCATCAGGATGCCCAGCCCCACCAGGGTACCCGGCAGGCGTCCCAGGCTGACCCAACCCACCCCCTTCCAGTCGATGGCATCCCGCTCCCGCAGCCCCACATAGGCGTTGAGGGGCAGCATCAGGATCAGCAGGGCGACCGGCAGCAGATCCGGCCGCAGCAGCCCCATCACCGGCGCCACCACCAGGGCGAAGCCGATGCCCACGGCGCCCTGGATAAAGGCCGCCACGGCGGTGGTCAGGGCCAGGATCAGGAAGATCGAGACATCACCCATGGCGCTGGCGCCTCGCGCTGTCGAGCGCCTCGGCGATCATCGCCTTGCCGCGGCTGCGGGCACGGTGCTCGCTGGCCTCGGGGTGGACGCGATAGATCGGGGCCCCGCGTACCGCGGCGGCGGCCTCGCGTACCTGGCGCAGCAGGGCCCGGGCATCCCACGCTAGGGGCCAGCCCTGCCAGAGGCGCAGGCGCCCGTTGGTGAAGACGGCGGTGATCTGGTCGCGGCTGGCATAGCGCACCAGCTCCCAGGGGCGATCCCAGGAGGGGGTCATCTCCGGCACCTCCAGATCCACCAGCAGGAAGTCGGCGGCCAGCCCCGAGGCGATCTCGCCGGTCAGGCCCTTGAGTCCGGCGGCATCGGCGCCGCCCCGGGTGGCCTGCTCCAGCCAGCGCCAGCCGCCGCCACAGGAGGAGTCGCCGCTGGCCAGCCCGAAGGCCAGCCGCTGGCTGGTCTCGGCGGCATCCATCAGCCGAAAGCCGTCGCTGCGGGTGCCGTCGGTGCCGAGGCCGACGCGAATGCCCAGCGCCGCCATCTGCAGGGCCGGGGCCACCGCATTGCCCTTCCAGCTGCTGGCCACCGGGTTGAAGGCCACCGCGGTATCGGTGTCGCGCAGCAGGTTGAGCTCGTCCGGGGTGACCAGGGTGGCGTGAGCCACCAGGGCCTGGGGCCCCAGGGCACCGACCGCATGCAGGTGCTCCAGGGGGCGCTGGCGGCGCGCCACCAGGGAGCGCTCCACCGCCTGCAGGTGCTCGTTGACATGGGTCTGGAAGATCCCCCCCGCCTCCGCGCAGAGCGCGGAGGCGGCATGCAGCATGGCGTCGCTGGCCACCTCGGGGATCGAGACCGCCAGCGACGGGCTCACCAGGGGGTGGGACCGCCACCGGGCGAGGTGGCCCTCGGCCCGCTTCAGGATCGTCGTCCTGGCCTCGGGGTCGGAGGCGCTGGCGCCTCCCCCCAGGTCATTGCAGATCATGCCCAGCACGCAGCGCAGGCCGGTCTCCTCGGCGGCCCGGGCGATGGCCGTCATGTCGGCGGCGGAACGGGTGCCGGCATCCACGGCGGTGGTGAAGCCACCGCGCAGGGCCTCCAGGGCCGCCAGCTTGGCCGACAGGTGCAGCAGCTCCTCGTCGAGGCTGGCCTCCAGGGGAATCCAGATGCGCTTGAAGATCTCCGAGGGCTCGCCGAACACCAGCGACTTGCCCAGGGACTGGGTCAGGTGGTGATGGGTATCGATCAGCCCCGGCATTAGCAAGTGTCCCGGCAGTTCGATGGGCGTCAGCTCCGGGTGGCGGCGGCAGACCGCCGTGGCGTCACCGATTTCCTGGAAGCGTCCCCCGGCGATCAGCACCGCCTGGTTCGCCTGGCAGCCCTCGGGCAGCAGCACCTCCTCGGGCAGCAGCAGCAGGGTCTCGCCGCCGAGGCGGTCGGGGGTCAGTCCCGGTGCAGAATGGATCGGGTGCGTCATGCCTTAGTCTCCCTTGGAGGCTTCGAGGGGAGCCGCTTCGCCGCCATTGCTTGGCCGGCGCGAGGCGCCCAGGTGATGGAAGAGGATATTCACCAGCACCGCGGTCAGGGTGCCCATGGCCAGGCCATTGCCCAGCACGATCTGCAGGTGGGAGGGGAAGGCGCTGTAGAAGCCCGGCACCACGATGGGTAGGATGCCCATGGCCAGGGCCGCGGCCAGGGTGTACATGTTGCCGTTCTGGTTGAAGTCCACCTTGCGCAGGATATTGATGCCCATGACGCCGATGATGGCGAAGACGATCACCGCGGTGCCGGCCACCACGGCGGTGGGGATGGCGTAGGCCAGACGACCCAGGGGAGCGAGCAGGGCCAGCAGCACCAGCATGGCGCCGGCGGCGATGGTGACATAGCGGGAGCGCACCCCGGTGGCGCGGATGATGCCGATGTTCTCGCCACTGGTGATGATCAGCGAGGTGCCGAAGCAGCCGCCGAACAGCGAGCCCAGGGCATCGGCGCGGATATTGCGCGGCACGATGGCCTTGTGGTCACCCTTGCGCTCGACGATCTCGGCGGTGGCCAGGGTCTGGCCGGTGGCTTCGGTCATCGACACCACGCAGAAGATGATCAGTGGCAGGGAGGCGAAGAGATCGAACTTCGGCATGCCGAAGGGGAAGGGCTGGGGGACGGCGATCATCGGGCCGGTGAGCACGCCATCGAAGCTCATGGCCCCGCTCAACACGGCGACCGCGGCGCCGGCCAGCAGGCCCAGCATCACGGCGATGCGCTGCCAGACACCGCTGAAGCAGCGGGCGAAGAGCACGGTACAGGCGATGGTGACCAGGGCCAGGGCGATGCTGCCCATGCTGGCGAATCCCGCCGAGTCGGGGCGCCCGGTGATCAGGCCGCCGAAGATGCGGATCAGGTTGACCGCCACCAGCAGCAGCATGGTGCCGATGACGATGGGCGGGAAGAATCTCAGTAGCCGGGTGAAGAAGGGCAGGGCCAGGAAGTAGAAGAGCCCGGTGAGGATCACCGCGCCGGTGGCGGTCTGCAGGTCGGTGGCCTGGGCGATGGCCAGGAAGATCACCAGGGGCGCGCCGCCGGGCACCTGCACGAAGGGCAGGCGGGCGCCGAAGCCGCCGGCCCCCACTGACTGCAGGATCCCGGCCAGGCCGCAGGCCAGGAAGATGGCACTCATCAGGCCGACGGTGACATGGTCCGGCAGCTCCAGGGTATGGCCGATCAGGAAGGCGGCGGTAATGGGGGCGGCCGCCATCACCAGCACATGCTGGAAACCGTAGAGGAGCATGGTGCCCAGGGGCAGGCACTCATCCACCGGCTCGACCGCCTCGGTTGGCTTGGGGGTGGTAGTCATCACGAGTCCTCTTGTTGTTGTGATCACCGGCCGCGGGGAGAGGGCCGGTACCTCAACCCTAGCGAGCCCCTATGTTCTGTTCCATAATATTGTTTCGCATTGATCGTTGCCGAAATGGCAACAGTTGGCGGAGGGGAAGATGCACCTGCTGTTGCCGGGATTGCGCTACTTCGAGGAGGTCGCCCGCCAGGGCTCGCTGCGCCGGGCCGCGGAGCGGTTGCACGTGGCCGCCTCGGCGGTGAATCGCCAGATCCTCAAGCTGGAAGACGAGCTGGGGGTGCCGCTCTTTGAGCGGCTGCCTCGGGGGTTGAGGCTCTCCCCTGCCGGGGAGCTGTTGCTCGAACAGGTACGCCAGTGGCAGCGCGACGAGCGAGGGCTACAGGAAGAGTTGGGGGAGATTCGCGGCAGTGGCTGTGCCGAGGTGCGGATCGCCAGCGTCGAGTCGCTGACCGACCAATTGCTGCCGGAGGTACTGACGGAGTTTCGTCACGCCTTTCCGCGGGTGCGCTTCGTGATCACCACCGGCATGACCGATGCCATCCTCGAGCGGGTGGCCACCGGCGAGGCCGATATCGGCCTGTGCATCAACCCGCCGACGCTGCCCAAGATTCGCGTGATCGAGCAGGTCGAGCTGGAGTTCGGCGCCGTCATGGCGCCGGAGCATCCCCTGGCGACGCAGGCCACGGTGAGCCTCGAGGCGTGCCTGGCCTATCCGGCGATCCTGCCCGACAGCGAGATGTTCCATGGCTCGACCCTGCAGCAGGTGCTGGCGCGGGCCGATCTCGAGGCGGCCCCCTATGTGGCCTGCAATCGTATCCTGGGCATCAAGTCGATGGCCCGGGCGGGACTGGGCGTGGCCTTCCTGAATCGTCTCGATATCGCCCGGGAACTGGTCCATGGCGAGCTGCTGTTTCGGCCGCTGCGAGAGCACGCTATCGCCAAGGCCCGGCTCAGCCTCTGCGCGCATAGCGATCGTGATCTGCCGCTGGCCACCGGGGTGCTGGTGGAGCGGCTGGGGGAGGCGATGCGGGCCATCGAGCCGGGGTAGTGCCGGCCTCGAATGCGTCGTCAGACCCCAAACGCAAAGACCCGCGGCCAGGCCGCGGGTCTCGGGAGTACCGGTTAAGGCGTAACGCTTAACGCCAGCCGACGCGGTCGAAGATGCGTACCGCTTCCGGGTTGTTCTCGCCCAGGACGCTGATATTCAGGTCATCCTTCTTGAAGTCGCCCCAGGACTCCAGCACCGGATCCTTGTTGATGCCGTCCACCACCGGGAACTCGTAGTTGCGAGCCGCCAGCACTTCCTGGGCCTCGTCGGAGGCGAGGAACTCCAGGAAACGGATGGCGTTGTCGCGGTTCGGTGCGCCGCTGACCACGCCGGCACCGCCCACGTTGATGTGGGTGCCGCGATCGTCCTGGTTGGGGAAGAGGATGCCCACCTTGCGTGCCGCTTCGCGATCCGCCTCGTCGTCGGAGTGCAGCAGGCGCACGTAGTAGTAGTGGTTGGCGACCGCCAGGTCGCACTCGCCGCTGGCCGCGCCGCGGATCTGGTCGGTATCGCCGCCCTCGGGCTGGCGCGCCATGTTGTTGACCACGCCCCGGGCCCAGGCTTCGGCCTCTTCGGCACCATGGTGCTCGATCATCGAGGCCAGCAGGGACTGGTTGTAGATGTTGTTGGAGGAGCGGATGCAGATCTGCCCCTCGAAGCGCGGATCGGCCAGGTCTTCGTAGCTGCTGATCTCGCTGGGGTCGAAGGCCTCGCGGTTGTAGTAGATGGCGCGGGCGCGCTGGCTGAAGCCGAACCACAGGCCTTCCGGATGACGCATGGTCTCCGGCAGACGCTCGTTGAGGACGTCGGACTCGATGGCCTGGAAGATGCCGTCCTGCTCGGCGCGCCACAGACGGCCGGCATCGACGGTGATCATCACGTCCGCCGGGCTGGCCACGCCCTCACGGGCCATGCGCTGCAGCAGCTGATCGGAGTCGCCCTCCAGCACATTGACCTCGATGCCGGTCGCCTCGGTGAAGGCCTGATAGAGAATCGCATCCGAGTCGTAGTGACGCGCCGAGTAGATGTTGACCTCGTCGGCGGCGACCTGGGAAGCGAAGGCCGAGCCGGCCATCAGCATGGCGATGGTGGTGGCGAGACGGTGACGGTTGAGCATCGAGCACCTCAGTCAATTGGGTGGAATTTCTTCTAGAATGATAATGGTTTGTATTAGTTTCACTATCATTGAACAGCTTCGCCTTCGCTTCGTCAATACTCCACCGCGACACCGGGATGAGAATGCGAGTAAAAGGTAACCGCACTTGTCACTTTCTCGCGTAAGATGGGCAGACACTCATTCGTCGTTGAACCTGATCGTTCGAGCCTATGACCAGCACCGAGCCCCTCGCCGATATTGCCCAGGCCGCGCCGCACCCCGCCGGCGCGCTCTCTATGCAGCGTGTGCGTCACGCTTACGGAAACCACACGGCCGTCCATGAGGTCAGCCTGGAAATGGCGCCGGGGGAGGTGGTCTGCCTGCTGGGCCCCTCCGGCTGCGGCAAGACCACCCTGCTGCGGGTGGCCGCCGGCCTGGAACCCCTGCAGCAGGGCGAGGTGTTCCTGGGGGGCGAGCGGATCGCCGGGCCGGGGCTGCGCCACCTGCCGCCGGAGAAGCGCAACGTGGGCCTGGCCTTCCAGGACTCGGCGCTCTTCCCGCACCTGACGGTACTCGACAACGTCACCTTCGGCCTCGAGGGACAGCCCGCCAAGCTGCGCCAGCAGCGCGCCCTGACCCTGCTCGAGCAGTTGGGCATGGCCGGCTACGCCAAGAGCTATCCGCACATGCTCTCCGGGGGCCAGCAGCAGCGGGTCGCCCTGGCCCGAGCCCTGGCGCCGGCGCCCCAGCTGATGCTGCTGGACGAGCCCTTCTCCAGCCTGGATGCCCGGCTGCGCGATCGCATTCGCGACGATACCCTGCACGTGCTCAAGAAGGTCGGTGCCGCCACCCTGCTGGTGACCCACGACCCGGAAGAGGCGATGTTCATGGCCGATCGCATCGCCCTGATGCGCGACGGTCGCATCGTGCAGATGGGCACGCCCCAGGAGCTCTACTGCGCCCCCCAGGACCCCTTCGTGGTGACCTTCTTCGGCGAGGTGAACGAGTGGCGGGGGGAGGTGCGCAACGGCGTGGTGCAGACCCCGGTGGGGCCGGTGCGGGCCAAGGGACTGCCCGAAGGCAGTGCCGCCCTGGTGCTGATGCGCCCCGAGGCGCTCAGCGTCACGGCCCTGGAGGCGCCCGCCGATCACGGCGCCAGCCATGTGGTGATGGCGCGGCTACTGGGGCGCTCCAGCCTGCTGCATATCTGCGCCCACTGGCCGGACGGCGAGCATCACCTGCATGCCCGGGTGCCGGGGGTCTTCCTGCCCGAGGAGGGCCAGCCGGTCAGCCTGACCCTGGATCCCTCACAGGTCTTCGTCTTTGGCGACGACGCTGCCGGGGCGTGAGCGGCGCATCGCCAGGCTCAGCAGGATCACCGGAATGATGCCCACCACCACGATGGCCAGGGAGGCGGTCGAGGCCTCGGCGAGGCGCTCGTCCGAGGCCAGGTTGTAGGCGCGCACCGCCAGGGTGTCGAAGTTGAAGGGGCGCAGGATGATGGTCGCCGGCAATTCCTTCATCACGTCGACGAAGACCAGGATGCCCGCCGCCAGCAGGCTGCCGCGCATCAGCGGGGTATGGACCCGACGCAGGGTGCCCCCGGCGGTCTGTCCCAGGGTGCGGGAGGCGGCATCCATGGAGGGGGTCACCTTGCCGAGGCTCGCCTCGATGGTGTTGAAAGAGACCGCCAGGAAGCGCACCACATAGGCGTAGACCAGGATAAAGGCCGAGCCGCTGAAGATCAGGCCGGCGATGGTGCCGTAGTGGGCGTAGAGGAACTCGTTGAGGCGGTTATCCAGCCAGGCGAAGGGGATCAGGATGCCCACCGCCACCACCGACCCGGGGATGGCATAGCCCAGGGAGGCGATCCGGGTGGCGGTGCGGGTCAGCGGCGTCCTGCTGAGGCGCGCCCCATAGCTGAGCACCACCGCCAGGATCACCGCCATCAAGGCCGCCAGGGTCGCCAGGATCAGGCTGTTGCGGGCGAAGCCGATAAAGCGCCGGCCTAACAGGGCATCGCCCTGGCTGACGGCCATCTCCAGCAGCAGCAGGCTGGGAATCAGGAAGCCGACCAGCACCGGCAGGGCGCAGGCCAGGAAGGCCCCCAGGCTACGCAGGCCGCCCAGCCGATACTCCGGCAACTGTTGGTAGCGGCTCGAGGTATGGAAATACTGGCGCTTGCCGCGGGACCAGCGCTCCAGCAACACGAAGGTCATCACGAACAGCAGCAGGCAGGCGGCCAGCTGGGCCGCGGCCACCGGTTCGCCCAGGCCGAACCAGGTGCGGTAGATCCCGGTGGTAAAGGTATCCACGCCGAAGAACTGCACCGCGCCGAACTCGTTGAGGGTCTCCATCAGCGCCAGGGAGACGCCGCCGACGATCGCCGGGCGCGCCAGGGGCACGGCGATGCCCGAGAAGAGCCGCCAGGGCCCCCGGCCCAGGGTGCGTCCCACGTCCAGCACGCAGACCGACTGCTCCAGGAAGGCGGCCCGGGCCAGCATATAGACATAGGGGTAGAGGACCAGGGTGATCAGGGTGGCGGCGCCCCCCAGGGAGCGGATATTGGGGAAGTAGTAGTCGCCGCGCCCCCAGTCGAAGAACTCGCGTAGCCAGCTCTGCAGGGGGCCCGCATACTGCAGGAAGTCGGTATAGGCGTAGGCGATCACATAGGTGGGCACCGCCAGGGGAAGCAGCAGGGCCCATTCGAAGATCCGTCGCCCCGGGAAGCGGCACATCACCACCAGCCAGGCGGTGCCGGTGCCGATGATCGCCGTGCCCAGGCCCACGCAGAGCACCAGGATCAGGGTATTGGTCAGGTAGCGGGGCAGCACGGTACTGGCCAGGTGCTGCCAGACGCCCCCGGTGGGCATGAAGACATGGGCCAGTATCGTGAGCACCGGCAGGGCCACCACCGCGGCGATCAGCAGGGTGAGCAGGGTCCAGGCGCTGACATGGGGCAGGAATCGGCGGCTCGGCGCCGCGGGCTGGCGGGTGGAGTGGTTCAAGAGGGCCTCCTGCCGGAGCACGACACGGGGTGAAATGGGAGTGAATGACAGCGGCGAATCATAGCAGTTAGGGTCCGCGTTAGCAGCCATGGCGATGACCCGGCCATCACGCTGGCCTTGCCGGGATGGCCAGCCGCCTCGCCTGCCCCTCTCCACTACCCGTACTGATGAGTCCAGGAGGTTGTCCCTTGTCCATTGCCGAAGAAGTCGCCCCGTTGCTGGCCTGGCGCACCGAGCTGGCGACCCGCCGCTGGCGTGGCCTGGTGTGGCTGGCCGGTGATGCCGAGGCGTGCCGGGCCCGGGCCCTGGCGCTGTGGGACGCCGCCTGGGCCCGGCCGCTGTGGGTCGCCAATCGGGCCCCCGCCGAGCTTGCCGAGCACGGCCTGCCCCCCGGCAAGGCACGTACCCGCCTGGGCGGCGAACACGACCTGGTGGTGATCGACGCCCAGGGCGAGGGGGAAGGCTTCGACCCGGAGGCCTTCGGCGCCCTGGCCGGGACCCTGCGTGCCGGTGGCCTGCTGGTGCTGCTGACTCCCGCCGACTGGGGCCGGCAGCCGGATGCCGACTATCGGCGCCTGGCGGAGCACCCCTACCGTCCCCGGCAGCTCAGTGCCCGCTACCTGGCGCGCCTGGCGAGGCGGTTGGCGGATGCCCCGGAGGTCCTGAGCTGGCGTCCGGGGCGCCCGCCCGAGGCGCCGTCACTGGGCGAGGCCGCCGCCTCGCCCCCCAGTGCCGATCCCGATTGCCTGACCGAGGATCAGGCCGAGGCGGTGGCACGATTGGTCAGGCTGCGGCGCCGGCGCCCCCTGGTGCTGACCGCCGACCGGGGGCGCGGCAAGAGTGCCGCCCTGGGCATCGCCTGTGCCCGTTGGCTGGCCACCGGCGAGCCGAGAATCTGGCTGACCGCCCCCCGCCCCGGGGCCCTGGAAGCCCTCTTCGAGCGGCTGGCGGCACTCTGTCCCGAGGGGCGGCGTCAGGGCAACGACTTCCTGCTCGGCGACACCGCTCAGGCGGTGACCTTCCTGGCCCCGGATGCGCTGATGGCGGCCCTGGAGGCGGGCGAGATCGGAGGCGATGGGGCTCTGCTGCTGGTCGACGAGGCGGCGGCCATCCCCGCGCCCCTGCTGGGGCGCTGGCTGGCACACTTTCCACGTATCGTCTTCGCCACCACGGTGCACGGCTACGAGGGCTCGGGACGCGGCTTCGCGCTGCGCTTTCGCGAGCGCCTCGAACGCCAGGCCCCGCAATGGCAGGGAGTGAGCCTGAGGACCCCGGTGCGCTGGGCCCCGGGCGACCCCCTGGAGGCGTTGACCGATCGCCTGCTGCTGCTGGATGCCGAGCCCCCGGGGCCGCCGGCAGAGCTGCCGCCGGCCCCGGCCCTGAGCCGGCGACGCTTGCGGCGTGCCGAGCTGGCCAATGATGAACCCCGGCTGCGGGCCCTCTTCGGCCTGCTGGTGCAGGCCCATTACCGCACTCAGCCCAGCGACCTGCGTCAACTGCTCGATGGCCCCGGCGTGCATGTCACCAGCCTGGAGGCCGGCGACACCCCCCTGGGGGTGACGCTCTGCGTGGAGGAGGGGGGCTTTGGCGCCGAGCTGGCGGAGCAGGTGGCGCGGGGCGAGCGCCGGCCACGGGGACACCTGCTGGCCCAGTCCCTGGCCGCTCATGCCGGTTCCCGGGCGGCACTGCGCGCCCGGCTGCGTCGGGTGATGCGTATCGCCGTGCATGGGGAGTGCCGCCGTCGGGGGCTGGGCGAGGCACTCCTGACCGCCGAGCTGGAGCAGGCCCGACACGATGGCATCGACCTGCTGGGGGCCAGCTTCGGCGCCGAGCCGGGCCTGCTGGCGTTCTGGCGTGCCGCGGGTTTCCGTACGGTGCGCCTGGGGCTGACCCGGGAGGCGTCCAGTGGCGAGCATGCGGTGATGGTGGTGCGTCCTGCCAGCCTGGCCGGTGAGTCCCTGGCCGCGGACCTGGGCCGGGCCTTCCAGGCCCTGCTGCCCAGCCTGCTGGCCTTCGAACTCAGGGCCCTGGAGCCCGAACTGGCCCTGGCCCTGCTGGCGGAGGGCGCGGCGCCGCCCCTGACCCCGGCCCAGCGCCGTGATTTCGACGACGTGGCCTTCGCCAAGCGCGCCCCGGCCCTGGCCCGCCCCGCCCTCCAGGCCGCCCTGCGTCGCGCGCTGCATCGCGGCGCCCCCCAGGACGATCATGCCTGGCTGCTGGTGGCCGCGCTCTTCCAGGGCCGCGACGGCGCCTGGCTGGCCCGGACCCTGGCGCTCAGCGGCCGGCGCGAGCTGGAGTCGCGGCTGCGCCAGGCCTTGGCGGCGCTGGGGCCCTTTCTGGACGATCCGGACTAAACCGCCTCCAGGGCGTCGGGAATCGGGACGCCATGCATCGGGCGGGTGCCTGGTGTCGGGTGGCGGAGCCAGGCTCGCGATCCCGGGAACGAAACCCTGGCGCTGCGCTTGCCGCCTGCGCGTCGGGGGACAACATAATCCCTCACGAGTCCCCCTCGCTCGCCATCCCTGGCGAGCGACGCGCGCGGCGGCGCTGGCTGCCAGCGTTCCCGGTAATACTCGCTCGCCTCGGCCCCGCCACCCTTGGCTACCGCTATCCGCTGCCGTCGCCGTCCTTGCCGGAGCGGCAAACGACTTTTCCTGGTCGCGGCCTGCCGGTAAGGTAGCCCGGTTATCGACCGAACAGAGCCGCTATGAACGCACATCTCGAACAGCTCGAGCCGCGCCTGCTATGGCGCCATTTCCGCACCCTGTGCAATACCCCGCGCCCCTCCGGCCACGAGGCGGCCCTGGTGGCGACCCTCGAGGCCTGGGCCGAGGCCCGGGGCCTGGCCCATGACCGCGATGCCTACGGCAACCTGCGGATCCGCAAACCGGCCACTCCCGGCCACGAGGCGGCTCCCGGGGTGATCCTCCAGGGCCACCTGGACATGGTCGCCCAGGCCAACGCCGATCACCCCCACGACTTCACCCGCGACCCCATCGACACCTATGTGGACGAGGGCTGGCTGCATGCCCGCCACACCACCCTGGGCGCCGACAATGGCCTGGGGGTGGCCGCGGCCCTGGCGATTCTCGAAGACGAGACCCTGGTGCATGGTCCCCTGGAGGCGCTCTTCACCCTGGAGGAGGAGTCCTCCATGGGCGGCGCCCTCAACCTGGCCGAGGAGTGGCTGGAGGGTCGCCTGCTGCTCAACCTGGACTCCGAGGATCGTGGCCAGGTCTATGTGGGGTGCGCCGGCGGTGCCGACGTGGTGGTGGAGGCGCAGCTGCCCACCAGCCCCCTGGCCGAGGAGGAGCGTCCCTACCGGCTGGCCCTGACCGGCCTGGTGGGCGGTCACTCCGGCATCGATATCCACAAGGGGCGCGGTAACGCCAACCGCTTGCTGATGCGGGTGCTGCGTACCCTGGCGCCCTGCGAGGTGCGGCTCATCGACTACCAGGGCGGTACCTTGCGCAATGCCCTGCCCCGGGAGGCCTTCGCCACCCTGGCCCTGCCGGAGGACGAAGTGGTGTCGGCCCAGGCCAGGCTCGAGGCCCTGGAGACGGAGCTTCGCGCCGAGCTCAAGGGCGTCGATGAGGGGGTGTGTCTGGCCCTGAGCCCCTGGAAGGGGGAGGCCGGGGAGGCCCTGACCCCCACCGCCAGCCATCTGCTGGTGGACGCCCTCCACGCCGCTCCCTGTGGGGTCGAGCGGATGAGTGCCGAGCTGCCCGGGGTGGTGGAGACGTCCAATAACCTGGGCGTGGTGACCCTGGCCGCGGGACGCTTCCATCTTTGCGCCCTGGTCCGCTCCCTGCGCGATAGCGCCACTCGGGACCTGGCGGACCGCTTCCGGGCCCTCTTCGGGTTGATCGGCGCCCGCACCCGGGTGGAGAACGCCTATCCCGGCTGGACCCCCGACCCCGACAGCCGGCTGCTGGCGCGTTTTCGCGACCTGCATCAACGGCGCCTGGGCCGTGACCCGGAGGTCAAGGTGATCCATGCGGGGTTGGAGTGCGGCATCCTGGGAGGCAAGTACCCGGCGCTGGAGATGATCTCCTTCGGGCCGCTGATTCGTGGCGCGCATTCGCCGGATGAGCGCGTCGAGCTGGACTCCGTCGAGGAGTTCTGGGGCCTGCTGCGAGCGCTGGTCGAGGAGCTGGCCGAAGGCTGAGTCACCCGCCCACCGCTGGAGTGCCCCTAACGCAGAACGCCGCCCGAAATGGGCGGCGTTCTGGTGGGCGGGTCTCGTGGAGTGGCGTCCGGCTTAGCCCAGGTAGGCGTTAAGCATCCAGACGGTCTTCTCCTGTTCACGGATATAGTCGCCGGCCTGGGCGGCGGTACCCTCGTCATCGGCGTCCGAGGCCAGGGAGAGGATCTCCCGCTGCAGCTCGATCAGGGTCTGGTAGCCCTTGAGGACGCCGCGCACGCAGGCCTCGCCGTCATGCACGTTCTTCTCCTCGGCGATGCGCGACAGCTGGGTGTAGTCGCTGTAGGCGTGCACCGGCTGATGGCCCAGGGTCAGGATGCGCTCGGCGACCTCGTCCACCTTGGTCAGCAGATCGGTATAGAACTCCTCGAACTTGGTGTGGAGCTCGAAGAACTGCGGGCCCTTGACGTTCCAGTGGTAGCCGCGCACGTTCATGTAGAAGATCTGGTAGTTGGCCAGCAGCTCGTTGAGCTTCTCGGCGAGCTGGCTGGCGCTGGATTCGTGCAGACCGATGGCGTTGATATCGGACATCTGGGATGCCTCCTTGATCCTTGGGTGAATGCTGAGTCCAGTCTAGGCCCCGAGGCGGGACATGATAAGACGATTCTTATCATAGCCCCCATAGTCGGCCTTAATCATGATCCGGCGCAAGGCGCAGGGCCACCGCACCAGGCGCTCGGCACGATCCGTTGGCGGTTCGCCTCAGGTATCGGGGCGCCAGGCGTGCATCAGGCGCACCAGGCTCTCGGCGCGATCCGCCAGCAGCTCGGCGCAGCGGGTCAGGGCACTGTCCAGGTCCATGGGGCCATCGGCCAGGGCGAAGGCGGTGGTGATGCCTTCGTCATGGGCGGCTTGCCACTGGGGCCCCAGGCGCCCGGCCAGCACCACGCAGGGAATCCCGGCGGCACGGGCGCGACGGGCGATGCCCACCGGGGTCTTGCCGGCCAGGCTCTGGCCATCGAGCTGTCCCTCGCCGGTGATCACCAGGTCGCTGCCTGTCAGCAGGGCATCAAAACCGACCTGGTCCATCACCAGCTCGATGCCGGGGCGCAGCTCGGCGCCCAGGAAGGCCCGGGCGGCGAAGCCCATGCCGCCGGCGGCGCCGGCCCCGGCCAGGTCGCGATGGTCCTCGCCGAGGGTCGCGGCGACCCGCTCGGCGAAGTGGGCCAGGGCGGCGTCCAGGCGAGCCACCTGGGCCTCGTCGGCGCCCTTCTGGGGGCCGAAGATGGCGCTGGCGCCGCGTTCGCCCAGCAAGGGGTTATCCACGTCCACGGCGGCCTGGACCCTGAGGCCGGCCAGGCGTGGGTCCAGGCCGTCGAGGTCGAGACGATCCAGCTCGGCCAGGGCCGCCCCGCCGGGGGGCAGCTCGCGCCCCTGGGCGTCCAGCAGGCGGGCGCCCAGAGCCTGAAGCATCCCGGCACCGGCATCATTGGTGGCGCTGCCGCCCAGGGTCAGCAGCAGGTGTTGGGCACCGGCCTCCAGGGCCTCGCGAATCAGCTCGCCGGTGCCGAAGGTGGAAGCGCTCAGGGCATCGCGCTCATCGCGGCTCAGCGCCTCCAGGCCACTGGCCTGGGCCAGTTCGACGAAGGCGGTCCCCGACTCCGCCAGCCAGCCCCAGGCCGCCTCGATGGGGCGCCCCAGGGCGTCGGATACCCGGGCCAGGCGGCGCTCGGCCCCGGTGGCGGCGAGCAGGGCGTCCAGGGTCCCCTCGCCGCCATCGCCCATGGGGCAGAGTACGCTGCTGGCCTCGGGCAAGGCTCGGCGGATACCCTGGGCGATGGCCGTCGCGGCGTCGCTGGCCGCCAAGGCGTCCTTGTAGCTGTCGGGGGCGATCAGAATCTTCATGGAGAGCTCCGAGGCTGCGAGAAAGCGGGGTATCCTGAACTTACGCGCCCTCGGGCGCCGCGGCAACGTCGACGCCCGCTAGGAGGACAAATGCGCATTATCTGGCTTTTTGGCTTGGCCCTGCTGGCCGGCTGTGCCACCGCCCCCGGCAGTCTGCCGCCGGCCACGCCGCCGGCGGCGGCCTGCCAGTGGCAGTGGCCCGACGCCGAGCGTGGCGAGCGCCTGGCGCGGGTGGCCGAGGCCCTGGAGGCCCAGGGCTTCACCCTGAGGGATACCGATATGGCCCTGGGGCTGATCAGCGCCGAGCGCAGCGAGCGTATCGGGTACTATGCCGACCCCTATGATCGCCCTGTCGGCGGTTTCAGCGGTATCGGCTTCGGGATCGGCGTGGGCATCGGCCGTGGCACCGTGATCGGCTATCGCCAGCCGGTGCTGCGTGAGGCGCTGCGCGGCGAACGGGTCGCCCTGGTGGCCTCTCCCGACGGCTGGGTTCGGGTGACCCGGGAGCGCTGGCAGCAGGAGGCCGGCGGCCCCAGCCGGCGCCTGGTCCTGGGTGACGAGGCGAGCTTCTGCGATGCCCTGCGCCGCGCCGGCGAGGAGGCACCATGAGGAGACGAGGCGTGATCCGGCGACTCGGGGGGCTGTGCCTGCTGCTCTGGCTGAGCGGCTGCGTGACGACCCCGCCCGGCCCCGAGTCGCGGGAACTGACCCTGGCGGCGGAGGCCGACCGGGTCCTGCATGCCGGCCTGGCGGTGCTGGTGGCGCAGGGCTATGTGATCCGCCACGGTGACGCCGAGCTGCGCCGCCTGGAGGCGGAGCGGGGCGATTGGCCCGGTTATCGGCTGCGGCTGACGGTGACTGAGGCCGGAACTGAGGCCGGAACCGATATCGAGAGGGAGGCGGCGAGCCGGATCACCCTGCTGGGCTGGCGCGGCGGTCGCCCCCTGGCACCGCTGGCGCTGGATCCGCTGCTGGTGGCCATCCAGGCCGAGCTGGGCCTGCTCCCATGAGGGGCGGCCCCTGGCCTCGTCGCCTGCTGTTGACCGCCCTGGCGACCCTGGCCCTGGCCAGCCTCTGGTGGCTCTGGCATTGGCAGTATGCCCAGGCCCAGGCGGAAGCCCGGCGCCATGCGGAGGCCCGGTTGGCCCTCTACGGCAGCAGCCTGCAGGGTGC
Source organism: Halomonas sp. 328 (assembly GCF_015645095.1). Taxonomy (GTDB): domain Bacteria; phylum Pseudomonadota; class Gammaproteobacteria; order Pseudomonadales; family Halomonadaceae; genus Bisbaumannia. The sequence goes on from NZ_JADOTW010000016.1 coordinate 42,569, forward strand.
CCTGGAGCGCTTCACCTACCTGCCGGGCCTGCTGGCGCGCCAACCCCTGGTGCAGGCGGCCCTGCTCGACCCCGCCGGGGTCTTCCTGCCCCAGGTCAATGCCTACCTGGCCCAGGTCGCCGAGCGCTCCGGTGCCGAGGCGATCTTCCTGGTGGACGCCCAGGGCGTGACCCTGGCCAGCAGCAACCATGACCGGCCCGACAGCTTCGTGGGCCACGATTATCGCTTCCGCCCCTATGTCCAGGATGCCCTGGCCGAGGGTGAGGGAGAGTTCTTCGCCGTGGGCAGCACCACCGGACGCCCGGGCTACTTCGTCTCCGCAGCGGTGGGCCGGGAGCGGGAGGCACCCACCGGGGTGCTGGTGGCCAAGGTCTCCCTGGAGGCGCTGCAGACCGATTGGCGCCGGGCCGGCGAGAAGGTGCTGCTGGTGGATGCCAATGGGGTGGTGATCCTCTCCAGTCGCCCCGAGTGGCGCTACCGCCGCTTGGGCGAGCTCTCCCCGGCGGCCCAGGCGGAGATTCGCGCTCAGCGCCAATTCATGGGGCACCCCCTGGAGCCCTTGGGGCAGCGGCTGGGGGACGGTTCCCTGCGTCTGGGTGACCAGGGGCTGGGGGAGCGCTACATGGCCAGTGCCTTGCCGCTGGAGACCCTGGGCTGGCAGATGCGCTACCTGACCCCGATGCGTCCTCTCTATGTCAGCGCCCGCAACTCCCTGCTGGGAGGCGTGGCGGTATGGGTGGCCCTGCTGCTGCTGGGGCTCTGGCTGCGCGAGCGCCAGAAGCGCCAGCGCCTGCGGGATCGGGAGGCGCGGATCTTCCGCGAGGCCAACGAACGGCTCGAGGAGCGAGTGCTCGAGCGCACCCGGGCCCTGCGCGAGACCCAGGCGGAGCTGGTCCAGGCCGGCAAGCTGGCGGCCCTGGGCACCATGGCGGCGGGGATCGCCCATGAGCTCAATCAGCCCCTCTCGGGGATCCGCACCTATGCCGCCAACGGGGAGCGCTTGATGCAGCGGGGGCGTGGCGCGGCCGCCGAGGAGAACTTTCAGCGGATTCAGGTGCTCTGCGAGCGCCTGGCCACTCAGGTTCGCCAGCTCAAGCTGTTCGCCCGCAAGGGCGGCGCCCGGGAGCCGGTGGACCTGCGCGGGCGCCTCGATTTCGTGCTGGAGCTGCTGGCCGAGCGCCTCGACAAGCAGGATATCGACTTGACGATGCGATTCCCCGAGGCCGGGACGCCCTGGGTGCTGGGGGACGAGGTGCGCATCGAACAGCTGCTGACCAATCTACTGCGCAATGCCCTGGATGCGCTGCGTGGCGTGGAGGCGCCGCGCCTGGAGGTGGCCATCGAGGAGACACCCTCGCACTGGGTGGTGAGCATCCTCGATAATGGGCCGGGCATCCCCGAGGCGCTGCTCGACAAGCTCTTCGACCCTTTCTTTACCACCAAGGCGGTGGGCGATGGCCTGGGCCTGGGACTCTTTATCAGCTTCGGTATCGTTCAGGACCTGGGCGGTCGCCTCCAGGCCGGCAATAACCGGACAGGAGGCGCCTGGTTCCGGGCCGAGCTGCCCCGGGTCACCGCTCAGGCGACAGACGAGACACGGCATGAGTGAGACAGATCAAGCATCGTTGCCCATCTGGCTGGTGGATGATGACCCGGACGTGCGGGCCTCCCTGAGCCAGTGGCTGGAGCTTTCCGAGCTCGAGGTGCGTACCTTCGAGCGGGGGCAGGCGGCCCTCGATGCCCTGACGGCGGGCGACCCCTGTGGCGTCCTGGTCAGCGACGTCAAGATGCCCGGGCTCGATGGCCTGGCCCTGCTCGAGGCGGTGCAGGCCCTGGAGGAGCCGCCGCCGGTGGTGCTGATCACTGGCCATGGCGACGTGCCCATGGCGGTGGAGGCGATGCGCGCCGGGGCCTGGGATTTCGTCGAGAAGCCCTTCGCCCCGGAGCACCTGGAGGCCTGCGTGCGCCGGGCCCTGGAGCGTCGCTGGCTGAGTCGGGAGAATCGCCGCCTGCGCCAGGCGCTGCGCGAGGGCGGCCTGGCGTCACGGCTGCTGGGCGAGGCGCCGAGCATGGTGACGTTGCGCCGGCAACTGGCCAACCTGGCTCCCACCCGGGCCAATGTGCTGGTGCAGGGGGAGACCGGCAGCGGCAAGGAGGTGGTGGCGCGGGCCCTGCACGAGGAGAGTGGTGCCGAGGGCCACTTCGTGGCCCTCAACTGTGGGGCCATCGCCGCCGAGTTGATCGAGTCGGAGCTCTTCGGCCACGAGAAGGGGGCCTTCACCGGGGCCGTCGAGCGACGCATCGGCACCCTGGAACATGCCAGTGGCGGCACCCTCTTCCTGGACGAGGTGGAGTCGCTGCCGCTGGCCGCCCAGGTCAAGCTGCTGCGTGCCCTCCAGGAGGGGGAGGTCACCCGCCTGGGCAGCAACGCGCTGATCCGCGTGGACCTGCGGGTGGTGGCGGCTACCAAGGAGGACCTGCTGGTATTGGCGGGGCAGGGCGGTTTCCGCGAAGACCTCTATTATCGCCTGGCCATCGCCGAGCTGGTGCTGCCGCCCCTGCGCGAGCGTCGCGAGGATATCCCCCGGCTCTTTCACCACTTCTGTCGTCAGGCGGCGGAGGTGCATCAGCGCCCCCTGAAGGAAGCGGACGGGGAACTTCTCGCCGCCCTCTGTCGTCATCAATGGCCGGGCAACCTGCGCGAGCTGCGCAATATGGCCACCCGCCATATTCTCGGCCTGGCATTGCCCTGGGAGGCGCGACGGCAGGATGAGCAGAGCGAGGCCGGGTCCCTGGCGGCCCAGATGGAGGCCTTCGAGGCGACCCTGTTGCGGGAAGCCCTTAGCCGTCATGCCGGCAATATTCAGGCGGTGATGGAGGCCCTGGAGCTGCCCCGGCGCACCCTTAACCAGAAGATGCAGCGCCATGGGCTGCGCCGCGAGGCCTTCCTGACCGGGGATGGACGATAGTTTTGTTATCTTGTAACGTTTTCGAGGCGTATCGCATGTCGAGCTGCTATCGCGTGATCAGACGCTGCCTGGTCGTTGGGCTGTTGTCACTGGGGCTGCCGCTGGGTGCCCAGGCCCACCCCCATGGCTGGATCGACCTCAGCGTCAGGCTGATTCTCGATGATCAGGGCCGGGTCGAGGCACTGCACCAGCGCTGGCGCATGGACCCCTTCTATAGCCTGGTGCTGCTGGAGGAGCTGGGCCGCGCCGAAGGCGACGAGCCCATGGAGGCGCGCCTGGACCAGCTGGGCCTGGAGATTCGCGATACCCTGGCGACTCAGGGGTACTTTACCGAGCTGAGCCGGGACGGCGAGCCGCTGGCCCTGGGTGAGGTCAGCGAATATACCGTGATGGAGCGGGGCGGTCGGGTGGAGTTCATCTTCCTGCTGCCCCTGGCGGAACCCCGCCTCCTGGGCGAGGCGACGCTGCGTTATCAGGTGTTCGATCCCACCTACTATATCGAGGTGGTTCACGAGGCGGATGATCGGGCGCCCCGGGAGGACGCCCTGGTGGTCGCTAGCGCCCACGACTGCGAGACCCGCATCCTTCCCGCGGATCCTGACCCGGCCAAGGTGGCTCAGGCGGCGCGACTGGATATTACCGACGAGGCCCCGGAAGGGCTGGGGCGTTATTTTGCCGAAACCGGAGAGGTGCAATGTCGTATCTAGCGGGGACGATCCCTGATGCCCACGGAGGTCGCCCATGCAGGCGGTGATCGGTTTCCTGCGCACCCCCCGGGGGGTGGGGGTCGCGGCCCTGGGGCTGCTGCTGCTGGCCGGCTTGCTATGGCTGGCCCAGGGCGGGGCTCAGGGGCTAAGCCTGCAACTGGTGGCCTGGCAGCGTGACCTGCACCGGGCCCTGACCCTGGCCATCACCGAGCTATCGGGGACGCCCACGGCGACGGCCTGGGCGGGATTGCTGGGGATCAGCTTCGGCTATGGGGTCTTCCACGCCGCCGGGCCCGGGCATGGCAAGGCGGTGCTGACCACCTACCTGTTGACCCAGGGTGGCGCCCTGAAGCGTGCCCTGGTGCTCTCCTGTGCCGCTTCCCTGCTGCAGGCCCTGGTGGCCATCGCCCTGGTCACCACCCTGGTTCACGGCCTGGGCTGGCTGACCCGCCAGGCCATGGGCTCGGTGGCCTGGGTCGAGCAGGCCAGTTTCCTGATGGTCACCCTGCTGGGGCTCTGGCTCTGTGGACGAGCGATTCGTCAGCTGCGGCGGCCCCGCGTCTCGGCGCCGCCCGAGGCGCACCATCACCATGACCCGCATCACCATGCCCATGACCCGCATCACCATGATCATGATTGCGGCTGTGGCGGGACTCACCATCTCAGCCCGGAGCAGGCCGGCGACTGGCGTACCGCCCTGGCCACGGTGGTGGCCATCGGCCTGCGCCCCTGCAGCGGTGGGGTCCTGCTGTTGGGGGCCGCCTCCCTGCTGGGCTTCTTCTGGGCCGGGGTGGCGGCGGTGCTGGTGATGGCCCTGGGCACGGCCTTGACGGTCTCGGCCCTGGCCCTGGCCAGCGTCCTGGCGCGGGACTGGGCACAACGCCGCCTGGCGCGTCAGTCACGTCCCGGCATCGCCGGGCGTCTGCTGGGCTGGGCCGCCCTGGGCGGCGGCCTGGCGATCGCCCTGCTGGGGCTCACCCTCTTCGCCACCGGGCTCAAGAACCCCGCCACGGTGCCGCTGCTGGGCACTCCGCCGGCCGCCCAGGAGAGTGGATCGGGCGCGCCGCGCACTCCCTTCGGGGGCCAGTAGGCCGCCGATCACTTACTCGCCGAGATCCAGTCCCTCGATGATCGCCAGGATCTCGTCGCGGCGCTTGGCCTGGCCATCCGCGTCATAGGGCTCGGCCTGGCCCTGCCCCCACACCGGCGCGGGCCAGGCGGCATCCTCCTCGAAGCGCACGATCACATGCAGGTGCAGCTGGGGCACCATATTGCCCAGGGTGGCCAGGTTGAGCTTGTCGCCGTTCAGGGTCCGCATCAGCCCCTCGCCCAGGGCCGTGGCCTCTTGCCAGAGTCGCGCCTGTTCCTGCGCCGACAGCTGGTACACCTCCTTCACGCCGATGCGCCGCGGCACCAGTACCAGCCAGGGGTAGCGGGCGTCGTTCATCAGCCGTACCTGACAGAGGCCGAGCTCGGTGACGGGCAGGGTATCGGCTTCCAGGCGGGGATCGAGGGTGAGTTCGCTCATGGGGGCTCCGGGTGGCAATGATTTGCCGGGGCTAGGGTGGCCATCGGCAATAGTTTGCCGATGAAGGGGGCATCTTGGCCAGTCGTCGGCCCATCGATACCACTAATGCATTGATTTTAAATGCTGTTGGATAAGCTGGCAGGAATATCGCTCTAGTCGAATGGCATAACCATAACAAGCCATCATCGACAGGAGAGATAGCATGCACAAGCGCCAGTTCCTCAAGTCCGCCCTCACTCTCGCCACCGCCGCCGCCCTCGGCCTGGGTGCCGCCGGCGTCAGCGCCAATGATGAAGGCGGGCAGTACATCATGGGTACCGCCACCACCGGCGGCACCTTCTACCCGGTGGGGGTGGCCCTCTCGACCCTGGTGCGGGTCAAGCTGGAGCCGACCCACAACATCTCGGTCTCCGCCATCAGCTCCGCCGGTTCCGCCGAGAACCTGCGCCTGATGGAGGACAATCAAGCCCAGTTCGGCATCCTCCAGGCGCTCTATGGCGCCTGGGCCTGGACCGGCGAGGGACCGGTGCCCCAGGCCTACGACAACGTCCGCTCCGTCTCCATGCTGTGGCAGAACGTGGAGCACTTCGTGATGCGCAGCCATCGTACCGAGAGCGGTACCATCGATGACCTGACCCAGCTCTACGGCCGCGGCTTCTCCATCGGTGCCCGCAACTCCGGTACCGAGGGCTCCGGTCGGCAAATTCTTGCCGGTCTCGACATCGACCCGGAGCAGATGAACCTGGCCTACCTGGGCTACGGCCCGAGTGCCGATGCCATGCAGAACGGCAATATCGACGGCATGAATATCCCCGCCGGGGTGCCCGCCTCTGCGGTGACCAGCGCCTTCGCCAACATGGGCGACGATATCTCCATCCTCGAAGTCACCGAGGAGCAGCTGGCGCGCATCAATAGCGCCTACCCGGTATGGACGCCCTACGAGATCGCCGCCGGCACCTACCCGAGCCAGGACGAGGCGGTCCAGACCATCGCCCAGCCCAATATCCTGGTGGTCAACGCCGATGTGCCGGAGGAGCACGTCTACCAGATCACCAAGGCGATGTTCGAGAACCTGCCCTTCCTCAACAACATCCACCCGGCGACCCGCGACATGGCCCTGGAGAAGGCCTTGGATGGCCTGCCCATGCCGCTGCACCCGGGTGCGGCCCGCTACTTCCAGGAGCAGGGGCTGGCGATTCCCGAGCATCTGCTGGAGGGCTGAGGAAGCCTGAATTTCTTCTGTACTCGATGACCCTGTAGGTCGGATAAGCGTGAAGGCGCATCCGACGCCCATGTCGGATGCTCTCGCCAGAGGCCCGTTTATCCGACCTACACCTGCTCCACGAGAATGCCCATGAATACTACGCCTGCCCCCGAGGTGCGCGACGAAGAGGCCAGCGAGGCTTCCGAACGCCTCGAGCATCCCTGGCTCGGCCGGGTGCTGATTGTCCTGGCCATCGTCGTGGCCCTGTCGCATCTCTACTTCAATACCCTGGGTACCCTTTCCGAGGTGTGGGTCAGCGCCCTGCACTTCGGCATGTTCGGCCTGCTCTGTGCCCTCTCGGTGCCCATGCTCAAGGCGCGTTCCGCCTCCGGCCAGCGGCTGGTGCTGGCGGTGGATGTGCTGCTCGGCCTCGCCGCCCTGGGCTGCGCCTTCTACCTGATCGGCTTCGAGGATGCCCTCTATGCCCGCGGGGTGCGCTTCTCCACCGCCGACTGGGTGGTCTCCATCGCCGCCCTGGCGCTGATCCTGGAGTTCGCCCGCCGCACCACCGGCTGGTTCATCCCGGTGCTCTGCCTGGTGGCGCTCACCTATGTGGCCTGGTGGGGCCGCCATGTGAGCGGCGTCTTCGGCTTCCCGGGCCTCAACTGGGAGACGGTGCTCTACCGCAGCTACCTGGGCGGCGATGGCATGCTGGGCTCCATCGCCCGCATCTCCTGGTCCTATGTCTTCATGTTCATCCTCTTCGGCGCCTTCCTGGTGCGCTCCGGCGCCGGCGACTTCATCATCGAGCTGGCCCGCTGTGCCGCCGGGCGCTTCGTCGGCGGCCCCGGTTTCGTCGCGGTCTTCTCCTCCGGGCTGATGGGCTCGGTCTCCGGCTCCAGCGTGGCCAACACCGTCTCCACCGGGGTAATCACCATCCCGCTGATGCGCAAGGCCGGTTTCCCGCCACGCTTCGCCGCCGGAGTCGAGGCGGCGGCTTCCACCGGCGGCCAGCTGATGCCCCCGGTCATGGGGGCCGGGGCCTTTATCATGGCCTCCTATACCCAGGTCTCCTACCTGACCATCATCGGCGTGGCGGCCCTGCCGGCGCTGCTCTACTTCCTCTCGGTGGCGATGTTTGTGCGTATCGAGGCCAAGCGTAGCCATACCGAGCAGGTGACAGTGGAGGAGGCGCCACGCCTGCTCGAGGTGCTCAAGGGCGGCTGGCACTTCCTGCTGCCACTGGTGGTGCTGGTGGCCTCCTTGATCTACGGCTTCACTCCCACCTATGCCGCCGGCATCGCCATTCTCTCGGTGGTGGTCGCCTCCTGGTTGTCGAAGACCCCCATGACGCCCCGGGCGATCCTCGAGGCCCTGGTGCTGGGCAGCCGCAATATGGTCACCACGGCGATCCTGTTGCTCACCGTGGGGCTGATCGTCAACGTGGTCTCCACCACCGGCATCGGCAACACCTTCTCGCTGATGATCACCGACTGGGCCGGGGGCAGCCTCCTGATCACCATCGTGCTGATCGCCATCGCCTCCCTGGTGCTCGGCATGGGCCTGCCGGTGACCGCCGCCTATATCGTCCTCGGTACCCTCTCGGCGCCGGCCCTCTACGGCCTGATGGCCCATGGCCAACTGGTCGACCTGCTGATGGCCGGCAACCTGCCGGAGCAGGCCAAGGCGATCTTTATGCTCGCCGCCCCGGAGCAGCTGGATGCCCTCAATGCCCCCATGGACGCCGCCGCGGCCCGGGAGCTGCTGTCCCTGGTGCCCGATGACTTCCGTAGCCAGCTCTATGAGCAGGCCCTGTCACCGCACACCCTGACCCTGCTGCTGGTGGCCGCACACATGGTGATCTTCTGGCTCTCCCAGGACTCCAACGTCACCCCGCCGGTCTGCCTCACCGCCTTTGCCGCCGCGGCCATCGCCAAGACGCCGCCGATGCGCACCGGCTTCACCGCCTGGAAGATCGCCAAGGGGCTCTATATCGTGCCCTTGCTGTTCGTCTGGTCGCCGCTGATCACCGGCACGCCCCTGGAGATGCTCACCGTCTTCGCCTTCGCCCTGTTCGGCATCTACGCCATCATCGCCGGCCTGGAGGGCTACCTGGAGAGCGAGCTGCCCTGGTGGCTGCGCCTGGTCATGTTCCCCATCGGTGCCCTGATGCTCTGGCCCCATGGTGAGCTGGCGCTGGACCTCTTGGGCCTGGTGCTCTTCCTGGGTATTCTGGTGTGGAGTTCCCGCGCAGGACGCGCGCCGCAACAGGCATTGGCATGACGCTACTCGAAGGCCTGGCCCTGGTTGGCATCGGGGCCGTGGCCGGTTTCATCAATGTGCTCTCGGCGGGCGGGTCGATGCTGACCCTCCCGCTGTTGATGTTCCTGGGCCTGCCGCCCCAGGTGGCCAATGGCACCAACCGGGTCTCCATCGTGCTGCAGAGCCTCTCGGCGGTGACCAGCTTCCTGCGTGCCGGCGCTTCCCATATCGGCCTCAGCTTGCGCCTCTCGGTACCGGCGGTGGTAGGTTCCCTGCTGGGGGCCTGGTTGGCCCTGCAGGTCAGCGACGCCCTCTTCGAGGCGGTGTTGATCACGGTGATGGCCGGCTCGGCGGTGCTGATGCTGCTGCCCCAGCCGCGCCTCGACACCCGGCCGCTGACGGTGGAGCGATTGACCCCGGCGGTCTACCTGGCGATGTTCGCCATCGGTCTCTACGGCGGCTTTATCCAGGTGGGAGTGGGCATCCTCTTTATCGTCGTGCTCTACCGCCTGCTGCGCATCGACCTGGCCCAGGTCAATGTCTTCAAGGTACTGATCATCCTGGTCTACACCCTGCCGGCCCTGGGGCTCTTTATCGCCTTCGGTCAGGTGCGCTGGGGCTTCGGCCTGCTGCTGGCCCTGGGGAGCATGCTGGGCGCCTGGCTGGCGGTGAAGGTCAATATGAGTCCCCGGGGCGCCCTCTGGGTGAAGTGGCTGACGCTGGCGGTGATTGCCGCCATCATCCTGCGCCTGGTGTTCGGCTGAGGTTGCCTTTCTTTCCCACCAGACGGTGCTAGAGTAAAAGCGTATGGGGCCGTAAGGCAGGCCCCTCATGGAGCAAGGAGTCCGATATGAAACGCATGCTCGCCGCCCTCATGTTGTCACTGTTTATGCTATCGCTACTTTCCGGCTGCAACACCATGCGCGGGGCGGGAGAGGATATCCAAAAAGGAGGCGAGGCGATCCAGCGGCAGGCCGAATGACCCCGCTGGCATGATGTAGGGTGATGGCTTGGCTGAAGTGGCCATTTCGTCACGGACAAGGAACGGATGACTCCTCCTTGTCGAGCGGCTCATGCTATGAGAAAAGCTATTGCCGTGACTTCGCCCCGCTGCTGACAGCCAGTGTGCTGATGGGGTGCGACACCACCGAAGGCGCTGGTCAGGATGTCGAGCGCGGCGGTGAAGGCGCACAGGATGCCACTGACTGATCGGTCCTGGCGTTAGCTCAGCGCCGAACGGGCATGCCCACGGGTATGCCCGTTCGCATGTGTATACTTCCAGTATCATCTGCCAAGGAGGCCCATGATGATCATGCCCTTGAAGTTCCTTTCGACAATTGGTGGAGCGTTGCTGTTGGTTGGGTGTACGGCCATGGCACAGTCGAATGCGTCGCGTGAACCGGCTCCGCCGCCTCCCCGGGTCACCGAAGGGGAAGATGCCTGTGGTGCCAGACATGTTCAGGATCGGGTGGGCCGCCACTACGACGAGTCGCTGAGCAATGCGATCCACAGCGAAAGCGGGGCCCGCCAGGTGCGGGTGATGCGCCCCGGCCACGCCTACACCATGGACTACCTTCACGACCGGTTGAATATCCGCCTGGACGAGCGGGAGCGGATCACCGACCTCTTCTGCGGCTGACAACAGCGGCGCCCCTTGGAGCGCCGCTGCGATTGCGATATTGCTCTCTTTTAGTGGGTCTCGGCGCCGTAGTGCTGCTCCGCGTAGTGGTTCTCGTGGGTGCGCCGCGCCTCCTCCTCGGCCTGCTTGCGCAGCTTCTTGCGCAGCGCCGCCTTCTCGAAGCGCAGCTTCTGCATCGGCGTCTCCAGGTTGAGGGGCGGCACCTCCACCGGGGCACCCGCCTCGTCCACCGCCACCATGGTCAGGTAGCAGCTGTTGGTATGGCGGATCACCTTGTCGCGGATATTCTCCGCCACCACCTTGATGCCCACCTCCATGGAGGAACGGCCCACGTGGTTGACCGAGGCCAGGAAGGTGACCAGCTCGCCCACATGGATGGGCTGCTTGAACAGTACCTGGTCCACCGAGAGCGTCACCACGTAGCTGCCGGAGTAGCGACTGGCGCAGGCATAGGCCACCTCGTCGAGCTTCTTGAGGATGGCGCCGCCATGCACCTTGCCGCTGAAGTTGGCCATGTCGGGAGTCATCAGCACGGTCATGGTCAGTTCGTGCTGGCGGGGCATATCATCGGTCACAGGAGGGCTCCGGGAAGAATGGGACTGTCCCTGAGGATACCCGCTTCCCGTCGTCACTGCATAAGCGGAGGCGTCGACGGACATGCCGACGCCTCGTGGAGAATAGCAGCCCGCCCCATCCTGCCTAGAGGTAGGTCAGCAGCAGGCTGATGATCACTCCGGTGACCAGCAGCTGGACCAGGCAGAAGCCCATGATGTCCTTGGCCTTGAGGCCGGCGATGGCCAGCACCGGCAGCGCCCAGAAGGGTTGCAGCAGGTTGGTCCAGGCGTCACCCCAGGCCACCGCCATGGCCACCCGAGAGAGATCCGCCCCCAGGGCCTCGGCGGCGGGCAGCATGACCGGCGCCTGAACCGCCCACTGGCCGCCCCCGGAAGGCACGAAGAGGTTGACCACCCCGGCACTGATAAAGGACCAGAAGGGCAGGGTCTGGGCGCTGGCGAAGGCGATGAAGCCCTCGGAGAGGCTCTGGGCCAGTCCCGACTGCACCATGATCGCCATGATACCGGCATAGAAGGGGAACTGGATGACGATGCCGGCGCCGCCCTTGACCGCTTCCTGTAGGCTGATCAGCAGGTTGCGCGGGGTGCGGTGGAGCACGATGGCCAGGAACAGGAACAGGAAGTTGACGATATTGAGGTTGAGGCCGCCGCCGCGCAGCAGGAAGTGGTCGAGTAGGAAGAGCAGGCCGGGGATGCCCACCAGCCAGGCCAGGCTGCGGCTGTTCTCCAGGCGATCCGCCGGGCGGTGGAAAGTCATTCCCTCCTGGCTGGGCTCCTCTAGCCGGGCCGGATCCACATAGACGCTCTCCTTGTCATCGGGAAGCATTAGCCGGTTGACCAGGGGCACGGCGATAAAGAGCGCTACCACGATGGCCAGGTTGAACCAGGCGAAGATGGTCTCGGAGGTGCCCACCACGCCGATGCGGTCGACGGTGAAGTGCCCCTCGGTGGCGATGGTCAGGGGAATGGAGCCTGCCAGGCCGCCGTGCCAGACCACGAAACCGGAGTAGGCGCTGGCGATCAACAGCCGGTAGTCGACGCGGATCTGACGGGCCAGCTCCTTGGCGAAGAGCGCCCCCACCACCAGGCCGAAGCCCCAGTTGATCCAGCTGGCGGCCAGCGAGACCAGGGTGACCAGGACGATGGCGCCACCGGCATTGCCGGCCTTGCCCGCCAGGCGCTGCAACAGCCGCTTCACCGGCGGGGTATTGGCCAGCATGAACCCGGTCACCAGCACCAGCAGCATCTGCATGGAGAAGGTCAGCAGGTTCCAGAAACCGTCGCCCCACATGCGCATCACCGCCAGCGGGGTCTGGCGCTCCACGGCGATGGCTGCGGCGGCGGCCACCAGGGTCAGCAGCAGGACGAAGACATAGGGGTCGGGGAGGTAGCGCTCGACCAGCTTCACCGCCGGCCGCGACAGGAACTTGAGCATGGCATATTCGCTTATTGTGATATGGACTATCGCAACATAGCCGAAAAATCCCGTTGCGCGCTATCGACCTAAGGCTACCGTGGGCTGCCCTGGGGACAAGTCGGCGCCTCTCGCCAGTGGTGGCGCCGGTAATGGAGGTAATAGGCACCGAGGGTCGCCGAGCGCACCAGGGTGAAGAGGGTGAAGGCGAGCCACAGGCCGTGGTTGCCGAGCCCCTGGGTCAGCCACCAGCAGGGCAGGTAGGCGGCCAGGGCCACGAAGATGCTGTTGCGCATCTCGCGGCTGGCGGTGGCGCCGATGAAGACCCCATCCAGCAGGTAGCTCCACACCGCCAGCAGCGGCATCAGGATCATCCAGGGCAGGTACTGAGCGGCGGTGGCGCGCACCTCCGGCAGGTCGGTGAGCAGGGCGATCAGCGCCGGGCCGCCCAGCCAGAAGGCCAGGCTGGCCAGGGCGGCCGTCAATAGCGAGAAGCGGGTGGCGCTGGCCACGGCGGTGCGGAATTCGTCCCAGCGCCCGCGCCCCACGGCACGGCCGGTGAGGGCCTCGGCGGCATGGGCGAAGCCGTCCAGGGCGTAGCTGGTCAGCATGATGAACTGCAACAGTACCGCGTTGGCGGCCAGCACGGTATCGCCCTGGCTGGCGCCCTGGGCGGTAAAGAAGGCCATGGCGAAGAGCAGCCCCAGGGTGCGCACGAAGAGGTGGCCATTGACCCGGATCAGTTCGCCATAGGCGGATAGCCGGCGCAGCCTCCGGCGATCGAGCCGCCCGCCCAGGCCTCGCAGCTGGCGGCCGACCAGCCACAGGCCGAAGACCAGGGCGCTGTAGTCGGCGATGGCCGAGGCCAGGGCCACGCCATTGCTGGTCATGCCCAGGCCGATCACGAACCACAGGTCGAGGAGGATATTGATGGCATTGGTCAGCACCAGGATCATCAGCGTGACCCGGGAGTTCTGCTGGCCCAGGAACCAGCCGAGGATGGCGTAGTTGGCCAGCACCGCCGGCGCCGAGACGATGCGGATCCGCGCGTACTCCCGGGCCAGCTCGGTGGCCGCCTCGCTGCCATCCAGCAGCCACAGGCCCAGCTCGATCAGCGGGCGCGAGAAGAGGATCAGTGCCACGCCGATGGCCACCGCCAGCACCAGGGACTGGCCCAGCAGGGTGCGCACCTCGCCATCGTCGCCGCGCCCTAGGGCCTGGGCGGTGAGGCCGGTGGTGCCCATGCGCAGGAAGCCGAAGCCCCAGTAGAGAAAACCGAACAGGGTGGCCCCCAGGGTCACCCCGGCCAGGTAACGGGAGTCGGGCAGGTGCCCCACCACGGCGGTATCCACCAGGCCTAGCAGGGGCACGGTGATATTCGACAGGATAATGGGCCAGGCCAGCAGCCAGATGCGGCGATTATCGGCGAGGGGCACTAGACTTTCCTGAAGTGGTGAGGGGGCGGGCAGGATAGCTCTGGCGCAGGGGCAACACAAATCATCCCGCCGCGACGGTCATGATGAGGGGGACGGACGCATGGGTGGATGCAAGCGAACGCTAATGATAGTCGGGGTGGCCCTGGCGCTGGTACTCGCTAGCGGTACCGTGGGAGCTCAGGATCGTCAGATGGGGCAGCGCCTGGAGGCGCGGCCCAGCGGCGGTGCCATGGTGGTGGATGCTCTGGTGGCCCGGCCGCTGCTGGCGGTGGCGACCCTGGGCGGCACGGCGGTGTTCCTGGTCTCGTTGCCTTTCAGTGCCCTGGGGGGCAACGTGGATGCGGCGGCGGAGACCCTGATCCGCACGCCGGCGGAGGCGACCTTCCGGCGCTGCCTGGGCTGCACCGTCAGCAAGCGGGCCGACGAGCTATAGCCTTCATCGCAAAAGATAACGCCGGAGTCCTCTCTCGACAGAGGGCTCCGGCGTCGTTGTGATAAGGGGACTCAGGCCGCGGTGATGCGCTGGTACTTCGCCATCAGCTGCTCCCGGGTCTCTTCCCGTTCCGGGTCCAGGGGGATGCAGTCCACCGGGCAGACCTGCTGGCACTGGGGCTCGTCGAAGTGGCCGACGCACTCGGTGCACAGCGCCGGATCGATGACGTAGATCTCTTCCCCCGGCGAGATGGCGCCGTTGGGGCATTCGGGTTCGCAGACGTCGCAGTTGATGCACTCGTCGGTGATCATCAGGGCCATGGGGCTACCTCAGAGAATTGCCTGAGTAAAGGACTCAGGTATTGTAATGCGCTTTGAGGGCCTCGACGACCCTGGGGTGTACCAGCTTGGAGACGTCGCCGCCCAGGTGGGCGATCTCCCGCACGATGGTCGAGGAGATATAGGAGTTCTGCACCTCGGGGGTCAGGAAGAGGCTCTCCACGTCCGGGGCCTGGGCGCGATTCATGTTGGCCAGTTGCAGCTCGTACTCGAAGTCGGAGACGGCACGCAGCCCGCGCAGGATGATGCGCGCCTGCTGGGCTTCGAGGAACTCGGTGAGCAGTCCCGAGAAGCCCATCACCTCCACGTTGTCGAGGTGGCTCACCACCTCCCTGGCCAGGGCGATCCGGGCATCCAGGCCGAGGGCCGGGCGCTTGCCTGGGCTGGCGGCGATGGCCACGATCACCCGGTCGAACATGCGCGCGGCGCGCTCGATCAGGTCGGTATGGCCATTGGTGATGGGGTCGAAGGTGCCGGGATAGACCACGGTGTTCATGGGCGGTGTCCTGTGCCGATCATTCGGGGGCGGGCCTCAGGGTAGCGGAGGCGCCCCGCGGCGACAATGGTATCGCCGCGGGCGTGGGCCCTCAGTCGTCGAGGCGGCCGAAGGGATTGTCCACCGCCAGGGAGACCGGCTGGGCGTAGCCGGGGATACGCAGCTCGCGATCATCGATCTCGAGCTCCGGCCCTTCCAGCACCCCTTCGCCGAAGCGATACTGCACCTGGAACCGGCCCTGGTCGGCCTGTGCCCAGTAGGCCTCGGCGGTGGCCTGGGTGGCGTCGCGCTTGCCGCGCCAGGCGGCCATGGCGGCGGCACCGTGGCGCTGCTCCAGCAGCCGCTCGGTGGCCCGTGGCGAGAGCACCAGGCCGGTGGCGTTGTTGCCACCGAAGCCCTTGGCGTTGATCAGGCTGGCATCGGCGGCGAAGGCCAGGGGCGTGCGGGAGAAGGCCAATCGTTCGGCGTGAACGTCGTCGGCCACCGCATCCAGGGTGGGAATGCCCGGCAGCAGGCCATGGGCGAAGCTGCCCAGGGCGCTGGCGAGCTGGTCGCCGGCGGCGCTGCCCTGGGAGTGACCCACGAAGGCCTTGACCGCCACCACCGGCCAGGCCTCGATGCCGTAGGCGTCGGCGATGCGGTCGAAGACATGGGATTCGGTGACCCGGTTCTTCGGCGTGCTGGTGCCATGGGCGTGCAGGAAGGTGCGCCGGCGCAGGCCCTCCTCGCCGAGGATTTCCCGGGCCAGGGCGGCGGCCTTGCCCAGGGTGATGTAGTTGCCGATGCCGGGCGCCGAGATGGAGCGCTTCCAACCGTCGGCATTGGCGAAGACGCCGGGCACGGAGCCGAGGATACGGGCGCCCACCTCCAGGGCCAGGGCGTCATCCATCAGCAGCACGAACTGGCTGGCCTCGGCGATGGTGAAGCCGCAGTTGCGGGCGAAGGGCCGGCAGGCGCGCTGGTAATCCTCGTCGGTGAGCAGCTCCAGGGCATCCAGGGCCTTGAGGCTGTCGTCGTCGGCCAGGGCGCCCATGGCGCGGAAGCCCTCGATGATCTCCGGGGTAATGGGGGCATCCGAGGTGCCCACCATCACCACCCGACGGCGGCCGCTGCGGATGTCCTCCACCCCCAGGCGCAGGTTGTAGAGGAAGCTGGCGCAGGCGCCCTGGATGGCCCCGGTGGGCCCCACGCTGCCCAGCACATAGGCATTGAGGAAGTCGGCGGGCATCTGCCCGTAGCCCAGGGGCATCTGCTTGGAGGTGGCGCGATTGCCGGAGACGAAGCTCTTCAGCAGGCCGCCCCAGCCGGCGTCGTCGAGTTGGCCGATGGAGTTGCCGGCATAGACGGCGATGGCATCCGGGTCGAGGCGGTCGCGCAACGCTTCCCAGGCCAGGCCGCTGTCGCCCAGGCAGTCGGAGGCGCCGAATACCGCCATGGAGAGGCCCCGGGGGTGGTGCACGCTACGGTAGAGGCTCTCCGGTTCGAAACCGCTGGGCAGTTGGCCGGCGGCTCGCACCTGGGCGGCGCGGCGCTCCGGCAGCAGCACATCGAGGTGGCCGGCGGGGACGGTGACCTCCACCTGGCGACGGTCGATCTCGCGGACCTGCCAGGTCTCCGGCAGCACCTCGGGAAGCTGGCGGCGGCGCAGCCGAAACACCAGGGGCGCCTCGATATCGAGCCGCGCCTGGCGATTGGCGGGAATGCCGTCGGCGCCGAAGCGCGGGTCTTCGATGCGCCGGATCAGGGTGTGGTCGAGAATGCGCTGGCGGTAGCGCTCGACGACCTCGGCGGCGGCGAGGGGCTGGCCGCCCGCGTCGCGCCACTGGCCATCGGAGGCCTCGGCCAGGCGCATCAGGGCGGCCAGACCGAGCAGCGTCTCTGCCTGGGCGGAGTCGGGCAGGGCCTCGAGGATGGAGCGGCGATAGGCCTGATGCCCCGAGGTTCTGCCGGCGGCATTGATGCCCCCCATGCCGACGATCACCGGTAAGTGTGACAAGCCGGATTCCTCGTTGTGCTGTTTGATCGTGGAGTCATAGTCGAGTAGGAGCCGGATGATAGCACCCCGGCTTCGCCCCCGTCATGCGGGGCTCGTGGGCGGGCACCGGAAAAAGGTTAAAACACATGTTTGAAAACCGGCGTCCGCCGAGCTATCATGAAACGGCTGTTTGAGTCATACGAGTTGGTGTTGGCGCGTCCCCTGCTGTGGATGCGCCGTTTTTTTATCGGCCCGCATTGCTAGAATAGGCGCTCACTCTTGCTCTGGCCTGTTGCCATGGACGCCAATTCCCGCGTGATCGTTTCCAACCAGACGGGTCCCCACGACGACCTGGCGCGCCGGGTGGCGCGGGCCTTGACGCACCCCTTGCGCAAGCCGGTGGCCGAGCATACCCGGGCCGCCTTCGCCGAGGCCCAGGCCTGGCTCCGCGAGCAGCGCAAGCCGCTGATCCTCGATTCGGGCTGTGGGGTGGGGCTCTCCACCCGCGAACTGGCGCGGCGCTTCCCCGACCATGCGCTGATCGGCGTCGACCGCAGCGAGAGCCGGTTGACCCGGGAGCATGGCGAGTTGCCCGCCAATGCCCGGCTGGTGCGCGCCGACCTGGTGGATTTCTGGCGCCTGGCCCTGGAGGCGGGCTGGCGGCCCGAGCGCCACTACCTGCTCTACCCCAACCCCTATCCCAAGGCGGCGCACCTCAAGTTGCGCTGGCAGGGGCATCCGGTGCTGCCGGCCCTGCTGGGGCTGGGCGGGCGCCTGGAGCTGCGCTCCAACTGGCGGCTCTATGTGGAGGAGTTCGCCCTGGCCCTGAGCCAGGCCACCGGCATCATGGCCGAGGCGGAGGCTTATCGGCCCGACGGCGAGGCCTACCTGACCCCCTTCGAGCGCAAGTACCACCTCAGCGGCCAGGCCCTGTGGCGGCTGGTGGCCGAGCTGCCGTACCACCCCGAGCTGATGCCTCGCCCCTGACGCCGCCGTCCGGGCCGGCTAGAATGAACCGCCGACCCGGGCACCGCCGTGACAAGGAGTCCCCATGGCCTACCTCTATCTGGCCCTGGCAATCATCGCCGAAGTGGCCGCCACCAGCGCCCTCAAGGCCTCCCAGCAATTTACCCGCCTGGGCCCCAGCCTGATCGTGGTGGGCGGCTATGCCGCGGCCTTCTACCTGTTGACCCTGGTGCTGCGCACCATCCCGGTGGGCATCGCCTACGCCTTCTGGGCCGGCCTGGGGATCGTCCTGGTCACCCTGGTGGCCATGCTGATCTACGGCCAGAAACCCGATTTCCCCGCCATCCTGGGCATCCTGCTGATCGTCACCGGGGTGGTGGTGATCCAGGCCTTCTCCAAGATGTAGCCTTCACGCCCGATCTTCGCGGAATTTTGCTTATGCTGCGTTCAACTGCCTTGTTCCTTACGCTTCTTCTGCCTCTGCCGGCCCTGGCGGAAGGCTTCGACCACCTGGCCGGCCTGATGGAGCGCGGTTTCGCCGTGGGGGCCGAGGCTCGGCTGTTGGGGGATGGTGCCGCCCCCGGCGAACTGCTCGGCGAGATCGAACCGCGTCGCCAGCTGTCGCCGGCCTCGGTCTCCAAGGCCTACCTCTCCGCGGCGGCGCTGAGCGAGTGGGGGCCCCAGCATCGCTTCAGCACCCGACTGGTGGGCACCGGCAGCCTGGACGAGGCCGGCGTCCTGCAGGGCGACCTGATCCTCGACGGCAGCGGTGACCCGGGCCTGGTGGCCGAGGACCTGTGGAAGCTGGTGCAGGGCCTGCGCCAGCGTGGCGTCACCGCCATCGCCGGCGGGCTCGAGGTCAGCCAGTGGCGCTTCGGTCCGGTGGCCTGCGTCACCACCGATCGCTGCCAGGCCCGCCAGCGTTCCGCCAATGCCTACAGCGCCGGGCTCTCCTCGGCGGGGGTCAACCACGGCAGCTGGTGCCTGTCGATCCGCCCGGGGCGGGTCGGGCAGGCGGCCCAGGCGGCGAGCTGCGATACCGCCGAGCCCCTGCTGCCCCTGGATAACCGCATCGACACCGTGGCCGCCGGCGGCGGCACCGAGTTCAGCGTCGAGCGGGCCGGGGAGGCGGGCAGCGAACGGCTGATCCTGCGCGGCCGCATCGCCGTCGATGCCGCACCCCACCAGGTGCATCGGGCCAGCGCCGACCCGGCCTGGCAGACCGCTCAGACCCTGGGGGCCCTGCTGGTCCAGGCGGGGATCCCCTTCGACGGCGCGCCGCGGGTCAGCGAGGCCCCGCCGCCGGCCGAGGCCCGGGAACTGGCCGTGGTGGCGGGGCGCTCCCTGCATGAGCTGCTGCTGGGGGTGATGCACTATTCCAACAATTACATGGCCGACGTGCTGACCCTGGGGCTCGCCGAGGGTAGCCAGGACCTGCCGGCGGCCGGTGCCACCCTGGCCGCCTTCGCCGAGGGGCTGCCCAACCACGGCCCCTTGACCCTGGACAGCGGCAGTGGCCTGACCACCACCAACCGCACCAGCGCCGCCGGGGTCAATGTGCTGCTCGAGCACATGTACCGCCAGCCGGCGCTCTTCCCCAGCTTCGTCGCTGGCCTGCAGTCGCCGGCCACCGGGGTGATGCGTTTCATCCGCCGCGGCGGCGACACCTTCCAGCACCATGTGATGCTCAAGACCGGCACCCTCAACCAGCCCTTCGCGGTGCGTGCCGTGGGCGGCTACTTCCGCACCGCCAGCGGCCGCTGGGGGGTCTTCACGGTGCTGGTCAACGGTAGCGGCACTACCCCCTACCTGAGTTGGCCCGAGGTGCTCGATCCCCTCTCCCGGGACCTGGAAGCGATGATTCAGTCGCGCTGAGCCAGGATGGCGTCCACCTCGCGCATCAGCGGGGTGTCCGCCTCGCCCTTGCGACGGCTGCAGATCACCGGGGTGGTGAGGCTGGCATCCGCCAGGGGCACATAGCCGATGCCCTGGCGCTGCACGTTGCGGACCTGTTCCGGCACCAGGGTGATGCCCAGGTTGGAGGCCACCAGCCCCAGGGCCGTCTGCAGCTCGTTGGTCTCCTGTACCACCCGGATCTTGAGGCCGCGGCGATGGAAGAGCCCCTGCACCATGTCCGCCAGGCTGGGGCGGGGCCGCGCCGGAAAGAGAATCAAGGGGTAGCGGGCCAGCTCCTCCAGGCTGGGCCGGGTGCCCTCCAGGGGGTGGCCCGTGGGCAGCGCCGCCAGCAGCGGCTCGTCGAAAAGCACCCGCTGCTCCACGTCCGGGTCGTCCACCCGCAGGCGGCCGAAGCCGATATCGATGCGTCCCGCCTTGAGGGCCTGGATCTGCTGCACCGTGGTCAGCTCCACCAGGCTCAGCTCCGCCTTATCCTTTTGTCGTAGCTCCCGGGCCAGCAGGGGCAGCTGCCCATAGAACACCGAGGGCACGAAGCCGATGGCGAACAGCGGACGCTGGCTGCGCTCCATGCGGCGAATGGTGGCGACACTGGTTTCCACCTTGTCGAGGATCTGCCGGGCATGCTCGTAGAAGACCTGGCCGGTGGCGGTCAGGGCCAATCCCTGGGGGCCGCGCTGAAACAGTCGGCTGCCCAGCTCCTCCTCCAGGGCCTTGATCTGCCGGGAGAGTGGCGGTTGGGTCATGTGCAGCCGCTGGGCCGCCCGGGTGAGGTTGAGCTCTTCGGCCACCAGGCAGAAGAGGCGCAGGTGTCGCAGTTCCATCATACCTCCTGAGGTATGGCAGGGTTTCCAAACGATATTGGTCCGAGGCGATAAAGGCAATCACACTGAAGGCGTTCCAGTGATCCCCGAGGTGCTCCCCGCCATGTCTGCCGTTATCCAGTCCATCGATACCCTGCTGGTCGACCTGCCGACCATTCGTCCCCACCAGCTCTCCATGACCACCATGGCCTGCCAGACCCTGGTCATCGTGCGCCTGCGCGACAGCGATGGCATCGAGGGCCTGGGGGAGGGCACCACCATCGGTGGCCTGGCCTATGGTGCGGAGAGTCCGGAGAGCATCAAGCGCAACATCGACGCCTACCTGGCGCCCCTGCTGATCGGTCAGGAGGCCGGCAATATCAATGCGTTGCGTGCCCGTCTGGCGCGTCATGCCCGGGGCAACATGATCGCCAAGTCGGCGCTGGAGACCGCCCTGCTGGATGCCCAGGGCAAGCGCCTGGGGCTGTCGGTGGCACAACTGCTGGGCGGCGCCCGCCAGACTCACCTGCCGGTGCTCTGGACCCTGGCCAGCGGCGATACCCAGAAGGACATCGACGAGGCCGAGCTGCGCCTGACGCAGCGTCGCCACTGCGACTTCAAGCTCAAGATCGGCGCCCGCAGCGTTGCCGAGGACGTGGCCCATGTGGCGGCCATCAAGGCGGCGCTGGGGGATCGCGCCAGCGTGCGGGTCGACGTCAACCAGGCCTGGGACGAGTCCAGCGCCGTGCGCGGCATCCATGCCCTCCAGGAGGCGGGGATTGAGCTGATCGAACAGGCCATTCCGGCCCGGGAGCATGCCGGCCTGATTCGCCTGGCCAAGCGTTTCCGGGTGCCCATGCTGGCCGACGAAGCGGTGCAGGACGCCCGGGACGGCCTCGATTTGGTCGGCGCCGGATTCAGCGGCGCCTTCGCCCTGAAGATCGCCAAGGCCGGCGGCCCCCTGGGGGCCATCGAGCTGGGCCGACTGGCCCAGACCGCCGGGATCGGCCTCTACGGCGGCACCCTGCTGGAGGGCACCATCGGCAGCGTGGCCTCCCTGCACGCCTGGGCCACCCTGGGCGAGATGGCCTGGGGCACCGAGATGTTCGGACCGCTGCTGCTCAAGGACGATATCGTCGCCGAGCCGCTCAACTACCATGAGTTCGGTGTCGACCTGCCCACCGGCCCGGGCCTGGGCATCAGCCTCGACGAAGACAAGCTGGCCCACTATTCGCGCAAGTAACGCCCCCTGATGGAGGCCGCCGGCAGGCTGGCGGCCTCCATCAGCGTGATATCGATCTAACGTTCAAGGAGAGTCCGCATGCTGTTTCAGGTGGAAATGACCGTCAAGCTGCCCCCCGAGATGCCCGCCGAGCAGGCCGCCGAAATCAAGGCCACCGAGAAGGCCTATGCCCAGGAGCTGCAGCGCCGCGGCAAGTGGCGCCACCTCTGGCGGGTGGCCGGCAGCTACGCCAATGTCAGCATCTTCGACGTGGAGGACAACGCCGAGCTCCAGGAGATCATCTCCAACCTGCCGCTGTTCCCGTATATGGAGATCGCGGTCAAGCCGCTGTGCCGCCATCCGTCCTCGATCCGCGACGACGATAGCTGATCGCTGGCTGACGGACGATGCCCCACATGACGCGGCCCGCCAATCGGCGGGCCGCGTTATTGCTGTGGATAGTCACGGACAGGCGCGGCTACAGCATTCCCCCTTTCTTGAGGCGATAGTCCAGCGCCGCCCGGCTCATGCCCAGGCGCCGGGCCGCCGCCGAGACATTGCTGCCCGCCTCGCGGTAGGCCTGTTCCAGCAGGGCCTCTTCCAGGGCATCCAGCGAGATGCCGCCATCCAGGATCGATTGGCACAGGGCGGCGAGGCGAGTCGTTGCCTCGCCGCCGGTCTCATCGAGTGCCGAGGTGAGCTGGCCTCCGGGGCCGAGCACCTGGCCCCGGGTGGACAGGGGTTGCTGGCCAAACAGGGCCTGTTCGTTGATGGAGTTGCCGTCGCCGGCCAGGATCACGCCCCGCTCGATCAGGTTCTGCAGCTCGCGGATATTGCCCGGCCAGGGGTGGGCTCGCAGCATGGCCATGGCCTGGTCACTGAAGCCCAGGGTCTTGACGTGGTAGTGACACTCGAAACGCGCCAGGAAGTGCTCGGCCAGTAGTCGAATGTCATCGCGCCGCTCCCGCAGCGGCGGGATCATCACCGGGTAGGCGTTCAGGCGGTAGAAGAGGTCGGCCCGGAAACGGCCATCCTGCACTCGCTCCATCAGGTCGCCATGGGTGGCGGCGACGATACGCACATCGATGGCGTAGCTCTGCTGGCCGCCGACCCGCTCGATCTGTTTCTCCTGGAGGGCGCGCAGCAGGGCGGCCTGGGCCCGGGGCGACAGCTCGGCCAGCTCGTCCAGGAAGAGGGTGCCGCCATGGGCGCGTTCGAAGCGCCCGGCTCGGGACTGCACCGCGCCGGTGTAGGCACCCTTCTCGACCCCGAACAGCTCCGACTCGATCAGGTCCGGAGGAATGGCCGCGCAGTTGACCGCCACGAAGGGCCCCTCGGCCCGGTCGCTCTGCTGATGGGCTCGATGGGCCATGATCTCCTTGCCGGAGCCGGTCTCACCGAGCAGCAGGATCGGCACCTCCGAGCGGGCGGCCCGATCGATCAGATCCAGTGCTCCCAGGAAGGCCGGCGACTGGCCGATGGGGCGATAGTGCTCGTCGCCCTTGTGGCGGGCGATATCGTCCTCCAGGTAGGCGATGCGCGACTGCAACTCATAGAGCTCGTCGATCAGCGGGTCTTCGCGGAAATGCTCGGCGAAGGTCGCATGATCCTCCCACTCATGGGCCGGCTTGCCGATGATTCGGCAGCGTGCATCGCCGCGCCCGCGACACTCCACCTCCCGGTACTGGATCTCCTGGCCCAGGAACTGGCTGGAGTAGGCGCAGGCATAGCCCAGTTGCATCCAGCACACCGGCTCGTCCAGGGCGGACTCCAGCTGTTCGATGATCGCCACCTCATAGGAGTCCTGCCACTCGAACTCGCCATAGAAGTGGCCCCGGCCGGGGTCGATCTCCAGGGCCAGGGGAATCACCTTGACCAGCCCTCTCAGGGAGTGGAGCTGGGGGCCGGTCAGGAAACCGTCTTCCACCGACATCTCCTGGCCACGCACGGCCCGGGCCAGCTCGGCATCCTTGAGACCCGAGTGGTAGCCCAGGCGCAAGAAGAAGCTCTTGGCGCGCTTCAGCCCCAGGGTATGGATGATCTCATGGCGGAAGGCGGCCATGGTCTGTAGCTGCATCAGCAGCATGCGCTGCTCCCCCAGCCAGATCTGGCCCTCATCGGGGAGAAAGCGCAATTTCTCGAGAATGTCGCGGCTATCCGGGTAGCGGGGAGTTACCCCATCGCTAGGCGTGCTCGTTGTCATGGCATCACGGGGTCGTTTTTTTAATCTTGTGTATTGTACTTTTGTCGAGGTTTCGGCAAAAAAGATCCTCTTATCAACACCGACAGCATACGGCGCCTTAGCCACTCTCTTCCAGTCTCCTTTGTCGGCATTCTTCTGCCTCGATGGCGGCGTTTCATCATATGCAAAAGCTGCGACGCAGCAATTGATGATTTCCTCGATTCTCGCCGCCAGGCCTATCCCTCATGCCCTGTCGGAAGCCAAGATAACTATTTGTTTATAAATTGTTTTTTTTGATATTCGCCAAGCTGGCATGGGCCTTGTAACGGTAAGGGGGAAACTCACCCGGAGGTGAACCCATGTCCCAGTCGGCCATCCCCCGCACCCTGAAGCGCTATGTCCGAGTGCGGGAGAGAAGCGAACGTTTCATCGAATTCGACTTCGCCATCGAGAACCCGGAGCTGTTCGTCGAACTGATCATGCCGCCCCAGGCCTTCGAGGAGTTCTGTGCTCGAAATGACGTCACCTTTATGAGCGATGAACAGGCCAAGGCCGTCGATATCCAGATGGAAAAGTGGCGCTATAGCGTCAGCCAATAGCCCACAAAAACGTCGGTCACCATCGCACAATAATAAACGAGGAGTCCCCTATGAGTGTCGAGATCAAGACGGCGGAAATTACCCCGGTTCGCCAGACCTACGGCCACACCAAGCGACGCTTCGGCGACAAGCCGGCGACCCGTTATCAGGAAGCCAGCTTCGATATCCAGCCCACCACCAACTTCCACTATCGGCCGATGTTCGACGAGCACCACGAGCTCTACGACACCGGCTACACCCTGCTGACCATGGAAGACTGGTACGCCTTCAGCGACCCCCGCCAGTTCTATTATGGCGCCTGGGTAGCGGCCCGCGCCAAGCTCCAGGAGAGCACCGAGACCAACTTCGCCTTCTTCGAGAAGCGCGACCTGGGCAACCGCCTGAGTGACGAGGCGCGCCGGCTGGTGACCCGCTGCCTGCTGCCCCTGCGCCATGCGGAGCTGGGCGCCAACATGAACAACGTGGGCATCGCCGCCAATGCCTACGGCACCACCCTGAGCCAGGCCCATATGTACCACGGCATGGATCGTCTCGCCGTGGCCCAGTACCTCTCCCGCATCGGCCTGCTGATCGACGACACCCCCGGGCTGCTGCTGGCCGAGGCCAAGAGCCTGTGGATGGACGACCCCGCCTGGCAGGGGGTGCGCCGCTACGTGGAGGACAGCCTGGTGGTGGAGGACTGGGCGGAACTCTCCCTGGCTCAGAACCTGATCTTCGACGGCCTGCTCTACCCCTTCCTGCTGGAGTCCCTGGACGAGCGCCTGCTCGACATCGGCGGCGGCGATATCGCCATCCTCACCGACTTTATGGGCGACTGGTTCAAGGATGGCAGCCGCTTCATCGATGCTCTGTTCAAGACCCTGGCCGGCGAGAGCGAGGCCAACCGGACGCAGCTGACCCGCTGGGTCGCCCACTGGCGAAGCCGTGCCGTCGAGGCGCTGACCCCGGTGGCCATCGAGGCCGGTATCGAGCTCGACGCCGCCCTGGCGGTGCTGGACAAGCGCCTCGCCAAGCTCGGCCTGCTCGAGACCCACTGAGCCCCTTCCCCCGAATTCGGAGTCTGCCCCATGTCACGCGTCTTTATCGCCCTGCAGGACAACGAGAACGCCCGCTTTATCGTCGAGGCCATCAGCGAAGACAACCCCGGTGCCGAGGTCAAGCACAGCCCGGCCATGATCCGGGTCGAGGCCGACGATCGCCTGACCATTCGCCGCGAGACGGTGGAGGAGAAGCTGGGCCGCGACTGGGATACCCAGGAGCTCCAGGTGGACATGATCAGTATCGGCGGCAACGTCGACGAGGATGACGACAGCTTCACCCTCTACTGGAACACCTGAATCCCCGACGACGCCATCACACGCCAGCCAACAATAATGGCGCAGGAGAGTTAGCCATGAATGCCAAGACCAGCAAGCGACTCAATATGAAGGAGCGCTACCGGATCATGACCCGGGACCTGGGCTGGGAGCCCAGTTATCAGCGCTATGAGGATATC
This sequence comes from Halomonas sp. 328, assembly GCF_015645095.1. Lineage (GTDB taxonomy): Bacteria > Pseudomonadota > Gammaproteobacteria > Pseudomonadales > Halomonadaceae > Bisbaumannia. Next base: position 68,726 of record NZ_JADOTW010000016.1, read on the forward strand.
TTCCCCCAGGAGAGCTTCGAGGGCATCAAGATCGTCGACTGGGATCAGTGGGAGGATCCCTTCCGCCTGACCATGGACAACTACTGGAAATTCCAGGCGGAGAAGGAGCGCAAGCTGTATGCGATCTTCGATGCAGTGTCCCAGAACAATGGCCAGATGAAGATCTCCGACCCGCGCTACCTGAACGCGGTCAAGCTGTTCATCACCGCGGTGACGCCGCTGGAGTACAACGCCTACAAGGGCTATGCCCGGGTGGGTCGCCAGTTCGGCGGGGTGGGGGCGCGCATCGCCTGCCAGATGCAGTCCATCGACGAGCTGCGTCACACCCAGACCCAGATCCATGCCATGAGCCACTACAACAAGTACTTCGGTGGCATGCATGACTTCCCGCACATGTTCGATCGGGTCTGGTACCTGTCGGTGCCCAAGTCCTTCTTCGAGGACGCCTCCACCGCCGGTCCCTTCGAGTTCCTGACCGCGATCTCCTTCTCCTTCGAGTATGTGCTGACCAACCTGCTGTTCCTGCCCTTCATGTCCGGGGCCGCCTACAACGGCGACATGAACACCGTGACCTTCGGCTTCTCGGCCCAGTCCGACGAGGCGCGGCACATGACCCTGGGGCTCGAGATCATCAAGTTCATCCTCGAGCAGCACGAGGACAACGTGCCCATCGTCCAGCAGTGGCTCGACAAGTGGCTGTGGCGCGGTTACCGGCTGCTCTCCATCGTCGGCATGATGATGGACTACATGCTGCCCAACAAGGTGATGTCCTGGGCCGAGGCCTGGACCCTCTACTACGAGGAGGCCGGCGGCGCCCTGTTCAAGGAGCTCGAGCGCTACGGCATTCGCCCGCCCAAGTACGCCGACCAGACGGTGATCGGCAAGGATCACGTCAGCCACCAGGCCTGGTTCATCTTCTACCAGTACGGTCACGCCACCGCCTTCAACACCTGGATCCCCACCGCCAAGGAGATGGACTGGCTCTCCGAGAAGTACCCGGACACCTTCGATCGCCTCTACCGGCCGCGCTTCGAACTGCTGGCCGAGAAAGCGGCCAAGGGTGAGCGCTTCTACAACAACACCCTGCCGCAGCTCTGCCAGGTGTGCCAGATCCCGCTGGCGATCACCGAGCCGGACGACGACACCCTGCTCAGCCACCGGGACACCGTCCATGACGGCGAGCGCTACCACTTCTGCTCCGACGGCTGCCGCGACATCTTCCACCACGAGCCGGAGAAGTACGTCCAGGCCTGGCTGCCGGTGCACCAGATCCTGCAGGGCAACTGCGGCGGCGCCGACATGGCCAAGGTGATCGGCGACTACTACCGCATCGAAATGGGCGAAGACAACCTCGACTTCGAGGGTTCCGCCGAACAGCGCCGCTGGGCGGCGTGGAAACAGGCCGTCTGAGGAGGGGAGACCATGAGCGTTAGAGCCAACTATGCCAACTACCAGGGCCCGGTGCGTGACCGCGTCGAGAACTTCCACGGCAACCAGCTGGTGTATGTGATGTGGGAGCGTCACCTGCTGTTCTGCGCCCCGCTTACCTTCCTCGCCGACCCGGCGATGTCCTTCGAGGCCTTCCTCGCGGAGGTACTCACGCCGGCGCTGGCCCCCCATCCGGAGAGCGAGGCGCTGGATTTCGCCGAGGCCCAGTGGCGCCTCGACGGCGAGGCCTTCGAGCCCCGGGGCGAGGCCTCGCTGGCCGACAACGGCATCGGGCACAAGTCCCAGCTGCGGCTGATCACTCCGCGGCTGTCGGATCTGGCCGACGCCGCCATCTGAGGGGGAGGGCAGCCTCATGAGCTATCAAGTGACTATTGAGCCCACCGGCGAGATCGTCGAGGTGGAGGAGGGCCAGACCCTGCTGGATGCGGCCCTGCGTCAGGGCGTGTGGCTGCCCTTCGCCTGCGGCCACGGCACCTGCGGCACCTGCAAGGTGCAGGTGCTGGAGGGCGAGGCCGAGGTGGGGGACGCCTCCCCCTTCGCCCTGCTCGATATGGAACGGGACGAGGGCTACCGGCTGGCCTGCTGCTGCCGCCCGGAGAGCGATCTGGTGATCGAGGCGGACGTGGACGAGGACCCCGACTTCGCCGGCCATCCGGTGGCGGATTGGCAGGCCACCGTCAGCGCCATTACCGAGCTGACCCCGACCATCCGCGAGATCCGCCTGCGCCTCGATGGCGACGGCATGGCCTTCCAGGCCGGCCAGTACATCAACCTCCAGGTGCCCGGCGTGGAGGGCACCCGGGCCTTCTCCATCGCCTCGCCCCCGGCCGAGTCCGGCGAGCTGGTGCTGCATGTGCGCCGGGTCGAGGGCGGGGCGGCCACCACCTGGCTCCATGAGCAGCTCGAGGTGGGGCAGCGCCTGGAACTGAGCGGGCCCTATGGCCAGTTCTTCGTGCGCAAGTCCGACCCCAAGGACGTGATCTTCATCGCCGGGGGCTCCGGGCTCTCCAGCCCCGAGTCGATGATCCTCGACCTGCTGGCCGACCCGGAGGATAGCCGGCGCATCACCCTCTTCCAGGGGGCGCGCAACCTGGCCGAGCTCTACCACCGGGAGCGCTTCGAGCAACTCGCCGCCGCGCATGAGCGCTTCACTTATGTGCCGGCGCTCAATGCCCCCCTGGACGACGACGCCTGGGACGGCTTCGTGGGCTTCGTGCACGACGCCGCCATCGCCCACTTCAAGGGCCGCTTCAGCGAGCACAAGGCCTACCTGTGCGGGCCACCGCCGATGATCGATGCGGCCATCACCGCCCTGATGCAGGGGCGCCTGTTCGAGCGCGACATCCATATGGAGCGCTTCCTGACCGCCGCCGACGGCGCCGAGGGCGGACAGCGCTCGGCCCTCTTCAAGCGGATCTAATGCCACCCATTGGCCGTTTCACCACAAGAACCACAAGGAGCAAGACGCCATGACCGTGAAGATTTTCGATACCCCCGAGGTGCAGGACTTCCTCAAGACCGTCGCCGGCTTCGAGCAGGAGGGCGGCAGCGACCGCGCCAAGCAGATCGTCCATCGCCTGCTTGCCGACCTCTACAAGCTGATCGATGACTTCGACATCACTCCGGAGGAGTTCTGGTCGACCGTCAGCCTGATGAACGCCCTGGGCCAGGGCAGCCAGTTCGGCCTGCTGGCCCCGGGCCTGGGCTTCGATCACTACCTGGACATGCGCATGGATGCCGAGGACGAGGCCCGCGGCCTGACCGGCGGCACCCCGCGCACCATCGAGGGGCCCCTCTATGTGGCCGGCGCCCCGGAGGTCGAAGGCACCGCTCGCATGGATGACGGCAGCGACACCGACAGCGAGGTGATGTGGCTGACCGGCCAGGTACGCGACCTGGAGGGCAAGCCGGTGCCCGGCGCCCGGGTGGAGATCTGGCACGCCAACGCCAAGGGCGGCTACTCCCACTTCGATCCGTCCCAGTCCGAGTACAACCTGCGCCGCACCATCATCACCGATGATGAAGGCCGCTACCGGGCCCGCAGCATCATCCCCTCCGGCTACGGGGTGCCGGCGGGCAGCCCCACCGATCAGGTGCTCAAGGCCCTGGGCCGTCATGGCCAGCGTCCGGCGCATATCCACTATTTCATCTCGGCGCCGGGCCACAAGCACCTGACCACCCAGATCAACCTGGCCGGCGATCCCTACACCTGGGACGACTTCGCCTTCGCCACCCGTGAGGAACTGCTGGTGGAGGGGCAGGCGATTAGCGACCCCGCCGAGGCCAAGGCGCGGGGCCTGGAAGGCCCCTTCACCGAGGTGGTCTTCGATATCACCCTGGCCAGGACCGAGGCCCCGGAGCTGCAGACCCGCCACAAGCGCCCCCGGGCCCTGGAAGAGGCCGCCGGTTAAGGCTCGCCTTCGTTACATGACCGGCGCCCTTCGGGGCGCCGGCTCTCCCTCCAATAACGACAACAAGGATTTTCCCATGAGATACCGCAACTGGCTGGCCGCGGCGTTGGCCCTGGGGGGCGCGGCATTCGCTACCCAAGCCTCGGCGGCCAATGGCCATTACGTCCCCGGCGTCGAAGGGTTGAACGGTCCCGTGGTGCCGCCCCCGGGGCTCTACTATCGGGGCTATCTGGCCCACTACCGCATCGACAGCCTGCGTGATGGCGGCGGCGACGCCGCCCCGGGACGCAACCGCGGCGAGGTGACCGCCCTGGTCAATCGCCTGGTGTGGATCACCGATCGTCAGTTCCTGGGTGCCGACTATGGCATCGAGGCGATCCTGCCTCTGGTGGATGCCTCGCTGCGCTTCGGTGGCGTCGGCCTCAATGACAGCGACAGTGGCCTGGGCGATCTCTTCCTCAGCCCATTGGTGCTGGGTTGGCACGGCGAGCGTTGGGACGCGGTCTTCGCCGCCGGCCAGTGGTTCGATACCGGCGACTTCGCCGCCGACCGCCCCGCCTCCCCGGGCAAGGGCTTCGACAGCACCATGCTGACCCTGGGCGGTGCCTGGCACCTCGACGAGGCGCGGCGCTGGACGGTCTCGGCGCTGAGTCGCTACGAGACTCATGGTCGCCAGAGCGGCAGCGGCGTTACCCCCGGCGATAGCCTGGTGGTGGAGTGGGGTCTGGGCCATCGCCTCGACAGCGGCCTGACCCTGGGGCTGGTGGGCTACGACGCCTGGCAGCTGGAACGCGACAGCGGAGCGGCCGCCTCCGGCGACAAGGCCGAGCAGCATGCCATCGGCGTGGAGGCGGGGGTCTTCTGGCCGGCCCTGGGGCTGGGCCTCAATGGCGCCTTCTATCACGAGTATGACAACCGGGCGGCGCCCCAGGGTGACCTGCTGCGGCTGACCCTCACCCAGGCTTTTTAAAAAAACCTCTCCCCCTGGCTCGCCCCGGGCTGACTCTGCGTCACGCCCGGGGCGCGGCCGTGCCTGGGCTCTGCTACCATCGGCCTCAAACAGCGATCGCTCATCGATGGAAGACGGCAGATGAAACCGGGACACCGCGGCTGGCGCCACCTGATCCACTCCACCCACTACTCCCTCAAGGGCCTCAAGGCCGCCTTTCGTAACGAGGCGGCCTTCCGCCAGGAGCTGGGGCTCTGCCTGGTGCTGCTGCCCCTGGCGATCTGGCTCGGCCGGGGCCCGGTGGAGTGGATCCTGCTGGTGGGCAGCTGCCTGCTGGTGCTGATCGTCGAGCTACTCAACAGCGCCATCGAGAGCGTGGTGGATCGTATCGGGCCCGAGCGCCACGAGCTCTCCGGGCGCGCCAAGGACATCGGCTCGGCGGCGGTGATGCTGGCGCTGCTGCTGGCCGGCCTGACCTGGGCGCTGATCGCCTGGCAGCGCTTCTTCGCCTGAGCGCTCCCTTCGCTATGCTGAAGCCAACGACCCCGAGGAGAGGCCCATGGCGCTGCCGACTGGTTTCCTGCCCCTGACCGAGATTCCCGAGCCCCTGCGCGGCCCCCTGGGCCAGGCCGAGCAGCGCCTGGACGAGGCCCTGGCCCAGGCCGATAGCCTGGCCGAGATGACCGGCCGCGACTCCCCCCTGGAGGACTGGCTGGCACTGCCCGAGGCGTGCCGCGAGCAGCTGGCCCGGGTGGTGGCGATCTCCGACTTCGCCCTGGAGACCCTGGTGCGCTACCCCCAATGGCTGCTGCACCTGGAGGCCAACGGCGAGCTGGAGAGTGCCCCGGAGCCGGCCCTGCTGGAGGCCTGGCTGGGCGAGGCCCTGGAGGCCGCCGAGGACGAGTCGACCATGCAGTCGGCACTGCGGCGCTTCCGCCGGGCACGCATGCTGGGCATCGTCTGGCGTGACCTGATCCGTCCCCCGGGCACCGACATGTGGGCCACGGCGGCGGCGGTGTCGCGGCTGGCGGAGGTCTGCCTGGAGGGGGCCCTGGGCTGGCTGGAGGCCCACTATGCGCCACGCTGGGGGCTGCCCGCGCCGCGCCCCGGCGAGGAATCCCCCCAGCGCCTGGTGGTGCTGGGCATGGGCAAGCTGGGCGCCGGCGAGCTCAACCTCTCCTCGGATATCGACCTGATCTTCGCCTTCCCGGAGAAGGGGGGCACCCGGGGCGGGCGCCGCGAGCTGGATCACCAGGAGTACTTCACCAAGCTGGGCCAGAAGCTGATCGGCGCCCTGGATGCGGTGACCGGCGATGGCTTCGCCTTCCGCGTCGACATGCGCCTGCGGCCCCTGGGCGATGGCGGCCCCCTGGTGGGCAGCTTCGCCATGCTGGCCAGCTACTACCAGGACCAGGGCCGCGAATGGGAGCGCTACGCCATGCTCAAGGCGCGTCCGGTGGCCGGCGACCGCGAGGCCGGCGACGAGCTGCTGGCCGGCCTGCGCCCCTTCGTCTATCGCAAGTACCTGGATTTCGGCGCCATCGAGTCGCTGCGCGAGATGAAGGGGATGATCAATCGTGAGGTCAAGCGCCGCGGCATGGACGACAACATCAAGCTGGGCAGCGGCGGCATCCGCGAGGTGGAGTTCGTGGTCCAGGCCTTCCAGCTGATTCGCGGCGGTCGCGACACCGAGCTCCAGGTGACCTCCCTGAAGAGCGCCTTGGCGCGGCTGCCGGATCTCGGCCTGCTGCCCCAGGCGGTGGTCGACGAGCTGACCCCGGACTACGTCTTCCTGCGCGACCTGGAGCACGCCCTCCAGGGGCTGGAGGATCGCCAGACCCAGGCCCTGCCCGACAACGACCCGGACCGGGAACGCATCGCCCTGGCCCTCAACATGGCCGACTGGCCGGCGGTGATGGCGCGCCTCGACGAGGTACGCGGCCGGGTGCGCCAGCACTTCGATGCGGTGATCGCCGATCCGGAGGAGGAGCGCGAGGAGATCAGCGCCCCCCATCGTGAGGGCGCCGAGGTGGGGCTGGACGAATGGCGTGCCCTGTGGCGCGGCGAGCTGGAGGCCGAGGAGGCCGCCGAGCTGCTGGGGCGGGCCGGCTTCGTCGAGGCCGATACCGCGGCCCGGCGCCTGGAGGGCCTGCGCCACTCCCGGGCGGTCAAGGGCATGCAGCGCATCGGCTTCGAGCGCCTGGATGCCCTGATGCCGCTGATGCTGGATGCCGCCGCCGGCAGCGAGTTGCCGGATCGCGCCCTGGAGCGCACCCTGCCGCTGATCGAATCGGTGCTGCGGCGCACCGCCTACCTGGCGTTGCTGCGCGAGAATCCCGAGGCCCTGGATCACCTGATGCGCCTGGTGGGGGCCAGCCCCTGGGTGGCCGACCAGTTGGCCCGCCACCCCATTTTGCTCGATGAGCTGCTCACCCCCGGCACCCTCTATACCCCGGCGGACAAGGAGCGCCTCGCCGACGAGCTGCGCCAGACCCTGGCGCGGATTCCCGAGGAGGACGAGGAGGCCCAACTGGAAGCGCTGCGCATCTTCAAGCATGCCCAGGTGCTGCATGTGGCGGCCTCGGATATCGCCGGCACCCGGGCGCTGATGAAGGTCAGCGACTACCTCACCTTTATCGCCGAGGTGGTGCTGGAGCAGGTGCTGGCCATGGCCTGGAAGCACCTGGTACGCAAGCATGGCCGTCCCCAGCGCCGTGACGGCGTGGAAGGGGAGAGCGACTTCATCATCGTCGGCTACGGCAAGCTGGGCGGCATCGAGCTGGGCTACGGTTCGGACCTCGACCTGGTGTTTATCCATGATGCCGCCTCCCAGGGCAGCACCGACGGCCCCAGGCCCATCGACAACCCGGTCTTCTTCACTCGCCTGGGCCAGCGCATCATCCACCTGCTCACCGCCGTGACCCCCGCCGGCGCCCTCTATGAGGTGGACATGCGGCTGCGTCCCTCCGGCAACTCGGGGCTTTTGGTCACCACCCTGGAGGCCTTCGCCGACTACCAGCGCCGCGAGGCCTGGACCTGGGAGCATCAGGCCCTGGTGCGGGCCCGGGTGGTGGCCGGCGATCCGGCCCTGGCCGAGCGCTTCGAGATGGTGCGCCGCGAGGTGCTGGGCGCGAAGCGCGACCTTGCGGCGCTGCGCGACGAGGTGGTGAAGATGCGCCACAAGATGCGCGATCACCTGGCCAGCCGCCCCGGCGACGACCAGTTCGACCTCAAGCAGGACCCGGGCGGCATGGTGGATATCGAGTTCCTCTGCCAGTACGCGGTGCTCTCCATGGCCCACTATGCCCCCCAGCTGCTGGAGTGGAGCGACAACATGCGCCTGCTCGAGACCCTGGAGGCCGGCGGTCTGCTCCCCGCCGAGGAGTGCCGGGGGCTGCGCGAGGCCTACCTGGCCTACCGGGACGCCGTGCATCGCGCCGCCCTGGCCAATCAGCCCAGGGCGGTGGGCGCCGAGGCGTTCCAGGAACACCGCGCCCTGGTCACCCGCCTCTGGCAGCGACTGCTGGAGCCCTGAGGTTTCCCTCTCCTCGCCGTTCTAGGCCTTGATGTATATCAAGGCCTAGAACGGGTCGGCATGACATCCTGTTTTTCTCATCTACCCTGAGGGGCAGGCCGCGGCGTTTTGCCGCGGCCGGTCCGCCACGGCATCGATCGGGGGGATGAGTCGACCCAGGGGTGTCATATGGACGAGCGAGGCGACATGGAGAACGAGGCGGCGTCGCGCAAGCGCCAGGAGATCAAGCTGTTCCTGTTCCTCACCGTGCTGCTGTTTCCGCTGCTGGCGGTGGCGGTGGTGGGCGGCTACGGCTTCGCGGTGTGGATCTTCCAGATGTTCGCCGGACCGCCGGGGCCGCCGGCGTGAGCCGCACTGGTGCCTCCCGGCGCGGCCACGATCCGGCCCGACGCCGCTGGTTTCGCACCCTCGCCGGTGGCGGCGAGGTGCGCCGCCCGCCCTGGAGCGGCGATGACTTCCTCGACGCCTGCACCGGCTGCGGCGCCTGCCTGGCGGCCTGCCCGGAAGACGTGCTGCACCGTGGCGGTGGCGACTATCCGGAGCTGCGCCTCGATACCAGGGGCTGCACCCTCTGTGGCGCCTGCGTCGAGGCCTGCGAGGCGCCGGTCTTCGATCGTGCCCGTCCCGCCTTCCCCTGGCGGGCCGAGCTTGGCCCCGATTGCCTGGCCCTGGCCGGTGTTCACTGCCAGAGCTGCCAGGAGGCCTGCGAGGCGCGGGCCATCCGCTTCACCCCCACCCTCGGCGGTCCGCCCCGTCCCCATCTCGAGAGCGACGCCTGCACCGGCTGTGGCGCCTGCCTGCCGGTCTGCCCCAGCGGCGCCATCACCCTGAGCGAGGAGGTCCCCGATGCGTGATCCCGGCAGCGATAACGCCCTGCATATCGCCAGCCTGCTGGTACAGGCACGCCCCCAGCGGCTCGCCGAGGTGGCCGCCTGGCTGGGTCGCCAGCCCGGCGTCGAGCTGGGTGCCGAGGATCCCGCCGGCAAGCTGGTGGTGGTGGTCGAGAGCGAGGCGGAGGCGGCGATCCTGGGATTGATCGATGCCCTCCAGCAGCGCCCGGAGGTGCTGGGGGCGGCCCTGATCTATCACCAGGTGCTCGATGCCGCCGACGCCGATCAGCCCCAGAAGAGCCAGCCATGCCTTTGATCCGACCAGCCCGACGCCAGTTCGCCCAGGCCATTGCCGCCGGCACGACAACACCCCAGGAGACCCCGCCATGCTTCTGACCCGACGCCAGTTCGCCAAGGCCAATGCCCTGGCCGTCGCCGCCGCCAGCGCCGGCATGGCGGTGCCGGCCGGCGCCAGCAACCTGATCACCAACGCCGAGCTGACCCGTATTCGCTGGGACAAGGCCCCCTGCCGCTTCTGTGGCGTGGGCTGCAGCGTCATGGTGGGTACCTATGACGGGCGCATCGTGGCCACCCACGGCGATAACCAGTCGGAGGTCAATCGTGGCCTCAACTGCGTCAAGGGCTACTTCCTGTCGAAGATCCTCTACGGCGAGGATCGCCTGACCCAGCCGCTGCTGCGCAAGCGCGACGGGGTCTATGACAAGCAGGGGGAGTTCACGCCGGTCTCCTGGGACGAGGCCCTGGACCTGATGGCCGAGAAGTTCACCAGCGCCATCCGCGACCATGGCCCCGAGAGCGTGGCGCTGTTCGGCTCCGGCCAGTGGACCATCTGGGAGGGCTACGCGGCCAGCAAGCTGTTCAAGGCGGGGCTGCGCACCAACAACATCGACCCCAATGCCCGCCACTGCATGGCCTCGGCGGTCTATGCCTTCATGCGCGCCTTCGGCTCCGACGAGCCCATGGGGGTCTACGACGACATCGAGCACGCCGACGCCTTCGTGCTCTGGGGCTCCAACATGGCCGAGATGCACCCGGTGCTCTGGACCCGGGTCACCGACCGGCGCCTCTCCCACCCCGAGACCCGGGTGGCGGTGCTCTCCACCTACGAGCACCGCAGCTTCGACCTGGCCGACCTGCCGCTGGTGATGACCCCCAATGCGGATGTGGTGATCCTCAACTACATCGCCAACCATATTATCCAGACGGGGCGCGTGAACCGGGCATTCGTCGATGACCACGTGGGCTTCGCCCGGGCCGTGGACGATATCGGCTATGGCCTGCGCGACGAGGACCCCCGCCAGCAGGCGGCCAGCAACGCCGCGGACCCCAACCGCTGGAGCGAGATGAGCTTCGACGAGTTCGCCGAGCACGTCGCCGACTTCACCCTGGCCCGGGCGGCCCGGGAGTCCGGGCTTCCCGAGCATCGCCTGGAGGCCCTCGCCGAGCTCTACGCCGACCCGGACACCAAGGTGATGACCTTCTGGACCATGGGCGTCAACCAGCACACCCGGGGCGTCTGGGTGAACAACCTGATCTACAACCTGCACCTGCTCACCGGCAAGATCGCCGAGCCCGGCAACAGCCCCTTCTCGCTGACCGGCCAGCCCTCGGCCTGCGGCACCGCCCGGGAGGTGGGCACCTTCGCCCACCGCCTGCCCGCCGATCGGGTGGTCACCAACCCGGAGCACCGCCGCGACGCCGAACGCATCTGGCAGCTGCCCGAGGGCACCATTCCCGAGCGGGTCGGCTTCCACGCCGTGGAGCAGAGTCGCCGGCTCAAGGACGGCGACATCAAGGTCTACTGGACCCAGGTCTGCAACAATATCCAGGCCGGCCCCAACACCCAGCAGGAGACCCTGCCCGGCTGGCGCCACCCCGAGGCCTTCGTGATCGTCTCGGACATCTACCCCACCGCCTCGGCCCAGGCCGCCGACCTGATCCTGCCCTCCGCCTCCTGGGTGGAGAAGGAGGGCGCTTTCGGCAACTCCGAGCGGCGCACCCAGTTCTTCCACCAACTGGTGGAGGCCCCCGGCGAGGCCCGCTCCGATCTCTGGCAACTGGTGGAGCTCTCTCGGCGGATCCGCATTGCCGACGTCTGGCCCGACGAGCTGCTCGACGCGGCCCCGGAACGTCGCGACCAGACCCTCTTCGAGCTGCTCTACGCCAATGGCCAGGTGGATCGCTATCCGCTGGAGGAGGTCGAGGCGGGCTATGCCAATCAGGAGGCGGAGGCCTTCGGCTTCTATCTCCAGAAGGGGCTCTTCGAGGAGTACGCCCGCTTCGGTCGCGGCAAGGGCAAGGACCTGGCCGACTTCGATGTCTACCACCAGACCCGAGGCCTGCGCTGGCCGGTGGTCGATGGCCGGGAGACCCGCTGGCGCTACCGGGAGGGGCATGACCCCTACGTGGAGGCGGGCCGTGGGGTGCAGTTCTACGCCAAGCCCGACGACCGGGCGTTGATCTTCGCCGTGCCCGACGAGCCGGCCCCCGAGACCCCCGACGACGACTACCCCTTCTGGCTCTGCACCGGGCGGGTGCTGGAGCACTGGCACACCGGTTCCATGACCCGGCGGGTGCCGGAGCTGCACCGGGCGGTGCCCGAGGCGCTGCTCTACTTGCACCCGGAGGATGCCCGGGCCCAGGGCATCCGCCGCGGCAGCGAGGTCAAGGTGGTCAGCCGCCGCGGCGAGCTGCGCCTGCGCGCCGAGACCCGCGGCCGGGTGCGCCCGCCCCGGGGCCTGGTCTATGTGCCCTTCTTCGACGCCAACCGCCTGATCAACGCCCTGACCCTGGATGCCACCGATCCCATCTCCAAGCAGACGGACTTCAAGAAGTGCGCGGTGCGTCTGGAACTGATCAGCCTGGCCTGAGCCCCGGCAAGGAGCCTACCGATGACACGCCTAGCCCTCTGTTGCCTGCTGCTGCTCCTGGCCCTGCCGGGGGTGGCGAACGAGGCCCTCGACGCCCCGGCCCCGGACGGCCTGCGCCCCGGCGGCACCTTGAGCCAGAGCCTGCCGGCCCCGCCCATGGCCGGCGAGCCCCGGGCCGGCGGTCGCGAGGTGCTCAACTATCCGGAGCAGCCGCCGGTGATTCCCCACACCATCCGCGACTACCAGGTGGACCGGCGCAGCAACCGCTGCCTGACCTGCCATAGCCGCGAGAACGCCGTGACCGCCGGCGCCCCCATGGTCAGCATCACCCACTTCATGGATCGCGATAAGCAGGTGCGGGCGGCGGTCTCCCCGGATCGCTACTTCTGCACCCAGTGCCATGTGCCCCAGACCGACGCCGCGCCCCTGGTGAACAACACCTTCCGCACCGTGGACCAGGTGCTCGGCGAGGCGCTGGAGCGCGAGGGAGGTGCGCCATGAAGTGGCTGGCCCGCTACTGGCGCCTGCTGCGCCAGCCCAGTGCCCACCTCAGCCTGGGGCTGCTGACCCTGGGCGGCTTTATCGCCGGGGTGCTCTTCTGGGGCGGCTTCAATACCGCCGTGGAGGCCACCAATACCCAGCAGTTCTGCGTCTCCTGTCACGAGATGGAGCGCAACCCGCTGCGCGAGATGCAGGGCACCATCCACTACAGCAACCGCTCCGGGGTGCGCGCCCAGTGCGCCGATTGCCATGTGCCCCACGACTGGACCCACAAGATGGCGCGCAAGATGGAGGCCTCCAAGGAGGTGTGGGGTTGGCTGTTCGGCTCGATTCGCACCGAGGAGCAGTTCGAGGACAAGCGCCGCGAGCTGGCCGAGCGGGAGTGGGCGCGGCTGCGCGCCAACGACTCCCTGGAGTGCCGCAACTGCCACGAGTTCGAGCACATGGACTTCACCCAGCAGAGCCCCCGGGCCGCCCGCGCCCACTCCACTACCCTGGCCAGCGGCGAGGCCACCTGCATCGACTGCCACCAGGGCATCGCCCATGAGCTGCCGGAGATGGGGCCGCACTTTGGCAGCGGGGGCAGCGGCCTGGCGAGCTTCGAGTCCTGGGCCGCCCACCTGGCGCGGGAGCCCGCCGGGCCGCCGTCGACGCCCTGACGGGCATCTGGGAAGATAGGGGTTTCCACGTTTTCCGGAGCTCCCGATGAGTCAGCGCAAGGTACTGGTACTGCACGGCCCCAACCTCAACCTGCTGGGCACCCGCCAGCCGGAGATCTATGGCCATGAGACCCTGGCGGATATCGACAACGCCCTGCGCCAGCAGGCGCTGATGGCGGGCTGGGAGATCGCCAGCCGGCAGAGCAATCACGAGGGCGAGCTGATCGACGCCATTCACGCCGCGCGCCTGGACGGCACCGCCGCCATCATCATCAACCCTGCCGCCTATACCCACACCTCGGTGGCCATCCTCGACGCCCTCAACGCCTTCGAGGGGCGGGTGATCGAGGTGCACCTCTCCAACGTCCACCAGCGCGAGGCGTTCCGCCACCACTCCTATGTCTCCCTGCGCGCCGACGGGGTGATCGCGGGTCTCGGTAGCCGTGGTTATGCCCTGGCCCTCGAAGCGGTGATCCAGGACGCCGAGTGATACCGCTATACCTTGGTCGTATCTCGTCCCTGGCGCTGGCCCGGGGGCGTTCGACCCGAGCATGACTAATCGCCTGAAAAGTCGACACTCTATCCAACGATTCCAGCAAGGGAGGCCTAGCCTCCCTTTTTTGTGCGCGCCTTTCGGGGTTTGACGGCGGTGGCGTTCGGGGGTAATTTTGTTCGTATAAAGAATTGATGTTCGCTATTCGAACTTGTCGAGAGCCACCGCCAGGAGGAGATCCCATGGCCGAGTTCCTGAGCCTGCATGATGCGGTCGCGCGCTACGTCGAAGACGGCGCCACCGTAGCCATGGAGGGCTTTACCCACCTGATTCCCTTCGCCGCGGGCCACGAAGTGATCCGCCAGGGCAAGCGCGACCTGACCCTGATTCGCATGACCCCGGACCTGGTCTATGACCAGTTGATCGGCGCCGGCTGCGCCAAGAAGGTGATCTTCTCCTGGGGCGGCAACCCCGGCGTGGGCTCCCTGCACCGCCTGCGCGATGCGGTAGAGAAGGGCTGGCCGCGCCAGGTCGAGATCCTCGAGCATAGCCATGCCGCCATGGCCTGCGCCTTCGAGGCCGGCGCGGCGGGCCTGCCGCTGGCGGTGCTGCGCGGCTACGTGGGCAGCGAGCTGCCCAGCGTCAACGACCAGATCAAGTTCATCGCGTGCCCCTTCACCGGTGAGCGCCTGGCGGCGGTGCCCGCGGTGCGCCCGGACGTCTCCATCGTCCACGCCCAGAAGGCCGACCGGGCCGGCAACGTGCTGGTGGAGGGCATCGTCGGGGTGCAGAAGGAGGCGGTGCTGGCGGCCAAGCAGAGCATCGTCACCGTCGAGGAGATCGTCGAGGACCTGCGCAGCGAGCCGGGCTACCACCCCAACGCCTGCATCATTCCCGGCTGGGCGATCAGCGCCATCGCCGTGGCCGAGAAGGGCTCGCTGCCCTCCTATGCCCATGGCTACTACCCGCGCAACAACGCCTTCTACAAGGAGTGGGACGCCATCGCCCGGGATCGCGACGCCTTCACGGCCTGGATCGAAGAGAACGTCATGAATGCAGGGGGGAACGCCCGATGAGCCTCGATTACACCTCCGCGGAGATGATGACCGTCACCGCCGCCCGCGCCCTGGACAATGGCATGACCTGCTTCGTCGGCATCGGCCTGCCCAGTGAAGCCGCCAACCTGGCGCGCCTGACCCATGCCCCGGACGTGGTGCTGATCTACGAATCTGGCACCCTGCAGACCCAGCCCGACGTACTGCCCCTCTCCATCGGTGACGGCGAGCTGGCCGAAACGGCGCTCACCACCGTGGCGGTACCGGAGATGTTCCGCTACTGGCTGCAGGGCGGGAAGATCGACGTGGGCTTCCTGGGTACCGCCCAGATCGACCGCTACTGCAACCTCAACACCACCCTGATCGGCGACTACCGGGAGCCCAAGGTGCGCCTGCCGGGGGGCGGCGGGGCACCGGAGATCGCGACCAACGCCGGCGAGGTCTTCATCACCCTGAAGCACTCCAAGCGGGCCTTCGTCGACAAGGTCGACTTCGTCACCACCCTGGGCTTCGGCCGCGACGGCAAGGGCCGGGACGGTGTGCCCAATATCGGCAAGGGGCCGACCCGGGTGATCACCGACCTGTGCGTGATGAAACCGGACCCCGAGACCAAGGAGCTGGTGGTGGTGTCGCTGCATCCGGGCGTGACCCGCGAGGACGTGATCGAGGCCACCGGCTGGGAGCTTCGCTTCGCCGAGACCCTGGAGCGCACCCCGGAGCCTTCGGCCCGCGAGCTCGAGATCCTGCGGGATCTCAAGGACCGCACCGCCCGTGCCCATAGCGGCCAGTAAGCCGAGCAGGAGAGTCATATGACCGACGTTTATCTCTGTCATCCGCGGCGCAGCGCCATCGGCCGCTTCGGCGGCACCCTGTCCGGCGTGCGCCCCGATGACCTGGCCGCCAGCCTCTTCAAGGCAGTACTCAATGATGCCCCGAGCCTCGACCCGGCGGCCATCGAGGAGGTCTTTATGGGCTGCGCCAACCAGGCCGGCGAAGACAACCGCAGCGTGGCGCGCATGTCGCTGCTGCTGGCCGGCATGCCGACCTCGGTGCCCGGCACCACCCTGAACCGCCTGTGCGGTTCCGGCATGGACGCGGTGGGCACCGCCTTCCGCGCCATCAAGGCCGGCGAGATGGAGTTGGCCCTGGCCGGCGGCGTGGAGTCCATGTCCCGGGCCCCCTATGTGATGGGCAAGGCCGACGGCGCCTTCTCCCGGGGGCAGCAGATCGAGGACACCACCATCGGCTGGCGTTTCATCAACCCGCGGATGAAAAAGATGTACGGCGTCGACTCCATGCCGGAGACCGCCGAGAACGTGGCCGAGCAGTTCAAGATCGCCCGGGAGGACCAGGACGCCTTCGCCCTGCGCTCCCAGCAGAAGGCCGCGGCGGCCCAGAAAGCCGGGCGCTTTGCCCTAGAGATCACCCCCATCGAGATCCCCCGGCGCAAGCAGGAACCGCTGATTTTCGATAAGGACGAGCACCCGCGGGAGACCACGCTGGAGAAGCTGGCCGGCCTGCCGACCCCCTTCCGGGATGGCGGCAGCGTCACCGCCGGCAACGCCTCCGGGGTCAACGACGGCGCCGCCGCCATGCTGGTGGCAAGCGCCGCGGCGGTGGAGAAGCATGGCCTCACCCCCATGGCGAAGATCCTCGGCATGGCCACCGCCGGCGTCGAGCCGCGTATCATGGGTTATGGGCCGGTACCCGCGGTGAAGAAACTGCTCGAGCGCACCGGGGTGTCGATGGACGAGATCGATGTCATCGAGCTCAACGAGGCCTTCGCCGCCCAGGCGCTCGCCTGCATGCGCGATCTGGGCCTCGACGACGATGACCCCCGGGTCAACCCCAACGGCGGCGCCATCGCCCTGGGCCACCCGCTGGGCATGTCCGGGGCGCGGCTGCTGCTGACCGCCGCCCATGAGCTGCAGCGCACCGGCAAGCGCTATGCCCTCTGCACCATGTGCGTGGGGGTAGGGCAGGGCATCGCCACCCTGATCGAGCGAGCCTGAGGGCTGCAGTCATCCACGGAGAGAGATCATGGCATTTCTGAACATCGAGGGCCGTAGCGTGGCCTACCGCCTGCTCGGCGCCACGGCCAACCCCCTGGTGGTGCTGGCCCACCCCCTGGGCATGAGCCAGGCGGTGTGGGACGACCTCCTGCCCATGCTGCTGCCCCGCTACCGGGTGCTGACCTGGGACCTGCCCGGCCATGGTGCCAGCCAGGCCTGGGGCGAGGGGGCCATCACGCCGACCGACCTGGCCGCCGAGGCCTTGGCCCTGGCCGATCATGCCGGCGCCGAGCGCTTCCACTTCGTCGGCACCTCCATCGGCGGGGTGGTCGGCCAGCAGTTGATCGCGGAGCATGCCGAGCGGCTCGCCTCCGCGACCCTGACCAATACCGGGGCGGTGATCGGTACCGCGGAGCTGTGGAGCACCCGCGCCGCTCGCGTGCGTGAGGAGGGCCTGGCGGCCATGAGCGGGGAGATCGTGCCACGCTGGTTCGCCCCCGCCTGCTTCGAGGCCAACCCGGCCCTCAAGCCCGGCTGGATGACCCAGATGGGCCGCGGCGACGACGAGGCCTACGCCAAGCTCTGCGAAATGCTCGGTGGCCACGCCTTTACCGGCAGGCTCGGCGGCGCCCTATCTCAGCATCCGGGCGTCAAGGTGCAACTGCTGGGCGGCAGCGAGGACCTGGCCACGCCACCGGCCACCCTGGAGGCATTGGCCAGTGAGCTCAATGGCGCGCCGCTCGCGATCCTCGACGGCGTCGGCCATGTGCCCTCCGTGGAGGTGCCGGAGCGCTTCGCCGAGATGCTGCTGGCCAGCCTCGACTAACGCCTTCCCCCTGGTGGCGCCGGCTGGCGCCACCCTTCCCCGGGCTCGCCACAGGCGGTGCCCGGGCTTTTCTGTGCCTTGCCGTCACGGATAGCGTCCGCTACGGCGGGTCTCCACCAGCACCTCGAGGAGGGCGTTGGCGGCCGGCATCCCCTCTGCAGATCCTCGGCATCGGCGCCTCCTTCTGGGCCCTGGTACTGGGGGTACTGGTCTCGCTGATCTTCGAGATCAAGGACTTCGAGTTCCTGCTGACCCGGCGTGAGCGGTCCGGCAAGCCCGCTTCCTGATAGTCTTGTCGTTCCCCCTTGTCCCGAGCCTTGCCGGCTCGGGCTTTTTTCCTTTGTCGTCCAGCCGAGAGGGACTTTGACTATGTCGCGCCTCAAGGATGTCTCGCTTCCCGCCCTCACCGCCGGCTTCGTGGCGGTGCTGATCTCCTACTCGGGCCCCCTGGCGATCTTCTTCCAGGCGGCCCAGAGCGCCGAGATCTCCAGCGCCATGATGACCTCCTGGGTCTGGGCCATCTCCCTAGGGGCCGCCGTCTCCGGCATCGGCCTCAGCCTGTGGCTGAAGGTGCCGGTGGTCACCGCCTGGTCGGCGCCGGGCACGGCGCTGCTGGTCACCCTCTTTCCGGGGCTCTCGCTGAACGAGGCGGTGGGCGCCTACCTCACCGCGGCGGTGCTGCTCTTCGTGATCGGCATCAGCGGCTCCTTCGACCGCATCGTCCGCGCCATCCCGCCGGGCATCGCCAGCGCCATGATGGCCGGCATCCTCTTCCAGTTCGGGGTCGGGGTCTTCGAGTCCCTGGCGGCGGTGCCGGCGCTGGCCATCGGCATGCTGGTCGCCTATCTGGTCTTCAAGCGCCTCAGCCCACGCTACAGCCTGGTACTGCTGCTGATCGTCGGCGTGGGGCTGGCGGTGGCGCTGGAGGGGGCGAGCCTCAGCGGCGTCTCGCTGCAACTGGCCGAGCCGCAGTTCATCCGTCCCGAGTGGACCTGGAACGCCACCCTGAGCCTGGCCCTCCCGCTGGTGCTGGTCAGTCTCACCGGCCAGTTCCTGCCCGGCATGGCGATCCTGCGTACTGCGGGCTACGACACCCCGGCCAGGCCGATCGTCACGGTGACCAGCCTGACCTCCTTCGCCACCGCCTTCTTCGGCGGCATCACCACCGTGGTGGCGGCCATCACCGCGGCGATCTGCACCGGCAAGGAGGCCCACGAGGATCCCGACAAGCGCTACGTGGCCGGGGTCGCCAACGGCGTCTTCTACCTGGTGGGGGCCTGCTTCGCCGGTACCATCGTGGCGCTCTTCACCTCGCTGCCGGGGGAGTTCGTGGCGGTGCTTGCCGGCCTGGCGCTGCTCGGCGCCATCACCAGCAATATCAGCGCCTTCGCCGCCCAGAAGGATCACCTGGAGGCCTCGGTGATCACCTTTGTCGCCACCGCCTCGGGAGTCAGCTTCCTGGGCCTGGGTGCCGCCTTCTGGGGCGTGGTGGTGGGAACCCTGGCCTACCAGTTGCTGCATGGCCGCTTCGGGGTCTCGCGGGGGCAGCGGATCAGGGAGTCCTGAGCTGCTTCTTTCGTCGTAGCCAGTAGCGTGACGAGGAGAGGGCCCTGTGGGGGAGTCAGCCCGGCAGGGCCCTTTCTATCGGCGGTGAGGCGGGCGTCACTACGTTTGGCATGACAAGGTGAAAAGGAATGTTGATAGATAAAAAGTCTAAATTCTAATTCTTGACCTGGTGGTATCCATTGGTTTTCTTGCGGTTTGCCTGGTGATTATTTCGTCGTTGGCGGGTGGTTTGGTCATGCCTGTAGGGGTATGGCCGTGCGACCAAAGGGTATTGGCAGGGGGCGGGGTAGCGTCCCAGAATGCTTGAAAAGTGTAGTTTTGCCGACGCCTCGCCGGGCTCGGTAAGCGCGGTGCCCCCGGACAAGGGGGAAAACAACGACAAAGAGAGAGGCCAGACCATGACCGTAAAGATCTTCGATACGCCCGACGTCCAGGATTTCCTCAAGGCCGTCGCCGGCCTCGATCAGGCCGGTGGCAACGAGCGCACCAAGCGGATCATGCACCGCCTGCTCTCCGACCTCTATCGCCTGATCGATGACTTCGACGTCACTCCGGAAGAGTTCTGGTCCAGCGTCAGCCTGCTCAACGCCCTGGGCGGCCAGACCCAGTTCGGCCTGCTCTCGCCGGGGCTCGGCTTCGACCACTACCTGGATATGCGTCAAGATGCGGCAGATGAAGCGGCTCGTCGCAGCGGCGGTACCCCGCGCACCATCGAGGGCCCGCTCTACGTGGCCGGCGCCCCGGAGGCCGAGGGCTTCGCGCGGATGGACGACGGCCTGGATAACGACGGCGAGACCATGTGGCTGACCGGCCAGGTACGCGATGTTGACGGCAACCCGATTCCCGGGGCCAAGGTGGAGATCTGGCACGCCGATTCCAAGGGCGGCTACTCCTTCTTCGACCCGACCCAGAGCGAGTACAACCTGCGCCGCACCATCTATGCGGACAGCGAGGGCCGCTACACCGCGCGCAGCATCATCCCGTCCGGCTACGGGGTGCCGGAAGGTGCCCCGACGGACCAGGTGCTCAAGGCCCTGGGGCGCCACGGCCAGCGCCCGGCGCATATTCACTACTTCATTTCGGCGCCGGGTCACCAGCACCTGACCACCCAGATCAACCTGGCCGGCGACCCCTATACCTACGACGACTTCGCCTTCGCCACCCGCGAGGAGCTGGTGGTGGAAGGCAAGCGTATCGAGGACGCCGCCGAGGCGGATCGGCGCGGCCTGGAGGGGGCCTTCGCCGAGGTGGTCTTCGATATCGAGCTGGCCAGGACCGAGAAACCCGAGCTGCAGGTGCGCCACGCCCGCCCCCGCGCCAAGGAAGACGCGCAGGATCAGGCGAGCCAGCTGGCCGGCACCGCCAGGGTCTGATTCCTGCACTATCCGGGTGCCCCGAGTCCCCGTCTGGCACGACAAGGGGGGCTGGAGCCTGGGGGGCTCTCGCCGAGTCTTTATTCAACTGTCTGTTTTATAAGGCTCTATCGAAAAGTGGTACCCGGTTTGTATAGTGCTGGTGGGATTAGACCCAAGGCAGGCTCAGCCCTTGTCTTGTGGATTTATTTGAAATTTCATGTGATATTGAATGCAAGTGGTGCCCCAGGCACCCGGCACAATAACAATCACAATCACCAGGTGGACCCATGATGACGAAGCAGACAACGATCCAGACCCTGACTCCCCGGCGCCTCGTCCGTGTCACTTGCCTCGGCGCCTTCCTGGCCGGTTCGCTGGCGATGACCCAGGCCCAGGCGAGCGATATCACCCTCAACTACGCCTTCTTCGCCCCGGCGCAGACCTTCCCCGCGGTGCAGATGGAACGCTGGGCCGAGGAGCTGCATCGACGCACCGATGGCCGGGTCACGGTCAACACCTTCCCGGGCGGCACCCTGCTCACCGCCGGCAACATGTATGACGGCGTGCAGAGCGGCGTCGCCGATATCGGCCTCTCCGCCACCTCCTACGAGCCGGCGCGCTTCCCGCTGATCAACCTGGCCGGCAACCTCACCGGCATCGAGGTCGACTCCACGGTGGCCAGCCAGGTGGTCTACGACCTGATCCAGGAGTTTCCCGCCGACCAGCTGGGCCTCGCGGACTTCAAGGTGATCACCGCCTTCACCTCCGAGCCCGGCTACCTGCATAGCCGCACCCCGGTGACCTCCCTCGAAGAGTTACAAGGCCAGGAAATTCGCGTGCCCGGTGACAGCACCGAGGTGCTGCGCACCCTCGGCGGCGTGCCCGTGGGGCTGTCGCAGGCCGAGACCGGCGAGGCCCTGCAGGCCGGCGTGGTCGACGGCTATGTGGGCTCCCGGGAGACGCTGATGGACCTGCAATACGCCCGCAGCGTCCAGTACGTCACCGACTACCCGCTGACCAATGTGGTCTTCGTCGCCGCCATGAATCGCCAGCGCTGGGAGTCGCTGCCCGAGGACGTGCAGCAGGTGATCGACGAACTGGGCGCCGAGATGGCCCACTTCGCCGGCGATTACCTGGACAGCCATATCGAGACCTCCCTGGCCTGGGCCGCCGAGAATCACGGCGTCGAGACCCTGTCGCTGAGCGACGAGGAGGCGGTGCGCTGGGCCGAGCAACTGGCGCCCATCAACGAGGCGCGCCTGGCCCAGGTGGCCGAGATGGGGCTGCCCGCCCATGAACTGCATGAGCGCATGCTGGAGTTGATCGAGAACCATCGCCAGCCCTGAGGCGTAACGGGGGCAGGACCCGGCGACGCCATGTCGCCGGGCGTGATCGACGCAGCGAGGCACTCGACCCATGCATAGACTCAATCTCCTGATCAGCCGCGGCCTGCTGTTCGTGGCCGGGGTGGCCCTGCTGGCCATGGTGTGCCTGGTCACGGCCAATATCGTGATGCGCCAGGTGGCCTCTTCCTTCGGCGGCACCACCGAGATCGTCGGTTGGCTGACGGCCGTGGTGGTCTCCCTCTCCCTGGCCTATGCGCAGCTGCACAAGGCCCATGTGGAGCTGGATATCCTGGTGGCACGCTTTCCTGGGCGGCTGCAGGCGCTGCTGCAGGCCCTGGTGGCCCTGGCCAGCCTGCTGTTCTTCACCATGGTGGCCATCAAACTCTGGGAGTACGGCTACAGCGCCATGCAGCGGGGCATGGTCTCCCAGACCCTGCGCCTGGTGCTCCATCCGATGATCTATCTGGTGGCCCTGGGTTTCTCCGCCTTCTGCCTGGTGCTGCTGGCGGATTGCCTCGGCGCGCTGAAGCGCCTGGTGGTGACGCAACGAGTGGTGATGACATGAGCATGGTTTCGATGGCACTGGTCGGCATCGTGGCGCTCTTCCTGCTGATCCTGCTCAGGATGCCGATCAGCTTCGCGATGTTTATCGTCGGCTTCTTCGGCATGCTGCATATCACCAGCCCGATGGCCGCCTACAACATCATCAGCTCGGGCATCTGGGAGCAGCTCTCGGCCTACTCGCTGAGCGTGATTCCGCTGTTTATCTTCATGGGGGAGCTGCTGTTCCGCTCGGGAATCACCGAGAAGATCTTCGCCTCCGCCTATGCCTGGATCGGTCATCGCAAGGGCTCCATGGCCACCACGACCATCCTCAGCAGCGCCGGCTTCGCCGCGGTCAGCGGCTCCAATACCGCCACGGCGGCCACCGTCGGCACCATCGCCCTGCCGGAGATGAAGAAGTTCGGCTACCACCGGGCACTCAGCGCCGGCAGCGTGGCCACCGGCGGTACCCTGGGGGTGATCATTCCCCCCAGCGCGGTCTTGATCGTGATCGCCCTGCAGGCGGAGCTGGCCATTCGCGACTTGTTCATCGCCAGCATCGTGCCGGGCCTGATCCTGGTGGCCCTGTTCGTGATGACCATCAGCTACCTGTGCCACCGTCGCCCCGAGATGGCCCCCGTGGGCGAGCGCTCCTCCTGGCGGGTGCGCCTGGCCTCCCTCAAGGGGGTGCTGGAGGTGGCGGCGCTCTTCGCCTTGGTGCTGGGCGGTCTCTTCGCCGGCTGGTTCACCTCCACCGAGGCCGCCGCCGTGGGCTGTGTGGGCGCCCTGGCCATCGTGGCCCTGCAGCGACGCCTGACCCTGGAAGTGCTCCAGGCGGCCCTGGCCAATGCCCTCAAGTCCTCCGCCATGATCCTGATGCTGGTGGCCGGGGCGGTGATCTTCGGACGCTTCCTCACCGTGACCCGGCTGCCCTTCCTGGTCGGCGAGTGGGCCGCGGCCCTGCCGCTGCCGGCGGTGTTGATCATGGCCTGCGTGCTGCTGATCTACGTGATCGGGGGGGCCCTGATGGATGCCATGGGCTTTCTGATCATCTCGATTCCGATCTTCTTCCCGGTGGCCCTGGCGCTGGGTTACGACCCCATCTGGTTCGGCATCATGGTGTGCATCGTCACCAGCATGGGCGCGATCACGCCGCCGGTGGGGGTCAACGCCTTTATCGTCAAGAGCCTCGATCCGGAACTCGGCTTCGGCGATATCTTCCGCGGCGTCGGCTACTTCATGCTGCCCTACCTGGCCTGCATCCTGCTGCTGCTGGCCATCCCGGAACTGGTGCTGTTCGTCTTGTAGGGGAGGGGAAGTCGTATGCATCCATCGCGTCAGAAAATACTTGAAATTTCATGTGAAAAAGAAGGAAGGGGTGAGCCATGACCTCGGTGATCGAAGCCCTCGCCCTGGGCCAGGGCCCCAAGCGGGTGGTGGTCAAGGACAGCATCGATATCGCCGGCTACCCGACCCGGGCCGGCTCGGCGGCCCTCGCCGAGGCGCCACCGGCCGAGCGCCATGCGGAGATCGTCGAGCGCAGCCTGGCGGCGGGCTATCGCCTCGTCGGCAAGGCCAACCTCCACGAGCTGGCCTTCGGCATGACCGGCCTCAACGCCTGGACCGGTACCCCCGAGAACCCGCGCTTTCCCGAGCGGATTCCCGGTGGCTCCTCCAGCGGTTCGGCGACGGCGGTGGCGGCGGGGCTGGCCGAGGTGGGCATCGGTACCGATACCGGCGGCTCGATCCGCCTGCCGGCGGCCTGCTGCGGCCTCTATGGCCTCAAGCCGAGCTTCGGGCGCCTCGATCGTCGTGGGGTGATGCCGGCGCTCAGCAGCCTCGACTGCGTCGGGCCCATCACCGCCGATCTCGAGGAACTGATCGCTTTTATGGCGGCGGTGGATCCGCGCTTCGTCATCCCGGCGACCCAGGACCTTCCCCGGGTGGCTCGACTGCGGGTGACCGCCGACGACGCCATCCAGACCGGACTGGACGCACGCCTCGACGCCTCGGGGCTCCCCATTGCCCCGGCCAGCCTGGCGCTGCTCGACGAGGCCTATGGGGCGGCCATGGCGGTGATCAACCGCGAGACCTTCGACGCCTGCGCGGCCTGGGTCGATGACGCTCGCCTGGGCGCCGATGTGGCCAAGCGGTTACGGGCGGCGGGGCAGACCAGCGACGCCGAGCTGCGCGAGGCCGAGGCGCTGCGTCGCGCCTTTACCGCCGAGGTGGATCGACTGCTCGAGACCCACGATGCCCTGGTCTTGCCGACCCTGCCCCATGCGCCCCTGACCCGGGCGGCGGCGGAGGCCGGCGAGCAGGACCTGACGATTTCCGCGCTGTTGCGGCCCTTCAACCTCTCCGGACACCCCGCCCTGACCCTGCCGCTGGCACCCCGGGCGGGGTATCCGCTGGCGCTGCAGCTGGTGGGGCGGCGCGGCGATGATGCCGGCCTCTGTCGGGTCGCGCGTCTCCTGGCCGGAGCCCCACGGGCGAACGCCACCGAATAAAACAACAGGAGTTGCTTATGCATAGCACCGTCGACAAGTCCCAGTGGGGCGGGGAAGCCCGCTTCGATGCGCTGCTCGCGGCCATTCGCCGGCGCCGCGGGGAGTTCGAGGCCCAGCGCCATATCTCCCAGGACATCATCGAGGAGTTCCAGGCCATCGGCGTCTATCGCGCCATGGTGCCCGCTAGCTACGGCGGTGACGAGAAGTCCCCCGCCGAGTTCCTGAAGATGGTCGAGGCGATCTCGGCGGCGGACGGCTCCGCCGGCTGGGTGGCGAGCTTCGGCATGAACCCCGCCTACCTGGCGGCCCTGCCGCCGGAGACCATCGCCGAGGTGTGGAAAGACTCCCCCGACGTGGTCTTCGCCGGTGGCATCTTCCCGCCTCAGCCCGCCGAGCGGGTCGATCGCGGCTTCCGTATCAAGGGGCGCTGGAAGTTCGCCAGTGGCTGCATGGGGGCTTCGCTGTGCGGGGTGGGCATCCTGCCCGACGAGGAGGGGGCCCTGCCACGCATGGCGGTGCTGCCCCGCGACCGGGTGGCGATCGACCCGACCTGGGACATGCTGGGCATGGTGGCCACCGGCAGCCACGACCTGGTGGTCGAGGATGCCTATGTGCCGGAGGCCTGGACCTTCGTGCGCGGCGGCAAGCCCACCATCGAGGCGCCCTTCTTCCGTTACCCCTCGCTCTCCTTCGCCGCCCAGGTGCTGGCGGTGACCACCCTGGGCCTGGCCCGGGAGGCGCTGGACATCGTTCGCGCCATGGCCGGCGGGCGCAAGTCGGTGACCGGCGCTCCCAACCTGGGCGAGCGGGAGTATGCGCAGATCGCCCTCGGCAAGGCCGAGGCCAGGGTGCGCGCCGCCCGCGCCTTCTTCTACGACAGCACCGAGGCCGCCTGGGCGGCCATCGAGGCCGGGGGCGAGCCGAGCCGCGACCAGGTCAACCTGCTGCGTCTCTCCACCACCCACCTGACCCAGGAGTGCGCCGGGGCGGTTCGTGACGTCTACCAGATCAGCGGCATGACCGGGGCCGACAACGGCCACCCCCTGTCGCGGATCCTGCGCGACTCCCAGCTCTGCACCCAGCACGCCTTCATGGGCGAGATCACCTGGAAGAATGCCGGCGCCATCTTCTTCGGCCATGAGCCCCTGCCGGGCTACCTCTAAGCGACGTTATCCACACCGACTCAACGGAGATCACCCCTATGCATCGCGTACTTTTCTGCATCGGCATCAACCAGAATTTCATGGACGCCCCCGCCGAGGAGGGCAAGCAGGTCTGGCAGGCTTTCAGCCGGATGATGCAGGGCATCGATGAGCTGCCCGGCGTCACCATCCTGGGAATCATGGACGACGACCGCATCATGGTCGGCCCGTCCGCCACCGCCCCCTGGACCGCCTACATCATGGCCGACGTCCCGGACTACGAGAGCGTCGTCGCCGCCTGCAACTTCTTCCGCACCACCCCGGTGGGGGACGGCACCTACAAGCTGTGGAAATACGCCCGCGTCGAGGCCCGTATCGGCCGCGAACTGGTCGTTCCCGACTAGGGAGTGACCGCGCCTGCCGACCCGGACCATTCGACAAGGAGACGACAATGAACAAGCTGATCGATATCGAGAACATCACCGCCGACCCCGGCCACCTGGTGGAGGAGGGGCGTATCCACAAGCGCCTCTACTCCGATCCCGCCATCTTCGAGCAGGAGCTGGAGCGGATCTTCAACTCGACCTGGGTGTGGGTGGCCCACGAGAGCGAAGTGGCCGAGGCCGGCAGCTACAAGACCGCCTTCATCGGTCGTCAGCCGGTGATCGTCAGCCGCGACCGCAAGAAGAATATCCATGTGCTGCTCAACCGCTGCCGCCACCGGGGCGCCACCGTCTGTGAGGGCAAGAAGGGCAAGACCCGCGCCTTCACCTGCCCCTATCACGGCTGGGGCTACTCCCTGGATGGCGAGCTGCGCGCCATTCCCAAGGCCGAGGAGTACGAGGGCGTCATCGACAAGCAGGAGTTGCCGCTGGAGCGCCTGCGCCACGAGTCCTACCGGGGCATGATCTTCGCCACCTTCAACGAGGAGGCCGAGCCGCTGGAGACCTTCCTGGGCGGCGCCAGGAAGTGGATCGACCTCTTCATGAAACAGTCCGGCGGCTATCCGCTGCAGGTGCTCGGCGATCACCGCTTCCGCTTCCCCGGCAACTGGAAGATCCAGCTGGAGAACACCACCGACGCCTACCACTTCCCCATCGTCCACAAGTCCTTTATCTCCTCGCTGGATGACCAGACCTCCGAGGTCTTCGACTTCCTCGACGGCGAGGGCTTCGTGGAGGATCTGGGCAATGGACACAGCGTCATGGTGATGATTCCCGAGCTGGTCGACCTGGAGGCCAACCTGGACGACCCCATCCCCGAACGCTTCGCGGAGCTGGCCGAGGCGCTGCGCGGCGAGGGCCATGAGGAGGCCGAGGTGCGTCGCCTGGTGCGCGCCGTGGGCGGCACCGGCTTCAACCTCAACCTCTTTCCCAACGTGGCCTGCTCCATGGCCTTCTTCCGGGTGCTGACCCCGATCAGCGTCGAGGAGACCGAGATTCACCACGTGGCCATCGGCGGCGCCGGGGCCCCGGCACCTTTCAATCAGATGCGCATGCGCCTTCACGAGCACTTCCAGGGCCCCATGGGCTTCGGCACCCCGGACGATGCCGAGGGCTGGGAGCGGGTGCAGAAGGGTTCACTGGCCGGCCCCGATGGCTGGATCCTGGTCAATCGTGGCCTCAAGCGCATGGCGCCCTCCGCCGACGGCAACCCGGCCGGAGCGGTCTGCTCCGAGACCGGCATGCGCGCCGCCTACCAGATGTGGAAGCGACTGATGACCGACGAGGCAGGGGAGTAACTCACCATGGCAGACAGCATGTTTCAGCAGGCGATCGACTTCATCAACCGCGAGGCCGATCTGCTCGACCACAAGGCCTACGCCGACTGGCTGGGACTCTGGGAGCGCGACGGCAAGTATGTGGTGCCGGTGGATATCCACGAGACCGACTTCGCCAATACCCTCAACTTCGCCTACGACGATCACGCCATGCGCGAGATGCGGGTAGCGCGGCTGCAGAACGGCGAATCGGTCTCCAGCGAGGCCCAGGAGGGCACGGTGCGCAGCCTGTCGCGCTTTCGCCTGCTGGAGGAGAGCGACCAGGAGATCCGGCTGCGCTGCGCCATGTTCCTCAGCGAGGTGCGCCTGGCCAAGCCGCTGCTCTACCCCGCCAACGTGGAGTACCGGCTGACCAAGACCCCCGAGGGACTGCGCCTGCACACCAAGGTGGTGCGCCTGATCAATGCCGGCCATCACCTCAACACCGTCGCCTTTATCTTCTGAGGCCCTGCTGAGGAGAGGCATATGCAACCGATCGCCGTGATCACCGGCGCCGCCCAGGGACTGGGCCGCGTCATCGCCGAGCAGCTGCTGGCGGATGGCTTTTGCGTGGCCATCACCGACCGTGACCGGGAGGGCGCCGAGCGCCTGGCCCGGGAACTCGACCCCACGGGCGAGCGGGCCCTGGCCCTCGCGCTGGACGTGACCCGCAAGGAAGACTTCAGCGCGGCCCTGGCGGCGGTGGAGGCGCGCCTCGGTGTGCCCACCGCCCTGGTCAACAACGCCGCCATGACGCCCACCACGCCGGTGATGGAGATCACCCCGGAGGAGTTCGACGCCGTGGTGGCCATCAACCAGCGCGGTACCTTCTTCGGCTGCCAGGTGTTCGGCGACTACTTCGCCGGCCGCGGCCATGGGCGCATCGTCAATATCGCCTCCCTGGCGGGGCAGAACGGCGGCACCGCCTCCGGTGCCCATTACGCCGCCAGCAAGGGCGCCATCCTGACCCTGACCAAGGTCTTCGCCGGCCAGCTGGCGGCGGCCAATGTCACCGTCAATGCGGTAGCGCCGGGTCCCCTGGACCTGCCTTCGGTGCGTGCCGCGGTGCCCGCCGACAAGCTGGCGGGTATCGTCGAGCGGGTGATCCCGGTCAAGCGCCTGGGCAACCCGGCCTTCGTGGCCAAGACCGTGGCGCGGCTGCTGGGCGATGAGGCCGACTTCGTCACCGGGGCGACCTGGGACATCAACGGCGGCATCTACATGCGCTAGCCACCCGGCGGCGAGGAGCGAACCATGACACAAGAGACCCTGACCCTGAGCGTCGCCCGGCGTCGCGACCACACCGACGAGATCGCGGTGCTCGAGCTGGTCGCCGCCGACGGCTCCGCCCTGCCGCCCTTCGAGGCGGGGGCCCATATCGACCTGCACCTGGGCGAGGGGCTGGTGCGCCAGTACTCCCTGAGCAATGCCCCCGCCCAGGGCGATCGCTATCGCCTGGGGGTGCTCAATGACCCCGATTCCCGGGGCGGCTCCCGGGCGGTGCACGAGCGCCTCCATGAGGGCGTCGAGGTCACGGCCAGCGCGCCGCGCAACCACTTCCCCCTGGATGCCTCGGCGGGGCACAGCCTGCTGGTGGGCGGCGGCATCGGCATCACCCCGATGATCGCCATGGCCCATGCGCTCCAGGCCGCCGGCCGCTCCTTCGAGCTGCACTACTGCTGCCGCTCCCGGGACAAGGCCGCCTTCCTGGACGAGCTCGAGGCCACCTTCGGCGAGGCCCTGGTGCTGCACTGCGACGACCAGGGGCCGACGCAGCGCCTGGATATCGAGTCCCTGCTTGCCGCCCAGGGCGACGACGCCCACCTCTACGTCTGTGGCCCCTCGGGCTTCATGGACTGGGTGATCGGCGCCGCCGGCGAGGCGGGCTGGCCGAGCGGGCGGGTGCACTTCGAGTACTTCAACGCCGAGGTCGACACCAGCGGCGGCGCCTTCGAGGTGGAGGCCGCGGCCAGCGGCGTCACCGTGCGGGTGGAGGAGGGCATGTCCATCGCCCAGGCCCTCAAGGCCGCCGGGGTCAAGGTGGACGTCTCCTGCGAGGAGGGCGTCTGCGGCACCTGCATCTGCGATGTGCTGGAGGGCATTCCCGACCACCGCGACCACTTCCTCAACGACGAGGAGAAGGCCGACAACGACCAGATGGCGGTGTGCTGCTCGCGGGCCAAGAGCGAGCGCCTGGTCATCGATCTCTAGGAGGAACCGCCATGCCCACCGTTCACGTCTACATGATGTCGGGTCGTACCCAGACCCAGAAGGAAACCCTGATTCGCCGGGTGACGGATGCCGTCATGACCTCCGTCGATGCCCCCGAGGAGAACGTGCGGGTGATCATCAGCGAGATCCCCAAGGGCGACTACGGCATCGCCGGCACCACCGGCGAGAAGCTGGGACGCTGACGCCGGCCCGACAACAGCACTGGAGGATGGCCGATGAGCCTTGATACGAGAGATTTCCGCCGCGCCCTGGGCAAATTCG
>NZ_JADOTW010000017.1 GCF_015645095.1 Halomonas sp. 328
GCCTTCACGTCTTGGGCCTTGGCCTCCGGCTTGGCTTCTTGCTTCGCCTCGGGCTGCTTGGGCGCTTCGGCCTTCACATCTTGGGCCTTGGCCTCCGGCTTAGGCTCTTGCTTCGCCTCGGGCTGCTTGGGCGCCTCGGCCTTCACATCTTGGGCCTTGGCCTCCGGCTTGACGTCTTGCTTCGGCGCCTC
The DNA here is from genome assembly GCF_015645095.1 of Halomonas sp. 328. Lineage (GTDB taxonomy): Bacteria > Pseudomonadota > Gammaproteobacteria > Pseudomonadales > Halomonadaceae > Bisbaumannia. The sequence continues at coordinate 192 of NZ_JADOTW010000017.1, forward strand.
GGGCTTGGGTTCGGCCTGCTCGCCTTCCTGTTGCGCCTGGGCCAGCAGTTTCTGCTGCTCGGCCTCGGCCTGGGGGTTGATGGCGTGCTGGCGGGAGCGCTGGCGTGGGTTGTTGCGGATACGCTTGGGCTCGCCGCTACTCTCGACCTTCTCCTGAGGCTTGTCCTGGGCCGTCTCCTGGGGCCGAGCGGCCTTGGGGGCGTCGGCCTTGGCGTCCGGCTTGCCGCCGTCGCGACCGGGGCGGGCGTCCCCGCCCTGGCGACGGTTGTCCTGACGGTTGTCCTGACGGTTGTCCTGACGGTTGTCCTGACGGTTGTCCTCCTGGCGGCCACGACCGCGGCCCCCTCGGTTGTCCTGGCGCGATTCCGCCTCACCGCGCCCGCCGCGGCGGTTATCCCGGCGACCCTCGTCGCGGCGGTTGTCGCCGTCCTGAGCCTGGCGGCGGTTATCGTCCTGGCGGCGCTCCTGACGCCCGTCCTGAGCCTGGCGGCCACGACCGTCCTGGGGCTGACGGCTCTCCTGGCCCTGGCGACCCCGACGGTTGCCGCCGCGGGGCTGGCGGTCGCCGCGATTGTCCTGGCGGGCCTGGGAGTCGTCGCGCTTGGCCGGTGGCTTGGTCTGGCCGGCGTCGCGACTCTCGGCTTCGCCACCCAGCAGCTTGCCCAGCCCCTTGACCAGGCGGGAAATCAGGCCGCCGCTCTCGGCGGGGGCCGCCTGAGGTTTGGGCGGGGCCTGGGGCGCCGGCTGAGCCTGGGGCTTGGCCGGCTCCGGGGTGCTCGGCTCTTCGCGCAGGGAGGCTGGGGCCGGGGCGTTATGGGTCACGCTCTTGACCGCGGCCTCGACGCGGGGTGCCGGCTTCTCGAAGGAGGGATCCGGCTCCTTGCCCACCTCGGTGTCGGTGGAGAGCTCGAAGCTCGACTTGCCGCTGTCGTCCTGCTCGCTCAGGTGGTCGTCGCGCAGGCGCTGGACATCGTAGTGGGGGGTGTCCATCTCCGGGTTGGGCAGCAGCACCACCTGGACGTCCTGACGGCGCTCGATATCCGCCAGCACCTTGCGCTTCTCGTTGAGCAGGTAGGTGGCCACCGGCACCGGCAGGATGGCGCGGATCTGGGCGCTGCGCTCCTTCATCGCCTCTTCTTCGATCAGACGCATGATGGAGAGCGACAGGGAGCGCACGTCGCGGATGGTGCCCTGGCCGTTACAGCGCGGGCAGACCACGCCGCTGGTCTCGCCCAGGGAGGGGCGCAGGCGCTGGCGCGACATCTCCATCAGGCCGAAGCGGGAGATGCGGCCGATCTGCACCCGGGCGCGATCCAGCTTGAGGGCGTCGCGCATGCGATTCTCGACCTCGCGCTGGTTGCGCGCCGGACTCATGTCGATGAAGTCGATCACCACCAGGCCGCCGATATCCCGCAGGCGCAGCTGGCGAGCGATCTCGTCGGCCGCCTCCAGGTTGGTCTGCAGGGCGGTCTCCTCGATATCGCTGCCGCGGGTGGCCCGGGCGGAGTTGATGTCGATGGAGACCAGCGCCTCGGTGTGGTCGATGACGATGGAGCCGCCGGAGGGCAGCTTCACTTCCCGCTCATAGGCGGTCTCGATCTGCGACTCGATCTGGAAGCGCGAGAAGAGCGGCACTTCGTCGGCGTAGAGCTTGATCTTCTGCTGGTAGGAGGGCATCACCTGGCGGATGAAGCCCAGCGCCTCCTGGTGGATCGTCTCGCTGTCGATCAGTACCTCGCCGATGTCCTGGCGCAGGTAGTCGCGCATGGCGCGGATGATGACGTTGGATTCCCGGTAGATCAGGAAGGGGGCGGGGCGTTTGCCGGCCTCCTCGGTGATCGATTCCCATACCTGCACCAGGTAGTCCAGGTCCCACTGCAGCTCCTCGGCGGAGCGGCCGATCCCGGCGGTGCGCACGATCACGCCCATCTTGTCCGGCAGCGTCAGCTGGCCCATGGCTTCCTTGAGCTGGCTGCGCTCCTCGCCCTCGATGCGACGGGAGATACCGCCGGCCCGGGGGTTGTTGGGCATCAGCACCAGGAAACGGCCGGCCAGGGAGATAAAGGTGGTCAGGGCGGCGCCCTTGTTGCCACGCTCCTCCTTGTCGACCTGGACGATCACTTCCTGGCCCTCCTTCAGCACCTCCTTGATGCTGGGGCGGCCGGACGCTTCCTTGACGAAGTAGTCCCGGGAGATTTCCTTGAGGGGCAGGAAGCCGTGACGCTCGGCGCCGAAATCGACGAAGGCGGCTTCCAGGGAGGGTTCGACGCGGGTGATCTTGCCGCGGTAGATATTGGCTTTCTTCTGTTCCCGGGCACCGGATTCGATGTCCAGATCGTAGAGGCGTTGTCCATCGACCAGGGCGACGCGCAGCTCTTCGGGCTGGGTCGCGTTGATGAGCATCCGTTTCATGTCGTCTCGCTTGTTGGGGCGTGCCGGTAGGCAGCCCTCGAGCAACGGCGTCGACGAACCGCTGGGTGCAGCGTGCTTGTGCTCAGCGCATGTCGCGGATGCGTGTGCGCCCGGCCTTACCGGAGCCTTGTAGCGCCGCCGGTACGGCATGACCATGTTGAGTACGGGGTGGAGGCGGAACATGTCTCGGTGAGGTCGTCTCATCCGGTTCCGCGGTCACCACCAACACCTGGCATTCATCGATTCGCCAACGCCGGCCTTCGGCACGCTGTTGTTAACTCCCGTGCCCGGTCGCCATTCCATGCCAGGAAGTGAACGGCCGGGGCGGGCGTGGCGTTGCAATTCTGTTCTTTCGCTATTCGGTGCCGAGATGTCGCCGTGGCGGCATCGCGGTCACTCGATCCGTCGCTCGGGCCTGCGTGTCGATGAGGCAGGCGCAATCGCCGGGCGCTTGTCGCCCATCTGAGCGACTTCGGAATATAACAGCAATAGGGGGGTGCAGCAATTGACCTCAGCGGCCCGGGAGTGCGGTAGACTAGGGGTTTTCCACGGGTTCGACAGGAGTAGAGTGCATGGCCGAAGGGCGCGAGGTGCAGTGGGTGGAAGTCGCCGAGGGCCAGGTGGGTCAGCGCATCGATAATTTCCTGCGTACCCGCCTCAAGGGGGCCCCCAAGACCCTGGTCTATCGCATCGTGCGCAAGGGTGAGGTGAGGGTCAACAAGAAGCGGGTCAAGGCGGACTATCGCCTGGCCCTGGGTGACGTGGTACGCATTCCGCCGCTGCGTCTGGCCCCGGAGGAGGCGGTGCGCGAGGTCAGCGAGAGCCTGCGCAACCTGCTGGCCGGTAACGTGCTGCTCGAGGGGCGCGACTGGCTGGTGATCAACAAGCCGTCGGGGCTCGCCGTGCATGGCGGCAGCGGGGTCAAGATCGGCCTGATCGAGGCGCTGCGCCAGGTGCGCGAGGATCTCGACTTCCTGGAGCTGGTGCATCGCCTGGATCGCGACACCTCCGGCTGCCTGCTGCTGGCCAAGTCGCGCCCGGCGCTGCTCTCCCTCAACAACGCCCTCAAGCAGCGCCAGATGGACAAGCAGTACCTGGCCCTGGTGGCCGGGCGCTGGCCGGCGCGGCGCGATTTCGTCAGTGCACGGCTCGACCGCTATGAGGCGGGCAACGGCGAGCGGCGGGTGCGGGTCGACCCGGAAGGCAAGGTGTCGCGGACTCGCTTCGCGGTGCGCGAGGCCTTCGCCGGCGCGACCCTGGTGGAGGCCGAGCCGGTCACCGGGCGCACCCACCAGATTCGCGTGCACGCCGCCCATGCTGGCCATCCGCTGCTGGGTGACGACAAGTACGGCTCCCGGGAGGGGGCGGTGCTGGCGCGGCGCCTGGGGCTGGGACGACTCTTCCTGCACGCCGCGGCCCTGACCTTCCCCGAGCCCACCAGCGGGCGCCCGGTGCAGATCAAGGCGCCCCTGGGGGACGAGCTGGAGACGGTGCTGAGCCGCGCCCGCCGCCTCTCCTGAATCGAGGATTCCATGCGTTATCGACTGATTATTTTCGACTGGGATGGCACCCTGATGGACTCGGAGTCGCGGATCGTCGGCTGCATGCAGGCGGCGGCCCGGGATGCCGGCTGGGGCGAGCTTTCCGCCGAGAGCGTTCGCGATATCATCGGCCTGGGGCTGCCGGAGGCGATCGCCAGGATGTGTCCGGGCATCGCCGCCGACCAGGCCGAACGCCTGCGCGAGCGCTATACCCACCATTTCGTCGCCGCCGACCAGGCTCCCATGGCCTTCTTTCCCGGGGTCGAGGACGGCATCGCGCGGCTGCGCGGCCGCGCCGAACAGCGCCTGGCGGTAGCCACCGGCAAGAGTCGGCGTGGCCTGAATCGGGTGTTCGCCGCCAACGGCAGCGGCGCCTGGTTCCATGCCAGCCGCACCGCCGACGAGACCCGCTCCAAGCCTCACCCCTTGATGCTCGAGGAACTGCTGGCGGAACTGATGGTGCCGGTGGAGGAGGCGCTGATGGTGGGGGATACCGAGTATGACCTGGAGATGGCCCGGGCCCTGGGGATGGATCGCGTGGCGGTCACCTACGGGGTGCATGCCCCGGAGCGGCTGGCGGCGAGCCGACCCACCTTCGTGGCCGAGCGCTTCGAGGCGCTGATCGACTGGTTGCACCAGTGAGTCGTTGATTGAGGAGCAGGATGCCATGAGCGATGACAAGCCCGATGACCGCTGGACCCAGGGGCCGGAGATCAAGCCCGGCGAGGCGCCGCCGCCGCGAGGGGCGAGCGGCGACGGTGCCGCGCCCTCCGGCGAGGATGCCGAAACCCTGCGCGAGCGCCAGCGCCTGGCCCAGGTGGAGATGCTCGACCGCTGGGTGGGCGGCGTGCTGGCGGAGCAGCGTCGCTCGCGACGCTGGACGCTGTTCTTCCGCTTCTTCTTCGCGGCGCTGATCCTCGCCTCCCTGGGTACCACCCTCTATGGGCTCTTTATCGCCGGCCAGCCGTCGGCGGTCACCGAGCGCCATCTGGGGGTGGTGGAGGTCAAGGGGGTGATCGACAGCGACTCGCCGGCCAGTGCCGAGCGGATCATCGAGGGGCTTAACCGGGCCTGGCGGGCGGAGTCCGCGGCGGCGGTGGTGCTGCGCATCGACAGTCCCGGGGGGAGTCCGGTGCAGTCCCAGCGCATCTACGAGGAGATCCGTCGCCTGCGTGCTCAGGGCGACAAGCCGGTCTTCGCCGTGATCGAGGATATTGGTGCCAGCGGGGCCTATTATATTGCCGCCGCCGCTGACGAGATCTATGCCGCCCCGGCCAGCCTGGTGGGCTCCATCGGGGTGATCTTCGCCAGTTTCGGGCTGGAGGAGGCCATCGATCGCCTGGGGGTGGAGCGGCGGGTCTTCGCCGCGGGGGACAACAAGGCCTTCCTCGACCCGTTCTCGGCCATCGCCCCGGAGCAGGCACGCTTCTGGCAGGAGGTGCTGGAGACCACTCACTGGCAATTTATCGAGGCGGTGCGGGAGGGGCGCGGCGAGCGCCTGGGTGACGATCCGCGACTCTTCTCCGGCCTGGTGTGGAGCGGCGAGCAGGGCGTCGAGCTGGGGCTGGTGGATGGCTTGCAGAGCCTCGATGGCCTGGCTCGGGAGATGGGTATAGAGCGGATGCAGGACTACACTCCGCGGCTGGACCCCTTCGAGCGCCTGACCCGGCACTTCGGCCGTGTCGCCGCCGAGTGGGTCGGCCTGCCCACCACCCAGTCGCCGTTGCGCTACCAACTCCACTAACCGCCCGGACTGCGTCCGGAGCTTGAAGCCTTAAGCTTGACGCTGGAAGAAACATCGCCCCCATGGCCTTGCCATGGGGGCGATTCACATTAGGCGGCTATCCAGCTTCCAGCTTTTAGGCTTTAGCCGAGCGGATCGAGGCCTGCTTCCCGTAGCAGGGCGCAGAGGCGGATCAGCGGCAGGCCGATCAGGCTGTTGGGGTCGTCGCCCTCCAGGCGCTCGAAGAGGGTGATGCCCAGGCCCTCCATGCGGAAGCTGCCGGCGCACTCCAGCGGGCGCTCGCGCTCGACATAGGTGGCGATCTCCGTCTCGCTGAGGCGTCGGAAGTGCACGTCGAAGGGTTCGTGGCAGACCCAGTGGCGGCCGGCGGCGGTGTCGAGCAGGGCCAGGCCGGTCAGGAAACGCACGCGATGCCCGGAGAAGCGTGCCAGCTGAGCCCGGGCGGCGGCCTCGTCGGCGGGCTTGCCGAGGATCTCGCCATCGAACAGGGCCACCTGGTCGGAGCCGATGATCAGGTGGCTCGGGTAGTCATCGGCCAGGCGGCTGGCCTTGGCCAGCGACAGGCGATGCACCAGGGCCTGGGGGGACTCGCCGGGACGCGGTGTCTCGTCGATATCGGGGGTGGCCCAGGCATAGGGCAGTTGCAGGCGGTCGAGCAGCTGGCGACGCCAGCGGGATTGCGAGGCCAGAACCAGGCGCGTCATAGGGGCTCCATCATGGCGGGGCATGACCGCCCCATGGCGAATTGGCCGCAAAGGTCCGATAGGCGGCAATACGCGCTTTGACAGGGGCGGGGGGAGTGCCTATCATTGCGCGCCTATGTCCAAGACTCAACTCCCCCGACAGGTCGAGCCGCACCGGCTGGCCGCCAATGGCGAAAGCCTCCAGGGCCAGCTGGCGCTGGATGCCTTGCTACGCCTGGTGGACGAGGCGGGGCCCCAGACGGGGCACTGCCAGGTGCGCCTCGACTTCGCCATCGACCCTCAGGGGCGGCGTACCATCGAAGGCTGGCTCGAGGCCGAGGTCAGCCTGCCGTGTCGGCGTTGCCTGACGCCGATGGCGACCCGGGTCGAGAGCCATTTCCAGCTGGGGGTGGTCAGCAGCGACGCCCAGGCGGCGAACCTGCCCGGCTACCTCGAGCCGGTCCTGGTGGAGAACGAACAGCTGAACCTCCTGACGGTGGTCGAGGATGAACTCCTCCTGAGCCTGCCCCAGGTGGTTTACCACGACGAGACGCAGTGTCGCGTCTCTCGCGACCAGCTGACCAGCGGGGCGGACTCCGAGGCCTCGGAAAAGCCTGCTGCCAGTCCTTTCGAGGTGTTGCGCACCCTGAAAGGCAAACACTGATTTCATTGACGAAGCACTCTGGAGTGATACACCCATGGCTGTCCAACAGAACCGCAAGACCCGTTCCAAGCGCGGCATGCGTCGTAGCCACGACGCCCTGAGCGCCCCGGCCCTGTCCCAGGACAAGGAAACCGGTACCACTCACCTGCGCCACCACGTCTCCCCGGACGGCTTCTACCGTGGCCGCAAGGTCGTCGACGCTTAAGTCGGCGTCATCCTTGGCGACGCTCGACGCCCGGGCGTGAGACTCGCCATCGATGCGATGGGCGGGGACCTGGGTCCCCGTGCCACCGTGCAGGGGGCGGCCCTGGCCCTGGCGGCCAACCCCGCCCTCGAAGTTTCCCTGTTCGGGCCCGAGCAGCAACTCGCTGCGGAGCTCGATGCCCTGCCCAGGCGACTGGCCCAATACCAGGCGCGCCTCTCCCTTTGTCACTCCCCCCATGTGATCGACCAGGCCATGCGGCCTTCGGTGGCCCTGCGTGCGCCCCGCGACACCAGCCTGGCCATGATGTTGGAGTGGGTGGCCCAGGGGCGGGCCGACGCCGGAGTCAGCGCCGGCAATACCGGGGCCCTGATGGCCCTGGCGCGGCGTGAGCTGGGCATGGTGGCCGGGATTCCGCGCCCTGCCATCAGCACCGCCATCCCGACGCGGCGTGGTGGCCACTGCTACCTGCTCGACCTGGGCGCCAACGTGGATGCGCCGGCGGCGCGCTTGGTAGACTTCGCCCGCCTCGGCGAGGCCATGGCGCGCTGTATCGATGGGCTGGCCGCTCCTCGGGTGGCCCTGCTCAACGTGGGCGTGGAGGGCACCAAGGGGCCGGCCAGCGTGCGCGAGGCGGACGCCCGGCTGCGCGAGCTGGCGGGGCTGGATTACCGCGGCTTCGTCGAGGGCGGTGATATCTTCGCCGGCGAGGTCGACGTGGTGGTCTGCGACGGCTTCGTGGGCAACGCGGTGCTCAAGGCCAGCGAGGGGCTGGCCAGGCTCCTGGTGGAGCGGGTGCAGCGGGCCTTCGAGGCGCGCTGGAGCGGGCGCCTGGTGGCGGCCCTGGCGCGCCCGGCCCTGCGCCAGCTCAAGAATGAGCTCGATCCGGTGCGCTACAATGGGGCCAGCCTGCTGGGCCTGAAGGGGATCGTGGTCAAGAGTCACGGTAGTGCCAGTGCCGAGGGCTTCGCCTATGCGGTGGCGCGGGCCGTCGAAGAGGGGCGCCGTGAGTTGCCGGGGCATCTGGAGCGGGCCCTGGGAGGCCATCGGGCTTGACCGATCCGGGTGGGCGGTCGGCTATCGTCTCGGCCGCGGGCGGTCGAGACGATAGCGGGATCGGAACCTGCTGAATCGACGAATAAAATACGTAAAGGTGATAGTCATGACCCAATCCTTGGCCCTCGTCTTCCCCGGGCAGGGTTCCCAGCAGGTCGGCATGCTGCGGGAACTGGCCGAGCGCTACAGCGTGGTACGTACCACCTTCGAGGAGGCCTCGGAGGCCCTCGGCTACGACCTCTGGCATGTGGTGCAGGAGGGGCCCGCCGAGGCCCTCAATGCCACCGCCTGCACCCAGCCGGCCCTGCTGGCCTCCAGCGTCGCCACCTGGCGGGTCTGGCAGGAGCTGGAAGGCCCGCGCCCCGGTGCCATGGCCGGTCATAGCCTGGGCGAATACAGCGCCATGGTCTGTGCCGGGGTGATGACCTTCGCCGAGGGCATCAAGCTGGTGCGTCTGCGCGGCGAGGCGATGCAGGAAGCGGTGCCCGCCGGCGAGGGGGCCATGGCCGCGGTGCTGGGCCTGGAGAATGCCGCCGTTGAGGCGGCCTGCCGGGAAGCCTCCGGCGCTGGCGTGGTGGCCGCGGTCAACTATAATGCGCCCGGTCAGGTGGTGATCGCCGGGGCCAAGGCCGCGGTGGAGCGGGCCATCGCCCTGTGTCAGGAGGCCGGTGCCAAGCGCGCCCTGCCACTGCCGGTGTCGGTACCTTCCCACTGCGAGCTGATGCGTCCCGCCGCCGAGCGCCTGGCCGCGGCCATGGAGGCCATCGAGCTGCGCGCGCCGCGCTATACGGTGGTGCAGAACGTGGACGCTCGGGCCCACGATGACCTGGACAGCCTGCGCACTCGCCTGGTGGAGCAGCTTTATCGCCCGGTGCGCTGGACCGAGTGCATCGAGGCGATGGCCGGCGAGGGCGCCGAGCTGTTCGTGGAGTGTGGCCCCGGCAAGGTGCTGACCGGTCTCGGCAAGCGCATCGTGCGGGGCAGCAAGGGGGTCGCCATCAATGACCCGGACAGCCTGGATACGGCCCTCGAGCTGGCTCGCGAGCTGGCCGGCTGATCCCTCGACCACTACGGACTCAAACTTTTTCAGGATTGATTATGACGAGCGAACGCAGAATTGCCCTGGTGACCGGCGCCAGTCGCGGCATCGGTCGTGCCATCGCCCATGAGCTGGGCCGCCAGGGGCGCATCGTGATCGGTACTGCCACCAGCGAGGCGGGCGCCGAGAAGATCGCCGCCGACCTGAAGGCTCAGGGCATCGAGGGCACGGGCCTGTGCCTGGACGTGACCGATCCGGCCAGCGTCGATGGGGTGATCAAGGCGATCAACGAGACCTATGGGGCGCCCACCATCCTGGTCAACAACGCCGGCATCACCCGCGACAACCTGCTGATGCGCATGAAGGAAGACGAGTGGGATGCGGTGATGGACGCCAACCTCAAGTCGGTCTACCGGGTCAGCAAGGCGTGCCTGCGCGGCATGACCAAGGCGCGCTTCGGTCGCATCGTCAACATCAGTTCGGTGGTGGCCACCATGGGTAACCTGGGGCAGGCCAACTATGCCGCCGCCAAGGCCGGCATGGAGGGCTTCGCCCGCGCCCTGGCTCGGGAGGTGGCGAGCCGCGCCATCACCGTCAACTCGGTGGCCCCGGGCTTTATCGCCACCGACATGACCGAGGCCCTGCCCGAAGCACAGCATGAGGCCCTGCTCACCCAGATTCCCCTCGGCCGGCTCGGCCAGCCCGAGGAGATCGCCGCCGCCGTGGGCTTTCTGACCAGCGAGGCGGCGGGCTATATCACCGGCGAGACCCTGCAGGTCAACGGCGGGATGAATATGCGCTGATCCATCCGGGGGACGCATCTGTTGCGTCCCTCAGGTGCGGTCTATAAACTACCCCGCAGCTTCGCTTGCGGATTTCGTACGGGGTTCCGTGCGGCTTATTTGAACGATTGGAGTGACTTGAGAATGAGCACTATCGAAGAGCGCGTGAAGAAGGTTGTGGCCGAGCGCCTGAACGTCAAGGAAGAAGATATCCAGAACACTTCTTCTTTCACCGAAGACCTGGGTGCCGACTCCCTGGACACCGTGGAACTGGTGATGGCGCTCGAAGAGGAATTCGACACCGAAATCCCCGACGAAGAAGCCGAGAAGATCACTACCGTTCAGGAAGCGATCGACTACGTCAACGCCCACCAGTAAGCCTGGGCGTGCCGCCTTCGTCGCGGCGTAACGGAGCCCCGTCAGGCTTCGTCGCGGGAGCCGTCCTGAATCTCAGGGCGGCTCCCGCGCGTTTTTGTGCTCTGCCCGCGCCTCGGTACGACTCCCCATCCCATGCGGGACGATGGTCGGGTATAATGCGCGCAGATGCGGCACGCTGCCGGTAGTAGCGTCTTGGCCGTGCCACCCAACACGTCTGGAGGAAAGCAGATGCCTCGTAGAAGGGTCGTGGTGACCGGGCTCGGTCTGGTGACACCCGTAGGTAACAGCGTCAAGGAGAGCTGGGACAATATCGTCGCCGGCAAGAGCGGGATCGCCCCCATCGAGCACTTCGATGTGAGCGGTTTCAATACCCGCTTCGGGGGATCGGTCAAGGACTTCGACGTGAGTCCTTACATGAACCCCAAGGATGCCCGCAAGATGGACCTGTTTATCCAGTACGGCATCGCCGCTGGGGCCCAGGCCATCGAGGATGCCGGCATCGAGTGCAGCGAGGCCAATGCCCACCGCATCGGTGTGGCCATCGGCTCCGGCATCGGCGGCCTGCCGATGATCGAGCACAACCATAATGCCCTCAACAAGGGCGGTGCGCGGCGCATCTCGCCCTTCTTCGTGCCGGGCTCCATCATCAACATGATTTCCGGCAACCTGGCCATCCAGCATGGCTTCCAGGGCCCCAATATCGCCATCACCACCGCCTGCACCACCGGGACCCATAACATCGGCTATGGGGCGCGCACCATCGCCTACGGCGATGCCGACGTGATGATCTGCGGCGGCGCCGAGATGGCCACCACCCCCCTGGGGCTGGGCGGCTTCTCCGCGGCCCGGGCGCTCTCGACCCGCAACGACGATCCCCAGGCCGCCAGCCGCCCCTGGGATCGTGACCGGGATGGCTTCGTGCTCTCCGACGGCGCCGGGGTGCTGGTGCTGGAAGACTACGAGCACGCCAAGGCGCGTGGCGCCACCATCTATGCCGAGGTGGCCGGCTTCGGCATGAGCGACGACGCCTACCACATGACGGCGCCGCCGGAGGACGGTCGCGGCGCGGCGGCGTCCATGCGCAACGCCATCCTGGATGCCGGTATCGATGCCTCGCGCATCGACTACATCAATGCCCACGGCACCTCCACCCCGGCCGGAGACCTGGCCGAGAGTCGTGCCGTGGAGCAGGTGATGGGGGACGCCGCCAAATCGGTGGCGGTGAGCTCCACCAAGTCGATGATTGGTCACCTGCTGGGAGCCGCCGGGGCAGTGGAGGCGGTGTTCAGTATCCTGGCGATCCGTGACCAGGTGGCGCCGCCGACCATCAACCTGGATAACCCCCAGGAGGGCTGCGTGCTCAACTATGTGCCCCATAGTGCCCAGGAGAAGCGCATCGAGGTGGCCCTGTCCAACTCCTTCGGCTTCGGCGGCACCAATGGCTCCCTGGTCTTCACCCGCGTCTAGGGGACGTCATGTGGGAAGATGCCCGGGCTCCGCTGCCCCTGGATGACCGGGGGCTCGCCTATGGCGACGGTCTCTTCGAGACGGTGCTGGTGCGCGACGGCCGGCCGCTGCTCTGGGAGGCCCACCTGGCGCGCCTGGCGCGGGGCTGTGCGCGGCTCGGCTTCCCCATGCCCGAAGGCCTGGCGGCCCTGCCCGCCCAGGCCGGTCCCGGCCTCAAGGTGCTCAAGCTGATCGTCACCCGGGGCGGGGGTGGGCGCGGCTACCTGGCGCCCGAGACGCCCAGCCCGCGGCTGCGCTGGCAGCTCTCTGACTTCGCCCCCCGTCCCGAGCACTGGGCCGGGGTGCGAGTGCGCCACTGCGCGTTGCGCCTGGGCATTCAACCAGCCCTGGCGGGGCTCAAGCACCTCAACCGGCTGGAGAATGTCCTGGCCCGGGGCGAGTGGTCGGACCCGGCCATCGCCGAGGGGCTCCTCTGCGACAGTGACGGCCGGCTGGTGGAGGCGACCTGCATGAACCTGGTGTGGCGGCGGGGCAGTCGGCTCGAGACCCCGGACCTGAGCCGCTGCGGCGTGGCCGGGACCCTGCTCGCCGAGCTCCATGAGCGCCATCCCATCGCCCGGGTGAGCGTCGGGCCCGAGGTGCTGGAGCAGGCCGAGGCGGTGTGGCTGCTCAACTCCGTCCAGGGGGTCTGGCCGCTGACCCGGCTCGATGCCGCCGATGGCCGCTGCCTCAAACGCTGGTCCCCGGGGGCGGCGTTGCGGGAATTGCCGGCCCTGGCTCACCCGCTGCTGGGCTATCCCGTTCCCTGATCTCTGCCCATCTGTTCGAGGTGTCTTGCATGCGTGTGGTGAAATTTCTGGTGATCCTGCTGGTGCTGGGTGCGGCCCTGCTGGCAGGAGGCCATCAGTATTGGCAGAGTCGGCTCGCGGCGCCCATCGCAGTCGAGGAGCCGACCCTCTATGAGGTGCCCCGGGGCGCCGGCTACCAGCGGGTGGTCAGCGAGCTCGCCGCCCGCGAGATCATCGCCGACGAATGGGCCTTTCGGCTGCTCACCCGGCTGGAGCCGGAGAGCGTGCCCCGGCTGCGGGTCGGCGAGTACCTGCTCGAGCCGGGCATGAGCGGCCGCGAGCTGATCGACCTGCTGGGTAGCGATCGGGTGGTCACCTACCCCTTGACCATTCCCGAGGGCTGGACCTTCCGCCAGCTGCGTCAGGCCCTGGCCGAGGCGCCCAAGCTCGCCCAGGAGACCGCCGAGCTTGGCGACGACGAGATCATGGCCCTGATGGGGCGCGAGGGGGAACACCCCGAGGGTTGGTTCTTCCCCGATACCTACCGCTACCACAAGGGGCTCAGCGACCTGGAGATCCTGCGCCAGGCCCATCGCCGCATGGAAACCATCCTCGAGGAGGTCTGGGCCGAGCGGGTCGATGGCCTGACCATCGACTCCCCCTACGAGGCGCTGATCATGGCTTCCCTGATCGAGCGGGAGACCGGGGCGCCGGAGGAGCGTCGCGAGATCGCCGGGGTCTTCAAGCGACGCATGGAGCGGGGCATGCGCCTGCAGACCGACCCCACCGTGATCTATGGCATGGGCGAGCGTTATGACGGGCGCATCACCCGCGCCGACCTGCGCGAGGCGACCCCCTACAACACCTATGTGATCGATGGCATGCCACCCACCCCCATCGCCATGCCGGGACGAGCGTCCCTGGAGGCGGCGGTGGATCCGCTGCCCGGCGAGACCCTTTATTTCGTCTCCCGGGGTGACGGCACCCATCATTTCTCACGCACCCTGCGCGAGCACAACAACGCGGTGAACCGTTATATCCGCAACCGGTAACATCGTAGACACTCAGCCAAGGAGCCCGTATGTCGAGGCGCGGACGCTTTATCACCCTGGAGGGCGGCGAGGGGGTCGGCAAGACCACCAATGGCGCCCTGATCCGCACCTGGCTGGAGGCCCGGGGCATCGAGGTGGTGGCCACCCGGGAGCCTGGTGGCACCCCCGGCGCCGAGCGCATCCGCGAGCTGCTGCTGGCCGCGGATGGCGACGATCCCCTGTGTGATGAGGCCGAGCTGCTGCTGGTCTTCGCCGCCCGGGCCCAGCACCTGGCGCGCAAGATCCGCCCGGCCCTGGAACGCGGCGCCTGGGTGCTCTGCGACCGTTTCACCGACGCCACCTATGCCTACCAGGGGGCCGGCCGCGGCGGCGATATCGCCCAGATCGCCGTCCTCGAACGGCTGGTGCAGGGCGAGCTGCGCCCCGACCTGACCCTCCTGCTGGATATGCCGCTGGCCGCCTCCCAGGCGCGCCTGGCGAGCCGCCTGGCGGCCCAGGGGGAAGAGCGGGATCGCTTCGAGCAGGAGCGCGGTGCCTTCTTCGAGCGGGTGCGTCGGGGCTACCTGGCCCGGGCCGAGGCGGAACCGGAACGCATCGCGGTGATCGATGCCGCCCGTCCCCTGGAGCGGGTCCAGGCCGATCTCCTCGAACGCCTGGAAGCCGAGGTGGCGACATGGCGTTGATGCCCCGGCCCCTGCCCTGGCAGCAGACGCTCTGGCGTGGCCTGGTCGAGCGCCAGGATGCCGGGCGCCTGCCCCATGCGCTGCTCCTGGCCGGGGTGCCCGGGGTAGGCGGCGAGGCCCTCGCCGAGGCCCTGGTGGCGCGTAGCCTCTGTCAGTCACCGGGGGAGGTCGCCTGCGGCGAGTGTCATGGCTGCGCCATGCTGGCCTCCGGCTACCACCCCGACCTGTTGCGCGTGAGCCCCGCCGAGAAGAGCCGGTTGATCCGCATCGATGCGATTCGCGAGGTCAACGCCTTCGTGACCCAGACCGCCCAGCAGGGCGGCTACCGGGTGATCGTGCTGGCCCCGGCGGAGGCCATGAACCTGGCCGCCGCCAATGCCCTGCTCAAGAGCCTGGAGGAGCCGGGGGGCCGTACCCTCTTTATCCTGCTGGCGGAAGTGCCGTCGCGGATCCTGCCAACCATCCGCTCCCGCTGTCAGCAGCTCGCCCTGGGGTTGCCGGAGGCGGCGCCGGCCCGGGAGTGGCTGGGCCGGGAGCTCGGCGACCCGCAGCAGGCCGAGTTCTGGCTGCGGGTGGCGGGTGGTGCGCCCCTGCTGGCGCGTCAACTGGCCGCCCCCGAGGCCCGCACCCTGCGCCAGGACCTCCACGAGGCCTTCGACGCCCTGGTGCGCGGCGCCGAGCCGGTGGCGGAGGCGACCCGGCTGGGCGGTCATCCGCTGGAGCAGCTGCTGTGGTATGGTATCGACTGGCTCGAGGACCTGATTCGCTTCGGCCTCTCCGGGGATGAGCGGCGCCTGCGCAACCCGGATCTGCTAGCCCTCTATCGCCAGGCGGTCAAGAACGCCCGGGTGCAGGACTGGTTCCGCCTGCTGGACTACGCTCGAGAACAGCGGCGCCTGGTGGTCAGCGGCGGTAACCCCAATCCCCAACTGGCCCTGGAGGCCTGGCTGATTCGCTGGTCGGCGCTGCTGCGTTCCTGATTTCCTGCCCTGCCGGAGGCGTGCCATGAGTGGACAGAAGGCCCTGTCGTTGACGATTCATGATGTGCCGACCCTGCTGTCGGCCTATATGCCCTCCCTGGAGCGGGGCGGTATCTTCGTGCCCACCAAGGAGCGCTACGAGCTGGGGCAGGAGGTCTTCCTGCTGCTGACCCTGCCCGGCGAGAGCGAGCGCCTGCCGGTCACCGGCCAGGTGGTGTGGATCTCGCCCCCGGGGGTCAGTGGGCGCCGGGTGCCGGGCATCGGCGTGCACTTCCGCGCCGAGGACCAGGCGGTGCGCGACCGCATCGAGACCCACCTGGCCGGCCAGCTCGACAAGGGCGCCCCGACCTATACGCTCTAGCCCTGTCAACGAGTGGCTAGCAGCGCCTCATTACTGGTTATCGCCCGCCGCTTATCGTCGGCGCGATAGGATTTTTCTCTTCGGTGTTTTCCCATGTTTGTTGATTCCCACTGCCATCTCGACCGCCTCGACCTGAGCGCCCACGACGGCGACCTGAATGCCGCCCTGGACGCCGCCCGGGCCCGGGACGTGCGTCAGTTCCTGGCCATCGCCGTGACCCTCGACGAGGTGCCGGGCATCGCCGAGATCGCCCGCGCCCACGACGACGTGGTGATCTCCGCCGGCGTGCACCCGCTGCACGGCGTCGAGCGCGAGCCCGAGGTGAGCGATATCGTCGAGTGCGCCGAGCGCTTTGGCGCCGTGGCCATCGGCGAGACCGGCCTCGATTACCACTACCTGGACAAGACCCCGGACAAGGTGCCCTCCCGGGAACTGCAGCTCGAGCGCTTTCGCCGCCACCTGGTGGCGGCCCGGGAGCTGGAGCTGCCGGTGATCATCCATACCCGGGAGGCCCGGGAGGATACCCTGGCGCTGATCCGCGACGAGGTGGATCCGGCGGTGGGCGGCGTGCTGCACTGCTTCACCGAGGACCTGGACATGGCCCGGGAGGCGGTGCGCCATGGCTTCTATGTGTCGCTCTCCGGCATCGTCACCTTCCGCAACGCCACCGCCATTCGCGAGCTGGCCCGGCGCATCCCCCTGGACCGGCTGCTGATCGAGACCGACAGCCCCTACCTGGCCCCGGTGCCCCATCGTGGCAAGCCCAACGAGCCCCAGTGGGTGGTGGAAGTGGCCGAGGCGATCGCCGCCGAGCGCGGCATCAGCGTCGACGAGGTGGCCATGCAGACCACCGCCAACTTCTATCGGCTGTTCCGCGCCGCCGCCCCGGAGGCCCCCGCCGAGGTACGCCAGTCGCTGGCCCAGGCGGGCCTGATATAAGGAGCCGCCCCATGTCCCTGGAACCCCTGCTGGCCCATCTGGCGCCCCTGGGCTCGACGCCGCCCCTGGAACGCTGGGATCCGCCCCTGAGCGGCGACATGGACCTGACCATCGACGCCGAGGGACACTGGATCCATGAGGGGGTGCCGATCCGCCGGGCGGCCCTGGTGCGGCTGCTGGCCAGCATCCTGCGCCGCGAGGCGGACGGTCACCACTACCTGGTGAGCCCCGAGGAGAAGTGGCGCATCCGGGTGGTGGATCGGCCGCTGCTGATCGTCGACGCCGACCGGGACGAGAGCGGCGACTGGTGGCTGACCACCCAGGTGGGGGAGCGGGTGCGCCTGGATGGCGAGACCCCCCTGAGCCTGAGCCGGACCCCCGAGGGCACCCGGGTGCCGGAGCTGGCCCTGCGCCATGGCCTGAGCGGGCGCCTCAATCGGCCCCTCTTCTATCGCCTGGTGGAGGCCGCCGAGCAGCGCCGGCAGGGCGAGATCCTGGCCCTGGGGCTGACCAGCGGCGGTCACTGGCACCCCCTGGGCTGTCTCGACGCGGAGGGGAACGAGGTGGCATGCGACTGACCGAGGAGCAGCGGGCGGTGGTCGCCCACCGGGGCGGGCATGCCCGGGTCGCCGCCGTGGCCGGGGCCGGCAAGACCACCACCCTGGTGGCGCGGGTGCTCGAGCTGCTGGCCCGGGGCGTGCCGCCGGAGCGAGTGCTGGTGCTGATGTTCAACCGCTCGGCGCGGGAGGACTTCACCGCCAAGCTGGCCCGCCACGCCCCCGCCGGCCAGCGGCTGCCGGACGTGCGCACCTTCCACTCCCTGGGCCATCGACTGACCCAGAGCCTGACCCGCTGGGGCGTGCTGGCCCCCCGCCAGCTGCTGACCCAGGAGTGGCAGCGCGAGCGCCTGCTGCGCCAGGCCACTCTCCAGGCCCTGGGGGAGGGCACCGAGGTGGAGGGCGCCCTGGAGCCGGAGACCCTGGAGGCCTTCGGTCACTTCTGCGAGCTGGTCAAGGCCGAACTGGTGGCCCCGGAGCGGCTCTACGAGCGGCTCGCCCTGGGCCCCGAGACGCGCCACTTCGTCGCCGCCTATGGCCACGCCGAGCAGCTCCTCGCCGATCATGGCCAGATGACCTACGCCGACCTGCTCTATCGGCCGCTGACGGCGCTGGCGGCGGATCCGCGGCTCCAGGCCCGGGTACAGGGCTACCTGGACGAGGTGATCATCGACGAGTACCAGGACATCAACGCCGCCCAGCAGCGCCTGCTGGCGATGCTGGCCGGCGACCGGGCGGCGGTGATGGCGGTGGGCGACGCCAATCAGTGCATCTACGAGTGGCGGGGCGCCCATCCGGACACCATGCTGGAGGACTTCACCGCCACCTTCGGTGCCGCCCGGGACTACCCGCTCTCTACCACCTTCCGCCACGGCCATGCCCTGGCCCTGGCCGCCAACCACGCCATCGCCGCCAACCGGCGCCGCCCGAACCAGCTCTGCCTGGCGGCCCCGGACAACCCCCAAACCCGCCTCGACCTGGCCCAGGGCAGCGCCCGCCTGGTGGAGGCCCTGGGCGACTGGCAGGGTGGGGGGCGCGGCCTCGACGAGGCCTGCGTGCTGGTGCGTAGCTGGGCCCTCTCGGTGCCGGTGCAACTGGCGCTGCTGCGCGCCGGCATCCCCTTCCGGCTGAGCCGGGAGGACCGCTTCGTCTTTCGCCTGCCCCTGGTGCAGGCCCTGGCCGGTTACCTGGAGGTAGCCCGGGACGGGCGCCACCTGCGTGATCCCGAGCGCCTGGCCCTGCTGTTCGCCCAGCCGACCCCCTTCGTACCCCACGAGCGCCTCCATGCCCTGGTGCGTCACCTGGCCGAGACCCAGGCCTACCCGGAACGCCATGACCCGCTGCTGGCCGGCCTCAAGCCGATCCAGCGGCGCAACCTCAAGCGCCGCTGGGAGCTGCTCTGCGACCTGCCGAAGCGGGGCCGCTGGCCGGCGGATCGCCTCTTGACCCATGTGGTGGAGCGCCTGGATGCCGAGAAGGTGCTCAAGCGCGCCGCGGCGCGCCGCGAGAAGGGCGAGGAGGACGTGCGCCTGCTGGACGTGCTGGTGGAGCAGGCCGCCGAACTGGGCAGCGACCCGGAGGCCTTTATCGCCCTGCTGCGCAGCCCGGTGGAGAACCGCGACGATGGGGTGCTGATCACCACGGTGCATGGCGCCAAGGGTCTGGAGTGGCCCCTCGTCGCCCTATGGGGCGCCAACGAGGAGGACTTTCCCCACTACAGCCGCGACACCCCCCTCGACGAGGCGCGCCTGGAGGAGGAGCGGCGCCTCTACTACGTGGCCATCACCCGGGCCAGGGAGCGGCTGCTGCTGCTCCACGATGGTGGGGCGCATCCGCCCAGCCGCTTCCTGGCCGAGACCCACTGGGCCCAGTGCAATCGCCTGGCCGAGGCCCTGGCGGCGCCCCAGGCGATCACCGAGCCGTTGCCGGTCGCCGCGGCGCCGCTGGTGGCGGACTACCTGCGTCGCCAGGGGATCGAGCTGCCCCTGGAAGCGGCGGCGTCCGGCGTGGCCAGTCCCGCCGCCGACTACCGGGGCGAGGCGCCGCCGCGGCCCGGTCAGCGCCTGCGCCATGCGGTCTTCGGCGAGGGCGAGGTGCTGGTGGTGGAGGGGGAGCCCCATGACCCGGTGATCGAGGTACGCTTTACCCAGGCCGGCCGGCGGCGCCTGATCGCGCGCCGTGCCCCCATCGAATGGTTACCCGGAGCCCCCGCATGAGTTATCCGCTGATTACCGCCGACGAATTGCGTGGCCTGATCGAACGCCAGGCGCCGCTGCGCATCCTCGACTGTCGCGCCCGCCTGGGCGACCCCGAGGCGGGGCGCCACCTGTGGCGGCAGGGCCACCTGCCGGGCAGCCAGCACCTGGACCTGGATCGCGACCTGGCGGCGCCGCCGGGGGAGGGCGGTCGCCACCCCCTGCCGAGCCGCGACGCCTTCACCGCCAGCCTGCAACGGCTGGGCCTTGGTCCCGAGGCGACGCTGGTGGTCTATGACGATAGGGGCGGCCAACTGGCGGCGGCCCGGGCCTGGTGGATGCTGGCCCGCTGGGCGGGGCATCCGGCGGTGCGGGTGCTGGATGGTGGCCTGGCCGCCTGGCAGGCCGCCGGCGGTGTCTTGGAGATCGAGGTGGAGAGCGAAGCGCTCCCGCTCGAGCCAAGCGACTGGACGCCGTCTTTCGACGATGGCGCCTGGGTCACCGCGGACGCCCTTCTGACCGAGTCGCCGCGCCTGGTGGATGCCCGAGGCGAGGCGCGCTTTCGCGGCGAGGAAGAGCCCATCGACCCGGTGGCGGGGCATATCCCCGGCGCCCGCTGTCACCCCAGCGCCGCCAACCTGACCGCCGAGGGGCGCTTCCGGCCCGCCGAGGCGCTGGCCCGGGCGCTGCCCGAGGCCGAGGTGGCCTACTGCGGTTCCGGGGTCACCGCCTGCCATAACATCCTCGCCTATGCCGTGGCCGGGCGGCCCCTGCCGCGCCTCTACGCGGGTTCCTGGAGCGAGTGGATCCGCGATCCCGACCATCCCATCGAGCGCTGATAAAGCAACGCCTCCCCGGGTGTTGGCCGGGGAGGCGTTGTACATGGTGTCGGCGGGCATCGGGAAGGGTGGGCTCGCTTCGCGCCGGGACGAAACCCCGACGCTGCGCGAGCCGGCTGACGCGCACAAGGCCGGATCAAGGTCCCTCTTGCCGGCCAAAATCGACATCCCTGTCGATTTGCGCTAGCCGGCTCGCTTGGCATCGGCATCCCGGCGAACCCGCTCGCCAACCTTTCCCGATGCGCTATCCTGCGTCGCCTTCCGGCGAAGCCGGGTTACATATTCGGGTAGTTGGGCCCGCCGCCGCCTTCCGGCGCCACCCAGGTGATGTTCTGGGCCGGGTCCTTGATATCGCAGGTCTTGCAGTGCACGCAGTTCTGGAAGTTGATCTGGAACTGCGGCTTGCCGTCGTCGCCCTCGACCACCTCATAGACCCCCGCCGGGCAGTAGCGCTGGGCGGGCTCCGCGTATTCGGGCAGGTTGTCGCGGATCGGCAGCTCGGGATCGGCGAGCCGCAGGTGACAGGGCTGATCCTCCTCGTGGTTGGTGTTCGACAGGAACACCGAGGAGAGCTTGTCGAAGGAGAGCTTGCCGTCCGGCTTGGGGTAGTCGATCTTCTCGAACTCGCTGGCCGGCTTGAGCCGGGCGTGATCCTCGGTGGTGTCGTGGACATTGGGCAGCTTGCCACCGAGCAGCTGGTTGACGAAGTTGTAGGCGCCGCCGCCGACGGTGCCGTACTTGTGGATCGCCGGGCCGAAGCTGGCGGATTCCTTGAGCTCGGCGTAGGCCCAGCTGGCTTCCCATTTCTCGGTGAAGGCGGTGAGCTCCTGGCCGCCCTCGTCGCCCTTGGCGATGGCCTCGAAGACCGCCTCGGCGGCCACCAGGCCCGACTTCATGGCGGTATGCAGGCCCTTGATCTTGGCGAAGTTGAGGGTGCCGGCGTCGCAACCGATCAACAGGCCCCCGGGGAAGGTCATCTTTGGCAGGCAGTTGAGGCCGCCCTTGGTGATGGCCCGGGCACCATAGGCGACCCGCTTGCCGCCGGAGAGGTGCTTGGCCAGCACCGGGTGGTGCTTCATGCGCTGGAACTCGTCGAAGGGCGAGAGCCAGGGATTCTGGTAGGAGAGGTCCATGATCAGGCCGACCACCACCTGGTGGTTCTCGGCGTGATAGAGGAACCAACCGCCATGGGTGGACTTGTCCAGGGGCCAGCCGGAGCCGTGCAGCACCAGGCCGGGCTCGTGCTGTTCGGCGGGAATGTCCCACAGCTCCTTCAAGCCGATGCCGTAGTGCTGGGGATCGCGACCGGCCGCCAGGTCATACTGCTGGATCAGGCGCTTGCCGATATGGCCCCGGGCGCCCTCGGCGAAGAGGGTGTACTTGGCGCGCAGCTCCATGCCGGGCATATGGCCGTCCTTGGGCTGGCCATCGGCGCCGACGCCCATATCGCCGATCAGGATGCCCTTGACCACGCCGTCCTCGACGATCGCCTCCTGGGCGGCGAAGCCGGGGAAGATCTCCACGCCCAGCCCCTCGGCCTGCTCGGCCAGCCAGCGGCAGAGGTTGCCGGCGCTGATCACGTAACGTGTCAGGTCGCCGCCGGTGTTATGCATGGACTTGGGCACCAGGGCATTGGGCAGCCTCAATGCCTTCTCGGCATCCTTGAGCAGGTAGACCTCGTCACGGGTGGCCGGGGTGGTCAGGGGCGCGCCGCGCTCCTGCCAGTCGGGGAAGAGCTCGGCCAGGGCGCGGGGCTCGAAGACCGCCCCGGAGAGGATATGGGCGCCCACCTCCGAGCCCTTCTCCACCACGCAGACCGTCAGTTCCTGACCGGCGTCATTGGCCTGCTGCATCAGCCGGCAGGCCGCCGACAGGCCCGAGGGGCCGGCGCCGACGATCACCACATCGAATTCCATCGAATCGCGTTCTACCTGTTCCACCTTGTTCTCTCCTCGAATGCGTCGGGTAACCCAGCGCCCCTGGCCATGGCCGTTGCATCAGCGTCGGGAGGCGTCAGCGTTGCTTGTAAAGTCACTGTCCCCGGGGCGTTTCTCGTGTCGCCTGACCGATATTGTGCGGGATTCCGCCGGGCCTTGATAGGTCGTGGTGTGTCCAGCGTAATTTAAAACGGTCGTTTGCTTCTAGTCTTTGCCCATGATATGCATAATAGAAATTCCGAGACACCCCTACCAAGGGCGACCTCGGAAGGGTGGCCAGGCGAGATCCGGGCCCTCCCGGGCGGCGCGGCCGTTGTCGTCACCCCGCCCGCTGTGGCAGATTGACAACACTTTACCCGGGCGGCCTATCAAACGCTCGACCGAATATCTAACGAAGGGTTACAAGAACCAGCCCTCCGGTTCTAACCACACGGGTTCGACTTTCCTGAACCAAGCGAGGACACCATGAAAGTACTCGTCGCGGTCAAACGCGTCATCGATTACAACGTCAAGATCCGCGTCAAGCCGGATCACTCCGACGTCGACCTCACCAACGTCAAGATGGCCATGAACCCCTTCTGCGAGATCGCCGTGGAAGAGGCGGTGCGCTTGAAGGAGAAGGGCGTGGCGACCGAGGTGGTGGCCGTGACCGTGGGGCCCAAGGCGGCTCAGGAGCAGCTGCGCACCGCCCTGGCCCTGGGGGCCGACCGGGCCATTCATGTGGAGACCGACGTTCCCGTCGAGTCCCTGGCCGCCGCCAAGGTATTGGCCAAGGTGGTCGAGGAGGAGCAGCCGGGGCTGGTGATCCTCGGCAAGCAGGCCATTGACAGCGACAACAACCAGGTGGGCCAGATGCTGGCGGCGCTCGCCGGCCTGCCCCAGGGCACCTTCGCCTCGGAAGTCGTGATCGAGAACGACAAGGCCCAGGTGACCCGCGAGATCGATGGCGGCCTGCAGACCGTCGAGTTGACCCTGCCGGCCATCGTCACCACCGACCTGCGCCTGAACGAGCCGCGCTACGCCAAGCTGCCGGACATCATGAAGGCCAAGAAGAAGCCGCTGGACGTCAAGTCGCCGGCCGATCTCGGCGTCGACATCGCCGGCCGCGTCAAGCTGCTCAAGGTCGAGCCGCCGGCGGAGCGTCAGGCCGGCATCAAGGTGGGCTCCGTGGACGAGCTGGTCGAAAAACTGAAGAATGAAGCGAAGGTGATTTCATGAGCATCCTGGTACTCGCCGAACATCATGACGGCCAGCTGAGCAGCGCCACCGCCCATGTGGTCGCCGCCGCGAAGCAGATCGGTGGCGATATCCACGTCCTGGTGGCCGGTGAAGGCGTTGCCGCCATCGCCGAGGCCGCCGCCAAGCTCGATGGCGTGGCCAAGGTGCGCGTCGCCGATCACGCCGTCTATGCCCACCAGCTGGCCGAGCCCCTGGGCGACCTGCTTGTCGAGCTCGCCGGCGACTATGGTCATGTATTGGCTGCGGCCTCCACCACCGGCAAGAACGTGCTGCCCCGCGTCGCCGCGCTGAAGGACGTCGGCCAGCTCTCCGAGATCATCGCCGTGGAGAGCGCCGATACCTTCCGCCGCCCCATCTACGCCGGTAATGCCATCGCCACCGTGCAGAGCGAGGATGCCCTCAAGGTGATCACCGTGCGCGCCACCGCCTTCGATGCGGTGGGTGAGGCGGGTGGCGCCAGCATCGAGGCCGTGGAGAGCGTGGTCGACAACACTCGCTCGACCTTCGTGAAAGAAGCCCTGGCCGAGTCCGACCGCCCCGAGCTGGGCAGTGCCCGGGTGGTGATTTCCGGCGGCCGCGGCATGGGCAACGGCGAGAACTTCAAGCTGCTCGACGGCATCGCCGACAAGCTGGGCGCGGCCATCGGCGCGTCCCGGGCCGCGGTGGATGCCGGCTTCGTGCCCAATGACATGCAGGTGGGCCAGACCGGCAAGATCGTCGCCCCGGACCTCTATATCGCCGTGGGCATCAGTGGTGCCATCCAGCACCTGGCGGGGATGAAGGACTCCAAGGTGATCGTCGCCATCAACAAGGACGAGGAGGCGCCGATCTTCCAGGTTTCCGATTACGGCCTCGTGGCCGATCTCTTCCAGGCCCTGCCGGAACTCGAGCAGAAGCTGTAAGAGCGATCGAGCGCAGATCGAGGCTTCAAGCTGAGCCGGCCCCCAAGCGGGGCCGGCTTTTTACTGGGTGGCGCATCATGATGATTGATAATTATTATTGTTCGGGTTAGCGTATTGCACCGCTCGATCATCATTTCAGGGAGGCGAGAGTGAAGATGACCGCCAGAGAGTCATGGCGTGCCCGCGGGCTGGGGGGAATCCTGTTCCTGACCCTGGCCCTGCCTACGTTGGCGGAGACGCCCCTGGCCGAGAGCCTGGAGGCCCAGCGGACTCAGGCGGCGCTGCAGGCGCGCATCGATGGCGCCGATGACGAGAGTCGCGCCATGCTCGAAGAGCTGCGCCGCCTGGAGGGGGAAACCCGCCGCCTGAGGCAGGCAAGCGAGCGCCTGGCGCCGGGACTCGAGACCCGCGCCGAGCGCCTCGATCGGCGCGAGGCGGCCCTCGATGCCCTGCATGACACCCGTGACGCCCTGCCCGAGTTGCAGGAGGCCCTGATCGAGCGCCTCGACGCCTGGATCGACGCCGACCTGCCTTTCCTGGTCGAGCAACGCCGAGCCCGGGTCGCCAGCCTGGAGGCCAGCCTCGTCGACCCCGACCTCAATGACGCCGAACGCCTGGAACGCATCCTGGCCGCCTGGCGCAGCGAGCTCGACTATGGGCGCGAGATGGATGCCTGGCGTGGCTACCTGAACGACGATCAGGCGCGCCGCGAGGTGGACTTCCTGCGCCTGGGGCGCGTCGGTTTCTACTACCTGACACCGGACGGTCGCCAGGGCGGCGTCTGGCTGGCGGAGTCGGGGGAGTGGGCTGCCCTGGAGGACGCCGAGCGACGCCAGGTGCGCCAGGGGTTACGCATGGCCCGTGACCAGAGGGCGCCGGAGTTGCTACGGCTGCCGGTTTCTCAGCCCCTGGAGAATCAGCTGGCGGAGGATGACGCATGACCCTGTTGCGACGTGGTGCCATCGGGTTGCTGAGTGCCTGGCTGGTCATCGGCTTGCTGGCGCCGGCCCAGGCCCAGGCCCAGGTGGGCGGCGAGCCGGCGAGTAGCCTGCGTGCCGAGCGAGAGGCCGCCGAGGCCCGCGACCAGGCGCGTCTGGCCGAGCTGCTGGACGACCGGGAGGCCCTGGGTGAGGCCCTGCAGGCGGCACGGGAGCGTCATGCCGAGGTCGAGGCGCGCCACCAGGCGCTCGCCGAGCGCGAGGCGCGGCTCGAGGCCCGTCGCGAGGCCCTGGCCGAGCGTCAGGCCGAGCAGGATGCCGGGCTCTCCAGCATCCTCGCCAGCCTGGCTCGCCATAGCGGTGAGCTGCGCGATGACCTGGCGGAGAGCTGGGTCGGTATCGCCGGTGCCGACTTGCCGCCGCGCCTGGAAGGGGAAGAGGTGCTGGCGCTCAGCGATGTGGAAGCCTTCGCTGATGCCCTGATGGGGCTGACCGCCGAGACCGCCCGCGTGGTGCGTTTCGAGGCGCCGGTGGCCGGGGTGGACGGCGAGATTCGTCAACGCCCGATCGTGCGCCTGGGCGATTTCGCCGCCTTTACTCCCGAGGCCCTGTTGCGCTTCGGGGCGGGGGATGCGGCCCTGGCGATCGCCGAGGGCGCCCCGCGTGATGTCGTCGCGGAGCTGGCCGCCTTCCACGCCGGCGAGTCGCGGCGGCTTGCCATCGATCCCACCCATGGGCAGGTACTGGCGGCCCTGGCCCAGCAGCCGAGCCTCTGGGAGCGTTTCCATCAAGGCGGTGCGGTGGGCTATGTGGTGGTAGCCCTCGGCATTGCCGGCTTGCTGGTGGCGGTACTGCAGTACGCCTACCTGCTGCGGGTGAGCCTGGCGGTGCGTCGCCAGCGTCGCGACCTGGGCGAGTTGCGTGACGACAACCCCCTGGGGCGGGTGCTGGCACGTTTCCGCGCCCTCTCCGGTGAGGAGTCTCGCCCGGTGCCGGAGGCCCTGGAGGCGCGCCTCGACGAGGCGGTGCTGGCCGAGCTGCCGCGCCTGGAGCGGGGCCAGCCGCTGGTCAAGCTGCTGGCCGCGGTGGCGCCGTTGCTGGGGCTGCTGGGCACCGTGACCGGCATGATCGTCACCTTCCAGGCGATCACCGTCTTCGGTACCGGCGATCCTCAGTTGATGGCCGGCGGCATCAGCCAGGCCCTGGTCACCACCGTGCTGGGGCTGATCACCGCCGTGCCGCTGCTCTTCGCCCATACCGCCCTGAGCGCCCGCAGTCGTCAATTGGCCGGGGTAGTGGAGGGGCTGGCCAGTGCCGCCCTGGCCGAGCACCTCGAGGGGCGTGGCGACGTTGCCCCCCAGACCCGGGAGCGCGAGCGTCGTGATGCCGCTCTGGCTTGAACCCCTGGAACGCCTGGTCGAGGCGGGCGGGGCGGTGCTGGTGGTGATTGCCCTGGTGGCCATGCTGCTCTTCGCCATGGCCGTGGAGCGGGTCTGGTACTTTCGCATCACCTACCGCCGCGCCCGGCGCGAGTTGATTCGCGGCTGGGTGGCGCGGCCCGACCACACTAGCTGGAGCGCCCTGGCCCTGCGCGAGGCCTGGACCCAGGCGTTGCTGCGCCGCCTGCGTCGCCCGCTTCCCTGGCTCAGGCTGTTGGTGGGGCTCTGTCCGCTGCTCGGGCTGCTGGGCACCGTCACCGGCATGATCAGCGTCTTCGACAGCCTGGCG
This sequence comes from Halomonas sp. 328, assembly GCF_015645095.1. GTDB lineage: Bacteria > Pseudomonadota > Gammaproteobacteria > Pseudomonadales > Halomonadaceae > Bisbaumannia. The sequence continues at coordinate 27,298 of NZ_JADOTW010000017.1, forward strand.
CTGAGCGACAGTGGCCAGGCTCGGGCCATGGCCGATGGGGTGGCTCGGGCCACCCTGCCCACCCTCACCGGCATGGCCGTGGCGGTGGTGGGACTGCTCTTCACCAGCCGCCTGGAACATATCATTCGCCGCGAGGACCAGCGTCTGCACGATCGCCTGGCTCGGGCCGTGGAGGAACGTCATGCGTAGGCGCCGTCTCGTCGCCGATGGCGGCGACGCCAATGAAGTCAACCTGACCCCCATGCTGGACGTGGTCTTTATCATGTTGATCTTCTTTATCGTCACCACCAGTTTCATCAAGGAGAGCGGGGTCGAGATCCAGCGCCCCGAATCGAGTGCCGCCTCGCCCCAGGCGGATGCCCAGGTGATGGTGGCCATCACCGCCGAGGGGGCGGTCTGGGTGGATGGGTGGGCCGTGGACCGGCACCGGGTCGGCGACAGCGTGGCGGGGCTGGTCAGCGGCGATGGCTCGGTGGTGATCCAGGCCGATCGCGAGGCCGCCACCGGCCTGCTGATCGAGGTGATGGACCGCATTCGCGAGGCCGGGGTGGAGCAGGTGGCGGTGGCCGCCACCCGGAGTGGTTCATGACCCGGGTGCCCGTCTCGGCGCTGGGCGGAGCCGCCCTGGCGCTGCTGCTGTTCTGGCTGCTGGCGCTGCTGGTGGCGCCGCCGGAGGCGGAGATCGACGTCCTCGATGCCCCCCTGAGCATGAACCTGGTGGAGGCCCCCGAGGCCGTGCCCGAGGAGGTCGCCGCCGAGGCGCCGCCGCCGGCGGAGGTCGCGCCGCCCCCACCGCTGCCCGAGCCGGCGCCCCCCCAGGCGAGTCCGGTCAGCCTGCCGGAGCCGGAGCTGCCGCCCCAGGAGGTCGAGCCGGTGGAGTTCGATGAGCCCTTGCCGGAGCTGGTGGAGGCGCGCCCTGATCCCGTGCCCGAGCCGAGCCCGGAACCCACGCCCGAGCCGAGCCCAGCGCCGGCGCCGAATCCGGCGCCTAGCCCCAGCGAGGCGCCGGCCGAACCCGCCGGGGCCCCGGCCCAGGGCCAGCCCAGTGCCGCCCCGGTGGAGGTGGGGGCCCTGGCTCCCACCAGTCGCGTGCCGCCGGATTACCCCAGCCGGGCCCAGCGGCGTGGCATCGAGGGCCATGTGGAACTGCGCTTCTTGATTCGTGCCGATGGCAGCGTGGATGCCGACTCCATTCAGGTGATCTCGGCCCAGCCGCGTAACGTCTTCGATCGCGCCGCTCGTCAGGCGGTGGCCCGCTGGCGCTTCGAGCCGGCCCAGGGGCTGCGTCGGGCCCAGCAGCGGCTGGAATTCCAGCTAAGGTAAGCCTGCCGGTGTTCCGATCGCTTTCGCGCCCCTGGTGGCGGCGCTCGCTGCCCCCATCCATGGGCTGGAATTCCAGCTAAGGTAAGCCTGCCGATGTTCCGATCTCTTTCGCTCTCGATACTGCTGATACTTAGCCTCCTTGCCACCCCGGCGTTGGCCGAGCCGGCGTTGCCCGGGGCCACCATCCGTGATCTGGAGGCCTTGCAGCAGCGCCTGTCGGCGGGGGAGGGGGCGGCGGTGGCCGAGCGCGCCGCCGCCCAGGTCGAGCGCTTGGTGGCCGGCAATGCCGCCGACCGGTGGGCCGCCGCCCTCTATGCTCAGCTGGCCGCCCGTGGCGAGGCCAGCGCCGGTCGCCACGCCGCCGCCGCCGATCACTTGGCCCAGGCGCGTGCGCTGGTCAGCGACGGCGAGCGCCGTGGCCGCTGGTTGCGCCAGGAGGCCGAGCTGCGGCTGGCCGCGGGGCAGACCGCCCAGGGCGCCGAGCTGCTGGAGGCCTGGGTACGGAATCACCCTGGGGAGCGGGCGCCCCGCTGGCGCCTGGTGCGTGCCCTGGCCGAGCTGGAGCGCTGGGAGGCCGCCGCCGACTGGTTACCGGAAGGCGGCTCGCCCCGCCAGCAGGCCCTGGCCGCCACCGTCTACCAGCGCGCCGGCCGTGGAGGCGAGGCCCTGGCACGCCTGGAGGCGCGGCTCGAGGAAGGGGCCGACGCCGAGACCTGGCGCCGTGCCGTGGGGCTGGCCCAGCGGCTGGGTCGCCATGTCCAGGCCGCGGCCCTCTGGGAGGCGGCCTGGCGGGAAGGCATCTTCGCCGGCAGCGAGGATCTCGAGCAGCGGGTTCGCCTGCACCTGGCCGGGGGCACCCCGGCCCGGGCCGCCGAGCTGCTGGAGGCCGCCCTGGCCGAGGGGGCCCTGGAGGAGCGTCTCGAGTATCGGCGCCTGCTGGCCCAGGCCTGGGAAGCGGCCCGGGACCGCGAGCGCGCCCTGGATGCCTGGCATGCGCTGGCCGAGGCCAGTGGCCTGGCCGAGGATTGGCTCGACCTGGGGCGGCTGGCTTATGCCTGGGGGCGGGACGAGGTCGCCGCCGATGCCTGGGGGCGGGCGGCGGCCCTGGGGGAGGCGCGGGCCGAGGCCTGGCTGGCCGCTTTGGCTCCCGCCGAGACCCTTGATCAAGCCCTGGATTAGGCCCCTAGTGGCATGTCGCAGGTCGGGTAAGCGAGCCGAGGCGAGCGCGCCCGACGGGGTCGATTAGAGGGCCAGCTCGGTCCACACCGGGGCGTGATCCGAGGGCCGCTCCATGCCGCGCAGGACGTAGTCGATGCCGGCATCCTCGACCCGCTCCGCCAGGGGCGCGGTGACCAGGATATGGTCGATGCGCAGGCCCCGCTTGGGCTCGCGATCGAAGCCCTTGGAGCGATAGTCGAACCAGCTGAAGCGATCATCCACTTCCGGGTAGCGGATCCGGTAGCTGTCCACCAGGCCCCAGGCCTTGATGCCCTCGAGCCACTCCCGCTCCACCGGCTGGAAGCTGGTCTTGCCTTCGCGGAGCCAGCGCTTGCGGTTGGCCTCGCCGATGCCGATGTCGATATCCTCCGGGGAGATATTGAAGTCGCCCATGATCGCCAGGCGCTCCTCCGGGCGGTGATCCTCGGTCAGCAGCCGCTTCAGCTGAGCATAGAAGTGGCGCTTATGGGGAAACTTCACCGGGTGGTCGACATTCTCCCCCTGGGGGAAGTAGCCGTTCCATACCGTCAGCGGCTCACCGCCGCCGGGGCGCAGGCGGACCCCGATCATCCGTCGCTGGGCCTCGTCGGCATCATCCGGGAAACCGTAGTGGATGGCCTCCGGCTCGCCACACTGGGCGAGGTCGATCATCAGCGCCACCCCGTAGTGCCCCTTCTGGCCATGGTAGACGACGCGATAACCCAGGGCCTCCACCGCCTCGCGGGGAAACTCCGGATCATCCACCTTGGTCTCCTGCAGGCCGATCAGCGCCGGGCGCTGATTCGTCACCAGCGCCTCCAACTGATGGAGGCGGGCACGGATGCCGTTGATATTGAAGGACACCAGGCGCATCATTCGTCGTCCTTGGCGGGGCGCTGTGGGTGAATCTCGATCCGCGGGGCCTGCTCCTGGCGGGCCTGCTTGCGCTCCGCCTGACGCTTGCGCTGGTCGGCCTTCTTCTGCTGGAAGCGTTGCGACGACCCCACCTCGTCGGGGTTCTCGTGGCGCCACTTCTTGTAGTCCTTGCGCCGGCCGGTGCGGATGGTCACCCGGTCGGCCAGGGAGCGAGTCTTCTTCTTGCGGGTCATGAGTAGCGGCTCCATTGCGCGTTGGCCGCCTATTCTAGCAGGGCGGCCGGTGCCTGAGACAGCTTGGCGAGCCCTGACGGCCAAGCCCTGCTACAATAGCGGGCTTGGAATCGCCCGGGCATGTCGCCAGGCCACATCCACTGAACGATTTGGGACAGAATCACAGCCTATGAGCGAGTCGGATAACCCCACAGCAGCGGCGCCGCAGTCGGCCCAGAACCGCAAACCCAAGCGTCGGCGTCGCAAGCCGCGCAAGTCCGGATCCGGCTGGGACCTGCGCCAGTTCCAGGTGCCGGCGGTGGCGGGCAAGTGGCGCTTTCATGATTTCGATCTGCCGCTGCCCCTGATGCGGGCCATCCACGCCCTGGGCTTCGAATACTGCACCCCGATCCAGGCCGAGGCCCTGGCCAAGACCCTGCTGGGGGGCGACGTGGTGGGCAAGGCCCAGACCGGCACCGGCAAGACCGCGGCCTTCCTGATCTCGATCCTTGCCTATTTCCTCGAGGAGGAGGCGCCGGATGGCCAGAAGCCCGGCGCGCCCCGGGCGCTGATCGTCGCGCCGACCCGTGAGCTGGCGCTGCAGATCGAGAAGGATGCCAAGGCCCTGGCCCGCTTCACCCAGCTCAATGTGGCCAGCGTCGTCGGTGGCATGGACTACCAGAAGCAGCGCGACAGCCTGGGCAAGAAGCTCGATATCCTGGTCGCGACGCCGGGGCGGCTGCTCGACTTCCACGAGAAGCGGGACGTCGACCTGACCCAGGTCGAGGTGCTGGTGCTCGACGAGGCGGATCGCATGCTCTCCATGGGCTTTATCCCCGACGTCAAGCGCATCATTCGCCATACCCCCAAGAAGGAGGAGCGCCAGACCTTCCTCTTCTCGGCCACCTTCACCGAGGACATCCTCAACCTGGCCAGTCAGTGGACCCACGAGCCGGCCCAGGTGGAGATCGCCGTCACCGTCGATAATCAGGCGGATATCGACCAACGCGTCTATATGCTCAGCGATGCCGACAAGCAGCGCCTGCTGGTCAAGCTGCTGCAGCAGGAGAGCTTCGAGCGGGTCATCGTCTTCGGCAACCGCCGCGACCTGGTGCGCAAGCTCGACGAGCTGCTGCGTCAGGCCGGCATCAACGTGGCCATGCTCTCCGGCGATGTGCCCCAGAATCAGCGCATCACGACCCTGGAGCGTTTCCGCGAGGGGGAAGTGCAGGTGCTGGTGGCCACCGACGTGGCCGGCCGCGGCCTGCATATCGATGACGTCAGTCACGTGATCAACTACACCCTGCCGGAGGATCCGGAGGATTACGTTCACCGTATCGGCCGTACCGGCCGGGCCGGCGCCAAGGGCGTCTCGATCAGCTTCGTGGGCGAGGAAGATGCCTTCTCGCTGCCGGAGATCGAGCGCTATATCGACGCCAAGCTGCCCTGCGAGCATCCGCCGGAAGGCCTGCTCTAACGGCAGCTGGAAGCTATAAGCTGTAAGCCTTAAGTAAAGGGCTTGCAGCTTCGGCGTATCCGCTTATTCAGCCAGGTTGGGCTCTGCTGGAATGTGTTTCTCTTACGGCTTAAGGCTTAAGGCTTACAGCTTGGATGCTTATGCTTGACGAGGCCTTGAAGGGCGAGATCCAGACCGCCTACCGGCGCCTGCTGGAGGGGCTCGAGCTGACGCCCCGCTACGGGCAGCGGCTGATGATCGCCGAGATCGCCCGCACCCTGGCCGGTATCCAGGCCGATGAGGCCGGCAAGCGGCTCAGCGACGAGCACATCTGCGTGCTGGAGGCGGGCACCGGCACCGGCAAGACCCTGGCCTACCTGCTGGCGGCCCTGCCGGTGGCCAAGGCTCGCGGCAAGCGCCTGGTGGTGGCCACCGCCACCGTGGCCCTCCAGGAACAGGTCCTGCACCAGGACCTGCCGCTGCTCAAGACCCATAGCGGCCTCGAGTTCGACTTCGCCCTGGCCAAGGGGCGCGGGCGCTACCTCTGCGTGGCGCGCCTCGACCAGGCCCTGGAGGGCGGCGAGGAGAATCCCACCCTGGCGCTCTTCGAGCAGGCCCTCGACAGCGGCGACGACTTCCAGGCCCTGGCCAAGGCCATGGGCGAGTCCTATGGCGGCGGGCACTGGGAGGGCGATCGCGACGCCTGGCCCGAGGCCATCGACGACGCCCACTGGCGGCGCCTGACCATCGACCATCGCCAGTGCACCAATCGTCGCTGCGGTCACTTCTCCGCCTGCGCCTTCTTCCGCGCCCGGCGGCGCCTGGAGGGCGCCGATGTCATCGTCGCCAACCACGACCTGGTGCTGGCGGACCTGGCCCTGGGCGGCGGGGTGGTGCTGCCGGCCCCCGGCGAGTGCATCTATGTCTTCGACGAGGGGCACCACCTGCCGGACAAGGCGGTCGAGCACTTTACCCATCGCTTCGCCGTCAACGGCGCCCTGCGCTGGCTTTCCACCCTCAAGAAGTCGCTCACCGAGCTCAATGCGGCGCTCGCCGTGCAGCCCACCCTGGCGCGCCTGCTGGCGACCCTGCCGGAGGCCCTGGCGGTGCTGGAGCCGCGCCTCGGCGAGGTGTTCGGCCTGGCCCACCAGCTCGCCGAGCTACCGGAGGGGGCCGGCGAGAGCGCCCAGCACCACCGCTTCCCCATGGGCGAGGCGCCCCAGGCCCTGCGCGATCAAGCCGCCGCCCTGGTACCGGTATTCGCCGAGATGAGCCGCACCCTGGAGAGCATGGCGGATATCCTCCGCGAGAGCCTCGACCCGGAGAAGTCCACCGGCCTGCCCCGGGAGCAGGCCGAGGCCTGGCTGCCCCTGGTGGCCCTGCTGCATGGCCGGGCCCTGGAGGCCCATGCCCTGTGGCTGGCCTTCGCCGAGCAGGACGACCCCGCCGAGCCGCCCCGGGCCCGTTGGCTGACCTTCGAGCGCTTCCAGGGGGAGCCGGAGCTGGCGATCTCGGCGAGCCCGGTGTCGGCGGCGTCGACCCTGGCCCGGCACCTCTGGGGCAGCTGCTATGGCGCCGTGGTCACCTCGGCCACGCTGACCGCCCTGGGGCGCTTCGAGCGCCTCCAGGAGCGCGCCGGCCTGGCCAATCGCTACCGCTACCAGCGCCTGCCCAGCCCCTTCGACTACTCCCGGGCGGTGCTCAGCGTGCCCCGGGAGGCGGTGGACCCGGGCAATCGCGAGGCCCACGAGGCGGCGATCCTCGACTTTATCGGCGGTCTCGGCGCCGACGAGGCGGTGCTGATGCTGTTCTCCTCCCGGGCCCAGCTGCGCGCCGTGGAGAAGGCCCTGCCCAAGTCGCTGGCCGAGCGGGTGCTGGCCCAGGACCGCCTGCCCAAGCGCGAGCTGATCGAGCGCCACCGGGCGCGGGTGGATCAGGGGCAGGGCAGCATCATCTTCGGCCTGGCCAGCTTCGCCGAGGGCATCGACCTGCCCGGCGCCTACCTGACCCATGTGGTGATCACCCGGCTGCCCTTCGCGGTGCCCGACGATCCGGTGGGGGCGACCCTGGCGGAGTGGATCGAGAGCCGCGGCGGCAACGCCTTCATGCGCATCAGCGTGCCGGACGCCTCCATCAAGCTGGTGCAGGCCTGCGGGCGGTTGATTCGCAAGGAGGCCGACGCCGGGCGCATCACCCTGCTCGATCGCCGGGTGCTGACCCGCCGCTATGGGCGTGCCCTGCTCGATGCCCTGCCGCCCTTCGTGCGCGAGATCGACGGGGTGCGCCAGGGCTAGGCCCAGCTCGTTGCCCTGGCCGAAAACGACAGGGCCCGCCAGTTGGCGGGCCCTGTCGTTAGGGGGGGGAGGGATCAAGCGCGCTGGCGCGTCGGCAGCACCGGCTTGAGCTTCTCGTCCATGCGATGCATGGCCTCTTCGGTGGCATCCCAGTCGATGCAGGCATCGGTGATGGAGACGCCGTACTGCAGTTGGCTGCGATCCGCCGGTACCTTCTGGTTGCCCCAGCCGATATTGGACTCGACCATCAGGCCCATGATGGAGTGGTTGCCCTCGAGGATCTGGTTGGTGACGTTCTCCAGGACCAGGGGCTGCAGGGCCGGGTCCTTGTTGGAGTTGGCGTGGGAGCAGTCGACCATGATGTTGGGCTTGAGGCCGGCCTTCTTCAGTTCCTGCTCGGCGAGTGCCACGCTGACGCTGTCATAGTTGGGCTTGCCGTTGCCGCCGCGCAGCACCACATGGCCGTAGGCGTTGCCGCGGGTGCGGATGATCGCCACCTGGCCCCCCTGGTCGATGCCCAGGAAGTTGTGCGGGTGGGCCACCGACTGCAGGGCATTGATGGCCACGTCCAGGCTGCCGTCGGTACCGTTCTTGAAACCGACCGGGCAGGAGAGCCCCGAGGCCATCTCGCGGTGAGTCTGGGACTCGGTGGTACGGGCGCCGATGGCGGACCAGCTGATGCAGTCCTGCAGGTACTGGGGAGAGATCGGGTCCAGCGCCTCGGTGGCCAGGGGCAGGCCCATCTCGGAGAGCTCCACCAGCAGGCGGCGGGCGATATGCAGCCCCTCCTCGATCTCGAAGGAGTCGTTCATATGGGGGTCGTTGATCAGCCCCTTCCAGCCCACGGTGGTGCGCGGCTTCTCGAAGTAGACGCGCATCACGATCAGCAGGCTCTCCTTGACCTCGTCGGCCAGGCGGCGCAGGCGGCGGGCATAGTCCAGGGCGGCGTCCACGTCATGGATGGAGCAGGGCCCCACCACCACCAGCAGGCGCGGGTCCTCGCCGTCGAGGATGCGCTGGATGGCCCGGCGTCCCTCGATCACGCTGCGTTCGGCCTCCTCGGTCAGGGGAATCTCCTGCTTGAGGGCCTCGGGGGTGATCAGGACGTCCTGGGCAAGAACATTGAGATTGTTGACCTGCTGTTGTGACATGCGGCTACCTGTGATGAATCGCGCGGTAATATAAGGGTGTGTCCGAGTAGGCTTCTACTATCGCTCGCCGTCTAGGCGGAAATCAATCGTACCATGGAACTCGCCGCCGTCGGCGCAGTCCCACCCCCTCGTGAGTTGCGCGCATGCCGCTTGATGGAATGCCGATAAACAGGAACACTTACGCTAATCCATCACTCCTGCCAGGTTAAGGTCGACGTCTATGATGCCCCCCCTTGTCACTCTCCCCATCAGTCAGGCCGCGCCATCTCCCCTGGCGCCATGCGCCGCCCGGATGGGGAGGGGGTAATGGGCAACCGGGAAACCGACCAGCGCCTCGTCGAGCGGGCGCAGCAGGGCGACACTCGGGCCTTCGATCTGCTGGTCAAGAAGTACCAGCACAAGATTCTTGGCCTGATCGGGCGCTATGTGCACGATCAGGCCGAGGTTCAGGACGTGGCCCAGGAGGCCTTTATCAAGGCCTACCGGGCGCTGGGCAAGTTCCGCGCCGAGAGCGCCTTCTATACCTGGATGTACCGCATCGCCATCAATACCGCCAAGAATCACCTGGTCTCCCGGGGGCGGCGGCCGCCGGGCAGCGATCTGGATATCGTCGATGCCGAGATCCTCGATCATAGCGGCCGGCTCTCCGATACCGAATCGCCGGAGGCTTCCATGGCTCGGGATCAACTGGAGGCGGCGGTCTTCGAGGCCATCGAGCAGCTCCCCGAGGACCTGCGCACCGCCATCACCCTGCGCGAGTTCGATGGCCTCTCCTACGAGGATATCGCCAATGTGATGGACTGCCCGGTGGGCACGGTGCGCTCGCGGATCTTCCGCGCCCGGGAAGCGGTGGATCGTCATATTCAGCCGTTGGTGACCACCTCGCGGACCCAGGACATGATCTCCGAGTGAGGCGAGGCGAATCTTTTGCCAGGTGGCTGAACTGTTGGCGGTCCTTGGCGTCAGAGGAAGTGCCAAAGGTTGCGACAATTTCGCGCAGGGTGACCCGGTCGCCCGCGAGTAACGCTGGGGGGCCGTCGGGCCCGGGACCGTTCATAGGCATTATGCCGTGTCGAGTGTGAGGGTAGAGGTAATGAAGCAGAACACGCGGGAGTCATTGTCCGCCTTGATGGACGATGAGGGTGACGATCTGGAGTTGCGCCGTGTCCTGAAGTCGCTGGAGAGCGAGCCGCAAGCGGCCGATGCCTGGCGACGTTATCATCTGGCCCGCAGCGTCATGCGCCGTGAGCCCGAAGTGGCCTCCGATACTGACCTCTCCGCCGGTATTCTGGCCCGCCTCGAAGGCGAGCCGGCGCCCGGTCGAGCGGTCGCAGCACCGCGGCGAGGCCTCTTCTCCTGGGCCGGTCGCGCCGCCGTGGCCGCCGGGGTCTCCCTGGCGGTGATCACCGGGGTGCAGGTCTATAACAGCCAGGAGGTGGCCGGTCCCGAGATGGCCGCCAGCGAGGCGCCCGCCGCGGCGAGCCCCGCGACGGCACGTCCCTCTCTGGTGGACCTGCCGCTCTTCCAGGGGCAGGGCGGCGCTCAGGCCGCCGGCTCGCCGCTGATGACGGTGGGCGCCGAGTCTCCCTGGCTGACGCCCAATTCGCGGCAGTCCCAGCGCAATGACCAGCAGCAGGCGTTGATCCTGCAGTCCTACCTGGATCGCCACGCCCAGGGCAGTGCCTATCGCAGTGGCGATGCCTGGATGCCCCTGTTGCGCGCTTCCGGTAACGAGTGGCAAGGGCAGCGCTGATGCAGGCATGGCCATGGAAGCGGCTCGGTCAGGGCATGTTGCTGGGCCTCTCCCTGGGTTGGGGGAGCCTGGCCCAGGCCGATGAGCCCGGTTTCGACTGTCGGGTACTGGATGCCACGCCGGTCCCGGACACGCCGGCGGCCTGGTTCGAGCGCAGCCTCTGGGCCAATCACTGTTACCTCTTCGAGGCGCGGGCGGTGCGTATCAGCGGCGAGGGGGTGCGCGCCCTGGCGCTGAGCCATCAGGTCGAGGATGGCCTGCAACGGGAGGTGGCCCACTACCTGGACGGGCCACCCCAGACCTATGAGCGCCTGGGGCGCATCGGCCGTGGCGGCTGGGCCGAGCCCGGCAGCGAGGTCCCCGCCTCGCCGGATGCCATCATGGCCCATCTCGATAATTTCTACCGCCTGCGCCTGGCCGGCGACGAGCGGGTGGCCGGTCGCGATGCCCAGCGCCTGGATATCGAGCCCCTGGATGCCATGCGCTATGGGCAGCGCCTGTGGCTCGATCGCGACACCGGCCTGCCCCTCAAGCAGGAACTCCTCGACGTGGAGGGGCGGGTCCTGGAGACCTTCCAATTGACCGAGCTCGAACGGCCCCGCCTCTATGATGGCCGGGTGCGTCTCGACGCCTTGCGTGAAGCCCCCCCCGAGACCTGGCGCCCCGGCTGGTTGCCACCGGGCTATGTGGCTCAGCCGGTGGTCACCACCAGCAGCCTGCATGGCGAGCGGGTGGGGCACCGGGTCTATAGCGATGGCCTCTCCAGCCTGAGCCTCTTCGTCGAACCCTTGACCGATGAGCACCCGCGCCTGGCCCCCGGGCTGCATCGCCTCGGGATCTCCTATGCGGCGGTTCATCACCGCGAACTGGGGGGACGCCCCATGCAGATCGTGGCCCTGGGCGAGGTGCCGCCCCGGGTGCTGTTGCAGGTGGTGGAGCGCCTGCGATGGCAGAGCGAGGAGCCGTGAGATGGACGCCGCGTCTCGGTTACTGATCGCCGAGGGGCAGGTGGTGGCCCCCTTCGAAGGGGGCGCCTGGGTCGAGTTCACTCCCCTGGCGGGCTGCCGGGGCTGTGCCGCCAGCCAGGGGTGTGGCACCGGTCTCTGGGCCCGCTGGCGGGGTAGTCGCCCCCGGCGCCTGGCCATCGATAGCGACCGGCCCCTCGCTCCCGGGGAGCGGGTACGGGTGGCCCTGCCGGCCCGAGGCCTGGTGCAGGGGGCTCTCGTGCTCTATGGCTTGCCGCTGGTCGCTGCCCTGGGGGGCGGCGCCTGGGGCGAGGCGCGCTTCGGTGCCGACAGTCCCGTGGTGATCCTGGCCCTGGGGGCCGGGCTGGCCCTGGGGGCTGGCCTGACTCGCCTGGTGGCCCGCTACCATGGTGCCCGCTACCGACCCCGGCTGCATGAGCCGCCCGGCTAGGCGTTTTCCCTTGGTGTTGGTCGTGGTTTCTCTCGTCTCGATTATCGCAGGAGCCTTTCATGCAACCCATTCGCCATCTCGTCTCCGCTTGGCTACTGATACTGGTCACCCTGTTGGCCTGGTCTTCGGCCCAGGCCCGTGAGTTACCCGATTTCACCACCCTGGTGGCGGAGGCCGCCCCCGGAGTGGTGAACATCTCCACGACCCGGGTGGTGCCCTCCCGGCAGCAACAGTTCTACGGGCCCGGCGAGGAGCTGCCGGAGATCTTCCGGCGCTTCTTCGGTGACCAGTTCCCGATGCCCCCCGGGGGCTCCGGGCGCGAGCGGGGCCAGGAGCGCCACTCCCTGGGCTCCGGCTTTATCATCGATGCCGACGGCTACATCCTGACCAATGCCCATGTGGTGGAGGGCGCCGACGAGATCCTGGTGCGCCTCAATGACCGTCGCGAGCTTCCGGCCGAGGTGGTGGGAGCCGATCCCCAGACCGATGTGGCCCTGCTCAAGGTGGCGGCCGAGGGGCTGCCGACCCTGGCCCTCGGCGATTCCGATGCCTTGCAGGTGGGCGAGTGGGTGGCCGCCATCGGCTCGCCCTTCGGCTTCGATCACTCGGTGACCGCGGGTATCGTCAGCGCCATCAACCGCACCCTGCCGCGGGATGCCTATGTGCCCTTTATCCAGACCGACGTGGCCATCAACCCGGGCAACTCCGGGGGCCCCCTGTTCAACCTGGATGGTGAAGTGGTGGGCATCAACTCCCAGATCTTTACCCGCAGCGGCGGCTTCATGGGGCTCTCCTTCGCCATTCCCATCAATGTGGCGATGAATATCGCCGACCAGCTGCGTGCCGATGGTCGCGTCAGTCGCGGTTGGCTGGGCGTGGTGATCCAGCCGGTCTCCCGTGACCTGGCCGAGTCCTTCGGCCTCGACTCGCCGCGGGGCGCCCTGATCGCCGATCTCGACCCCGAAGGGCCGGCACGCCGCGACGGCGTCCAGGCCGGGGACGTGATCGTCGCCGTGGATGGCGAGGAGGTGGAGCGTTCCAGCCACCTGCCGCGGCTGATCGGCCGGGTCAGCCCGGGCAACGAGGTGGCGCTGACGGTGATGCGCGATGGTGCCGAGCAGGAACTGACGGTGACCGTGGGCGCCTGGCCGGATGCCGAGTTGGCCAGCGCCGCCGGCAAGGAAGAAGGCGCCGGACGGCTGGGCCTGGTGGTCGGTGAGGTCGGCGCCGCCGAGCGCGAGCGCCTGGGCATCGAGGCCGGCGTCCGGGTGCGCCAGGTCGATCCCGATGGCGCCGCCTACGAAGCGGGCATTCGCGGTGGCGATATCATCGTCTCGGTGGATCACCGCCCCATTGCCTCCGCGGATGACCTGGTCGCCGCGGTGGCGGATCAGGAGGGCGGTCGCGCGGTGCCGGTGCGCCTCTATCGAGACGGGCGCTCCCTCTATGTGGCGCTGCGCCTCGAGCGGCGCTGAGTCGCTCCTGGTGAGTCATCGGGGCCCCACGGGGCCCCGATGCGTCTCGGGCCTCGCTGTCCAAGCCGCGGCCATGCCGGTACAATGCGCGCATCGCTTTCGGCGCGATCCCCCGGACAGGTGGCATGGTCGTCACGGACAGGAGCGCCCACACGAATCGGATCCGAGTGCATGAGCAGCCAAGACACCCGTAAAGAACTCAGTCATATACGCAACTTCTCCATCATCGCCCACATCGATCATGGCAAGTCCACCCTGTCGGATCGGATCATCCAGCTGTGTGGCGGCCTGAGTGATCGGGAGCTCAAGGAGCAGGTCCTCGACTCCATGGACATCGAGCGGGAGCGGGGCATCACCATCAAGGCCCAGTCGGTGACCCTCGACTACCAGGCCGAGGACGGCAACACCTACCAGCTCAACTTCATCGATACCCCCGGGCACGTGGACTTCTCCTACGAGGTGTCCCGCTCGCTCTACGCCTGCGAGGGGGCCCTGCTGGTGGTGGACGCCGCCCAGGGCGTCGAGGCCCAGTCGGTGGCCAACTGCTATACCGCCGTGGAGCAGGGCCTCGAGGTGCTGCCGGTACTCAACAAGATGGACCTGCCCCAGGCCGACCCGGACAAGGTCTCCCAGGAGATCGAGGAGATCATCGGCATCGATGCCACCGACGCCTGCCAGGTCTCCGCCAAGAGCGGCCTCGGCATGGAGGCGCTGCTGGAGCGCCTGGTGCGCGATATCCCGCCGCCCAAGGGGAATCCCGATGGCCAGCTGCAGGCGCTGATCATCGACTCCTGGTTCGATAACTACCTGGGGGTGGTGTCCCTGGTGCGGATCTTCGACGGTACCCTCAAGAAGGGCGAGAAGATCCGCATCAAGTCCACCGGCCGCGACTGGCAGGCCAACGAGGTGGGCATCTTCACGCCGCTGCGCAAGGAGACCAATGTGCTGCGGGCCGGCGAGGTGGGCTTTATCGTCGCCGGCATCAAGGACATCCACGGGGCCCCGGTGGGGGATACCATCACCCACGCCAAGACCCCGGACGTGGAGCGCCTGCCCGGCTTCCAGAAGGTCAAGCCCCAGGTCTATGCGGGGATGTTCCCGGTCAGCGCCGACGACTACGAGGACTTCCGCGACGCCCTGGAGAAGCTGGCGCTCAACGATGCCTCCCTCGAGTACGAGCCGGAGAACTCCGATGCCCTGGGCTTCGGCTTCCGGGTCGGCTTCCTCGGCACCCTGCACATGGAGATCATCCAGGAGCGTCTCGAGCGCGAGTATGATCTCGACCTGCTCACCACCGCGCCCACCGTGGTCTATGAACTGGCCATGAAGAATGGCGAGGTGCGCTACGTCTCCAACCCCTCCAAGCTGCCGGACATGGCCGACGTGGAGGAGATGCGCGAGCCCATCGTCCGGGCCAGCATCCTGGTGCCCCAGGAGTTCGTCGGCAACGTCATCGCCGAGTGCGAGAATCGCCGCGGCACCCAGAAGGACATGCAGTTCCTCGGCAGCCAGATCCAGCTGATCTACGAGCTGCCCATGTCCGAGGTGGTGATGGACTTCTTCGATCGCCTGAAGTCGATCTCCAAGGGCTATGCCTCCCTGGACTACAACTTCGAGCGCTTCGAGGCCGCCAAGCTGGTGCGCCTGGATGTGCTGATCAACGGCGACCGGGTGGATGCCCTGGCGGTGATCATCCACCGGGATCATGCCCACTCCCGGGGGCGCATCCTGGTCGAGAAGATGAAGGAACTGATCCCGCGGCAGATGTTCGACGTGGCGATCCAGGCCGCCATCGGCGGCCAGGTGGTGGCCCGCTCCACCGTCAAGGCGCTGCGCAAGAACGTCACCGCCAAGTGTTACGGTGGCGACGTATCCCGCAAGAAGAAGCTGCTCGAGAAGCAGAAGGCGGGCAAGAAGCGCATGAAGCAGGTGGGCCGGGTGGAGATTCCCCAGGATGCCTTCCTGGCGGTACTCAAGGTCAATGACTAGGAAACATTGAATGGACTTTTCGCTGTTGCTGGTGGTGGCCGTGGCCGTCACCGGCCTGATCTGGCTGGCCGATCGGCTGTGGTGGCGGCGTGGCCGCCTGGCGCGTCTGAGCGCGGTGGAGGCCGAGGCCCAGGAGCCCCTGGCGGGCGAGGCCCGCGAGCGGTTGCTCAAGGAGCCCTGGCCCGTCGACTATGCGCGCTCCTTCTTCCCGGTGCTGCTGGTGGTGCTGGTGGTGCGCAGCTTCCTGGTGGAGCCCTTCCAGATCCCCTCCGGTTCCATGCGGCCGACCCTGGAGGTGGGCGACTTCATCCTGGTCAACAAGTACGCCTATGGCCTGCGGCTGCCGGTGACTCACACGCGTATCGTCGAGCTGGGCGAGCCGCAGCGGGGCGATGTGATGGTGTTCCGTTTCCCCAGTGAGCCCTCGGTGAATTTCATCAAGCGGGTGGTGGGGCTGCCCGGCGATCGCGTGCGCTATGAGGGCAAGCAGCTCTACATCAACGGCGAGGCGGTGCCCAAGACGCTGCTGGAGGAGGGGCCGGCCACGGCGCCCCGGGAGCTGCTCCTCGAAGAGCGCTTAGGCGAACGCGGTCACCTTATCTACAATAATCCTCAGGACCCTGGCCCGCAGGTGCGGGAAGTGGTGGTGCCCGAGGGGCACTACTTCACCATCGGCGACAATCGGGATCACTCCAACGACAGTCGCTACTGGGGTTTCGTGCCGGAAGCGAATATCGTCGGCCGTGCCTTCGCGGTATGGATGCACTGGGACGGCGGCCTGCCCAGCTTTACCAGCGTGCGGCGGATTCAGTAATCAGGGGGGGAGCCCCCGATGGTTCGCGGCCCGACCGCGAGCCATCCGACAAGCAACAGAGCAGGAGTTTCGTGAGCAACCCCCTGAAGGATTTCAGCCGTCGCATCGGCCACTCGTTCGGCGATATCGCCCTGCTGGAACTGGCCATGACCCATCGCAGTTACGGCGGCAAGAACAACGAGCGGCTCGAGTTTCTCGGCGACTCCATCGTCAACTTCGTGATCGCCGAGGCGCTCTTCCGGCGCTTCCCCGAGGCCCGCGAGGGCCAGCTGTCGCGGCTGCGGGCGCGACTGGTCAAGGGCCAGACCCTGGCCGAGCTGGCCCGGGAGTTCGAGCTGGGCCAGTGCCTGCGGCTCGGCTCCGGCGAGATGAAGAGCGGCGGACACCGCCGCGACTCCATCCTCGCCGATGCCGTGGAAGCGGTGATCGGCGCCATCTTCCTGGATGCCGGCATGGACGTGGCCAAGGCCCGGGTGCTGGCCTGGTACGGGACCCGCCTGGAGGCCATCGACCTGCAGGATACCCAGAAGGACCCCAAGACTCGCCTGCAGGAGTTCCTGCAGTCCCGCCAGTCGCCGCTGCCCCGCTACGAGGTGCTGTCGGTGGAGGGCGAGGCCCATGCCCAGACCTTCACCATCGAATGCCAGGTGGAGATGCTGGATGTCCCCACCGTGGGCGTCGGTTCCAGCCGTCGCTTTGCCGAGCAGCAGGCCGCCGAGCAGGCCCTGGCCCAACTCGAACCCAAGGGAGCCCGGTCATGACCCAGACCTGTGGATTCGTGGCCATCGTCGGTCGCCCCAATGTGGGCAAGTCGACGCTGATGAACCGTATCCTCGGCCAGAAGGTGTCGATCACCTCCCGGCGACCCCAGACCACCCGCCATCAGGTGATGGGCATCAAGACCGAGGGGGAGGCGCAGTTCATCTACGTGGACACCCCGGGGATGCATATCATGGCGAAGGATCGCAACAAGGCGATCAATCGCTTCATGAACCAGGCCGCCACCCAGGCGCTGCGGGACGTGGACTGCGTGGTCTTTATCATCGATCGCACCCGCTGGAGCGACGAGGACCAGGTGGTATTGGACAAGCTGGCCCAGGTCAAGGCGCCGGTGATCCTGGCGGTCAACAAGGTGGATTGGCTGGAGGACAAGGCCAGCCTGCTACCCTGGCTGGCCAAGGTGGGCGCCAAGCGCGATTTCGCCGCCATCCTGCCGATCTCCGCCAAGCACGGCACCAATGTGCCGGAGCTGGAGGCGGAGGTGGCCAAGCACCTGCCGGAGAGCATCCACTTCTATCCGGAAGACCAGATCACCGACAAGAGCCAGCGCTTTCTGGCCGCGGAGCTGGTGCGCGAGAAGATCATGCGTCAGCTGGGCGACGAGTTGCCCTACCAGATGACGGTGGAGATCGAGGAGTTCCGCGACACCGGCAAGGTGATCCATATCAGTGCCCTGATCCTGGTGGAGCGCCCCGGGCAGAAGAAGATCCTGATCGGCGACAAGGGCGAGCGCATCAAGCAGATCGGTCGCGAGGCGCGTCTGGAGATGGAGCGGGCCTTCGGTGCCAAGATCATGCTCAATCTCTGGGTCAAGGTGAAGCGCGGCTGGTCCGACGATAGCCGGGCGCTCAAGAGCCTGGGCTACGATCTGGACTAAGCCCCAGCGACAAGAGGCGAGGACCCCCGAAAGCCACAAGGGGCGACAAGGCCCCTTGCCCATAGGGCTGGATGCAGGCTGCCTTGTCGCTTGCTGCTACCGAAGGATCGTCCATGCAGCCACAACCCGCCTTTCTGCTGCATAAGCGCCCCTACCGGGAGACCAGTGCCCTGGTGGAGCTGATCACCCTGGACCACGGTCGGGTACGCGCCGTGGCGCGGGGCGTGCAGCGTCCCGGCAGCCGCAGCCGTGGGCGCTTGCAGCCCTTTACGCCCCTGCACCTGACCTGGAGCGGTCACGCCGAGCTCAAGCGCCTGGGACTGATGGAGAGCCGTGGTGCGGCGGCGCTGCTGGCCGGCGAGGCCCTGTTGTGCGGTTTCTATGCCAACGAGCTGCTGACCCGCGCCCTGCCGGTGGAGTTGCCGGTGGCCGAGGTGTTCGCCTTCTATGGGGCGCTGCTCGAGGCGTTGCCCTATCCGGAGCGTCGCGCTCCGGCGCTGCGGCGCCTGGAGCTGAGCCTGCTGGAGGCCCTGGATGCGGCGCCGATCTATGTCGACGAGCGGGGCGCCGAGCTGGACCCCCAGGGGCGTTACGGCTATCGGGCCGAGGCGCGTCACTTCGTGCGCCTCGGAGAAGGGGGCCTGGATGGGCGTACCCTGCGCCTGCTGGCCCAGGGTGACTGGAGCGAACCGGGGCTGGCGGGGCCCGCCAAGGGGCTGGCTCGGGCGGCCCTGGCCCCCCTGCTGGGCAGCCGCCCGTTGCGCTCCCGGGAACTGATGCAGCGCCTCGCCGCGACACGGGCTGCGCCCGGAGCTTGACACCACCCGGGCTGCGCCCGGAGCCGTCAGCGTCAGCCTGACGCTGGAAACGAATCGCCCCCATGACCTGGCCATGGGGGCGATTCACCTTGGGTGGCTACCCAGCTTCGGCGCGGCCGGCACTACTCCCCTTCGTCGAAGCGGGCCTCGACCAGGGCCTCCAGGGCCTCGAGAACCGCCTCGGCGTCATTGCCCTCGGCGCTGATGGTAAGGCGGCTGCCGCAGGGGGCGGCCAGCATCAGCAGGGCCATGATATTGGCGGCGTCGGCGTCACGGCCCTGGTGGGAGACCGTGACCCGGGCGTCATGCTCCTGGCAGCACTGCACCAGGCGGGTGGCGGCGCGAGCGTGGAGGCCGCGCTTGTTGATCAGGGTCAGCTCACGGCTCGGCATTCCTCGAGCTTCCTTGCAGGGGGCTGGCATCTGGCTCTCCCAGGTCGGTGTGAATGCCCAGTTCCCGATGGCGAAGACGCAGGCCCGGATAGGTGGCCGCGAAGTGTCGCGCCAGGCGCTCGGCCAGGTAGACCGAGCGGTGCTGGCCACCGGTACAGCCCACCGCCACCGTCACATAGCTGCGCCGGCTGGCCTGGTAGGCGGGCAGCCAGCGCTCCAGCCACTGCTGGATATCCAGCGCCATGGTTTCGACCTCCGGGTAGCCCTCGAGGAAGCTCACCACCGAAGCGTCGCGGCCGGTGGCCTCGCGCAGGCGCGGATCCCAGTAGGGGTTGGGCAGGCAACGGGCATCGAAGACGGTATCGGCATCCAGGGGCACGCCGCGCTTGAAGCCGAAGGACTCCAGGGTCAGGGTCAGTTGGCCGGCCTGGTGGCCCGCCACCTGTTCGGTGATGCGCGAGCGCAGGTCGTGAAGCGACAGCCGTGAGGTGTCCACCACCAGGTCGGCCAGGTCGCGGATCTCCCCCAGGGCCTGCTCCTCCCGCTCGATCGCCTCGGCCAGGGTCATCTGGCTGTTGCGGGTCAGCGGATGGCGGCGCCGGGTATGGGAGTAGCGCTCCAGCAGGATGCGGGCATCGGCGGTCAGGTAGACGATCTGGGGCTGGATGCCGCGATCGCACACCTCATCGAGCAACTGCGGGAAACGCCGCAGGGCGCCGGGCAGGTTGCGGGCATCGATGCTGACCGCGATGGCATCGTAGCGCGCCTCGTCGGCCTGCAGTTCGTCCACCAGGGAGCCCAGCAGCATGGCCGGCAGATTGTCGATGGCGTAGAAGCCCAGATCTTCCAGGGCCTGGAGGGCGATCGATTTCCCCGACCCGGAACGGCCGCTGATGATCACCAGTTGCATGGCACTCTCCTGGCTGCCTGTGTAGTGGCGCGCGTCCTTCAGGGGGCGGCGGGGGGGCCGGCGTCGTCCTGGCGCTCGATGGCCTCGATCAGGGTGTCGTAGAGCTGGCGCTGACTCTCGCAGCGGCGCAGCCGCTGGCGGGTCTCGGCGTCGTTCATGACCCCGGCGACCTGGGCCAGCAGGGCCAGATGAGTGTCATCGGCCTCCTCCGGCACCAGCAGCACGAAGACCAGGTCGACGGGCTCGCCGTCCACGGCGTCGAAGTCCACCGGCTCGGCCAGTTTCAGGAAACCGGCCAGGGGCGCCTTGCAGTGGGCATTGCGGGCATGGGGGATCGCGACGCCATGGCCGATGCCGGTACTGCCCAGGCGCTCGCGACCGATCAGTCGGCTGAAGACTTCTTGGCTATCGAGGCTGGGGGTGTTCTGAGCAATAAAGGTGCTGAAGAATTCCAGCACCCGTTTCTTGCTCCCCCCGGGGACATCGAACAGCGCCCGCTCGGGGGGAAGGATGGATTGCAGAGTCATGGAGGGTTAGCGGGCACCGGCGCCCTGGGCGCGTGCCTGAGCCTTTTCCTTGTGTTTCACCAGTTGACGGTCGAGCTTGTCGGCGAGCGCATCGATGGCGGCATACATGTCGCCATCCTGGGCTTCGGCGTGCAGGTCGGCACCGGCAGCGTGGAGTACGCAAGCGGCTTGTTGGCGTTCCTTCTCGACGGACAGGGTAAACTGTGCCGTGGTGATATTGTCGTAATGCCGCTCCAGTCGTGCGAGCTTCTCGTTCACATAGTCACGCAGTGCATCGGTCAGTTCGACGTGATGGCCGGTGATATTGACTTGCATGGCACGCTCCTCTTCCTGCGGGTGACATCTCGATTGTAACCCTTTTTCCGGCCCTGCAAACCCCTTGGCGTCGGGGATTTCCAACGCTATCGATGAGATTTTATTATCCCAATCTCATCAATGGCTTAGGGAGTATTTTTCGAGCATTGACGATGCGACTGTCGGTCAGGAGAGACGTTTTCGCTCGCTGGACGGAGGAATTCCCATGGCCTCGCGATACTTGGCCACGGTGCGTCGCGCCACCTGGATGCCGTCGTCGGCGAGCAGGGCCACCAGCTTGCTATCGGAGAGCGGCTTGCGCGGCGGCTCCTCGCCAATCAGCTTCTTGAGGCGGGCGCGGATGGCGGTGCTCGAGTGGGCGTCGCCTTCGCCACCGCCGCCGCCCACCTGGCTGGAGAAGAAGTACTTCAGCTCGAAGACCCCCCGGGGGGTGTGGATGAACTTCTGGGTGGTCACCCGGGAGATGGTCGATTCATGCATCTCTACTGTCTGGGCGATATCGGCCAGTACCAGCGGCTTCATGGCCTCCTCGCCCTGCTCCAGGAAGTCGAGCTGGCGGGTCATGATCTCCTGGCCCACCCGCAGCAGGGTGTCATTGCGGCTGGAGAGGCTCTTGAGTAGCCAGCGTGCCTCTTGCAGGTGCTGCTTCATGAAGGTGTTGTCGTCGCTCTTGTCGGCGCGCCGGATCAGTGCCGCATAGTCGGGCTGGATGCGCATGCGCGGCAGCGCCTCCGGATTGAGCTCGATGCGCCAGCCGTCGCGGGTATGGCGGGCGATCAGGTCGGGGATCACATAATCGCTGCCGGTCTCGGCATAGGCCTGGCCGGGGCGTGGGTCGAGGGCGCGAACCAGCTGGATCACCGTATCCAGCTGCTCCTCCTCGAGGCGCAGGCGGCGCCTGAGCAGCTTGCGATCATCCCCGGCCAGGGCCTCGAGAAACTGGCGCACCAGGCGCTTGGCCTGGGGCAACAGGGGCGTGTCGTCGGGGAGGGCGCCGAGCTGTAGCAGCAGGCACTCGCGCAGGTCCCGGGCGAAGACCCCGGTGGGTTCGAACTGCTGCAGGCGCATCAGCAGGGCCTCGACCTCGGCCGTCTTGAGGCCGGTGAGCCCCTGGCCACGCAGCCCCTCGGTGATCTCCTCCAGGGGCGAGGCGAGGTAGCCATTGCTATCCACGGCGTCGATCAGGCTCTCGGCGATGGCCCGCTCCCGGGGGGGCTCCAGGTCGGTCATGGCCAGTTGCCAGGCGAGGTGGTCGCGCAGGCTGGGGGTGTCGGCGTTGCGCTCGAAGTCCGGCGCCTCGCCGCCGCCGCTGGGGGCCATGTCCTGGTAGGTGTCGGACCACTCGCTGTCCACGGAGAGCTGTTCGGGGATGCCCTCGGACCAGTCGTCCTCCTTGGGCGCTTCCACCGCCTGTTCCCCATAGGCCTCGTCCAGTTCCAGCATGGGGTTGGACTCCAGCGCCTGCTGGATCTCCTGGCGCAGGTCCAGAGTGGAGAGCTGCAGCAGGGCGATGGCCTGCTGCAGTTGTGGGGTCATGGTCAGCTGGGTGCCGACTCTAAGCTGCAACGAGGGTTTCATTGCCATGGTGAGCTAGGGTTCCGTGACAAGCGTGGGACACACCCTAGCCCGCCACCGGGGTCCTTGCAAGCCTATTAGCGATGACTTCTTAGCAAGTTATGTGCCAGCCGCAATGACTATGCCAAATCGATCTTGATACTAAGACTTTCAGCGAATTGGCAGCGCCGATGGTCAGTGATGGGGGCTAGAGGCGGAAGTCCTCGCCCAGGTAGACCTCGCGTACCCGGCGATTGGCGAGGATCGCCTCGGCATCGCCCTCGGCGATGATCTGGCCGTCGCCGACGATATAGGCGCGATCGCAGATATCCAGGGTCTCGCGAACGTTGTGGTCGGTGATCAGTACGCCGATATCGCGCTGCTTGAGGGCGCGGATGATGCCCTTGATCTCGCCTACCGAGATGGGGTCGACCCCGGCGAAGGGCTCGTCGAGGAGGATAAAGGTGGGCTCGGTGGCCAGCGCCCGGGCGATCTCCACCCGGCGCCGCTCCCCCCCGGAGAGGCTCATCCCCAGGTTGTCGCGGATATGGGTGATATGAAAGTCGTTGAGCAGGGCCTCCAGGCGAGCCTGGCGGCCGGCCCGGTCCAGGTCCTTGCGGGTCTCGAGGATCGCCAGGATATTGTCGGCCACCGACAGTTTGCGGAAGATCGACGCCTCCTGGGGCAGGTAGCCGATGCCGGCGCGGGCCCGCTCGTGCATGGCCGCCTCGGAGAGGTCCCGGTCATCGATGGCCACCTGGCCCGCATCGGCGCGCACCAGGCCGACGATCATGTAGAAGGAGGTGGTCTTGCCGGCGCCATTGGGGCCCAGCAGCCCCACCACGCTGCCCTGCTCGATGGCGAGGCTGATATCACGCACCACGCGGCGGCGCTTGTAGCTCTTGGCCAGATGACTGGCGGTCAGGGTCTTCATGGCGGCCCTTACTGCTGTTCCGGGGTGAGGGTCATGCGTACCCGCTGGCGGTCGGTGCCCTCGGCGTCGGCCCGAGCCTCCACCAGGCGGCGGTCGATCCGGTACTCCACATAGGCGCCGTTGAAGGTATCGGCGCCGCGGTGCAGTTCGGCGCGGTCGATCAGCTCCACCCGCCGCTCGGCGGTATGGTAGACGATGGTGCGCCCCCAGCCCTGGATGAGGTCACCCTCGGCGGGGCGCTGCTCCAGGTAGGCGCGTTCGCCGATGGCGGTCAGGCGCGAGACCTCGCCGGCGTCGTTGCGCTGGATCGTCACCCGGGCCCCGGTGAGGCGCAGGTCGCCCTGACGGATCTCCACCTCGCCGCTGTAGACGGCGGTGCCGGCGCTTTCGTCCAGTTCCAGGCGGTCGGCTTCCACCTCGATGGGCTGGCCCTGCTGGGCCAGGGCGGGGGTGGCCAGGGCCAGCAGGCCGGCGGCGAGCCAGCCGATCAGGCGCTGGCGGCTTGGGTAACTCATGATGTGGTCCTCGTGGCAGCGGCGGGAGGCATGACGCCTACTCCTGGGCGGGCGGGTGGCTGCCGCGCACCCGGCCTTCCAGGTGCAGGCGTCCCTCGGAGAGCCAGGCCTCGAAGCGCTCGCCCTCGGTGACTTGGGGCGGGGCCTCGAAACGTGCCGGGGTGTCGCTCCAGGCGAACTGGGTGTGCGTATCCAGGTGCAACTCCTGGCTGCTGAGTTGCCAGCCGGCCTCAGGCGCATTGAGCCTGGCATCGCCACTCAGCGTCAAGCGACGATCCACCAGGAGGCCGCGCTCGCCGCGGGCGATCCAGTGGCGTCCCTCGTTATCGTAGAGGTGCGCTACCGGTGTCTGGGCACGCAGCACCTCGTCATGGGGCGTATGGGCCAGGCGCGGGCTGACCAGGCGCTGGTGGGGAAAGCCTGCGGCGTCGTAGCGCACCAGCTCTGCCTGTTCCAGGTAGTAGTCGGGCTCGCCGGCTTCGTCCTGGGGCACGGGGCCGGGCTGGCGGGGCGCGCGATCGGTGAGTATCACCAGAACGCCCCCCAGGGCCAGCAGCAGGATGAGCAGGCCCAGGCGCCGGGCCAGGGGCGTGGCCAGGCGCTCAGTGATCGTCATGGCCCTGGCCATGCAGGTAGGTGTCGATGACCGCCCCCCAGTGCCCCTGGGCCTCGAGCAGGGTGTCGCAGATTTCGCGCACGGCGCCGTGGCCACCGACCCGCTCGGTAACCCAGTCGGCCTGGCTACGGATATAGGCGGGGGCATTGGGCACGCTGATGCCGAGGCCGGCACGACGAATCGCTGCCAGGTCCGGCAGGTCGTCGCCGGCGTAGGCGATCGTTTCCCACTCCAGCTCCAGGCGCTCGACGAGCTGGGCCAGGGCGGCAAGCTTGTCCTCGCGGCCCTGGAAGACATGGGGAATGCCCAGGGCGGCGGCGCGGCGGCTGACCATCGGCGAGTCGCGGCCGGTGATCAGGGCCACCTCGACGCCGGCGCGGCGCAACAGCTTGATGCCCTGGCCGTCCTGGGTATGGAAGGCCTTGATCTCGACGCCATCGGCCTGGAAATAGAGGCGGCCATCGGTGAAGACGCCATCCACGTCCAGGGCGAGCAAGCGGATCCGGCGGGCGCGGTCCAGCAGGGTCGGGTCGAGCAGGGGAGAATCAAACGTCATGTCAGGGGTTCCTTGAGCCGAGTCGTGTCTGGTCGAGCCGGGGAGCGTCGAGCGTCATATCAGAGGCTCCTTAGATCACGCCGCTGGCCAGCAGGTCATGCATATGCAGGGCGCCGACCGGCCGGCCGGCGTCGTCCACCACCGCCAGGGCGGTGATGCGATTGTCTTCCATGACCCGGACCGCCTCGGCGGCCAGCACCTCGGCGCCGATGCGTTTGCCGGGACGGGTCATGACGTCGTCCACCTTGAGCTGGCTGAGGTCGTTGTGCTGGTCCAGGGTCCGGCGCAGGTCGCCGTCGGTATAGACCCCGGCGAGGCGGCCGTCACTGCTGACCACGCAGGTGAAGCCCAGGCCCTGGCGGGTGATCTCCAGCAGGGCGTCGCGCAGCGGGCTGCCCAGGGGCACCGTCGGCAGGCGCTTGCCCTGGTGCATCAGGTCGCCGACCTTGAGCAGCAGGCGGCGGCCCAGGCTGCCACCCGGATGCGACAGCGCGAACTCCTCGGCGGTGAAGCCGCGGGCTTCCAGCAGGGCCACCGCCAGGGCGTCGCCCATGGCCAGGGCCGCGGTGGTGGAGGCAGTGGGGGCCAGGTCCAGGGGGCAGGCCTCGCGCTCGACGCCGGTGTCCAGGTGGGCATCGGCGTGGCGGGCCAGGGTCGAGGCGGGGCGCCCGGTGAGGCTGATCAGCGGCGTGCCCAGGCGTTTGAGCAGCGGCAGCAGGGCGGTGACCTCGCCGGTCTCCCCGGAGTTGGAGAGGGCGATCACCACGTCGCCACGGGTGATCATGCCCAGGTCGCCGTGGCTCGCCTCGCCGGGATGCACGAAGAAGGCCGGGGTGCCGGTGCTGGCCAGGGTGGCGGCCAGCTTGCCGCCGATATGGCCGGACTTGCCCATGCCGGTGACCACCACGCGGCCGCGGCAGCCCAACAGCAGGCGGCAGGCCTGGTCGAAGTCGCCATTGAGGCGGGGAATCAGGGCGCCGAGGGCCTGCTGCTCCAGCTGCAGGGTGCGGCGGGCGCTGGCGCGGAAGTCGAAGTCGGGTGTCGGTGTCATGGGGGAATTGTTGCCGGTTGCGGGTCTGGGCTCAAGTGAGGTCGAAGGCCAGCAGGCCGAGGTAGCCGAGATAGGCGACGAGCATCAGGGCCCCGGGCAGGCGCCCCAGGCGGCCATGGCGTTGCCATAGCAGCCAGGCGCCGAGCAGCAGGGTCAGGGCCAGCATCACCGGGAAGTCGCGGCTGCCGGCGGCGCCATCCACCGGGCCGGGGGCCAGCAGGCCGGGGATCGGCAGCACCGCCAGCATATTGAAGAGGTTGGAGCCGATGACGTTGCCGATGGCCAGGTCGTGATGACGACGCAGGGCGCTCATGATGCAGGCCGCCAGCTCCGGCAGGCTGGTGCCGATGGCCACCAGGGTCAGGCCGATCACCAGTTCGCTGACGCCGAAGCCGGCGGCAACCTGGCTGGCCCCCCACACCAGCAGGCGCGAGCTCACCACCATCAGTACCAGGGTCGCCAGCAGCCAGGCCAGGGCCGGAGGCAGGCGCATGGCGGGGATCTCTCCCTCGAAGGCGTCGTCGGGGGTGTCGGCGCGGAACAGCCACCAGAGGCTGAAGCCCAGCAGGGCCAGCAGGAAGAACGCATCGAAGCGACCGAGAATGCCGTTGGCCAGGGCATAGCCGGCCAGGCCGGTGGCGCCCAGCAGCAGGGGCAGCTCGCGGCGCACCAGGGAGAAGCGCACCGGGATGGGGGCCACCAGGGCGGTGGCGCCGAGCACCAGGGCGATGTTGGCGATATTCGAGCCCAGGGCGTTGCCGGTGGCCAGGTCGGGGAGCCCATCCAGGGCGGCCATGATCGCCACCAGCATTTCCGGAGCCGAGGTGCCGAGGGCGACGATGGTCATGCCCACCAGCAGTCGGCTCATGCCCGCCCGATAGGCCGTGGCGGCGGCCGCCCCGACGAAGCGGTCGGCGCTCCACAGCAGGCCGGCGAAACCAAGCAGCACGGCGAGCAGGGCGATCAACATCGAACGTATCCTTGGTGGGCGAGGGCGCCCATTAAACGCCTGAGCGACGGCCGAATCAAGGGCGGGGTCGGCAAGGCTGGTCGGAGTGGCCCCGGTTAAGATACGATGTTCGATAATTATCCAAGGAAACCCGGACCGATGAAGGATACCCCCCTGGTGGAGGTGGACGATCTCCACTTCTCCCGCGGTGACAAGGAAATCTTCCGCGGGGTCTCGTTGCGCATTCCCCGTGGCAAGATTACCGCCATCATGGGACCCAGCGGCACCGGCAAGACGACCCTACTCAAACTGATCGGCGCCCAGCTGGTGCCCGATGCCGGCCGGGTGCGGATCGACGGTCAGGATGTCCATGCGCTCTCCCGCAAGGCGCTGTTTCGGTTGCGCCGGCGCATGGGCATGCTGTTCCAGAGTGGCGCCCTCTTCTCCGACCTGGATGTCTTCGAGAACGTGGCCTTCCCGCTGCGGGTCCATACCGACCTGCCGGAGCCGATGATTCGCGATCTGGTATTGATGAAACTCCAGGCGGTGGGGCTGCGCGGGGCACGCCATCTGACGCCGGCGGAGCTCTCCGGCGGCATGGCGCGCCGGGTGGCCCTGGCCCGGGCCATCGCCCTGGACCCGGAGCTGATCCTCTACGACGAGCCCTTCGTGGGGCAGGACCCCATCTCCATGGGGGTGCTGGTGCAACTGATCAAGCGCCTCAACGAGGCCCTGGGGCTGACCGCCGTGGTGGTCTCCCATGACATCAAGGAGACCCTCTCCATCGCCGACTACGTCTACGTGATCGCCGACGGTCAGGTGATGGCCGAGGGCACCCCGGCCAGCCTCGACGTGGATCAGGACGCCCGGGTCAGCCAGTTCGTGCACGGAGAGCCGGATGGCCCCGTGCCCTTCCACTATCCGGCGGTGGACTTCTACCGCGATATCCTCGATACGGGGGAGCGCCGATGATACGTCGCATCACCGCCCTCGGGCGCCAGGGCTGCGAGCTGCTCGAGGCCCTGGGCCGCTCGGGCCTGTTCCTGGCCCAGTCCGCGGTCGGGCGCCCCTCCCGGGAGGGGTTGTTCCTCTGGCTGCGACAGATGCACTTCGTGGGGGTGCTGTCGCTGGCCATCGTGCTGGTCTCGGGGCTCTTTATCGGCATGGTGCTGGCCCTGCAGGGCTACACCATCCTGGTCGACTTCGGTGCCGAGCAGGCCCTCGGCCAGATGGTGGCCCTGTCGCTGCTGCGAGAGCTGGCGCCGGTGGTGGCGGCGCTGCTGTTCGCCGGCCGCGCCGGCTCGGCGCTGACCGCCGAGATCGGCCTGATGAAGGCCACCGAGCAGCTGACCAGCATGGAGATGATCGGCGTCGATCCCCTGCGTCGGGTGGTGGCGCCGCGGCTCTGGGCCGGCTTCGTGTCGCTGCCGATCCTCACCGTGGGCTTCAGCGTGGTGGGCATTTACGGTGGCTTCCTGGTGGGGGTGGAGTGGCTCGGTGTCTTCGATGGCTCCTACTGGGGCAACATGCAGGCCAGCGTCGATTTTATCGGTGACGTGGGCAACGGCATGCTCAAGAGCCTGGTATTCGCCCTGGTGGTGACCTGGATCGCGGTCTTCCAGGGCTACGACCTGATTCCCACCTCGGAGGGGATCTCCCGGGCCACGACCCGCACCGTGGTCTACTCCTCCCTGGCGGTGCTGGGGCTGGACTTCGTGCTGACCGCGGTGATGTTCGGCGGCCTCTCCTGAGGTGACGGTGTGGCGCGACAGCGAATGTAACGAGACAGGGGCGCCGAGCAGGGGTTGGCGCCCGGTGAAGGTTGGCGGAGAGAGCGCATGAAACGTAGCAAGACGATGGAACTGGGGGTGGGGCTGTTTATGCTGGCCGGCATCCTGGGCCTGGTGTTCCTGGGCCTGAGGGTCAGCGGGCTGAGCCTTTCGGCACCCAGCGATACCTTCACGGTGCAGGCCAACTTCGCCAACATCGGCGGCCTCAAGCCCCGTGCCCGGGTCACCATGGCCGGGGTCAATGTGGGGCGGGTATCGGCCATCGAGCTGGACACCGACTGGTACGATGCCCGGGTCACCATGGAACTGAATGCCGACCTGGAGGGACGCTTGTCCCGGGATACCACGGCGGCGATCCTTACCGCCGGCCTGCTCGGCGAGCAGTATATCGGCCTCTCGGTGGGCGGCGACCCGGAGACCCTGAGCGATGGCGATACCCTCACCGATACCCAGTCGGCCCTGGTGCTGGAAGAACTCATCCAGCAGTTCGTGTCGAATATGGTCAGTAACTGAGCACTCTGACACCCTCGAGAGAAAAAGGATGGCCCCATGAATTCACTTGCCTTTCCCTTGACCCGGCTGCGCCTCTGGCTGGCGGTCCTGTGCCTGGCCTTTGCCCTGCCGGCCACCGCCCAGGCCAGCCAGAGCCCCGAGCAGATGATCCGCGACAGCATCGATGAGCTGATGGGGCAGATCGAGGGGCGTCGCGACTACTTCGCCGACAACCTCGATGAGCTGGAGGCCCTGGTGGATGCCAGCCTCGACGAGATCGCCGATTTTCGCTACATCGGCGCCAGCGTGATGGGGCGCTACTTCCAGAATGCCACGCCCCAGCAGCGGGCCCGCTTCGCCACCACCTTCCGCCAGACCCTGATCGATACCTACGTCAAGGGCCTGGTGACCTTCGACTATCGGGAGCTGCGGGTGCTCGACAATCAGCGCCCCGCTCGCCAGGCGGATCAGGCCAGCGTCGACATGGAGGTGGTGGCCACCAATGGCCAGGTCTATCCGGTGAGCTACTCCCTGCGCCTGAGCAACGATCAATGGAAGGTGGTCAATGTGATCGTCAACGGCATCAACCTGGGGCTGACCTTCCGCAACCAGTTCGATCAGGCGATGCGCGATCACGGTCGCGACTACGATGCCGTGATCGACAACTGGTCGCCGGAAGTGGGCGTCGAGGAGCTGGAGGAGGGCGGTCGCGGATGACGCTGCTGCTCGAGGCCCAGGGGGTGCGCCTCTCGGCGGAGGAGAACCGCCTGCGGGTGGCCGGTGACGTGGACTTCGAGGTCGCCGCCTCCCTGGCGGCCGCCGGCAGTGACTGGCTGGCGGGCCTCGCCCCCGGCACCCGGGTAGTCATCGACCTGAGTGGTGTCGATCGGGTCAGCAGCGCCGCCCTGAGCATGCTCTTGCAGTGGCTTCGCGACAGTCGCGGTGCCGGTGCCAAGGTGATCGGGGTCGAGCTCTCCGCGCCGCTGGCTCGCCTGACCCGCCTGGCCGACCTGGATGCCCTGCTTCCCGGCCAGGGAGCCGCGGCCTCCTGAGCGAGGCCTGTCGCGGCATGGCGACGGCTTGGTGGGGGCTTGTCGCCGTGCGTCGCCATCGCCATCGGCGGCGCTTTTGATTACCATGGGCCTCCACGATTCCCGCGGCGCCCCTCCCGGGGCGCCTGCTACCCACTCAAGGAGGCTAACGCCCATGCAACCCAGTGATGTCAAGGCGCGGCTCGAGGCCCAGATCGAGGGCTGTGACTTCCATATCCAGGGCGAAGGCTGCAACTTCCAGGTGATCGCCGTGGGGGAGGTCTTCGAGGGGCTCTCGCCGGTGAAGCGGCAGCAGCTGATCTACGGTGCCCTGAGCGAGGAGATCGCCAGCGGCGCCCTCCACGCCGTGAGCATCAAGACCTATACCCCGGCCCAGTGGCAAGGGGCCCCGGAAAACACCGGAGCCTGAGCCGCCGCATGGACAAGCTGATCATTACCGGCAACGGGGCCCTGGATGGTGAAGTCTGGGCCAGCGGTGCCAAGAACTCGGCCCTGCCGATCCTCTGTGCCACCCTGCTCTCCGAGGGGCCCGTCACCATCGGTAACCTGCCCCACCTGCAGGACATCACCACCACCCTGGAGCTGCTCGGGCGCATGGGCGTCGAGCCGGTGATGGGCGAGAAGATGACCATCCAGCTCGATGGCTCCCAGGTGCGCGACTGTCACGCGCCCTACGAGCTGGTCAAGAAGATGCGCGCCTCCATCCTGGTGCTGGGGCCGCTGCTGGCCCACTTCGGCCATGCGGACGTCTCCCTGCCGGGGGGCTGTGCCATCGGCTCGCGGCCGGTGGACCTGCATATCCGCGGCCTGGAGGCCATGGGGGCGGAGATTCGTGTCGAGGGGGGCTATATCCGCGCCCGGGTCGATGGCCGCCTCAAGGGGGCCACCATCTTCTTCGATACCGTCACCGTCACCGGCACCGAGAACCTGCTGATGGCGGCCACCCTGGCGGAAGGCACCACGGTGCTGGAGAACGCCGCCCGGGAGCCCGAAGTGGTGGACCTGGCCGAGTGCCTGATCGGCATGGGTGCGAAGATCTCCGGTCACGGCAGCGATACCATCACCGTCGAGGGGGTAGAGCGCCTGCACGGCTGCTATCACGACGTGATGCCGGATCGCATCGAGACCGGCACCTTCCTGGTGGCTGCCGCCGTGACCCGGGGCCGGGTCAAGGTACGCCGCACCCGGGCCGATGTGCTGGAAGCGGTACTGGCCAAGCTGGAGGAGGCCGGCGCCAAGGTAACCACCGGCGATGACTGGATCGAGGCGGACATGGAAGGGCGGCGCCCGCGGGCGGTGAATATCCGCACCGCGCCTTATCCCGCCTTTCCCACCGACATGCAGGCCCAGTTCGTGGCCATGAATGCGGTGGCCGAAGGCACCGGGCGGGTGGTGGAGACGATCTTCGAGAACCGTTTCATGCACGTCCAGGAGCTCAATCGCATGGGCGCCAGGATTGCCCTGGAGGGCAATACCGCCGTGGTCACCGGGGTCGAGCGGCTCTCCGGTGCCCCGGTGATGGCCACCGACCTGCGGGCCTCCGCCTCCCTGGTGGTGGCGGCGGCCATGGCGGAGGGCGAGACCCTGGTGGACCGCATCTATCATATCGATCGGGGCTATGAGTGCATCGAGGAGAAGCTGCAGCTGCTCGGCGCCAAGATCCGCCGCGTGCCTGGCTAGGTGCGCCCGGCCCCGACTCTCTGGACCTGTGAAGTCTCTTATGTCTAAACAACTGATCCTGGCCCTCTCCAAGGGCCGCATCCTCGACGAGACCCTGCCGCTGCTGGCCGATGCCGGCATCGAGCCCGCCGAGGACCTGGGCAAGAGCCGCAAGCTGCTCTTCGATACCAACCTGCCGGATGTCAAGCTGGTGGTGATCCGTGCCACCGACGTGCCTACCTATGTGCAACTGGGCGCCGCCGATCTCGGCGTGGCCGGCAAGGACGTATTGCTGGAGCATGGCGTCGAGGGGCTCTACGAACCCCTCGACCTGGAGATCGCCAAGTGCAAGCTGATGACCGCCGGCGTCAAGGGCAGCGCGCCGAGCCACGCCCGGCGCCGGGTGGCCACCAAGTTCGTCAAGGTGGCGCGACGCTACTATGCCGAGCAGGGCATCCAGGCCGAGGTGATCAAGCTGTACGGGGCCATGGAGCTGGCGCCGTTGATGAACCTGGCCGACGAGATCGTCGATATCGTCGATACCGGCAACACCCTGCGCGCCAACGGCATGGAGCCCCGCGAGCTGATCGCCGAGATCAGCACCCGGCTGGTGGTCAACAAGGCCGCCATGACCATGAAGCATGAGCGACTCAAGCCGCTGCTGGAGCGTCTCGAGGCCGCCGTGGCGGCGCGCCGCCAGACCGCCGAGGCCTGATCGCTCCAAGGCGAGGGGACGCTGGGGCGGGGCGGAGCAAAGCGTCTTTTTCAAGGGTGAGGAGGATTCCTCCGAACGGGTAGGCCATGGATGGCCTACCCCGGCCCTGAAAGCGAAGCAGGATAGCGTAGCGTCGCAGGAAAAAGTCGAGCGCCCAGGGAGGGGGTCACAGCGTCTTTGCGAAGTCCTGCCCCAGGGAAGTCCCCGGTCCAATAAGAATCATGGCGGATGATGTTATCTGCCCATCTAGGGGCCTTCGGGATTGCTCGCCGGTGTCGATGGCGGCATGCTGAAGGCCCCGTGCCGACCGTGTTAAAGAGAGAACCATGACCGCACTCGATATCGCCCGACTCTCCACCCGTGATCCCGACTTCACCGCGCGCCTCGATGCCCTGCTGTCCTGGGAGGGCGTTTCCGATGCCGAGGTGCAGCATCGGGTCGAGGCGATCATCGCCGATGTGCGTGCCCGGGGCGACGCGGCCCTGGTGGAGCTCTCCAACCGCTTCGACCGCCTCTCGGTCAGCGGCATGGATGAGTTGACCCTGACTCCCGAGCGGCTGCGCCAGGCCTTCGACGGCCTGCCCGAGGCCCAGCGCGAGGCGCTGCGCGTCGCCGCCGAGCGGGTGCGGGTCTACCACGAGCGCCAGAAGCCGGAGTCCTGGCAGTACACCGAGGCCGACGGCAGCGTCCTGGGCCAGCAGGTGACCCCCCTGGACCGCGCCGGCATCTATGTGCCCGGTGGCAAGGCGGCCTATCCCTCCTCGGTGTTGATGAATGCCATTCCCGCTCATGTGGCCGGGGTCAAGGAGATCATCATGGTGGTGCCGACCCCGGATGGGGTGCTCAACGAGCTGGTCCTCGCCGCGGCCCACCTGGCCGGCGTCGACCGGGTCTTCACCCTGGGGGGTGCCCAGGCGGTGGCGGCCCTGGCCTATGGTACCGAGACGGTGCCGCGGGTCGACAAGATCGTCGGTCCCGGCAATATCTATGTGGCCACCGCCAAGCGGGCGGTCTTCGGGCAGGTGGGCATCGACATGATTGCCGGGCCCTCGGAGATCCTGGTGGTCTCCGATGGCGGCACCGATCCGGAGTGGCTGGCCATGGACCTCTTCTCCCAGGCCGAGCACGACGAGGATGCCCAGTCGATCTTCGTCAGCTGGGATGCCGAGCACCTGGAGACGGTAGCCGCGGCCATGGCACGGCTGCTGCCGACCCTGGAGCGGGAGGCGATCGCCCGCCAGTCACTGGCCGAGCGGGGTGCCCTGATCCACTGCCAGGACGAGGCCGAAGCGGTCGAGCTGATCAACCGCATCGCCGCCGAGCACCTGGAACTGTCGGTGGCCGACCCCGAGGCCTGGCTGCCCCAGGTGCGCCACGCCGGCGCCATCTTCATGGGGCGCCATACCGCCGAGGCTCTGGGCGACTACTGTGCCGGTCCCAACCATGTGCTGCCCACCTCGGGGACGGCGCGCTTCTCCTCGCCGCTGGGAGTCTACGACTTCCAGAAGCGCTCCTCGATCATCCACTGCTCCGAGGCGGGTGCTTCCGGTCTGGGGCCCACCGCCTCCATCCTGGCCCGCGGCGAGTCCCTGACGGCCCATGCCCGCTCGGCGGAGTACCGCATCAAGTCGTGAAGCCGGTCGGGTGACATTGGTGATAAGGCCAACGACAGCGGCCCCGCCTAGGCGGGGCCGCTGTCGTTATGGGCGGGGGGGCAGGGGTTGGCCGCTGGTCGGAATGAGTGCCGTCTCAGCGCTGGCGCAGCTCCGGGGTCGGCCGCTCGCCGACCTCCAGTACCAGCTCCGGGGGGGCTGGCCGCTGGTCGGAATGAGTACCGTCTCAGCGCTGGCGCAGCTCCGGGGTCGGGCGCTCGCCGACCTCCAGTACCAGCTCCAGGGGCTGGCCGCTGCGAATCACCGTCAGCGGCAGCTCCGAGCCGGGGGCGATGGCGGCGATATCGCTCATTGCCACCCGGGCATCGAGGATGGGGCGCCCATCCACTTCCAGCAAGACATCGCCGGGGCGCAGGCCGGCGCGATCCGCCGGGCCATCGGCCATCACGCCGGCGATGACCACGCCACGGGGGGTCTGCAGGCCGAAGGAGAGGGCCAGCTCCGGGGTCATCTCCTGGGCCTCGATGCCCAGCCAGCCGCGGATCACCCGGCCCTGGGTGACCAGCTCCTCGAGGATATTGCGGGCCAGGTTGGCGGGAATCGCGAAGCCGATGCCCTGGGAGCCCCCGGAGCGGGAGAAGATGGCGGTATTGATGCCCACCAGGGCCCCTTCCGGATCGATCAGGGCGCCGCCGGAGTTGCCCGGGTTGATGGCGGCATCGGTCTGAATGAAGTCTTCATAGGCGTTGAGTCCCAGGTGGCTTCGCCCGGTGGCGCTGATGATGCCCATGGTCACCGTCTGACCGACGCCGAAGGGGTTGCCGATGGCCAGGGCCACATCGCCCACCGCCACCCGACTGGAGTCGGAGAGGGCGATCACCGGCAGGTCGTCGAGCTCGATGCGCAGCACCGCCAGATCGCTTTCCGGGTCGGTGCCGATCACCTCGGCCAGGGTCTCGCGCCCATCCCGCAGGGCCACCTGGATCTGATCGGCGCCACCGATCACATGGTGATTGGTCAGCACATAGCCGTCGCGGCTGACGATGACCCCGGAGCCCAGGCTGGAGAGCATGCGTTGCCGGCTGGGCAGGTCGTCGCCATAGAACTGGCGGAAGAAGGGGTCGGACATCAGCGGATGCTCGTCGCGCTCGACGATCCGCGAGGAGTAGATATTGACCACCGCCGGCGCGGCGCGCTCCACCGCCTCGGCGTAGCTGACCGGCCCCCGGTCACGGCTCAGGGGCGGGGCCTGCTCGACCTCCGGCGAGGGGCGGGAGGCGGGGCGAGATGCCTCCTCGGCGACGGGGCGGGCATCGGGCTCCGGGGCGGGGGCCGGCGTGGGGGCGTGCCCGCCCAGTTGGGGAAAGAGCAGCAACAGGATGGCGGCGATGACCAGCCCCGCCAGGGCCGGCCATAGCCAGGAGAACAGCTTGCGACCCATGCAGGGCTCCCGGTCTGGCGTGGCAGTGGCTCCGCCACAGTGGTTACAATGGCCGATAGTGTAACATCGCCCCCTATCGAGGAGCAGGAATGATCGGACGCGACGAGCTGGTGGCGGCCTGCCAGGCCGAGCTACGGGCCGAAGGTTTCAAGGACTATACCGTCAATGGCCTGCAGGTGGCGGGTCGCGACAGGGTGGCCCGGGTGATGAGTGGGGTCACCGCCTGCCAGGCATTGCTGGACGAAGCGGTGGCCTGGCAGGCGGATCTCCTGCTGGTCCACCACGGCTACTTCTGGAAGAACGAGCCGGTGCCCATCACCGGCATCAAGCGGCGGCGCCTCAAGACCCTGCTGGGCCACGATATCAGTCTGCTGGCTTATCACCTGCCGTTGGATGCCCATCCGAGCCTGGGCAATAATGCCCGCCTCGGCGAACGCCTCGGGCTGCGTGCCACGGGCTGCGCCGATGGGGCCCTGGGGGAGGGGCTGGTGTGGCTGGGGGAGCCGGAGGCGCCCCTGGACGACCGGGGCCTGGCCGCGCGCATCAGCGAGCGCCTGGGGCGCGAGCCGTTGCTGGTCTCGGGGCATGAGGGGCCCCTCGAGCGCATCGCCTGGTGCACCGGCGGCGCCCAGGACATGATTGCCCTGGCCCACGGGGCCGGTGCCCAGGCCTTTATCTCCGGAGAGATCTCCGAGCGTACCACCCACCTGGCCCGGGAGCTGGGAATCAGCTACCTGGCCGCGGGGCACCATGCCACCGAGCGTTATGGTGTCCAGGCGCTGGGCGACTGGCTGGCCGGGCGGTTCGGGATCGAGCATCGCTTCGTGGATATCGATAACCCCGCCTGAACGACCGTCGGGCCTGGGGCAAACGCAGCGGGGCCAGGCATCTGCCTGGCCCCGCTGTTTCGTTGTCCTGGGCGAGATTCAGTAGCGCGGCGGCTGGGCCGTGGCGGTGGCCGTCTCGGCTTCCTCGGGGGATGCGGCGCAGGCTGCCGGAAAACGCTCGGACAGAGGGCCGCGTCGCGCCGGGTTTCGCTGTAGGCCGTCTTAGTAGCGCGGCGGCTGAGCCGTGGCGGTGGCCGTCTCGGCTTCCTCGGGCGCGCGGCGCAGGCTGCCGGAAAATGCTCGGACAGAGGAGGGCCGCGTCGCGCCGGGTTTCGCAGTGGGTCGTTTTAGTAGCGCGGCGGCTGGGCCGTGGCGGTGGCCGTCTCGGCTTCCTCGGGCGCGCGGCGCAGACCGAAATCCTCGGAAAGCGTGCCATGGGTGCCGTCGGCATAGTCCCGGGGCGGGGCGGTGCCCTCGGCGTCGGCGTCGGTCTCGACGCTCTCGTCGCTGCCCTTGAGGCGGCGCTTCAACTGGTCATCATCGCAGAAGCGCTCGGCGCTCTGGGCCAGCTGCTGTTGCAGCTCCTGGCTCTGGCGCTGAATGCCATGCAGCAGGTCGGCGGCCCGGACGAAGTGGTCATTGAGGGAGTCCTTGACCTGGGTCAGCTCCAGCTCGGTTTCGGCCAGGCGCTGGCGCACCTTCTGGTTGCGGGCCACGTTGGCGTTGAGCAGATGGTAGCCGAGGGCGCCGATGCCGATGCCGGCAAGGCCGCTGGCGATGGCCAGGATCCAGTCGATATTGCTCTCGTACACGGTGTTCCCCTTGAAATTCTTTATCAGCCAGGGGGCTCCTGGCCGTTGGCATCTCGCCCAGGCCATTATACGAGGGACTGCGAGGGCCGGGTCAATGCGACGGCCGACGCATGGGAATCCGTCGGCGCCTGCGTATAATAGCGCCCCGAAGCCCCGAGTCCGAGGTAGCCAAGACGCTGATGTGCGCGACAATGACTTCCACTGCCACCCCCGCCGCGGGTCCCATGGCCCGCTACCGTGCCGATCTGGAGCGTGACGGTTTCCAGTATGACGCCGCCCAGGAGCAGGCGGTGGCCCATCTGCAGCGACTCTACGACGACCTGGTCAAGCGACCGGCGCCGGCCAGGGTGGGGGTGCCCGGCAAGGGCCTGAAGTCACGGGTGGCCGGCCTGTTCGGCAAGAAGGCCGGCAACGAGGCGCCCCGTCCGCCGGCGATCATGGGGCTCTACTTCTGGGGGGGAGTGGGGCGCGGCAAGACCTATCTGGTGGATACCTTCTATGAGTCGCTGCCCTTCCCGGAGAAGATGCGCACCCACTTCCACCGTTTCATGCAGCGGGTGCACAACGAGCTCGAGCACTACAAGGGTGAGAAGAACCCACTGACCCTGATCGCCGCCAAGTTTGCCGCCGAGGCGCGGGTGATCTGCTTCGACGAGTTCTTCGTCAAGGACATCACCGATGCGATGATCCTGGCCAATCTGCTGGAGGCGCTCTTCGATCGCGGCGTGGTGCTGGTGACCACTTCCAATATCGTGCCCTCGGAGCTCTACAAGGACGGCCTGCAGCGGGCCCGCTTCCTGCCTGCCATCGACCTGTTGGAGCGCCACTGCGAGGTGGTCAACGTCGACTCCGGCATCGACTACCGGCTGCGGGCCCTGGAGCGGGCCGAGATCTTCCACTCGCCGCTGGACGAGGCCGCCGAGGCGGAGCTTGCCCGCAGCTTTCGGGAGATCGCGGGCCAGGCGGGGGAGGTCGAGGTGCCCATCGAGATCAATCGCCGGGTGCTCAGGGCGCGCCGTCGCCATGACGACGTGGTGTGGTTCGAGTTTCTCGAGCTCTGCGATGGCCCGCGAAGCCAGAACGACTATATTGAACTGGCCCGGGAGTACCATACGGTGCTGGTCTCCAATGTGACCCAGATGGGGCGGGGCAGCGACGACCAGGCGCGGCGTTTCATCAATATGGTCGATGAGTTCTATGATCGCGGCGTCAAGCTGTTGATGTCGGCGGAGGTGCCGGCGGAGCGGCTCTATACCGAGGGCACCCTCTCCTTCGAGTTCGACCGTACCCTGTCGCGACTCCAGGAGATGCAGTCCCACGAGTACCTGGCGCTGCCGCATAAGCCCTGACCCGGCCGTACCGGGCGCTTCCAGCTTGTGTCGGCGGGTGATTGCCCCGGCGGGGGAGGGTCGTGTAGAATGCGCCCTCGCTCGAACGTTGTCGCGGTGTCGTGCCGTGGCAACCAAGAAAAATAGGGATGGTCGCGTGGGCCCGGCCCGCAAGACCCAAATTTCGACTTTTGGTGATTCATCCATGAAGACGTTCACTGCTAAGCCGCAGTCCGTGCAGCGCGACTGGTATGTCGTCGACGCCGCGGACAAGACGCTCGGTCGTCTGGCTACCGAAATCGCTCGCCGCCTGCGTGGCAAGCACAAGCCCGAGTACACCCCCCACGTCGATACCGGCGACTACATCGTCGTGATCAACGCCGAGAAGGTGAAGGTGACCGGCAACAAGGCCCAGGACAAGACCTACTACCGTCATACCGGTTACCCGGGTGGCCTGCGCTCCATGAGCTTCGAGAAGCTGATCGATCACGCTCCCGAGCGCATCATCGAGAAGGCCGTCAAGGGGATGCTGCCCAAGGGTCCGCTGGGTCGCGCCATGTACACCAAGCTCAAGGTCTATGCCGGTGCCGAGCATCCGCATGCCGCTCAGCAGCCGCAAGAACTGAACATCTGAGGGATAATTCGCCATGTCACAGCAGTATTATGGTACCGGGCGCCGCAAGACCTCTACCGCGCGCGTCTTCGTCAAGCCGGGCACCGGCAAGATCACCGTCAACAACCGTGATCTGGACGAGTATTTCGGCCGCGTCACCGGTCGCATGGTGGTGCGCCAGCCCCTGGAGCTGACCGAAACCACTGGCCAGTTCGATATCTACGTCACCGTTCAGGGTGGCGGCGGCTCCGCTCAGGCGGGTGCCATTCGTCACGGCATCACCCGTGCCCTGATGGAGTACAACGAAGAGTTCCGCAAGCCGCTGCGCGCCGCCGGTTACGTGACCCGCGATGCGCGTCAGGTCGAGCGTAAGAAGGTCGGCCTGCGCAAGGCGCGTCGTCGTCCGCAGTTCTCCAAGCGTTAATCCCGCTTCGAGGCTGTCGAAAAGCGCTCAGACCCTTGTGGTCTGGGCGCTTTTTTATTTTCCGAACAATAACTTATATGCGTCTTCCACTTAGGTCAGAGCCTGCTTAATCTTGTGTTCGGGCAGGCATTTTTTTACCATAGTGCGCATTTGTATCCGTGGCTGCGGATCGCGGTTCCGCGAAACGACAACGGGTAAGTTGATGGGAGAAACCTGAAGATGGCAGATAACGGCGTAAACAAAGGGCGGCGCCGTTTCCTCGTTGGTGCCACCACCGTAGTGGGTGCGGTGGGTGCCGTCGGGGTTGCGGTCCCCTTTGTGGCTTCCTGGCAGCCCAGTGCCAGGGCAAGGGCGGCGGGTGCTCCGGTGAGTGCGGACATCTCGAAGCTCGAACCCGGCCAGCAGATGACCGTCGAATGGCGGGGGCGTCCGGTGTGGATCGTCAATCGCACCGCAGAGATGATCGAACGGACCGAGAGCATCGAGCCCTCGCGTCTGGCCGACCCCGACTCCAGCGTGCCACAGCAGCCGGCCTATGTGACCGGACCGCTGCGTTCGCTGCGCCCCGAGATTGGCGTGTTGATCGGCATCTGTACCCACCTGGGCTGCTCGCCCCTCTACCGGCCCGAGCCGGGGGCCGCCGACCTGGGGGGCGACAACTGGCCGGGCGGCTACTTCTGCCCTTGCCACGGCTCACGCTTCGATCTGGCGGGCCGGGTGTTCGCCAATGTGCCGGCACCCACCAACCTGGAGGTGCCCCCCTACCGCTTCGACAGCGATGAGATCATCGTTGTCGGTGAAGACGAGGAGGCCGCCTGATGGGTAACCCGAATCGCGCCAAGGCAGAGAGCGGCATCATGCGCTGGGTGGACGATCGCTTCCCGGCCACCCAGATGATGCAGGATCATCTGACCAAGTATTACGCGCCCAAGAACTTCAACTTCTGGTACTTCTTTGGCTCCCTGGCCCTGCTGGTGCTGGTCAACCAGATCCTCACCGGGGTCTGGCTGACCATGAGCTTCAATCCCACCGGGGAGGGGGCCTTCGCCTCCGTCGAGTACATCATGCGTGATGTGGAGTACGGCTGGCTGATTCGCTACATGCACACCACCGGTGCATCGGCGTTCTTTATCGTGATCTACCTGCATATGTTCCGCGGCCTGCTCTACGGCTCCTACAAGGCGCCCCGCGAGCTGGTGTGGATCTTCGGCATGGCCCTTTACCTGATGCTGATGGCCGAGGCCTTCATGGGTTACCTGCTGCCCTGGGGGCAGATGTCCTACTGGGGCGCCCAGGTGATCATCTCGCTGTTCTCTGCCGTGCCGGTGGTAGGGCCCGACCTGGCCCAGTGGATTCGCGGCGACTTCCTGATCTCCGGCATCACCCTGAACCGCTTCTTCGCCCTGCATGTGGTGGCCCTGCCCATCGTGATCCTGGCGCTGGTGGTGCTGCACCTGATCGCCCTGCACGAAGTGGGTTCCAACAACCCGGATGGCATCGAGATCAAGGACAAGAAGGACGAGACTGGCAAGCCGCTGGACGGCATTCCGTTCCATCCCTACTACACCGTCAAGGATCTGGTGGGTGTGGCGGTCTTCCTGTTCGTCTTCTGTGTGGTGCTCTTCTACTTCCCGGAAGGTGGCGGTCACTTTATCGAGCGGCCCAATTTCGAGCCCGCCAACCCGATGGTGACGCCCGAGCATATCGCTCCGGTGTGGTACTTCACGCCCTTCTACGCGATCCTGCGGGCCATTACCTTCGATCTCTTCGGCCTCGACGCCAAGTTCCTCGGCGTGGTCTTCATGGGGGGCGCCATTGCGCTGCTGTTCGTGCTGCCCTGGCTCGATCGTAGTCCGGTGCGCTCCATGCGCTACAAGGGCTGGATGTCCAAGGTGATGCTGACCCTGTTCGCGATCAGCTTCGTGATCCTCGGTGTGCTGGGCGCGCTGCCGGCCACGCCGATCCGGACCGTGGTTGCACAGATCGCCACCCTGATCTACTTCGCCTTCTTCCTGCTGATGCCGCTCTACACCAAGCTGGAGAAGACCAAACCCGTTCCGGAGAGGGTGACTGGCTAATGAAAAAGCAACTGTTCGCACTGCTCTTCGCGCTGGTGCCCCTGGCGGCCATGGCCGCGCCGGCGCCGGACGCGCCCTACTCCATGACCCCGGATATTCGCGACCAGGAGTCGTTGCAGCGGGGCATGCAGCTGTACACTAACTACTGCCTGGGCTGCCATACCCTGGAGCACCAGCGCTTCGCTCGTGCCGCCGAGGACCTGGGCATGCCCCAGGACCTGGTGGAGGAGAACCTGATCTTCTCCTCCGATCTGGCCTTCAACGACCAGATGCACAACGCCATGGAAGCGGGGGATGCGGAGAACTGGTTCGGTGCCGCGGCGCCGGATCTGACCCTGCACAGCCGCCTGCGCGGGCCGGATTGGATCTACTCCTACCTGCTCAGCTTCTACAAGGACCCGAGTCGCCCCACCGGGGTGAACAACGCGGTCTTCGAGATGGTGGCCATGCCCAATGTGCTGGAGCCGCTGCAGGGCGTGCAGGAGATGGTCTGCGCCGAGAGCGATCGTCCCATCGGCGATGCCGAGCTCGATCCGCTGACCGGCAAGTACCAGTCCTGCGAGGTGCTGCAGGTGACTCGCCCCGGGGCCATGGAGCCCGACGAGTTCGAGGAAGCGGTCTACGACCTGACCAACTTCCTGACCTATGTGGGTGAGCCCTCCAAGCTCCAGGCCCAGACCCTGGCTCCGAAGGTGCTGTTCTTTATCTTCATCTTCGGTGTGCTGGCTTACCTGCTCAAGCGCGAGTACTGGCGCGACATTCACTGATCGATTTGTCGTTCGGTGCGGGGGCGCATGACCGGGTCATGCGCCCCTTTGTTGTCGAAGGCATCTGGCTTGATGGGCGTCGATAGGGGGCTAGCGCCTGCGCTCCCGGCGTGTCGTGTCCCAAGGCATGTGGCTTGCAATATCGAAAGCACGAGAGTGCGTCTCACGCCCGGGTGGGCGTGTTATCATCTTGGCTCGAACTGATGCGAGGATTGTTTCATGGGTGTAGTGGCCAAGCGGTCGTCGATGACCTTCTATTCCGGTAGCGATGATCACTTCAGTCATCGGGTTCGTATCGTCCTGGCGGAGAAGGGGGTGGCCGTCGATATCCTGGAGGTCTCCGAGGAGAATCATCCCGAGGAACTGGCGGATCTCAACCCCTACAACAGCGTGCCTACCCTGCTGGATCGCGAGCTGGTGCTCTACGAATCCAAGGTGATGATGGAGTACCTGGACGAGCGCTTTCCGCATCCGCCGCTGCTGCCGGTCTATCCGGTGGCGCGGGCCCAGAGTCGCCTGTGGATGCATCGTATCGAGCGGGAGTGGTGCCCGTTGGTGGAGCAGATCCTCGGCGGTGCCAAGAAGGATGCCGAGAAGGCGCGCAAGGAGCTGCGCGAGAGCCTGGTGGGTATCTCGCCGATCTTCGAGGACATGCCCTATTTCATGAGCGAGGAGTTCTCGCTGGTGGATTGCTGCCTGGCCCCGATCCTGTGGCGCCTGCCGGCACTCGGGATCGAGCTGCCGGAGAAGCAGGTCAAGCCGCTGCTGGGTTACATGCAGCGGGTCTTCGAGCGTGACGCCTTCAAGGACTCCCTGAGCGAGGCCGAGAAGGAAATGCGCCCCTGATGGCGCACCGATGAGGCTCGGCGCCAGCGGCGCCGGACTCGTCGCCAGGCCGAAACTTTCTCCGGGTCGGGGGCGATCCTCTGGTGGTGACCCCGCCGACCCGATCGAGACGACGAGGAGGGCAGAGATGCTGTCGAGCCGTCCCTATCTGGCCAGGGCCCTCTACGAGTGGCTGCTGGACAATGATCAGACCCCCTATATCGTGGTGGATGCCGAGCGTCCCGGCGTGGTGGTGCCCACCCAGTTCGTGCAGAACGGTCAGATCGTGCTGAACATTGCGCCCACGGCGGTGCGAGACCTGTCGATGGACAACGAGGCCATCACCTTCGGTGCTCGCTT
Source organism: Halomonas sp. 328 (assembly GCF_015645095.1). GTDB lineage: Bacteria > Pseudomonadota > Gammaproteobacteria > Pseudomonadales > Halomonadaceae > Bisbaumannia. Next base: position 70,844 of record NZ_JADOTW010000017.1, read on the forward strand.
CGGTGGCCAGCCGATGCAGGTGGTGGTGCCCAGCGAGGCGCTGGTGGCCCTCTATGCCCGCGAGAATGGCGTGGGCATGGTCTTCGGCCATGAGCCGGTGATGCCGGGTTACGATGATGCCATGGAGGCGGAGGAGCCTGAGGCGGTCGACGAAGGCCCGGGGTTGAGCGGCGTGGATGCCGATACCGAGGCGCCCGCGGGCGCGGACGAAGAGGCGGGCGAGCGTCCGGTCCCCAGGAAGGGGCGGCCGAGCCTGCGCGTCGTCAAGTGATCGTCTGCTGAGAGCGAAGCGTCAAACAGAAACGGCGGCCTGGAGGCCGCCGTTTCTGTTGGTGCCGAGCCCGGTCAGTCCAGGTACTCGAAGGCCTTGACGATGCGCTGCACGCCATTGACCCCGGAGGCCACGGCCACGATCCGGTCCGCCTCGGCGCGGGTCACCATGCCCATCAGGTAGACGCTGGCGTTCTCGGTGACCACGCGAATCCGACCGCCATCGATGGACTCGTCGGCCACCAGTTGGGCGCGGATGCGGGTGGTCAGCCAGGTATCGCTGGTGCGCTGGGTCAGGGGCACATTGGCGGCCACCGCCAGTTCGTTATGCACCTGGCGCACGTGGCGTACCTCGCGGGCGATGGCGGTGGCCCGTTCCTTGAGCTCCTGACTGGGCACCTGGCCGGTCAGCAGCACGATGCCGTTGTAGCTGTCCACCTTGACCCGGGCGTCGCGGAAGCGGGCGTCGGCCCGTTCCAGGTCGCCCTTCACCTTGAGCTCGATGCTCTGGTCCTCTACCTGGGAGCCCAGGGTGCGCTGGCCGTAGTTCTCGCCGCCGGAGTTGAGGGCGCAGCCGGAGAGGCCGAGGGCGGCGACGATCAGCAGGGATGTCAGTAGGGGGTTCTTCATCTCAGGCCTCGCTGCTGCCGAAGAGTTGTTCGTCGATCAGGTCGCACAGGCAGTGGATGACCAACAGGTGTACCTCCTGGATGCGTGCGGTGGAGGTGGCGGGGACGCGAATCTCGCAATCGTCCTGACCGAGCAGGGAGGCCATGTCGCCACCGTCGCGGCCGGTCAGGGCCACCACCGTCATGTCCCGGTCGTGGGCGGCCTGGATCGCCTGGATCACATTGGCGGAATTGCCGCTGGTGGAGATCGCCAGCAGGATGTCGCCGGGCTGGCCCAGGGCGCGTACCTGCTTGGAGAAGACCTCGTTGTAGCTGTAGTCGTTGGCGATGGAGGTCAGGGTCGAGGTGTCGGTGGTCAGGGCCAGAGCGGGCAGGCTGGGGCGCTCGCGCTCGAAGCGGTTGAGCAGCTCCGAGGAGAAGTGCTGGCTGTCGCCGGCGCTGCCGCCATTGCCGCAGGCCAGGATCTTCCCTTCGTTGACCAGGCACTGCACCATCATCTGGCTGGCCACCTCGATAAAGGGCGGCAGCACCTCGCTGGCGTAGGTCTTGGTGTCGATGCTGGCATTGAAGTGGCCGAGAATGCGAGTCTGCAAATCCATCTTCCGGGTCCTTTGGCGGTCAGAACGCTTCGAAGGCGGCGCGCACCCAGTGAAACTCCAGGTGCGGTGGCTGGCCGATCACGGCCACCACATCGAAGCGGCAGGGACATGATAGCCGGTTGCGTTGGAGATAAAAATGCGCCGCCCGGATCAGGCGGCGCTGCTTGGTGGGGGTGACGCTCTCAAGGGGGTGGCCGTGGCGGCAGTCGGCGCGATGCTTGACCTCGACGAATACCAGGGTCTCGCCGTCGTGCATCACCAGGTCCAGTTCGCCGCCCTTGGCGTGTTGGTTGCGCGCCACCGGGCGCAGGCCGCGCTGGGCCAGCCAGGCCTCGGCGGCGGCCTCGACGGCGGCGCCTCTGGCGCGGGCGTCAGCGGGCCCGGCCATCGTCGAAGAGGTTGAGCAGGGGCAGCTGTGGCACGCCGCCTTCGAAGCGTGCCCAGGGCAGCTCGCGCTGGATGCGGCCATCGGCGGCAGGTCTCAGGCTGCCGGTGGCGCCCTGAATCTCGCTGCCGCCGAGGGCCTGCAGTTGCAGCAGGCGGCGTCCCAGCTCGAAGGCGTCCACGCCCATGGCGCCCAGCTTCAGCAGGCCCGGATCCTCGCTCTCGCGCAGCCGGTGGTAGCTGTCGAGGAAGGGCAGCACCTCTTCGCCGCCCACGGCGGCATCGGGGATCAGCCAGGGGATCTCCACGAACATCACGCCGTTGAGGTCGTGGTCGACCCGGGGTTGGGGGCGCCCCTCGTAGAGCTGGGAGGTGCCGTAGATGGGCAGGCGCGTGACACCGATGAACTCCAGGTTGGGCGGGACCTGGCGGGCATAGCTGGGAATGGCCAGCAGGAACAGCATGTCCGGGCGGCCGGCGGCGGCACGGCGAGCCCCGTCGGTGGCCGAGCCGTTGGGGTTGTAATTGACCACCTGGGTCACCTCGCCGCCCTGGGCCTGCCATTCGCGTTCGAAGGCGCGGCCGACCCGATTGCCCCATTCGTTGCCGGGGATCAGCATGGCGGCGCGGCGATGGCCGTCGGCGAAGGCGCGGCGGGCCACCTGGCGGGCCTCGTCCTCGGCGGAGAGGCCGTACTGGAAGAGGTTGGCGGCACGGTTCTCGGCGTTGTTGCCGTAGTTCAGGGCCAGGGTCGGTAGCGGCACGCTGTCGCGGCCCTCCAGGCGGGTCACCTGATCCTTGTCCAGGGGGCCGATCACCGCTTGGGCGCCGGCCATGGTGGCGGCGGCGTAGAGGGCATCCAGGTCGCCGTGGCTGGCATCGATAAAGCTCAGGCGGGGGACGCGAATGCCTTCCTGCTCGGCTTCCCGCTGGCGCGCTTCCAGGCCGCGGCGGATCTCCCGGGCGAGGTTGGCCAGGGGGCCGGACTCCGGCAGCAGTACGGCGATATGGCGTACCTCCTGGCCGCGCAGGTCGCGCAGGGCGAGGAGGTCGCTGGGCAGGCTGCGGGCCGCCGGGTGGCCACCATGGCGGCCGCGCCAGGCCTCGAGGCGTTCGAAGAGGCGCTCCACGTCACCGCCGCTGCCGCGCTGCACCGCCACCAGCTCCCGCCAGCCCTGGGTCAGGCGATCCTCGCCGAGGCCCGCCAGGGTGCCCTCGTCGAGGCGGCTCAGCAGCGACCAGAGGGTGTCATTGAGGCCCTCGTCGCCGGTCTCGGCCTGGACCGCCAGCAGTGCCTCGGCGGCGGCGGCGCGTTCACCGAGCTCGGCCAGGGCCTGGCCCTGGTGGCGGCGCAGGGTGAGGCGCTGGTCGGCAGTGAACGGCAGGTCCTCGTCCAGGGTCTGGGCGGCCTGCAGTACGCTGTTGGCGTCATCCAGCTGGATGCCGAGGGCGGCGAGCAGCATCGCCCAGCGCACGCGCGATTCCCCGTCGAGCTGGCGGTCATCGAGCCGCGAGGCCACGTCGAGCGCCTGGGTCGCGTCGCCGCGGCGTGCTAGGATGTCGGCCGCTTCGAGGCGCGAGCGGGCCGCCTCACCGGGGGCCTGCTGCTCGGCCCGGGCGAGCAGCTCGCCGGGCTCGCGCTCGGTGAGGCGCTCCATTATGGCCGGCGGTGCCGCGCAGCCGGCCATCAAGAGGGCGAGAAGGGCGGCGAACAGCCAGCCGCGTCGCGACGTGTGCATAGAACCCTATTCCTTGTCCGATCACAGAACTTTTGGAAGCCGAACCATGGATTCAGCTTACGGCGCATTGTACGTGGTCGCCACGCCGATTGGTAACCTCGAGGATCTCTCCCCCCGGGCCGCCCGGGTGCTCGCCGAGGCGGCCCTGGTGGCCGCCGAGGATACCCGCCACAGCGGGCGCCTGCTGCGCCACCTGGGGATCGAGCGGCCACTGCTGTCGCTGCACGAGCATAACGAAGCGAGCCGCGTCGAGCGGATCGCCGCCCACCTGGCCGCCGGCGAGGACGTGGCCCTGGTCAGCGATGCCGGCACGCCCCTGATCTGCGATCCGGGCTTCGTGCTGGTGCGCGAGTTGCGCCGCCGTGGCCACCGGGTCGTGCCGGTGCCGGGGCCCTGTGCCCTGGTGACGGCCCTGTCGGCGGCGGGGCTGCCCACCGACCGTTTCCTGTTTCGCGGCTTCCTGCCCGCCAAGGGGGGCGCTCGCCGGGCGCGGCTCGAGGCCCTGGCGGACCGCGATGAGACCCTGGTCTTCTACGAGTCGCCCCATCGCATCCGCGACACCCTGGCGGATCTCGCGGCCTGTTATGGCGAGCGTCACCTGGTGCTGGCCCGGGAGCTGACCAAGACCTTCGAGACCTTTCTGGAGGGCTCGGCCAAGGCGCTGCTCGAGGTCCTGGCGGCGGACCCGGATCAGGCCCGGGGGGAGTTCGTGGTGATGGTGGCAGGCGCCCCGCCCCGGGAGGTCGATGCCGTGACCCTGGAGGGGGGGGCGTTGCTGGCGGCGTTGCTGTCCGAGGGAGTGGGCGTCAAGCAGGCGGCGGCGGTGGCCGCCCGGGTGCTGGGGGGGGGCAAGAAGTCGTGGTATGCCCAGGCCCAGGCGCTCAAGGACGCCCGGCCGTAGCCGGCATCGGGTGGCGAAGTGATGGCTCACTGGCGCGCCGCCCCCGTCGGCGCGGGGCCGGTTGTGGGGGCGACGGCACGCTGGTATCCTTGCCCGCTTGGGAGTCGGCCGAGACAGTCGCCGCCGGCCTTTGGCCGGGGGAGGAAAGTCCGGGCTCCATAGGGCAGGGTGCCAGGTAACGCCTGGGCGGCGCGAGCCGACGGCTAGTGCAGCAGAGAGTAGACCGCCTAAGCTTCCTTCGGGAAGCCGGTAAGGGTGAAAGGGTGCGGTAAGAGCGCACCGCGCGCCTGGTAACAGTGCGTGGCACGGTAAACCCCACCCGGAGCAAGACCAAATAGGAACCCGTTGGCGTGGCCCGCGTTGGGTTCGGGTAGGTTGCTTGAGGGGCGCGGCGACGCGTCTCCTAGATGAATGGCTGTCCACGACAGAACCCGGCTTAATGGCCGACTCCCTCCATATTCTCTCGCCACGGCATGCCGTGGCTTTGCCAGGCACCTTAGCGGAATCCCATGTCCTCATCCGAGACCCTCGCGCCCTCCTTCCAGCACGCCAGCGTCCTGCTCGACGGCGCCGTCGAGGCCCTGGTACATGACCCCGACGGGGCCTATCTGGATGGAACCTTCGGCCGCGGGGGGCACTCGCGAGCCATTCTCGCGCGCCTGGCCCCGGCGGGCCGGCTGCTGGCGGTGGATCGCGACCCCCAGGCGATCGCCGAGGCCGGGCGCATCGAGGATCCCCGCTTTACCATCGAGCGGGGCGAGTTCGCCCGTCTGGACGAGATCGCCAGGGCTCATGAGCTGCACGGCCGTCTCTCCGGCATCCTGCTCGATATCGGCGTCTCCTCGCCGCAGCTGGATGATCCTGAGCGGGGCTTCAGCTTCCTGCGCGACGGTCCCCTGGACATGCGCATGGACCCGACCCAGGGCGAGAGTGCCGCGGCCTGGCTGGCGCGGGTCAAGGAGGACGAGATCGCCCGGGTCTTCAAGAGCTATGGCGAGGAGCGTTACGCCCGTCGCCTGGCCCGGGCCATCGTCGCGCGCCGCGCCGAGCGCCCCTTTACCCGTACCCAGGACCTGGCCGAGGTGATCAAGGTCGCTCACCCGGCCTGGGAGAAGGGCAAGCACCCCGCGACTCGGGCCTTCCAGGCCCTGCGCATCCAGGTCAATGGCGAGCTGGAGCAGCTCGATGCGGCCCTTCAGGCGGCCCTGGAGGCCCTGGCCCCGGGCGGTCACCTGGTGGTGATCAGCTTTCACTCCCTGGAGGATCGCCGGGTCAAGCGCTTTATTCGCGACCAGGCCCGGGGCGATACCCACCTGCCGCGCGGGGTGCCCCTGCGTGAAGACCAGCTCAATCGGCGCCTGGAATCGCTGGGCAAGGCACGCCGCCCGGGAGACGAGGAGGTGGCCGAGAACCCCCGAGCCCGCAGTGCGGTGATGCGGGTGGCGCGCAAGCTGAGGTAAAGGCGCATGCTTCAGGGACGAATCGACCTCGCCTCGCTCAGGCGCCTGCGGATCGGCACCGGCCTGCTGCTGGTGGCGGCCCTGGTGGTCGTGACCCTGGTCAGCGCGGTGGCGGTCGTGGCCTCCAGTCATCAGACCCGCGAGCAGTACGCCCGCCTGCAGCGCCTGGAACGGGAACAGAACCAGTTGCAGACCGAATGGGGCCAGCTGTTGCTCGAGGAGAGCGCCTGGTCGTCGCCGGCGCGTATCGAGCGCCTGGCGGTGGAACGCCTGGAGATGCGCCTGCCGGACGTTCATGAAGCGGAGGTGATTCGGCCATGAGCGGTGCCGCCCAGGATGCCGCCAGCCGGCGCCGTCGCGCCCAGTCCGAGCCCCTGGCCGGGGGACGCTTCCTGCTGGTCCTGGGCCTGGTGCTGCTGGCCATGGGGCTGCTCGCCGGGCGCATCGTCTACCTCCAGGTGATCGAGCGTCCCTTCCTCCAGGGGCAGGGCGATGCCCGCACCCTGCGGGTCGACCCGATTCCCGCCCACCGCGGCATGATCACCGATCGCCACGGCGAGCCCCTGGCCATCTCCACCCCGGTGGTGAGCCTCTGGGCCAATCCCCAGGAAGTGCCCGACGACCATATCCAGCGGCTGATGCTGGCCCGGGCCCTTGGCCTGGAGCTCGATGCCCTCAATGCCCGCATCGAGCGCTTCGCCAGCCGCGAGTTCATGTACCTGCGGCGCCAGGTGACCCCCGCCGAGGCCCAGCGAATCCTCGACCTGAGAGTGCCCGGGGTCTATGGCCAGGATGAATACAAGCGCTACTACCCCGCCGGCGAGGTCACTGCCCAGTTGGTGGGGGTCACCAACGTGGATGATCAGGGGCAGGAGGGGCTGGAGCTGGCCTTCCAGCCCTACCTGGCCGGCACCCCGGGGCAGCGGCGGGTGCTCAAGGACCGTCGCGGGCGTCTGGTGCGGGACCTGGCCCTGCTGCGCGAGTCGCGCCCCGGCGGCACCCTGACCCTGTCCATCGATCAGCGCCTGCAGTACATGGCCTACCGGGAGCTCAAGGCCGCGGTGGTCGAGCATGAGGCGGATGGCGGCGTGCTGGTGATGCTCGATGCGCGGACCGGCGAGGTACTGGCCATGGCCAACCAGCCCTCCTATAACCCCAACAATCGCGCCGGCCTCGATCCCCGCGGGCTGCGCAACCAGGCCATCGTCGATGTCTTCGAGCCGGGCTCGGTGATGAAGCCCCTGGCCATGGCCGCCATGCTCTCCAGCGGCGAGGTGACCCGGGACACGGTGGTGGATACCTCGCCGGGCTGGATGCGCATCGACCGCTTCACCATCCGCGATATTCGCAATTATGGCGAGCTGGACCTCACCGGTATCCTCGAGAAGTCCTCCAATATCGGCATGTCGCGGCTGGCCCTCGAGCTCGAGCCCACCGCCATCGCCGACCAGTATCGTCGCCTGGGGCTGGGGCAGAGCACCGAGACCGGCTTCCCCGGCGAGGCCACCGGTAGCCTGCCGGCGCCGGTGCGCTGGTCGCGTAGCGAACGGGCGGCGCTGGCCTATGGCTACGGCCTCTCGACCTCCGCCCTGCAGCTGGCCAGTGCCTACACCGCCATCGCCAACGATGGGGTGCGCCTGCCGCCTTCGCTGCTGCGCCTGGATGAGCCACCCCGGGGGGAGCCGGCCATCGATCCCGACGTGGCGCGCACCCTGCTGGAGCTGCTGGAGGCCTCGGTGGGGTCCTATTCCGGCGGGCGTCGCGCCCAGGTGGAGGGCTATCGGGTCGGCGGCAAGACCGGCACGGTGCGCAAGACCGGGGCCGGTGGCTATCAGGAGAACGCCTACCGCAGCGTCTTCGCCGGTATCGCCCCCATCTCCGATCCGCGCATCGTCACCGTGGTGATGATCGATCACCCCCGCGCCGGACAATTCTATGGAGGCGCGGTGGCCGCGCCGGTCTTCTCCCGGGTCACCGGCAACGCCCTGCGGTTGCTGGACGTGCCCCCGGATGCCGACCGGTGACCCCCGCGCCAGGACGAGGAGAGACTATGCAGGTGGAGAGCCAACACCTGGGGGCGTGCCTGGCGCGCCTCTGGCCCGATTGCCATCCGACCCTGCCCGCGGGGCCCCGGCGCCTGGTGCTGGACAGCCGCACCCTGAGCGAGGGGGATGTCTTCCTGGCCCTGCCCGGGGTACAGCAGGACGGCCGCGAGCATATCGCCGCGGCCCTGGCCGCCGGTGCCGCCCTGGTACTCTGCCATCAGCCCGAGTCGGGGGCCGACATGACGCCCCCCGAGGACGCCCGGGTGTGGTGCCTGCCGGGCCTCAAGGAACGTCAGGGCGAGCTGGGACGAGCCCTTTTCCGGGTGCCCGTCGAGCTGCCGCTGATCGGTGTCACCGGTACCAACGGCAAGAGCTCGGTGACCCACTACGTGGCCCTGCTCAGCGAGGCCCTGGGCACCCCCTGCGGGATGATCGGCACCCTGGGCCATGGGCGCCCCGGCCGGCTCGCCGAGGGGGAGCAGACCACCCCTGGTCCCCTGGCCCTGCAGGCCCAGTTGGGCGAGCTGGTGGCCCAGGGGGCCCGGCGGGTGGTCATGGAGGTCTCCTCCCATGCCCTGGAGCAGGATCGCCTCCAGGATACCCGGGTGACGGCCGCGGGCTTTACCAACCTGAGCCGCGATCATCTCGACTACCACGGCAGCATGGCCGCCTATGCCGCCGCCAAGGCGCGGCTGTTCCGGCGCCCGGAGCTCGAGCTGGTGGTGGTCAATGGCGACGACCCCTTGGCGCGGCTGATGCTGGCCGGCGTGCCCAAGCAGGGCGCGGTGCGGGTACTGGCCACCGGGCGTGACGAGGCGACCACCCTGCGGGTGCTCGACTGGTGGCCCCATGCCCGGGGGCAGCGCGCCCTGGTGGCGGGGCCCGAGGGGGAGTTCGCCCTCGAGCTGCCGCTGATGGGACGCTTCAATCTCGATAACGTGCTGCTGGCCATGGCGCTACTCCATGGCCTGGGCGAATCGCTGTCGGCCCTGGTCGAGGCGGCCGGGCGCCTGACGCCGGTGCCCGGGCGCATGCAGCTGTTGAGCCGCCCGGGATGCCCCGGGGTGGTGGTGGACTATGCCCATACCCCGGATGCCCTGGACAACGCCCTGGGGGCCCTGCGCGACCACCTCGGCAGCGCAGGGCGACTGTGGTGCCTGTTCGGCTGTGGCGGTGACCGGGATCCGGGCAAGCGCCCCCTGATGGGGGCCGCGGCGGCGGCCCGGGCCGACCACCTGGTGATTACCGACGACAATCCCCGCGGCGAGGCGCCGGCGGCGATCCGTGCCGCCATCCGCGAGGGGCTCGGCGAGTTCCCCGTCGAACGCCTCCACGAGCTGGCCGGGCGCGGCGCGGCCATCGCCTGGGTGATTGCCCAGGCCGCCCCCGGGGACGTGGTGCTGCTGGCCGGCAAGGGTCACGAGACCTATCAGGAGATCGCCGGCATCAAGCACCCTTTCTGTGATCGGGAGGTCGCCGAGGCGGCCCTGGAGGCGCGCCCATGAGCGAGGCGCTCCCGAGCTGCGGCCTGGCGACCCTGGGCGAGGTGGCCGCGGCGCTGGGCATCGAGGCCCCGGCGGCCCCCGACACGCCGATCGGGCGAATCGTCACCGATAGTCGCCGCCTGACGCCGGGGGATCTCTTCGTGGCCCTGGTGGGCGAGCGCTTCGATGCCCATGACTTCCTGGCCCAGGCCCGGGCGGCCGGTGCCGTGGCGGCCCTGGTCTCGCGGACCGTGGACGATCCGCTGCCCCAGCTGGCGGTGGCCGATACCCGCCTGGCCCTGGGGCTGCTCGGCCAGGCGCGGCGCCGGGCCTGGGGTGGGCCCCTGGTGGCGGTGACCGGTAACAGCGGCAAGACCACCGTCAAGGAGCTGCTGGCGACCCTGCTCGGCCCGGATACCCTGGCCACCCGGGGTAACCTCAACAACGACTTCGGCGCCCCCCTGACCCTGCTCGAGCTCACCCCGGCCCACCGCCGGGCGGTGGTCGAGCTGGGCGCCAATCATCTCGGCGAGATCGCCTGGACCGCGGCCCTGGCCGCGCCCCGGGTGGCGGTGATCACCAATGTCACCGGCGCCCATGTGGGCGAGTTCGGCGGCCTGGGCCAGATCGCCCAGGCCAAGGGGGAGATCCTCGCCGCCCTGCCCGCCGACGGGGTGGCGGTACTCAACCGCGACGACCGTTTCTTCCCGGTGTGGCGGGCCCTGGCCCAGCCCCGGGAGGTCCTCGACTTCGCCGTGGTGGGGGAGGGGGAGTCACCGGCCCGCCTGCAGGCCCGGGCGCTGGTCTGCGATGCCCTCGGGCGCTATGCTTTCACGCTGGTTGGCGACGGCCGTGAGTTGGGCCGGGTTCAACTGGCCCTGCTGGGGCGCCATAACGTGGCCAACGCCCTGGCCGCGGCGGCGGCGGCCCTGGCCCTGGGGCTCGACGAAGCGACCCTGCTCGAACGCCTGGCGGCGGCCCAGCCCCTGGCCGGGCGCCTGACGCCCCTGGCGGGGATCCGCGGCAGCCGGGTTCTGGACGACAGCTACAATGCCAATCCCGGGGCGGTGGAGGCTGCCCTGGGGCTCTTGGCCGACCTGCCCGGTCCCCACTGGTGCCTGCTGGGTGCCATGGGCGAGCTGGGCGAGGCATCGCAGGCGCTGCATGCCCGGGTCGGGCGCCATGCCCGGGCCCTGGGCATCCAGCGCCTGTTGACCCTGGGCGAGGGGGCCCGCCCGGCGGCGGAGGCCTTCGGCCCCGGGGGCGAGCATTTCGACGACTGGCAGGCGCTGGCGCGCTATGCCCAAACCCATCTGCCGCCGGGAGCCAGCGTGCTGGTGAAGGGGTCGCGCAGTGCCGGCATGGAGCGATTGGTGAGTGCGCTCACGGCAAGGCATCAAGGTGAATAGGACACATGCTGCTATATCTGGCTAATCTTCTGGCGCCGCTGTTCAGCGCCTTCAATGTCTTCAACTATCTGACCCTGCGCATGATCCTGGGGACCCTGACGGCCCTGCTGCTGTGCCTGTGGCTGGGGCCCTGGATGATCCGCCGCCTGGTGGAGCGCCAGATCGGTCAGGCGGTGCGCGACGACGGCCCCCAGTCGCACCTCTCCAAGGCCGGCACGCCTACCATGGGCGGCGCCATGATCCTGATGGCCATCGCCGTCAGCACCCTGCTGTGGGCCGACCTCGGCAATCGCTATGTGTGGATCGTGCTGGTGGTGACCCTGGGCTTCGGTGCCATCGGCTGGGTCGATGACTACCGCAAGGTGGTGGAGAAGAACCCCCGCGGCCTGCCGGCACGCTGGAAGTATTTCTGGCAGTCGGTGATCGGCCTGGCCGCCGCCATCGTGCTCTATGCCACCGCCACCAGTCCCGTGGAGACCAGCCTGATCGTGCCGCTGTTCAAGGACGTGGTGCTGCCCCTGGGGCTCTTCTACATCGTGCTGACCTACCTGGTGATCGTCGGCAGCTCCAACGCGGTCAACCTCACCGATGGCCTCGATGGCCTGGCGATCATGCCCACCGTGATGGTGGCCATGGGCCTGGCGGTCTTCGCCTATGCCAGCGGCAACGCGGTCTTCGCCAACTACCTGCAGATCCCGGTGATCCCCGGCTCCGGGGAACTGGCGGTGTTCTGCGCCACCATCGCCGGCGCCGGCCTCGGCTTCCTGTGGTTCAATACCTACCCGGCCCAGGTCTTCATGGGCGACGTGGGGGCCCTGGCCCTGGGCGCCGCACTCGGCGTGGTGGCGGTGATCGTGCGCCAGGAGATCGTGCTCTTCATCATGGGCGGCATCTTCGTCATGGAAACCGTCTCGGTGATCCTCCAGGTGGGCTCCTACAAGCTCACCGGGCGACGTATCTTCCGCATGGCGCCCCTGCACCACCACTTCGAGCTCAAGGGGTGGCCGGAGCCGCGGGTCATCGTGCGCTTCTGGATCATTACCGTGGTGCTGGTGCTGATGGGCCTGGCGACCCTCAAGATCCGTTGAGGCCGGTGATCATCAACCCGAGGAGCAGTGCATGATCGACGTGGCGCCGGGAACCACGCTGGTGGTGGGGCTGGGGATCTCCGGCCGCGCCATCGCCCGCCATCTGAGTCGTCGCGGTGTGCCCTTCATGGTGGCCGATACCCGCCCGGCGCCGCCGGGGCTGGACGCTTTCCGCGCCGCCCACCCCGGGGTGGCGGTGCACTGTGGGCCACTCACCGCCCTCGACCTCTCCCGGGTCGCCGAGGTGGTACTGAGCCCCGGCGTCGATCCGGCCACCCCGGGACTGGAGGGGCTGGCCGAGGCGATCAATCCGGCCACCGGCGAGCCCCGCCTGGTGGGCGAGATCGCGCTGTTCGTGCGCGAGGCCAGGGCGCCCATCGCCGCCATCACCGGCTCCAATGCCAAGTCCACGGTGACCACCCTGCTGGGCGAGATGGCCCGGGCCGCCGGGGTGCGGGTGGCGGTGGGCGGCAACCTGGGCACCCCGGCCCTGGACCTGCTCCACGACCGCTCCGATGCCGAGCTCTTCGTGCTGGAGCTCTCCAGTTTCCAGCTCGAGACGACGCCACGGCTGGGCGCCGCGACGGCGGCCTTTCTCAACCTCTGCGAGGATCACCTGGATCGCCACGGCGACCTGGCCGGCTACCGTGCCGCCAAACAGCGCATCTTCCGCGGCGCCGCCCATGGGGTGATCAATGGCGAGGATCCTGCCACCTGGCCCGAGGCAGCGTTGCCGAGCCTGTCGCGCTTTACCACCGCCGCCCCGGGCGGTGACGACTGGGGCATCGCCCGTCACGACGATGGCCGGGAGGCGGGCGACTGGCTGATGCATGGTACCGAGCCGCTGCTGCCCTGTGCCGACCTGGGGCTGCGCGGCCGCCATAACCAGGCCAATGCCCTGGCCGCCCTGGCCATGGGGCAGCATCTCGGGCTGCCCATGGGGGCCATGCTGGCCACCCTGCGCGACTTCCAGGGCCTGCCTCACCGTGGCGAGCTGGTGGCGGAATGGAACGGGGTGGCCTGGATCAACGACTCCAAGGGCACCAACGTGGGGGCCACGCTGGCCGCCATCGCCGGGCTCGGTCCGACGCTCGAGGGCCGCCTGATCCTGCTGGCCGGGGGCGTCGGCAAGGGCGCCGACTTCACCCCCCTGGCCATGCCGCTGGCGCGTTACGGGCGGGAGGCGATCCTCTTCGGTGCCGATGCCGAGCGCCTCGAGGCGGCGCTTGCCGGACGGCTGCCGCTGACCCGGGTCACGGACCTGGCGGCGGCCCTGGACCGGGCGGCGGCCATCGCGGCCCCCGGCGACTGCGTGCTGCTGTCGCCGGCCTGTGCCAGCCTCGATCAGTTCGCCGACTACCAGGCACGCGGCGAGGCCTTCCGGCGCTGGGTCCTGGCGTACCGGGAGGCGGCCTTATGAGCGCTCGGCGACAGACCCCGGTGACCCCGGGGGGAGAGGGGCCCTTCGACGCCTGGCTGCTGGTGGCGGCCCTGGCGCTGTTGCTGATCGGCTGGGTGATGGTCACCTCCGCCTCCACCGGGGTGGCCTATAGCCTGACCGGCAACCCTTACTACTTCAGCCTGCGCCACGGCGCCTTCGTGCTGCTGACCCTGGGGGTGGCGGCGGGGGTGGCCTGCGTGCCCCTGGCCTGGTGGCGGGCCAACGGTCCCCTGCTGCTGGTGGTGGGCCTCGGCCTGCTGGTGCTGGTGCTGCTCATCGGCCGCGAGGTCAATGGCAGCCGGCGCTGGATCGCCATTCCCGGGATTCCCCTCAACCTGCAGGCCTCGGAAGTGGCCAAGCTCTGCCTGATCATCTACCTGGCGGGTTACCTGGAGCGTTTCCTGCCCCAGGTGCGTCGCGAGTGGGGCGCCTTCATGCGGCCGATGATCATCATGATCGTGGCGGCCTTTCTGCTGATCCTCGAGCCCGACTATGGCGCCGTGGTGGTGATCGGCGGCTGCATGATGGGCATGCTGCTGATGGCCGGTGCGCCACTATGGCGCTTCGGCCTGTTGCTGGTGGGTGTTGGCCTGGCCGGCGCCTACCTGGCGGTGGCCCAGCCCTACCGGGTGGCGCGCCTGACCAGCTTCGCCGACCCCTGGGCGGATCAGTTCGCCAGCGGTTATCAGCTCACCCAGTCGCTGATCGCCTTCGGGCGGGGCGAGTGGTTCGGTCTCGGGCTGGGCAACAGCATCCAGAAGCTCTTCTACCTGCCGGAGGCCCACACCGATTTCGTCTTCGCTGTGCTGGCCGAGGAGCTGGGGCTGGTGGGCGCGATGGCGGTCATCGGCCTCTTCCTGCTGCTGGTGGTGCGGGCGCTGATCGTCGGGCGCCGGGCGGAGTTGGCCCGGCTGCCCTTCGCCGCCTATCTGAGTTACGGTATCGCCTTCGTGATCGGTGCCCAGGCCTTTATCAATATCGCCGTCAGCAGTGGCATGTTGCCCACCAAGGGGCTGACCCTGCCGCTGCTCAGCTATGGCGGCTCGAGCCTGCTGGTCTGTGGCGCCATGGTGGCCCTGGTGCTGCGGGCCGATATCGAGACCCGCCGCTTCCAGCGGCGCCTGCGCCCGGCGCGGCCCGGCTCCCGGGACGCGGCGAGGTGTGCCGGGAGTGAAAAGCCTGCGAGGAGTCTGTAGTGAGTGATAGCAAGCGCCGCGTGCTGATCATGGCCGGTGGCACCGGCGGCCATGTGATCCCCGCCCTCTCCCTGGCCGATGGCCTGGCGGCCCGGGGGGTCGAGGTGGCCTGGCTGGGCAGTCCCCGGGGCATCGAGAACCGCCTGGTCCCCGAGGCCGGGATCCCCCTGCATCGCATCCAGGTGGCCGGGCTGCGTGGCAACGGCCTGGCCGGCTGGCTGCTGGCCCCGGTCAAGCTGCTGCGTGCCGTCTGGCAGGCCCGGCGGCTGATCGCCGAGTTCGATCCGCAACTGGTGGTGGGCCTCGGTGGCTTCGCCAGCGGCCCCGGCGGCCTGGCCGCCTGGCTGATGCGTCGGCCCCTGGTGATCCACGAGCAGAATGCCGTGGCGGGGCTGACCAACAAGGCCCTGGCGCGCCTGGCGCGGCGAGTCTACGCGGCCTTCCCCGAGGCCTTCCCGGCGGGGCGCGCCGAGCGGGTCGGCAACCCGGTGCGCGGCGAGATCGCCGCCCTGGGCGAGCGCCCCCGGGAGGCCGAGGCGATGAGTGGGCGGCGGTTGCGGCTGCTGGTGGTGGGCGGCTCCCTGGGCGCCCAGGCGCTGAACGAGACCCTGGCCCCGGCCCTGGCGCGGCTGCCCGAAGCGAGCCGCCCCGAGGTGCGCCACCAGGCCGGCCGCGACAAGGAGGACGCCACTCGGGCCGTCTATGCGGCGGCCGGTGTCGCCGCCGAGGTGAGTGACTTTATCGATGCGATGGCCGCGGCCTACGACTGGGCCGACCTGGTCGTATGCCGGGCCGGCGCCTTGACCGTCAGCGAACTGGCCGCCGCCGCCAAGCCGGCGCTCTTCGTGCCTTTCCCTCACGCCGTGGATGACCACCAGACCGCCAATGCCCGGGCCCTGGTCGAGGCCGGTGCCGCGGAACTCGTGCCCCAGGCGCAGTTGAGTGCCGAGCATCTCGCCGAGCGCCTTACGGCCCTCTTGGATCCCCTTACCCTTGCCAGCATGGCGAGCCGCGCCCGGGCTCAGGCCCAGCTGGACGCCGTCGATCGCCTGGTGGCAGGCTGCATGGAGATAGGTTTTGAGCAATGACACCCCCCGCCCGGGCCTCGGCCTGGGCATGCGCCGCATCCGGCGCATCCACTTCGTCGGCATCGGCGGCGCCGGCATGTGCGGTATCGCCGAGGTGCTGGCCAACCAGGGTTACCGGGTCAGCGGCTCGGATATTCGCGACTCCGCCGTGGTCGGTCACCTGCGCGGCTGCGGCATCCCGGTGGCCATCGGTCATGCCGAGGCCCATGTGGCCGGCGCCGATGTGGTGGTGGTCTCCACCGCCATCGATGCCAGCAACCCGGAAATCGCCTGGGCCCAGGCCCATCGGGTCCCGGTGGTGCGCCGCGCCGAGATGCTCGCCGAGTTGATGCGCTTCCGTCACGGCATCGCCGTGGCCGGTACCCATGGCAAGACCACCACCACCAGCCTCACCGCCACCCTGCTCGGGGAGGGGGGGCTCGACCCCACCTTCGTGATCGGCGGCAAGCTGACCAGCGCCGGCACCAATGCGCGGCTGGGGGAGGGCGACTACCTGGTGGCCGAGGCGGACGAGTCCGATGCCTCCTTCCTGCACCTGCAGCCCATGGTCTCCATCGTCACCAATATCGATGCCGATCATATGAGCACCTATGGCGGCGACTTCGAGCGTCTCAAGACCACCTTCGTGGAGTTTCTCCACAACCTGCCCTTCTATGGGCTGGCGGTGCTGTGCATCGATGACACCCATGTGCGCGAGCTGCGCGAGCGCCTGCATCGCCAGTTCGTGACCTATGGCTTCAGCGAGGATGCCGATTACCGCATCGTCGATTTCGTCCAGGAGGCCGGCGAGATCCGCTTTACCGCCCTGCGTCCCGATGGGCTGGCCCCCCTGGCGGTGCGCCTGGCCATGCCCGGCGAGCACAATGCCCTCAACGCCCTGGCGGCCATTGCCGTGGCCAGCGACGCCGGCGTGAGCGATGAGGCCATCGTGCGTGGCCTGGCCGGCTTCGCCGGGGTCGGGCGGCGCTTCCAGATGCAGGGTGAGTTCGCCGCCCCCGAGGGGGAGGGCGAGGTGATGCTGGTGGACGACTACGGCCACCACCCCCGGGAGGTGGAGATGGTGATCCGGGCGGTGCGCGCCGGCTGGCCCGAGCGGCGCCTGGTGATGCTCTATCAGCCCCATCGCTATACCCGTACCCGGGACCTCTACGAGGACTTCGTGCGGGTGCTCTCCGGGGTCGATACCCTGCTGCTGCTGGATGTCTACGGTGCCGGTGAGGCACCGATTCCCGGGGCCGAGGGCAAGACCCTGGCCGGGTCGATCCGCCAGCGGGGCGCCGTGGATCCCCTCTTCGTGGCCGACAAGGCGGAGCTGCCCGCGCTGCTGGCGCGGGTGCTGCGCCCCGGCGACATTCTTATCACCCAGGGCGCCGGTGACGTGGGCGGCATCGCCCAGCGCCTGGCCGAGGCCCGACTACAGCTGGATGAGGTGAGTCTATGACCGAGGCGAGGCAGAGCGACCCGGGTCGCGTGGTGGTGCTCTATGGCGGTGACTCCGCCGAGCGGGAGGTCTCCCTGGTCAGCGGCAAGGCGGTCCTCGCCGCCCTGCGCCGCAGCGGCGTGGACGCCCAGGGCTATGATCCCGCCGAGGGCGGCCTGGTGGGCCTGGAGCGGCTGGCCCCGGACCGGGTCTTTATCGCCCTGCATGGGCGCGGCGGCGAAGATGGCACCCTGCAGGGGGCCCTGGAGCTGCTGAAGATTCCCTACACCGGCAGCGGCGTGCTGGCCTCGGCACTCGGCATGGACAAGCAGCGTACCAAGCAGGTGTGGCAGGCCCTGGGGCTGCCCACCCCGGAAAGCCAGCTGCTCCATGACGACACGGACTGGGCGGCGGTCTGCTCGCGCCTCGGCCTGCCGCTGATCGTCAAGCCGGTCCACGAGGGCTCGACGCTCGGCATCACCATCGTCGAGGATGCCGCCTCCCTGGCCGCCGCCTATCGGGAGGCGAGCCGCTTCGATGCCCAGGTGATGGCCGAGCGCTTCATTCGCGGCGAGGAGTACACGGTGTCGCTGCTCGGTGGCCGGGTGCTGCCGGCGATTCGCGTCGAGGTGCCCAGTGGTTTCTACGATTACGAGGCCAAGTACGTCTCCAACGACACCCTATACCACCTGCCCTGCGGGCTGAGCTCGGCCGAGGAGGCCGAGCTCGGCGAGCTGTGCCGGGCGGCCTTCGAGGCGATCGGCTGTCGCGGCTGGGGACGCATCGACGTGATGCGTGACGCTCAAGGGCGCTTCTGGCTGCTCGAGGTCAATACGGTGCCCGGAATGACCGATCACAGCCTGGTGCCCCAGGCGGCGGCCCATGCCGGCATCGACTTTGATGCCCTGGTACTGGCGATCCTCGCGACCGCCACGACGGCCTAGGCGATCATGCAGATGCGGCGAGGCTCCCTGTTCGGCCTGGTGCTGATACTGCTGGTATTGGTGGCCGGTGGTCGGGCCCTCTGGTTATGGCTGGATCGCCCCATCGAGCGGGTAGTGATCGATGGCCAGGTGCGCCATGTCAGCCCCGGTTATCTGCGCAGCCAGCTGGCGCCCCTGGTGGTGGGGGAGACCTGGCTCTCGGTGGATCTCGGCGACCTGCGCACCCGGGCCCGGGAGATCGGCTGGCTGGCCGAAGTGCGAATCAGTCGCCGCTGGCCCGATGTGCTGGCCTTCGAGCTGGAAGAGCAGCGCCCGGTGGCGCGCTGGCACGACGATTTCCTGCTCAATGCGGCCGGCGAGCCCTTCGCCTTCGATGGCGAGGGGCTCCCCCCGGGGCTGCCGGACCTGGCCGGCCCCTCGGGCAGTGGCCCCGAAGTGCTGGCCTACTATCACCAGCTCCAGGCCCGGCTCGAGGGGCTGGGGGTGGAGATCACCCAGTTGCGTCTCGAGGCCCGGGGGGCCTGGCGGTTGCAGCTCGATGACGGTATCTGGGTGATGCTGGGGCGCAACGACCGCCCGGCGCGGCTGGCGCGCTTCGCCGCCGCCTGGGAGCGCGAGCTGGGCCAACTGGAGCCGCATATCCGTTATATCGATCTGCGTTATCCCAACGGGATCGCCGTGGCCTGGCACGGCGAGAACGATGGCGAAGCGCTCGAGTCGGCCCACAATGGCTGAATAAAACGGCGGCTTTTTCCGGGCCAGGGGAGTTTCTTTTCACGATAATTCTCCGTATTCTGGCCTGTGCTTTCTGGTTAGGCTGGTGCAGGGTGCGCACTTGTTCCTATAATTGGCGCTATGTCTTTATTGTCGTTTTAAACGACCCTGTGCCACGGCGAGAATCTAGGAGTGATCACGACCTATGGCAGGACAACCCAACGCTTCCAATATGGTAGTCGGGCTGGATATCGGAACATCCAAGGTCGTGGCGATCGTGGGTCAACCCACCGATGATGGCGGTATCGAAATCGCCGGCATCGGCTCTCACCCGTCCCATGGCATGAAGAAGGGCGTGGTGATCAACATCGAATCCACCGTCCAGTCGATCCAGCGCGCCGTCGAGGAAGCCGAATTGATGGCGGGCTGCGATATCCACTCGGTCTATGTGGGCGTGGCGGGTAGCCACATCAGCTCCATGAATTCCGACGGCGTGGTGGCCATCAAGGATCGTGAGGTGACCCTCTCCGATATCGATCGGGTCATCGATTCGGCGCGGGCGCGGGCCATTTCCGAAGGGCAGCGGGTGCTGCATGTCCTGCCTCAGGAGTTCGCCATCGATACCCAGGAGGGGATTCGTGAACCCCTGGGCATGTCTGGCGTGCGCCTCGAGGCGCGGGTCCATCTGGTCACCGCCGCGCTCAATGCGGTGCAGAATATCGAGAAGTGCGTGCGGCGTTGCGGCCTCGAGGTGGACGCGGTGATCCTCGAACAGCTCGCCTCCAGCCTGGCGGTCCTCACCGAGGACGAGCGGGAGCTGGGGGTGTGCATGGTGGATATCGGTGGCGGGACCACCGATATCGCCGTCTTTACCGAGGGGGCCATTCGCCATACTGCGGTGATTCCCATCGCCGGTGATCAGGTCACCAACGATATCGCCATGGCCCTGCGCACCCCGACCCAGTACGCCGAGGAGATCAAGGTCAAGTATGCCTGTGCCTTGACCCAGCTGGCCTCCGGGGACGAGATGATCAAGGTGCCCAGCGTCGGCGACCGGCCGGCCCGGGATCTCTCCCGTCAGGCCCTGGCCGAGGTGGTGGAGCCGCGCTACGAGGAGCTCTTCACCCTGATTCGTGACGAACTGCGGCGCAGTGGCTTCGAGGACCTGGTCGCCGCCGGGGTGGTGTTGACCGGGGGGACCTCGCGCATGGAGGGGGTGGTGGAGCTGGCGGAGGAGATCTTCCATATGCCGGTGCGCATCGCCTGCCCGCAGAAGGTGCGCGGCCTCGCCGATGTGGTGCGTAACCCGATTTATTCCACCGGGGTGGGTTTGCTACATTACGGGATGCGTGAAGCCCGACAGGAGCATGGTCGTCAGGGGGATGGACGCACCGTTCCGGCCCAGCCGAGGCGCGAGACTACCCCGCGTGGTGGGCTCAAGGATGGCATGCTGGCATTCAATAAGCTGAAGAGCTGGTTTAAAGGAAATTTCTGATAGGGCCGCGAGCGGTCCAGGAGACGGGGCTTATGTTCGAGCTGGTAGATAACGCGCCCTCAAGCAGCGCGGTCATCAAGGTGATCGGCGTGGGCGGCGGCGGCGGCAATGCCGTCAACCATATGGTGGAGAGCAGCATCGAGGGCGTGGAGTTCATCTGCGCCAATACCGATGCCCAGGCTCTGAAGCGGGTCGCCGCCAAGACCGTTCTCCAGTTGGGTGGCGAAATCACCAAGGGCCTGGGGGCCGGTGCCAACCCGGAGGTGGGGCGCCAGGCCGCCATGGAGGATCGCGAACGTATCGCCGAGCTGCTCAGCGGTGCCGACATGGTGTTCATCACCGCCGGCATGGGGGGCGGCACCGGCACCGGCGGCGCCCCGGTGGTGGCCCAGGTGGCCAAGGAACTGGGCATCCTCACCGTGGCGGTGGTGACCCGCCCCTTCCCCTTCGAGGGCCCCAAGCGCATGCGGGCCGCCGAGGAGGGCATGAAGGAGCTCTCCGAGCATGTCGACTCCCTGATCACCATCCCCAACGAGAAGCTGCTCTCGGTGCTGGGCAAGAATGCCAGCCTGCTGACCGCCTTCAGTGCCGCCAATGACGTCCTGCTGGGCGCCGTACAGGGCATCGCCGAGCTGATCACCAGCCCCGGCATCATCAATGTCGACTTCGCCGACGTGCGCACCGTGATGTCCGAGATGGGCATGGCGATGATGGGTACCGGCGGCGCCACCGGCGAGAACCGTGCCCGGGAGGCCGCCGAGAAGGCGATTCGCAGCCCGCTGCTGGAGGATATCGACCTGCATGGTGCCCGCGGCATCCTGGTCAATATCACCGCCGGTCCCGACCTCTCCATCGGTGAGTTCAACGACGTGGGGGCCACCGTCCAGGAGTTCGCCTCCCAGGATGCCACCATCGTGGTGGGCACCTCCATCGACATGGAGATGAGCGACGAGTTGCGCGTCACCGTGGTGGCCGCCGGCCTCGATGGTCGCGCCCAGAAGGCCGCTCCCCGCGACACCGCGGTGAGTCGCTCCGAGCCCTCCCCGGACTATCGCAAGCTGCAGCAGCAGCCCGCCGTGGCTCGCCAGCAGGCCGCCAAGGCCGAGCAGGAGGCCTC
Source organism: Halomonas sp. 328 (assembly GCF_015645095.1). Classification (GTDB taxonomy): domain Bacteria; phylum Pseudomonadota; class Gammaproteobacteria; order Pseudomonadales; family Halomonadaceae; genus Bisbaumannia. The sequence goes on from NZ_JADOTW010000017.1 coordinate 92,267, forward strand.
GGCCAAGGCTCGCGCCGAGAAGCGCCGTTCCCAGGAGCTGGACGATTACCTGGATATCCCGGCCTTCCTGCGGCGTCAGGCCGATTGATGGGAGCTATCGGATGCATAGGGCCGGCCGGGCGAGTTTTTTTTGGTAAAACGGGTGTTCGCTGCTATAGTGAACACCGTTTGATAACAAGCTCTATGCCTGGCGGTTACCCATGATCCGACAACGCACTCTCAGTAACACCATTCGCGCCACCGGCGTCGGCCTGCACTCCGGCGAGAAGGTCTACCTGACGCTGCGCCCGGCCCCGGTCAACAGCGGTATCGTCTTCGTGCGTACCGACCTGGACCCGGTGGTGGAGATTCCCGCCCGCGCGGCCAATGTCACCGATACCACCCTGTGCACCGCCCTGTCCCGGGACGGGGTCAAGGTGGCCACCGTCGAGCACCTGATGTCGGCCTTCGCTGGCCTGGGCATCGACAATGCCATCGTCGAGGTCAGCGCCCCCGAGGTGCCGATCATGGACGGCAGCGCCGGTCCCTTCGTCTTCCTGATCCAGTCCGCCGGTATCGAGGAGCAGGAAGCCGCCAAGAAGTTCATTCGTATCAAGCGTGAGCTGGTGGTGCGCGAGGGCGACAAGGAGGCCGCTTTCCTGCCCTACGACGGCTTCAAGGTGGCCTTCTCCATCGACTTCGATCACCCGGTGATGGAGCTGCGCGACCAGCGCGCCGTGGTGGACTTTTCCACCACCTCCTTCGTCAAGGAGGTCTCCCGAGCGCGGACCTTCGGCTTTATGCGTGACCTGGAATACCTGCGGTCGCACAACCTGGCCCTCGGCGGCAGCCTCGATAACGCCATCGTGGTGGACGACTACCGCATCATGAACGAGGACGGGCTGCGCTACGAGGACGAGTTCGTCAAGCACAAGGTGCTGGACGCCATCGGTGACCTCTACCAGCTGGGCCATAGCCTGATCGGCGAGTTCCGCGGCGTGAAGTCGGGCCATGCCCTCAACAACCAGCTGTGCCGGGTACTGATGGAGACCCCCGAGGCCTTCGAGATCGTCACCTTCGAGGAGGAGAGCGCCCGGGCGCCCATCTCCTATGCGGCGCCGGCCATGACCTGATGCCGCACCGCCAGACAGGATCGCCGCCTTCGGGCGGCGGTCTGCTTTTTGGCCTCGAAAGCCGGCTTACCCCTTGACCCGGAAGCAATAATCCTTATACTACGCCCCGTGTTCGACGCTGTTCCCCGATAGCTCAGTTGGTAGAGCAAATGACTGTTAATCATTGGGTCGCAGGTTCGAGTCCTGCTCGGGGAGCCAACGCAGCGTGACGAACACCACTCAGACCGATCCTCGATAGCTCAGTTGGTAGAGCAAGTGACTGTTAATCACTGGGTCGCAGGTTCGAGTCCTGCTCGAGGAGCCACCTCCCTGGTCTGAGATCTTGCAAGGCGTATGTTCCCCGATAGCTCAGTTGGTAGAGCAAATGACTGTTAATCATTGGGTCGCAGGTTCGAGTCCTGCTCGGGGAGC
>NZ_JADOTW010000018.1 GCF_015645095.1 Halomonas sp. 328
GCTGATCCTGTTCTTCCTCTCCCTATAATCTACTGGTGAAGCGGCTTGCCTCTCTCGTCACTCTTGCCAAGTTCGCCACCACTGATCCTGTTCTTCCTCTCGCTATAGCGGCACTGCCCCGCCGCTGCGCAGGGGATGGTAGGCCAGGGCCACGAGCCGACACTCCCCGCTGACCACCTCCAGACCCAGCGGTCGCCCCGCCGGCGTGGCGAGGCTCAGCTGGGTGATGGCCAGGCGTCCGTCGTCGAGCAGCAGCTCCAGGGAGCCATCGTCCAGCAGCCATTCCAGGGTCAGCGTTTCCCCCGTGAGCCGGCCCACCGCCAGGTCATGGGGAAAGTGGGCATCGAACTCGGCCACGCCGTTCTCGCCCCGGCGACGATGGCGCACCCGGATGCCGTCGCCGTCGTGGGCGAGCTCCAGGAGCTGGTGCCCGTCCTGCTGCAGGTCCAGCAGCACCCGGCTGCCGGCGTCCAGGCCCAGTGTCATCCGGCCATGGGCGAGGCGTGTCCCGGCGTTCAGCAGCTCATGGCGACCGGGACCGAACGCGGCCTGGCCGGAGGCGATGTCGAGGGGCTCGGCCGCCCGCGCCCGCCACTCCCGGGCGAAGGCCTGGCGCAGCCGCACCCCTTCGGGGGTGGCGACGAGGCCCAGCTCGCGGGGAAAGCTCATGGCGCCCCGCCAGCCCGACTCCGGGACCTGGTTGGCGTAGAGCCAGTTATTGAGCCAGGCGATGGCCAGGCGCCGGCCATCCGTCGCGGGCATGTCCGACCAGCTCTGCACGGCATAGAAGTCGCGCCCCTCGTCCATCATCAGCACCGTCTCGGCCGGGTGATCGTTATGGAAGCGCTCGCCGTCGAAGTGGCCGACGAAATACTGGGTGAAGGAGCCGAAGGGCTCCTCGGCGCTGGCGCCGATCCCCACCACCAGCACCCAGCGGGTCGCGGGCTCCCCGGGGGCCTGCCCCTCGACGGGCAGTTCGAAGAGGTCCGGGCACTCCCAGGGGTGCGCGGTATGGGCGCCCTGCCCGTCGCCGAACTCGCTGGCCAGGGTCCAGTCGAGCAGGTTGGTGGAGACGTAGAAGCGGATCGCCTGGCCGCAGGCCAGGGCCATCACCCAGCGACCGCTGGCGGCGTGCCAGAGCACCTTGGGGTCGCGAAAGTCCCGTGGCCCGGGACTCGCCAGGATCGGGTTGCCCGGGTACTTCTGCCAGCTGCGCCCGCGGTCACGGCTGTAGGCCAGGCACTGGGCCTGGACATAGGTCGGCCGTCCCGGTTCCCCGGGGTCGCCGGGCGGCTCCCGGTGCTCGGTATAGAAGGCCAGCAGCCCCGGCTCGCCATCGAACAGGCCACTGGTGTCATGCCGGTCGACGATGGCGCTGCCCGAGAAGCACATGCCGGCCGCATCGGGATGGAGCGCCACGGGCAGGTGTTCCCAGCGGCACAGGTCGCGGCTCACCGCATGCCCCCAGTGCATGGGCCCCCAGACCCGCGCCTGGGGATGGTACTGGTAGAAGAGGTGGTACTCCCCCTCGAAGACCACCAGGCCATTGGGGTCGTTCATCCACCCCTCGGGCGGGGTGAAGTGCAGGCCGGGACGCGCCGGGGCGACGGCATCCGCCGGCACGCCGGCGGCGGAGTCGGGTGCGTTCATGGTGATTCCTTGGGTGGGGATCGATGAATGGGCGACGCCTCGGGCACGGGAGCGCCGGTGCCCAGGCAAGAAGCCCGCGTCCGAGGACGCGGGCAAAGATCGAAACGGCAAGCGTGGCCTGGGGTCTGGCCTCCCGGCTTAGAACCAGACTTCGGTCTGCACGCCGAAGCTCCACTGGCCGCCGGTAAAGCCATCCTCGCCGAAGCTGCCACCGAAGCCGTTCAGCTCGCTATCCCAGTCGGTATAGGAGGCGAAGGCCCGGATCTCGGGGCGCTGCCAGAATCCCCCCACCTGGGGCTTGAAGGTCGGCGCGATGGTCAGCTTGCCCCAGTTGCCGCTGACGGCATTGCCGCCCTCGCCCTGGTCGAGGTCCATGTACTGGTAGCTGCCCTCGTACTGCATCTCGAAGTTCTCGGTCAGCTCGTTGGCCAGGCGCAGGTTGAGGGTCGCCCAGTCGTAGCGATCGCCGGAGGCGAGGCGATCCCGGCTGGTCTCGGCGAGCAGCGCCGGGGCGATGCGCCAGTTGGACGTCAGGTAGGTGGTGCCGTAGACGCCGAGGCGGGTCGCGGTGGCATCGTCGGTCAGGGTGCCGTTGCTGCCCAGCCCCTTGACCTCGGCGCCCAGGCCCTGGCCGTGCAGCAAGGCGACCTTGAAGTTGCCCTCCCCCAGGCCGAAGAAGCTGTCGCCATGGTAGGCCACCATGGTTTGGAAGCCGCTGTCGGCGGCGGTCTGGCCGGCGCCGATATCACGTTCGTCGTTGTCGGCGGCGGAGATGCCGTTGACCATCCACTGCCAGTTGCCGAAATAGTTGTTGGCGGTGAGGATCAGGCTATCGGTGCTGCCCTCGTCACCCGGGTGCTCGGGGCTCACCGGGAAGTCGCTGAAGCTGCGCCCATAGAGCGAGAAGTTGGCGCGCCAGCTGTCGGCCAGCTGGACATCGTAGATGCCCGCCCCGGTGCCGGCCAGGAAGACGAAGTCGGTGTCGAGCCAGTGGATATCGAAGTTGTCGCGATCGAAGCGCTTGCCCGCCCAGATCGAGGCGTTCTCGAAGGCGCCGGTGAAGCTCGGCAGATCGCTGAACTCGGCATAGACCTGGCGCACGTTGAGGTTGGAGTCGTCGTCCCAGTCGTTGCTGGTGGTGGTGCCGCTGGCCAGCATGGTGCGGTAATGGGCCCGGGCACCGTTGTCGAACTGCATGCGGTAGTTGAGGATCGCCTCCGCATAGGTATCGGACTCGTTACCCAACCGACCCACGGCGCCTCCCACGGAGCCCGCCGGGGTCACATAGGGCCCACCCGGGATGCTCTTGCGATCCTCGCCCAGCAGCAGCCCGGAGCGGGCATAGGCATTGAAGGAGAAGCCCTCTTCCCCGCTGGCCCGGCGCTCGACCCGGGCCAGGCGCTCCTCCACCTCCTCGGCGGACAGGCGGCCCTCGGCCTGGGCTTCGGCGAGCTCGGCGCGCCGTTCGGCGGCATTGGCGCGCTGCTCGGCGGCGGCAATGCGCGCCTCGAGATCGGCCAGGCGCTGATCGAGATCGGTCGACTGGGCGCCGGCGGTGCCGGCCAGGGCCAGCCCGGCGGCGGTGATGGCGATGGCCAGCGGGGTCTTGAACAGGGTGGTGTTCATGGTGATGGGGTCCCTTGTTGTTATGGAGTGGCTCGGGGTGGTCCCGGCCTGAGCCGGTCCGCCGTCTCGGCATCGCTACCGAGTGGCCCACCCGATGACCTTGCCTGCTCCGTCGTGCCCGAGAGGCGATCCGTCTCGGTCGATAGCGATCTGTATCGATTCAGTCCGGTGAGGCACGGGATGCCCCGCAACCGAAGCCGGGCAGAAGAGTCAGGCCGGGTCAGGTCGAAACTTAATCGTTTAAGCTCGATCCCTCAACCACGGCGGCGAAGAATGCAACCAAAGTCTAACGACAGGCGACGCATCGCGAACGCCTCGGAAAAACGTGGCGTTTCCTGGGTTGCCAGGTAAGAAGGCGCTCATGTCTGCACCAGGGCGCACCGGGGAAGCGGACGGCGTGCTTCGACAAAAGTCTAGGTTGATGGAGCCACGCCCTTGGTCTTAACTAACGCCACGACTTAATCGTTTAAGACCACCCTTCGATAACAACAACCGCGAGGATGCCCCATGCTCAAGACTCCCCTGCTCGCCGCCATTGCCCTGGGCTCCGCCGCCCTGGCCGGGACCGGCCAGGCCCAGGCCGCCGACCTGACGATATCCTGCGGTGCCGTGGGCGCCGAGCTGACCCTCTGCCAGGAGGGAATTCGCGCCTGGGAGCAGCAGACCGGCCATAGTGTCGATGTGGTTTCCACCCCCAACTCCTCCACCGAGCGCCTGTCGCTCTACCAGCAGATCCTCTCCGCCAACTCCAGCGATATCGATATCTTCCAGATCGACGTCATCTGGCCGGGCCTGCTGGGCAGTCACCTGCTCGACCTGCGCGAGGTGCTGGGGGAGACCGCGGGCGAGGGCCACTTCCCGGCCATTGTCGAGAACAACACCGTGGATGGCCGCCTGGTGGCCATGCCCTGGTTCACCGACGCCGGGGTGCTCTACTACCGCGCCGACCTGCTCGAGCAGTACGGCCACGAGGCACCCGAGACCTGGGAACAGCTGACCGAGATCGCCCGCGACATCCAGGACGCCGAACGGGCGGCGGGCAACGAGCGCATGCACGGCTTCGTCTTCCAGGGCCGCGCCTACGAGGGCCTGACCGTCAACGCCCTGGAATGGGTGGCCAGCCACGGCGGCGGCAGCCTGGTGGAGCACGACGGCGAGATCAGCATCAACAACGAGCGCGCCGCGGCGGCCCTGGACCTGGCGGCCGGCTGGGTGGGCGAAATCGCTCCCAGCGGGGTGCTCAACTACACCGAGGAGGAGGCACGCGGCGTCTTCCAGGGCGGCAATGCGGTCTTTATGCGCAACTGGCCCTATGCCTGGTCCCTGGCCCAGAGCGACGGCAGCGAAGTGCGCGGCAAGGTGGGCGTGACCCAGCTGCCGGCGGGCGATGGCGGTCACAGCGCGGCCGGCCTGGGTGGCTGGAACCTGGCGGTCTCCCGCTACAGCGACAACCCCGAACTCGCCGCCGAGCTGGTGGCCTTCCTCACCGGCTTCGAGGAGCAGAAACGTCGCGCCATCGAAGGTGCCTACAACCCCACCCTGGCGGCCCTCTACGAGGACGCGGAAGTGCTCGAGGCGGTGCCCTTCTTCGGCGAGCTCTACGACACCTTCGTCAACGCCGTGGCGCGCCCCTCGGCGGTCACCGGCGATGCCTACGGCCGGGTCAGCAACGCCTTCTTCAGCGCCACCCACGACGTGCTCTCCGGCAGCCGCAGCGGCGAGCAGGCGGTGGCCGACCTCGAGCGCGACCTGTCCCGCGTCAAGCGCCGCAACTGGTAACCCGGGAGCCCTCCCATGAGTACGACCCTAGACGATAGCGCGCCCACCGCGGCGCGCCCCCCGGCCAAGGCCTACCGCAGCACCAAGGTGCGCCGCCAGCGAGTCAAGGCCGCCTGGACCTTCCTGGCGCCGATGCTGGTGGCCCTGGCCCTGGTGGCCGGCTGGCCGCTCGCGCGCACCTTCTACTTCAGTTTCACCGACGCCTCCCTCTCCGACCTCAGCAACGTCTTCTTCGTCGGCCTGGAGAACTACCTGGTCCACGACGACGGCCAGTGGTACGGCGTGCTCGCCGACCCCATCTGGTGGCGGTCGGTATGGAACACCTTCTACTTCGCCATCGTCTCGGTGTCACTGGAGGTGGTGTTCGGGGTGATCGTGGCGCTGATCCTCAATGCCCAATTCAAGGGCCGCACCTTCGTGCGCGCCGCGGTGCTGATTCCCTGGGCCATTCCCACCATCGTCTCGGCACAGATGTGGGCCTGGATGCTCAACGACCAGTTCGGGATCATCAACGAGCTGCTGATGGCACTGCGCCTTATCGCCGAGCCCATCGCCTGGACCGCCGACGCCAGCTACTCCATGTGGGCGGTGATCATGGTCGACGTCTGGAAGACCACCCCCTTCGTCGCCCTGCTGGCGCTGGCCGCCATGCAGATGCTGCCCAAGGACTGCTACGAGGCCGCCGAGGTCGACGGCATCCATCCGGTTAAGGTGTTCTTCAAGGTCACCCTGCCGCTGATCACCCCAGCGCTGATGGTGGCGGTGATCTTCCGCCTGCTCGACGCCCTGCGGGTGTTCGACGTCATCTATGTGCTGACCTCCAACTCCACCAGCACCATGTCGATGTCGATCTACGCCCGCCAGCAGCTGGTGGAGTTCCAGGACGTGGGCTACGGCAGCGCCGCCTCGACCCTGCTGTTCCTGATCATCGCCCTGGCCACCATCGCCTATCTCTACCTGGGCCGTAAGCGTCTCAACCTGGGAGGTGACGCATGACCTCACGCCAGTTCAACAAGCTCGCCACCCGTGTCGGCTTCTGGGTCCTGGTGGCCTTCGTGGTGGTCGTCGCGGTGTTCCCCTTCTATTACGCCGTCATCACCTCCCTCAAGCCGTCCAGCGACCTCTTCCGAGTCGAGCTGTGGCCCAGCACCTGGAGCCTGGCCAACTACGTCCAGGTATTCACCCAGCGCAGCTTTATCCAGGCGATCTTCAACTCCATCCTGATCGCCACCAGCGTGGTGTTCATCGCCCTGCTGCTCGGCATCACCGCCTCCTACGCCCTGGGCCGGGTCCGTTTCCGCGGCCGCTCCACGGTGCTGCTGGTGATCCTCGGCGTCTCCATGTTCCCCCAGGTGGCGGTGCTCTCGGGGCTGTTCGAGGTGATCCGCGCGCTGAATCTCTACAACAACCCGGGCGGCCTGATCCTCAGCTACACCATCTTCACCCTGCCCTTCACCGTCTGGGTGCTGACCACCTTCATGAAGCAGCTGCCCATGGAACTGGAGGAGGCGGCGATCATGGACGGCGCCACCCCCTGGGTGACCATCACCAAGGTGTTCCTGCCGCTGATGTGGCCCGCCATGGCGACCACCGGGCTGCTGGCCTTTATCGCCGCCTGGAACGAGTTCCTCTTCGCCCTGACCTTCACCCTCACCGACAGCCAGCGCACCGTGCCGGTGGCCATCGCCCTGCTCTCCGGCGGCAGCGCCTACGAGCTGCCTTGGGGCCCGATCATGGCCGCCTCGGTGGTGGTCACCGTGCCCCTGGTGATCCTGGTGATCATCTTCCAGCGGCGCATCGTCTCCGGCCTCACCGCCGGCGCGGTCAAGGGGTAAGCCTCTCATGTCATTCACGGAATCCAAGATGCAAGACAACACCCTCTGGTGGCGCGGCGGCGTCATCTACCAGATCTACCCGCGCAGCTTCATGGACGCCAATGGTGATGGGATTGGTGACCTGGCCGGTATCACCGACAAGCTCGACTATGTGGCGAGCCTCGGCGTCGACGGCATCTGGCTGTCGCCCTTCTTCACCTCGCCGATGCTCGACTTCGGCTACGACGTCAGCGACTACCGCGACGTCGACCCGATGTTCGGCACCCTGGATGACTTCAAGGCGCTGCTGGCGAAGGCCCATTCGCTGGGCCTCAAGGTGATGATCGACCAGGTGATCAGCCACACCTCCGAGGCGCACCCCTGGTTCCAGGAGAGCCGCGCCGATCGCCACAATGCCAAGGCCGACTGGTACGTCTGGGCCGACCCCAAGCCCGACGGCACCCCGCCCAACAACTGGCTGTCGATCTTCGGCGGCGCCGCCTGGACCTTCGACTCGCGCCGGCGCCAGTACTACCTGCACAACTTCCTGACCAGCCAGCCGGACCTCAACTTCCACCATCCGGAGGTGCGTCAGGCACAGCTCGACAACATGCGCTTCTGGCTGGAGCTCGGCGTCGACGGCTTCCGCCTGGATACCGTCAACTTCTACTTCCACGATGCGAAGCTGCGCGACAACCCGCCGGTGCCCGCCGGCGAGGCCAAGACCCTGGGCGCCCCGGACGCCAACCCCTACACCTGGCAGCGCCACGTCTATGACCTGAGCCGCCCGGAGAACCTCGATTTCCTGCGCGAGCTGCGTGCGCTGATGGACGAGTTCCCCGGCACCACCACGGTGGGCGAGATCGGCGACGACAACCCCCTCGAGCGCATGGCCGAATACACCGCGGGCGGCGACAAGCTGCACATGGCCTACACCTTCGACCTGCTCAACACCCCCCGCTCGGCGGCCTATCTCCGCGAGGTGCTGGAGCGCTTCCAGCGCCTGGCCGGCGATGCCTGGCCCTGCTGGGCGCTCTCCAACCACGACGTGGTGAGAAGCGCCACCCGCTGGGGGGCCGACGAGGACCCGGTCGCCTACCCCAAGGCGACCCTGGCGATGCTCTTCTCGCTGCGCGGCAGCGTCTGCCTCTACCAGGGCGAGGAGCTGGGCCTGATGGAAGCCGAGGTGCCCTTCGAGCGCATCCAGGACCCCTACGGCAAGGTGCTGTGGCCGGAATTCAAGGGCCGCGACGGCTGTCGTACCCCCCTGCCCTGGAGCGATGCCGAGAATGGCGGCTTCAGCGCCGAGGGCGTGACGCCCTGGCTGCCGGTGGAGGCCCGCCAGCTGCCGCTGGCCGTGTCGCGACAGCAGGACGACCCGGCTTCGCTGCTCAACGCCACCCGCCGCCTGCTGGCCTTCCGCCGTGCCCACCCGGCGCTGGTCGACGGCGACCTGAGCCTGGTGGACGTTGGCGACGACCTGCTGGGCTTCGTCCGCGAGACGGGCGACGAGCGCCTCCTCTGCGTCGTCAACCTCACCGGCCAGGCCCGCGAGACCCGGCTACCAATGGCGGTACAGGCCCCCCTCGAGGGCCACGGCTTTACCCATGAGCGCGATGGCGACACCCTGCGCCTGCCGCCCTACCAGGCCGCCTGGTTCGCCCTCTGAGCCACACTGATAACAGCACGCATCACAGTATTCATAACAACAGGCCGGCCCGGACGAGACCCTTCATCACCCAGCCACCACCGGGCCGGCAAGGAGACACCCCATGGCAAGCGTCACCCTCGACAAGGTCAACAAGGTCTTCGGCAGCACCCATATCATCAAGGACGTCGACCTCGACATCGGCAACGGCGAGTTCGTGGTCTTCGTCGGCCCCTCCGGCTGCGGCAAGTCGACCCTGCTGCGGTTGATCGCCGGGCTGGAGTCGATCAGCGACGGCGAGCTCTCCATCGGCGACACCGTGGTCAACGAGCTGCCGCCCCGGGAGCGCGGCGTGGGCATGGTCTTCCAGTCCTATGCGCTCTACCCGCATATGACGGTCTACGAGAACATGGCCTTCGGCCTCAAGCTGGCCAAGACCGCCAAGGAGACGGTCCACGAGCGGGTGATGGCCACGGCGCGCATCCTGCAGCTCGAGGAGCTCCTCGAGCGCAAGCCCAAGGCGCTCTCCGGCGGCCAGCGCCAGCGGGTGGCCATGGGCCGCGCCATGGCCCGGGAACCGCGCATCCTGCTGTTCGACGAGCCGCTCTCCAACCTGGACGCCTCCCTGCGCGTGCAGATGCGCAACGAGATCGCCCGCCTGCATCATCGCCTGGGCTCCACCATGATCTACGTCACCCACGACCAGGTGGAGGCCATGACCCTGGCCGACAAGATCGTGGTACTCAACGCCGGCCGGGTCGAGCAGGTGGGCAGCCCCCACGAGCTCTACCAGCGCCCGGCCACCAAGTTCGTGGCCGGTTTCATCGGCTCGCCGACCATGAACTTCCTGCCCGCGACGCTGGCCGCCGGTGGCCCCGAGGGGTGCCGGGTACATAGCCCCGGCCTCCATGAGCTGGCCCTGCCCCAGGACACCACGGATCATGCCGCCGGTGCCGCCCTGACCCTGGGCGTGCGCCCCGAGCACCTGCGCCTGACCGAGGCCAGCGGCGACAACGCCTTCGAGATCGTCAACGTCGAGTACCTGGGCAACGAGGTCTATGTCTACCTGGAGCCCAAGGCCGGCGAGACCCTGCTGATCCACCGCAGCGAGGCACCGAGCCCCTGGCGAGTCGGCCAGAAGGTGGCCCTGGTACCGGATCCCGAGCATGTCCATCTGTTCGACGGCCAGGACCGGGCACTGGGCGTCGCGACCGCCCGGGCCGTGGCCTGACGCCTCCCCGCCCCCACCGCCGGTGATCTTGCCTGGCCCCGTCGCGATGACGCCGCCGCCCCCGACGCCACGAATCACCGTCCCCAAACAATGACAACCAGGGGCCCCACTCATGCTCTCCTTCACTCGCACTCCCCTCGCCCGCCCTCTCCTGCTCGGTACCCTGCTGGCCGGCGGCCTGACCCTTGCCGCCGCCCAGGCCCAGGCCCAGGCCGCCAGGATCACCATCGCCTGCGGCGACGGCGGCGCCGCCGACTTCTGTCCGGTGCTCGCCGAGCAGTGGGCCGCGGAGACCGGCCACGAGGTGGCCGTGGTCACCACGCCCCAGTCCGGTACCGAGAAGCTCTCCCTCTACCAGCAGCTGCTCGGCAGCCAGTCCGGCGATATCGACGTGCTGATGATCGACACCGTCTGGCCCGGCCTGCTCGCCCCCCATCTGGTGGACCTCGCCGAGTACCTGCCCGAGGACGCCACCGCGGGCTTCTTCCCGGCGATGATCGCCAACAACACCGTGGACGACCGCCTGCTGGCCCTGCCCTGGTTCACCGACGCCGGCCTGCTCTACTACCGCACGGACCTGCTGGAGCAGTACGGCCACGAAGTGCCCGAGACCTGGGAGGCGCTGACCGAGATCGCCCGGGAGATCCAGAACGCCGAACGCGCGGCGGGCAACGAGCGCATGCACGGTTTCGTCTTCCAGGGGCGCGCCTACGAGGGCCTGACCACCAATGCCCTGGAGTGGATCGCCAGCTACGGCGGCGGCACCCTCGTCGATGACGAGGGCAACGTCACCGTCAACAACCCCCGGGCCGCCGAGGCCCTGACCCTGGCCGCCACCTGGATCGGCGACATCGCCCCATCGGGCGTGCGCAACTACATGGAGGAGGAGGCCCGTGGGGTCTTCCAGTCCGGCAACGCCGTGTTCATGCGCAACTGGCCCTATGCCTGGGCCCTGGGCCAGGCCGAAGGCACCGCCATCCAGGGCAAGTTCGGCGCCGCGCCGCTGCCCCGCGGCCCGGAGGGCGAGTCGGTGGCCACCCTGGGCGGCTGGAGCTGGGCGGTCTCCCGCTACTCCGCCAACCCGGAGGTCGCCGCCGACCTGGTGGCCTACCTGACCGGCGAGGCCCAGCAGAAGGCCCACGCCATCCGCTTCGGCATGAACCCCACCCGGGAAGCGCTCTACCGGGATGCGGAGGTGCTCGAGGCCCAGCCCTTTATCGGCGAGCTCTACGATACCCTGGTGGGCGGCGTGCCTCGCCCGGCCAACGTCACCGCCGAGAACTACCCGCGGGTCTCCAACGCCTTCTTCAATCGCGTCCACGACGTGCTCTCCGGCGACCTCACCGCGGAGCAGGCCCTCGACCAGCTCGAGCGGGAACTCAATCGCATGAGCCGGCGTGGCTGGTAGCCTCACCGTCCGCGTCGCGGCCATCACACTCAGGCCCTCTGGCGGTCCGCTCCTCGAGGGACTATGATAGCGAGCTAACTGAATCGATCCAGATGGCGAAGGAAACGCGCGTGCCCACTCCCCGTCGCATCACCCTCAAGGACCTGGCCCGGGAGCTTGGCGTCTCCACGGCGACCGTCTCCAACGCCTTCAATCGCCCGGACCAGCTGTCGCCGGCCCTGCGCGAGCGCATCCTCGGCGAGGCCAAGCGCCTCGGCTACCGCGGGCCCGATGCCAAGGCACGCAGCCTGCGCACCGGACGCTCGCGGATCATCGCGGTGATCCTCGCCGAGAGCCTCACCTACAGCCTCAACGATGCCGTGGCCAGCGAGCTGCTCTCCGGGGTCGCCGAGGTGCTCGACGCCCAGGGCCATACCCTGCTGCTGCTCTCCGCCCGGCAGATGCAGAGCGAGCTGCCCGGCGCCGCCAGCATGGCGGATGGCTACATCGTCTACGGCCTGATGCCCAGCGAGACCCTGCTGGAGAGCCTGCCCCCCCAGGCCCCCCTGGTGGCGGTGGACTTCGACGTCACCGGGCGCCCCTCGCTGCATGTGGACGACGAGCCGGCCTGCCACCTCATCGCCCGCCATGCCCTGGCGTCGCGGCCCCGGCGGCCGGGCATCATCAACCTGCGCCTGACCGCCGAGCCCTGCAACGGCCCCATCGTCCCCGGTCAGCGGCTGCTCGGCGCCGAGCAGACCATCACCCGCTCGCGACTCCTGGGCTTCCATCGGGCCCTGGACGAGGCGGGCCATGACCCGGCGGTGGTGCCCATGTGGAATATCGAGGAGAACACCTTCGAGGTCTCGGCCCCGGTGATCGAGGCGATCCTCGACCTGCCCGACACCGAGCGCCCCGACCTGCTGTTGTGCATGTCGGATCGCATCGCCCTGACCGCCCTGACCCTGGCCGAGGAGCGTGGCCTGCGGGTGCCCGAGGACCTGCGCCTGACCGGCTTCGATGGCATCGCCGAGGGCCAGTACCGGGCCCCGCGCCTGACCACGGTGCGCCAGGACAGCGTCGAGAAGGGCCGCCAGGCGGCGCGCATGATCCTCGGCCTGGAGGCGCCCCGGTCGCGCACCCTCGCCACCGAGCTGTGGCTGGGCGACAGCTGCCCCTGAGCGGTTACAGGCGACGACTCTCCGCCTCGTTCTGAAGGACTTGCAAATTCCCTGCATAATGGCTGACCAAAGCGTGCACCTCCGGATGGCATACTGCGCCGTCCTCTCGTCCCTGGAGACGCCTCGATGCGGCTGCCCCGTTTCCTGCTATCGCGCCTCGGCTTCAAGCTCTTCGCGGTGATCCTGGTGGTCAACGTGGCCACCTCGGCGCTGCTCTTCGTGGGCGTCTCCCGCAGCCTCGACCGGGGCTTTATCGACTACCTGGAGACCACCCAGGCCAACCGCGCCCGCCAACTGGCCGAGGCCCTGGGCGAGGAGTGGCAGCGCCGCGGCGACTGGCAGTGGCTGCGCGAGACCCACTGGGCCTGGTATCGCCTGGTGCGCCAGCAACTGGTCGCCGGCAATGACGACCCCCGCGGCCTGGAACGCCGCCTGGGCAATGCCCGGGACTTCGTGCTCAACGACGCCCAGGGCCTGCCGGTGATCGGCCTGCAGCAGCATCCGGACGAGGAAGAAGCCCCGGAGCTGGTCTGGCTACCCATCGAGAGCGGTGGCGAGAAGGTCGGTTCCCTGGGCTACCGGCGCCCCGAGTCGCTGATGGCGCGCATGGATCATGTGTTCCTGGAACGCCAGCAGCGCAACCTGGGCATTATCGTCGCCTCCCTGGTGGTGGCCTCGCTGCTGCTCGCCGGCGGCCTCTCCTGGTGGCTGGGGCGGCGCACCGGCGGCATGGCCCTGGCCACCCGGCGCCTCACCGAGGGCGACTACAGCATGCGCCTGAGCGAGCGCGGCCACGACGAGCTGGCCCGCCTGGCCCACGACTTCAATGTGCTGGCGGCGACCCTGGAGGCCAACCGCCAGGCCCGCAGCCGCTGGGTCTCGGATATCGCCCACGAGCTGCGCACCCCCCTGGCGGTGCTGCATGGCGAGATCGAGGCGATGCAGGACGGCATTCGCCCCCTCGACGAAGCCAGCCTGCACTCCCTGGCCCAGGAGGTGGCACAGCTGGAGCGCCTGGTGACCGACCTGCGCCTGCTGGCCCAGAGCGATGCCGGCGCCCTGGAGGCCTCCCTGGCCCCCCTGGACCTGAGCGAGGCCCTGGCCGGCCGGCTGGAGGAAGCCCAGGGCTGGCTGGCCGACCATGGCCTGAGCCTGGAGACCGAGATCCCGGGACCGGCGCCGATCCGCGGCGACATG
Organism: Halomonas sp. 328; assembly: GCF_015645095.1. Taxonomy (GTDB): domain Bacteria; phylum Pseudomonadota; class Gammaproteobacteria; order Pseudomonadales; family Halomonadaceae; genus Bisbaumannia. Next base: position 13,514 of record NZ_JADOTW010000018.1, read on the forward strand.
CAGCGCCTGCGCCAGCTGTGGAATAACCTGCTCGACAACAGCTGCGCCTACACCGAGGCTCCGGGCCGGCTGCGAGTGAGACTGAGCCAGACCACCGAGCGGGTCCGGGTCACCTGGGAGGACAGCGCCCCCGGGGTGCCCGAGGCGGCCCTGCCGCGGCTCACCGAACGCCTCTATCGGGTCGAAGGCTCTCGCAATCGGGCCAGCGGCGGCAGCGGCCTGGGGCTCTCCATCGCCAAGGCCCTGGTCACCACCCATGGCGGGCAGATGCACGCCTCCCCCTCGCCGCTGGGTGGATTATGCTGGACAATCGAGTTCCCCCGCCTCACGGAGGAGACCCGCTAAGCCATGTCTGACGGAGAAGACGCCATGCGCCTCAACGACACCATCCTGGTGGTGGAAGACGAGCCGAAGATCGCCCAACTGGTGGGCGACTACCTGGCCGGCAACGGCTTCGCCTGGCACCACCTTGCCCATGGTGACGCCGTGGTCCCCTGGCTGGGCGAACAGACCCCGAGCCTGGTGCTGCTCGACCTGATGCTGCCCGGCACCGATGGCCTGACCCTGTGCCGGGAGATTCGCGCTCGCTGGCCCGCGCTTCCGGTGATCATGCTCACCGCCCGGGTCGAGGAGGTGGATCGCCTGCTGGGCCTGGAGCTTGGCGCCGACGACTATATCTGCAAGCCCTTCAGCCCCCGGGAGGTGGTGGCACGCATCAAGGCGGTGCTGCGCCGCAGCCAGGCCCTGGAGGCGCCCCCGGCGGATAACGGCCTGAGCCTCGACGACGAGGGTTGGCGGGCCCTGGCCGATGGCCACGACCTGGAGCTGACCGCGGTGGAATTCCAGTTGCTCAAGGTGATGATGCAGGCCCCCGGGCGCATCTTCTCCCGGGACCAGTTGATGGACCATATGTACCGGGACCACCGGGTGGTCTCGGAGCGCACCGTGGACAGCCATATCAAGAAGCTGCGCAAGAAGATCGCCGATGTATGGCCGGAGCGGGAGATCATCCGCTCGGTCTATGGCGTCGGCTATAAATACCAGCCGGAGGAGTAGTTCGCCGGACTGTTGGTGACGGCCCAAGGGGCGCTGGGGGCAGGTCGAAGCGGAGCTCATTCTTCAAGGATGAAGAATGGAGCGCCCAGGGACGGGTTCACAGCGTCTTCGCGGGGGTCCGGCCTTCCGGGTGCCTGCCCCCAGAGTAGCCCCGCGCCAAAACCGATAGCTTGAGAAACGAAATAAGATCATCGCTTCCCCGAAGCTTGCACCCTCCCTGCACAAGCGGCGACGACACTCTAGGCATCGACACACCGCAAAGGAGCCTTTCGATGCCGATCACCCGCAAGCTGCTGATGCCCGCCCTGCTCTCCCTGGCCATCGCCCCCCTGTCGCTGACCGCCCTGGCCGATGGCCACCGCGGCGGCTCTCACGCTGGCCCTTATGACGGCGGCCCCCGCGCAGAGACCCTGCTGGAACGCCTCGACCTGGACGCCGAGACCCGCGCCGCCCTCGAAGCGACCCGTGATGCCCATCGTCAGGCCTATCGGGAACTGCGCGAGCAGGACTTCGACGACCGCGAGACGCGTCGCGAGGCCTACCGGGCGCTCCACGCCGAGCACCGCGCCGAGCTGGATGAGCTGCTCGACGAGGAGCAGCGCCAGGCCCTCGCCGAGGCCCGCCAGGAGCACCGCGAGGCCCGCCGTGCCGCCATGCAGACGCGCCTGGACGCGGTGATCGACGGCTGGGAACTCTCCGCGGAGCAGCATGAGGCCCTGAACACGACACGCGAGGCCATTGCCAGCGACCTGGCCGAGTTCCGCGACCGGGAGTTCGACAACCGGGAGGCGCGCCGCGAGGCGATGGCCGAACTGCGCGACGCTCACCATGCCGACCTCGCCGAGATCCTCGACGAGGCCCAGCTCGACGAACTCAAGGAGGCCCTGCGCCCGAGCCGCGGCGACCACCACGGCAAGGGCCGCGACCGTCACCGCCACCAGGGCGATTGATCCCGGCCTCACCCCACAGCACGCTCCGACACCCGGCCACCGCCGGGTGTCGTCGTTTTCACGGCCACTCCACGCTCTCTCCTCGACCCCGGGTTGAAGATCCCTCGAGAAGTGCGTATTTTATTTGAACGGGCAATTAATAAAAATCCATTATGCATTAGCGATTGCCGGTCGCCTCGTCGACCGCGCCAGGGAAGCCCAATGGCTCCCTCACTTGCCCCGATGCGACGTTTATCGCGTGTCTTGTATCCCGTTGCGACCCCGGCCGACCCAGAGGCAGGCAAGACGATGAGATCACCGCTATTTTAATTGTGCGTTCAATCAAAATAACGACGATCCCATCCCCCTGCGCCCGGCCCACGGGGCGAGACACAACATCAATAACTCAGGGAGTCCCCCATGAATCAAGACAACCTGCGACGAGACCGGCTCAACCCCGCCGTCTTCCACGGCTCGGTGGCCGGTATCCTGGTCTTCCTCGTCCTGACCATGACCTTCACCGACCAGGCCGGCGCCTTCTTCGACGCCGCCCTGGCCTGGGTCAACGAAACCTTCGGCTGGTACTACATGCTGGCGGTGGTGGCCTACCTGGTCTTCGTGATCCTGATCGGCTGCTCGCGCTTCGGCAGCATCCGCCTGGGCCCCGACCATGCCCGGCCGGAGTTCTCGCTGCTCTCCTGGTCGGCGATGCTGTTCGCCGCCGGCATCGGCATCGACCTGCTGTTCTTCAGCGTCGCCGAGCCGGTGGCCCACTACCTGGCGCCGCCGGACATGACCCCGGAGAGCCAGGAGGCGATGCGCGCCGCCGTGGTCCAGACCTTCATGCACTGGGGCCTCTCCGGCTGGGGCCTCTATGTGCTGATGGGCATGGCCCTGGCCTACTTCAGCTACCGCCACCGTTTGCCCCTGGCGATTCGCAGCGCCCTCTACCCGCTGCTGGGCAAGCGCATCTATGGCCCCATCGGCCATGCGGTGGACATCACCGCGGTGATCTCCACGGTGTTCGGCATCGCCACCAGCCTCGGCATCGGGGTGATGCAGCTCAACTACGGCCTCAACTACATGTTCGACGTGCCGGAGAGCCTCTCGGTGCAGGTGATCCTGATCGCCCTGGTGGTGATCATGGCCACCATCTCGGTGGTCAGCGGCGTGGAGAAGGGCATCCGCCGTCTCTCCGAGTTCAATATGCTGCTGGCCCTCGCGCTGCTGCTCTTCGTGCTCTTCCAGGGCCACACCCTGCAACTGCTCGACAAGCTGGTGAACAACGCCGGCGACTACTTCGCCGGCTTCGTGGCCAAGAGCTTCGACACCTACGCCTTCGCCGGCGAGGAAGCCAGCGAGTGGAAGATGTGGTGGACCGTCTTCTTCTGGGGCTGGTGGATCGCCTGGACCCCCTTCGTCGGCCTCTTCCTGGCGCGCATCTCCCGCGGGCGCACCATCCGCGAATTCGTCGCCGGAGCCCTCGGCATCCCGCTGGCCTTCATGATGGTGTGGATGTCGGTGTTCGGTAACAGCGGCATCGAGCTAGTGGCCCAGGGCGCCGTGGAGCTGGGCGAGCAGGCCCTCTCTACCCCCCAGACCACCATGTACACCCTGCTGGAGTCCTACCCCTGGGTCGGCCTGACCGCCGCCGTGGTCACCATCCTGGGCATCGTCTTCTTCGTCACCTCGGCGGACTCCGGGGCCCTGGTGATGGCCAACTTCACCTCCATCCTCTCCGACGTCAACCACGACGCCCCGGTGCGCCTGCGCATCTTCTGGTCGGCGGTGATCGGCCTGGTGACCGTGGCCCTGCTGATGGCCGGCGGCCTGGCGGCGCTGCAGAGCGCCGTGGTGGTCACCGCCCTGCCCTTCTCGCTGGTGATCTTCGCCATCATGGCGGGCCTCTACCGGGCCCTGCGCATGGAGGGCGACAAGGCCGACGCCCGGCGCCGCATCGCCGGCACCGCCCCCGGTGGCGACTGGCGCGAGCGCCTCGACCGGGCCCTGGACACCTCCACCCGGGCCGGCGCCGCCGCCACCATCGAGCACGCCATTCGTCCGGCCCTGACCCAGTTCGCCGAGGAGCTCACGAACCGCGGCCAGAGCGCCAGCGTCAGCGAGGAGCAGGTCGAGGGTGAGCCCTTGCCGCGGCTCACCCTGCAGGTGGACTTCGAGGAGGCCCAGAGCTTCGTCTACCAGATCCGTCCCCACCGCATGCGAGCGCCCAGCTTCCTGCCGGCGGATGACGACTACTACCTGCGCCTGGATGTCTATCTGGCCGAGGGTGGCCTGGGCCAGGACCTCAACGGCCATACCCGTGGCCAGGTGATCAGCGACGTGCTGGCCGAGTACGAGCGCCACCTGGAGTTCCTGGCCCTGTCCCGCGCCGACAGCGCCAATGTCCACGCCATGCCCGGCGCCGTCGGGGACCTCCCCGAGCAGGCCCCGGAGACCTGAGCCGGTATTCCACCCCGGTCCTGACAGCGGCTCCCCATCGGGGAGCCGCTGTCGTTTCCTGACGATCGTCGACTTGTGGCAGTGCAACAGGCGGGAGTAACGTGATCGCCCGATCCTGCCCCTCGACGGAGTCGACCATGTCCCGTCCCCAAGCTTCGCCCCGCTATCGGCTCCCCTTGCCCGGCAGCGCCCTGGTCGCCGCCTGGCGGCAGGGCTATGGCCTCGCCGAGCTGCGCCGTGACCTGCTGGCCGGCCTGACCATCGGCATCGTCGCCGTGCCGCTCTCCATGGCCCTGGCCATCGCCACCGGCGTGCCGCCCCAGCACGGCCTCTACACCGCCATCGTCGCCGGCGCGATCATCGCCCTGACCGGCGGCTCCCGCTTCAACATCTCCGGCCCCACCGCGGCCTTCGTGGTCATCCTCTTCCCCATCGTCGCCAGTCACGGCCTGGGGGGCCTGCTGATCGCCACCCTGATGGCGGGACTGATCCTGGTGGCCCTGGGCCTGGCCCGGCTCGGCAACCTGATCCAGTTCGTTCCTTACCCGGTGGTGCTCGGCTTCACCGCCGGCATCGCCGTGGTGATCGCCCTGCTGCAGCTCCCCGACTTCCTCGGCCTGGCCGATGTCGAGCTCGGCGACAGCACCCTGCACAACCTGGCCGCCATTATCCGTGCCCTGCCGGGCGTGGCGCCGGCCGAGCTCGGCGTCGGGCTGGTGACGCTGGCCAGCCTGATCCTCTGGCCAAGACTGAAGCTGCCGATCCCCGCGCCCCTGGTCGGCCTGGCGGTCGGTACCCTGGCGGCACTGGCCATGGTGCCGCTGGGCGTGGAGATCGACACCATCGCCTCGCGCTTCCGTTGGGAATTCCAGGGCCAGAGCGGCAGCGGGATTCCTCCCTTCGCCCCCGCCCTGCTGCTGCCCTGGCAGCTGCCCGGCCCCGATGGCCTGCCGCTCCGGGTGGACTTCGCCCTGATCCGCGAGCTGCTCGGCCCGGCGCTGGCCATCGCCATGCTGGCCGCCATCGAGTCGCTGCTCTGCGCGGTGGTCGCCGACGGCCTGACCCGCACCCGTCACGATCCCAATGCCGAACTGATCGGCCAGGGGCTCGGCAACCTGGCGGTGCCCTTCTTCGGCGGCATCACCGCCACCGCCGCCCTGGCCCGTACCGCCACCAATATCCGCAGCGGCGCCGTCTCGCCACTGGCCGCGGTGGTTCACGCCCTGGTGGTGCTGCTGGCGGTGGTGGCCCTGGCCGGCGTGCTCGGCCAGGTGCCCATGGCGGCCCTGGCGGCCCTGCTGTTCGTCATCGCCTGGAACATGAGCGAGGCGCGGCACTTCATGCATACCCTGCGGAGCGCTTCCGGCAGCGACGTGGCCATCCTCGTGATCTGCTTCGGGCTTACGGTCATCGTCGACATGGTGCTGGCGGTGGCGGTGGGTATCGGCCTGGCGGCCGCGCTCTTTATCCGCCGCATGGCCCACCTCACCGAGGCCCGGCGGCTGCGGGCCGACGAACACGAGGCACCTCCCGGGCTACCAAGGGAGGTCGCCCTCTACGACATCAAGGGCCCGCTGTTCTTCGGGGCCGCCGAGAAGGCCCTCGCCTCGTTGCGGGTGGTCGACCCGGAAGTGCGCGTGGTGATGGTCGACATGCGCCACGTGCCGAGCCTCGATGCCACCGCCATCGTCGCCCTGCAGTCGCTGGTGGAGGAGCTGCGCTCCCGGGGCGTCAGGCTGATCCTGGTCGGGCTCCCCGCCCGCCTCGCCTTGAAGCTGAAGCGGGCCGGGCTGCGCCGCGAGGCCGGCCGCCTGGCCATGGTCGCCCACCAGGCCCAGGCAGTACGGCTGGCCGAGCGCTGGCTGACCGCACCGGGCAACTGAGCGAGCCGCCCCAAGCATGCCCGGCGCAGCGGGCAACCCGGGTTAGAGCGCCCGCGCCCCGACAACGACGACGGCGGCCTCGAGGCCACCGTCGTCGTTGTCGAGGGCTGTACTGGCACATCAGCCAGTCAGGGGTAGCGCTTACGGGGAAGCCACCGTGGTGGGCTCGCCTTCCGCGGCGACGAAGACCACCAGCACCTTGGCGTCACTATCCGTCATATTGAAGAGTTGATGGTCCCGATTGAGCGCTTCGATATAGGCCTCTCCGGCGCCGTAGGTGTAGGGATCCCCCCCCTCGGTGCGTAGCTCGACCTCGCCCTCGAGAACATAGACGAAGACAGGCACCGGATGCTGGTGCAGGGGCGTGCGTCCGCCGGGCTCGATGGTGCCGATCACCGAGACGATCTCCGCCGTGCCCTGGGGCCAGGCGATCGGGTCGCCATCGCGGGTGGTGGTGGTCTTCAGGACCGGCTCGGTCTCGAAACCGGCCGGCAGGGCAGTGTCCTGGGCCAGGGCGGTGCCGATAGGCAGGGCGATGACCAGGCCCAGGGTCAGTGCCGACGTCTTGACAATGGTTTTCATGGGAGTCTCCTCTCTCGGAAAGCGCTTAGGCCTTGATGGCCAGCAGCGAAATGCTCTTCACGCCATAGGTCTCGCTGGCGCCCCGCGCCGAGTCGGTCAGGAAGCGGTACTCGGGGTGCTCGCGAAATGCCTGGATCTCGAGCCCCGCCGCTTCGATGGCCGCCCGGTAGTCGTCCTGCTGGCTGGCGCCACCAATGCAGGCGGCCCACAGGGTGGCATTGCAGGTCACCCCCTCGGGCAGCGGCGCCTCGGTGACGATATCCGCCAGCGCCAGGCGGCCGCCGGGCCGGAGCACCCGCGCCGCCTCGGCGAAGACCCGGGGCTTGTCCGCCGACAGGTTGATCACGCCGTTACTGATCACCACCTCGACGCTGGCATCGGCGAAGGGCGGAGCCTCGATATAGCCGGCATGGAACTCGACATTGGTGAAACCGCCCTGCCGCGCCAGGCGGGAGGCCTTCTCGCGCTGGGCCGCGGTCATGTCGAGCCCCAGCACTCGCCCCCGTGGGCCGGTGGCCAGGGCGGCCAGTAGGCTGTCCATGCCGGAGCCACTGCCCAGGTCGAGCACCGTCTCGCCGGGGCGAATCGCCGCCAGGTCGAGGAAGTGGCCGACCCCGGCGAAGGAGTCGATGGCCGCGGCGGGAATGCGGTCGAGGGCCCGGGGGTCATAGCCCAGGCGTTCGGCCAGGGCGCGCCCCATCTCGAAGTGAAAGTCGCTCTCCGGGGTCTCGGCGACCTCCCGGTACATCGCCTTGACCCGGGATTCGAGTTCGCCCCGATCCACTGCGGTTGGCGTCGTGATGGCCATGGTTGCTCTCCTCTTGTGTGGATTCACGACATGGCGAGCATGCCGTGGAACCAAGGACGCACCCCGTCGTCCCAGGGTTCCCGTGCTCGCCACGGGAACCCTCCGCCGTGTTGCCGCGTCCTGGCGAGGCACTCGACTTGCCGCCCCGGCAAGCCTGGCCCAGGCTCAGAGGTGCCCCATGTCCCTTGCCAGTTCCTGTGTGGTTACCGCCCAGGGCGGCTCGACCGGCCGCCACGAGGCACAGCGAGAAGGCGCCATGACCTTGCATTCGGCGAGTTCCCCCCGACAGCGCCGCCAGTGGTTCCAGGCGCGACTGGAGGCGGTGATGGATCGCCTCTATGGCCGCGCCCTGCGCCTGACCCGCCACCCGGACGATGCCGAGGATATCGTCGCCGAGACGGTCACCAGGGCCTGGGCGCGCCTCGACGAACTGCGCGACCCGGAGCGCTTCGAAGGCTGGCTCTTCCATATCCTCACCACCACCTTTATCAGCGACTGGCGCCGGCGCCGCTGTCGCCCCCAGGCGGACCTGAGCCTGGACGAGGCCCAGGAAACCTTCTGCCTCTACGAACGCCTGCATCAGCCCTTCCTGCTGTGGTGGGGCAGTGCCGAGGAGCGCTTCTTCAATGGCCTGCTCAAGGAGGAGCTGGAGCGGGCCCTGGACGACCTGGCCGAGGAGTTCCGGCTGGTGATGGTGCTGGTGGAGGTGGAGGGCCACACCTATGCCGAGACCGCCGGGCTGCTGGGCATCCCGGTGGGCACGGTGCGCTCGCGGCTGAGCCGGGCCCGCGGCCAGCTGCAGCATCGCCTCTGGCTGCAGGCCAGGGAGCGTGGCCTGGGTGGGCCCGGGGCCGCGGAGGAGGAGGCGCCATGATGCCGCGAGAGCCGAGCTGCGAGGAAGTGATGGCACGCCTCTTCGACTACCTGGACCGGGAGCTCGAGGCCCCGGACCGGGCGGTGATCGAGCGCCACCTGGCGCGCTGCCACGCCTGCTTCGGGCGCGTCGAATTTGAGCGCCGCCTGCGGGCGCGCCTCGACGAGGCCATGGCCTCCCGGGCGCCGCCGCGGCTCAGGCGGCGCCTGGAGCGCCTGCTGGATGAGCTGGAATCCTCCCACCCCGATAGCTAAGGAGTCCCCCATGGTTGCCATCTTAGGTTACTCCCGCCGGCAGATCCTCGGCGCCGTGCAGCAGATGTACGCCGAGGTGGCCCGACGCCCCGAGGCGGGCTTCCACTTTCCGGTGGGGCGCGAGGCCTGCGAGGCGCTCGGCTACCCACCCGCCTGGCTGGATCGCCTCCCCGAGGGCGCCCTCGCCTCCTTCGCCGGCGTCGGCTGCCCCTTCCGCGGCGAGGGGATACGCCCCGGCGACCGGGTCCTGGATATCGGTGCCGGGGCCGGGGTCGACAGCCTGATCGCCGGCGAACGGGTGGGGCCCGAGGGGCGGGTGATCGCCCTCGACCTCACCGCCGCCATGACCCAGAAACTGCAGCGCACGATCCGCGAGCGGGAGCTTTCCCGGGTCAGCGTGATCCGGGGCTCGGCGGAGCAGTTGCCCCTGGCGAATGCCAGCATCGACTGCATCACCAGCAACGGCGCCCTCAACCTGGTACCGGACAAGCGCCGGGCGGTGCGCGAGATGTTTCGGGTGCTGCGTCCCGGCGGGCACCTGCAGCTGGCCGACGTGGTGATTCGCCGCCCGGTCTCGGTGGATTGCCACGAGGATCCGCGCCTCTGGGTGGAGTGCGTGGTGGGCGCCAGCGTCGACGAGGAGCTCGTCGCCCTGTTCCGCGAAGCGGGCTTCGAGGCCATCGAGTCCCTGGGCGAGCACGACTACTTCGCCCTGAGCCCCAGCGACCAGACCCGGGAGGTGGCCCAGGGCTTCGGCGCCCGTAGCCAGGAGTGGCGAATGCGCCGCGCCGAGACGCCTCCCGGCCCCTGGCAGCGCGCCTGGCGACGGCTCGACCCGCGCCGGCTATGGCGCCGCCTGCGCGGCCATGGGCTGGTAGGCGTCCTCGCCCTGGGGCTGGCCCTGCTCAGCTGCTACGGCACCCTGGCCCTGGTTGCCCTGCTGCCGCTGCTGGGCCTGCACCTGAGCCTGAACGAGGGGCTCTGGGCCGGCGCCATCGGCGTCTTCGTCCTGCTGACCCTGGGCGTGGTGGTGGCCTCGGGCATCCACCGCCGCCAGGCCGCCCCGGCCCTGCTGGGACTGGGCGGTGCCCTGCTGGTGGGCCACGCCCTCTTCGTCGACTACCAGGCCTGGCGCGAGTTGGTCGGCTTCCTGCTGCTGGGGGGCGCCGTGCTCTGGGACCTGCGCCGGCGCCGGCGGCAGGAGTCGGCGCTGCTGGCCCCCTCCCGAGGCGGGGAGTGATGGCGTATCATGGCCCCAGCCCTGGCCCCATAAGGAAGCCTTCCATGATCGACGCTCGTCCTACCCGCTTCGCCGGCGCCCTGCTGAGCCTGGCGCTGTCCACTCTCGCCACGGTCGCCCAGGCCAAAGAGTGGCCCCGGGGCCATTACCCACTGCCGGAACGGGGCAGCCTGATCGGCGAGCCCTTCACGGTGACCGCGACCCACGAGCAGACCCTGCTGGATATCGCCCGGGAACACGCCGTGGGCTACGAGGAGATCCGCAACGCCAACCCCGACGTCAGCCTGTGGCTGCCCGGCGAGGGCACCGAGGTGGTGATTCCCGCCCAGCACCTGCTGCCGGACGCCCCCCGGGAGGGCCTGGTGATCAATATCGCCGAGCTGCGCCTCTACTATTACCCGGAGGTGAGCGAAGGCGAGACCCCGCGGGTCGAGACCTACCCCATCGGTATCGGCCGCGAGGGGTACGACACCCCCCTGGGCACCACCCAGACCACCATGAAACTGCAGGATCCGGCCTGGTACCCGCCCCGCTCCATGCGCGAGGAGGCCGCCGCCCGGGGCGAGCCGGCACCCGCCGTGGTTCCCCCCGGCCCCGACAACCCCCTGGGTCGCCACGCCATCCTGCTGGATATCCCCGGCTACCTGATCCACGGCACCAACCAGCCCGACGGCATCGGCATGCGCGCCAGCCGCGGCTGCATCCGCATGTTCCCGGAGGATATCGAGGCCCTCTTCCGGCGGGTGCCGGTGGGGATCGATGTGCATATCATCGACCAGCCCTTCAAGGCCGCCTGGCAGGATGGCACCCTCTATGCCCAGTCCTTCGATACCCCCGAGGTCCAGGCCCAGGAACTGACCAGCATGCTGGATGCCATGGCCACCCTGGAGACCCTGAAGGCCGAGGCCGATATCCATATCGACTATGCGCAGCTGCGCCAGGCCCTGGATGCCGCCCCGGGGCAGATCGTCCGCCTCTCTCCCAACGCCTGACCGTATCGACCCACCGCTCTGCCTCTGGGGCTATCCTCACAACAAAGCCGTGAGGATAGCCCGATGCGCCCTTCCCCCGAGTGGCAAGTGAGTCAATGGCTGAATGGTCCGCCCCTGAGCCTGGCGGGCCTGCGCGGCCGGGTGGTGCTGCTCCACGCCTTCCAGATGCTCTGCCCGGGCTGCGTGCTGCATGGCCTGCCCCAGACCCAGCGGGTGGCCCGACTGCTGGCCGGCACCCCGCTGACCGTGGTGGGCCTGCATACGGTCTTCGAACATCACGCCGTGATGGGCCCCGAGGCCCTGGCGGTGTTTCTCGCCGAGCATGGCTACGGCTTCCCGGTGGGTATCGATGCCGCAGGCCCCACGGGCGATCCCCTGCCCCGCACCATGCGCGCCTATGGCCTGGAGGGCACCCCCAGCACCCTGCTCTTCGATGCCCGGGGACGGCTGCGCTATCGCCACTTCGGGGTCGAGGAAGACCTGCGCCTGGGTGCCCAGCTGGGGCTGCTGTTGCAGGAGGCGGAGACCTCCTGACCGTTGCCCGACAGTCGGCGAGCGACGGTCAGGCAAGTCCTGAACGAAAAAAGGGGACGCCACGGCGTCCCCAAGCTTTCACACGACTCACACCACCGACTTGCCGATCAGAAGAACCCCAGCGGGTTGATGTCGTAACTCACCAGCAGGTTCTTGGTCTGCTGGTAGTGTTCCAGGGCCACCTTGTGGGTCTCGCGGCCGACGCCGGACTTCTTGTAGCCCCCGAAGGCGGCATGGGCCGGATACTGGTGGTAGCAGTTGGTCCAGACGCGGCCGGCCTGGATGCCACGGCCCATGCGGAAGGCGACGTTGATGTCGCGGCTCCACACCCCGGCGCCGAGACCGAACTCGGTGTCATTGGCGATGGCCAGCGCCTCGGCCTCGTCCTTGAAGGTGGTCACCGCCACCACCGGCCCGAAGATCTCTTCCTGGAAGACCCGCATCTTGTTGTGGCCCTTCACCAGGGTCGGCTGGATGTAGTAGCCCTGGTCGATGCCCGCCTCCAGGCTCTCCTTGTCGCCGCCGGTGAGGAACTCGGCGCCCTCCTGGCGGGCGATCTCCATGTAGGACATGATCTTGTCGAACTGCTCCTGGGAGGCCTGGGCGCCCACCTGGACCTCGGTGTCCAGGGGGTTGCCGCGCTTGATGGTCGCGACCCGCTCCAGCACCTTGGCCATGAAGGGCTCGTAGATGGACTCCTGGATCAGCGCCCGGGAGGGACAGGTACACACCTCGCCCTGGTTGAAGAAGGCCAGCACCAGTCCCTCGGCGGCCTTGTCGATGAATGCCGGCTCGGCGTCCATGATGTCGGCGAAGTAGATGTTCGGCGACTTGCCGCCCAGCTCCACGGTGGAGGGAATGATGTTCTCGGCGGCGCACTTGAGGATATGCGCGCCCACCGGGGTGGAGCCGGTGAAGGCGATCTTGGCGATGCGCTTGCTGGTGGCGAGCGCCTGGCCCGCCTCGGCGCCGTAGCCGTTGACGATGTTGACCACCCCCGGGGGCAGCAGGTCGCCGACCCGTTTCATCAGCTCGAGGATCGAGGCCGGGGTCTGCTCGGCGGGCTTCATCACCACGCAGTTGCCGGCGGCGAGCGCCGGGGCCAGCTTCCAGACGGCCATCAGCAACGGGAAGTTCCAGGGGATGATCTGCCCCACCACCCCCAGCGGCTCGTGGAAGTGGTAGGCCACGGTGTTGGCGTCGATATCGGCGGCGGTGCCCTCCTGGGCGCGGATGCAGCCGGCGAAGTAGCGGAAGTGATCGATGGCCAGCGGCAGGTCGGCGTTGAGGGTCTCGCGCACCGCCTTGCCGTTGTCCCAGGTCTCGGCCACGGCCAGGGCCTCGAGGTTCTGCTCCATGCGATCGGCGATCTTCAGCAGGAGGTTGCTGCGTTCGGCGGCGGAAGTCTTGCCCCAGGCCGGGGCGGCCTGGTGGGCAGCATCCAGCGCCTTGTCGATGTCCTCGGCCGTGGAGCGCGGCACCTGGCAGAACACCTGGCCATTGACCGGGCTGACGTTATCGAAATACTGCCCCTTCACCGGCGGCACGAACTCCCCGCCGATATAGTTGCCATAGCGCTCGTCGAAGGTGACCACGGCGGCGGGCTGGCCGGGGTTGGCGTAGATCATGGCGTGTCTCCTGAGATTATCGTTGTTGCAACGGACACCTCCCAGTGTTGGCCAGCGGCGACGCTCGGGGCATCATGCCATGGCAGGAGGACGCCTCCTCCTTTGGGAGGAGGCGATCAACGACAACGAGGAGCGTTCATGCATAGGTTGCTGGTGGCCGATGACCACCCCCTGTTTCGCGAAGCGATCACCGGCGTGATCGCCGCCGGCCTCGAGGCCAGTGAGGTACTGGAGGCCGCCAGCCTCGCGGAGGCCCTGCGCCTGGCCGAGACGCATGACGCCCTGGACCTGGTGCTGCTGGACCTGGGGCTGCCGGATGCCGACGGCCTGAGCGGGCTGGCCCGGCTGCGCGAGGCGGTGCCGGAGCTGGCGGTGGTGATCGTCTCCGCCGAGCAGCAGCGTGCCACCGTGCTCGAGGCCCTGGAGTTGGGCGCCGTGGGCTATATCCCCAAGTCGACGCCCCGGGAGGCGCTGATCGCCGCCCTGCGCCAGGTGCTCGAAGGGCAGGTCTATCTGCCGCCGGCGATCATGCGACGCCCCGCACCCAGCCGCCCCTGTGCTCCGGTCAGCGAGGAGAATCCCCTGGCCGGGCTCACCGACAAGCAGCGGGAGGTGCTGACGCATATGGTCCAGGGGGAATCCAACAAGATGATCGCCTATCGCCTGGCGATCGCCGAGACCACCGTCAAGACCCATGTCTCGGCGATCCTGCGCAAGCTCGGCGTCACCAGCCGGGTCCAGGCGATCCTGCTGGCCAGCGACTGGCAGCGGCGCGACTGACTCAGCGGCGTTCGTTCCGCACGAGCCTGACAACACAGCGGCGCGACTGACTCAGCGGCGTTCGCTCCAGCCGAGCATGACCCAGCGGGTCGCCATCTCCCTGGGCCCGCGCCTCGGCCTGACAGCGCAGCGACGTGACTGACTCAGCGGCGTTGCATGGCGAGCATGGCCATCTTGAGACGCAGTGGCTTGACCGGCTTGAGCAGGTAGCCATAGCCCCGCCGCCGCGCCTGGGCCTTGAGCTCGGCATCGTGATGGGCGGTGACCAGGATCACCGGAAGGCTCGGACACTCCCGGCGCAGCCGATCCGCCACCGCCAGGCCATCCGTCGCGCCCAGGTGATAATCGATGATCAGCAGGTCCGCCGCCACGCCACGATCCAGCGCCTCGTTCCCGGTCGCGGTCACGGCGTGGCAGCCCCAGCCGGCGAGCAACGCCGCCATGCCGGCGCAGATCTCCGGGTCGTCATCGATCACCCAGGCCGTCAGCCCGGTCAGCGGCGCCTCCCCCCCGACCTCCGCCGGCGCTGGCGGGTAGGCCCGCCCATAGGGCACCCGGATCGAGAACCGCGAGCCCCGTCCCGGATACGACACCAACCCCAGGGGGTGATCGAGCAGGCCGGCGATACGCTCGACGATGGCCAGGCCCAGGCCCAGGCCCCGGTCGCCGCGGCCCCGCTCGGCAGGGCCGCGGCGAAACTCCTCGAAGATCGCCCGCTGCTGGTCCTCGGCGATACCGCCGCCGCTGTCGGCCACCCAGATCTCGAGCCCCTCGGCGCGGCGCCGGCAGCCCAGCAGCACCCGCCCCGACGCCGTATAGCGAATGGCATTGCCGAGCAGGTTGCGCACCATCCGGGCCAACAGGGTCAGGTCAGAGTCGATCAGCGCCCGGCTCGGCACATAGCGGAAGTCGAGCCCCTCGGCAGCGGCCAGCTGGCGATGCTCCTCCGCCAGCACATCGAGCAGCTCGCGGGCCGGGAAGCTGCCGCGATCGGGGGTCAGGGCCCCGGCATCCAGCCGCGAGATATCCACCAGGGTGCCCAGCAGGGTTTCCACATCCTGCAGGGAGCGACCGATATGCCATGCCAGGCGCCGCGGCTCCTCGGCCAGGGCCTGGGACTCCAGGGCACTGGTGAAGAGCCGTGCCGCATTGAGCGGCTGCAGCAGGTCGTGGCTGACCGCCGCCAGGAACTTGGTCTTGGAGAGGTTGGCCGCCTCGGCCTCCGCCTTGGCCTCGCGCAGCGCTTCCAGGGTGTGGCGCAGGGCCTCGGTGCGCTCGCGCACCTGTTCGGCCAGCACCACCGTGTGCTCGAAGGCGGCATAGGGAGCCGTCCCGGGCTGGCCACTGGACTCCACCCGCTCGATCAGGGCGGCACAGATCCGCCGCAGGCGGGCATTCTCTTCGACCAGCGCCTCCCGGGTGAGGCCCGGCTCAATCCCCGGCAGCTCCAAGGGCGACACCGGTGAAGGTCTGGTTGATGTGTCGGCCATGGTGCTGCTCTCCGTAGGTGTTGAAGCCGATCACCCGACGCTCGCTCAGCAATCGGGACGCCGCGGCTTCCTGGTCCAGTGCCTCGATCTCCAGGCGCCGCAGGAAGCAGTCGCAACCGATGATCAAGGTCGGCGGGCCCAGTCGGTCTGCCAGGCTATCCAGGGTGGTGGCCAGATCGGCGAGGATCGGCGCCGGGGTCATGGCGGTGAGCACGATGCCGGTCTCCACCGCACAGTAGAAGCTCAGGCTGCCATCCCCATTGACCCGCTGGATGGAGCGCACGAAATAGTCCTCGCCGATACGCACCGCCAGGGGATACCGGGCAAAGACATCCGCGTCCAGCCGCTCCGGGGCCAGCCCCACCAGGCGCGCATAGGCCTCGACGGCGGGGACGGCGTTGAGCTCCAGCACCCGGCGCCGCTCCCGATCGGCCCGGGTGACCACCAGCTTCTCGCCGCGGGGCCGCAGATGGTGGGTGCTGAAGACCTCGAAGGGCAGCCGGGTATTGATGGCCACCACCACCGCCGCCTCGCTATGGAAGCGCCCCTGGCAGTAGACATGCGTTCGAGCCAGGTGATTGTCGTCGCCGGCCGAGCCCCCGAAGCTGGGGATGCTACCCAGGGCCGCGTCCAGGGTCGCCAGCACCTGCTCCTCGCGGCTGGAGAGGCCATCCAGCAGCGTCATCACGAAGGTGTGTTCGGCGATGGGCGCCAGGGCACGGCCCCGGCAATCCGCCAGGAGGTCGTCGCAGAGGCGCTGGGCCTGGACCAGGTCGAAGGCCTCCAGGTCGGTGACCAGGGCCAGGGAGACCGCGAAGTGGCGGGCATCGAAGCCGATGCCGACGACCCGCCCCCGGCCATAGCCTTCGCTGGTGATCTCCCCGGCGGTCGTGCAGCCGGCCACCGGCACCTCGTCGAAGGCAGCGGTCAATGCCTCGCCCAGGGCGGCCAGGGGGTACTCGGCACTGCAGAAGAACAGCACCAAGCCCAGGTGGCAATGGCTCAGGGCCGCCGCCAGCTCGGCAGCGGCGGCATCGGGGGCCCGGGCTCGGGTATCGGCCTGACGCAGGGGCGGTGCGGCGGTATCGCGCATGGCGGGGCATCCTTCATGGTCTGCGGCCAGTCTAGCAGCCCCGAGAAGGCCGGGATAAGGCGCCGTTCGCTTGCAATCAGGCCCTCAACTGGTACCAGAGCCGCGCCAGACGCCCTCTTTCAGGGAGCCAGGTCAGGGAGCCAGGACGGTGCTTGCCCGGCACTAGGCCCTCACCCGGTGCAGGTCCCAGAGCCGCGCCAGGCGCCCTCTTTCAGGGAGCCAGGACGGTGTTTGCCCGGCATTAGGCCCTCAACTGGTGCCAGAGCCGCGCCAGACGCCCTATCCCGGGGCGGGAATTGAGCCAGGGCGCCAGCCAGCGGGTCACCAGGGGGATGAACAGGAACACCATCACCGGGGTCAGCATCAGGGTGGTGGCCAGGACCTTGAGTACCATCGGCAGGCCGCCCAGCAGCTCGCCGAACAGGAACTGATGACCCAGGGAAACCGGGAAGAAGGCCAGCCAGATGGCCACCGCCTGCTTCCAGCGCGGCGGGGTCTGGCCGCCGGCCTCGCGGAACCAGCTGTCGAGGCCGGTGGCGCGGTGCTCGTGGGGCGCCAGGTAGAGGCCTTCGCCCCGCTCGAGCCAGGCGCGCCGGGAGGCGGAGTGCTCCCAGGCGGCGAGGGTCTCGGCGTCGCTGAAGCGGAAGATGATCTGGTACTCGTCGTCGCCGGGGGGCGGCGCCAGCACGCCGGAGCCCAGGTAACCGCGGAAGTCGGCGGCGAGTTCCCGGCCCTCGTCGAGCCAGGCCATGAAGTCGGGGTAGCGGCCGCGGGCCACGCGGCGGGCCACCATCAGGGTGACGGGTGACATCGTGTATCTCCTCGGTCCACACGGCGCCCCGGGTAGGGTCGCCTCGGCAGTCGGGGCCGGGTAAGGCCCCCTGCATGGGGGATGCAAAAAGTACACCATTTCTTGGCGCGTCTCTACCATGGCACTCCAGGTTAACGCGCTATATGTTGAGGCCCGGGGCTATCCTGGGGGCAGGCCGTCGCGGGGCGCTGTGAACCCATCCATGGGCGCTACTTTTGCCCTGCTTCGCTCTCGCATCCTGCTCCGCTAGCAGGGCCGGTGCTGGCCATCCCTGGCCAGCCCGTTCGGAGCCGTGCTCCTCACCCCTGGCAAAAAACCCCCGCTCCATCCTGCCCCCAGCGCCCCTTAGCCATTCCAATGGCGATGGCCTTGTGATGTGCTCACGAGGCGCCCCATAGCAAAAAGGGCATGGCCATCATGGCCATGCCCTTGGCTTGTCGCCGCCCGGGTCGATCAGGTGGCGGCCACCGCCACCGGGGCGGCGCCGCGCTTGATCAGGGCATAGCCCAGGCCGGTGATCAGCGAGCCGACCACGATGGCGCCCAGGTAGAGCAACACCGGAGTGATGGCATTGGGGATCAGCAGCACGAAGATGCCGCCGTGGGGGGCCATCAGCTGGGCACCCACCAGCATGGAGAGGGCCCCGGTCACGGCGCCGCCGGCGATGCAGGCGGGGATCACCCGCAGCGGGTCCTTGGCGGCGAAGGGAATGGCGCCCTCGCTGATAAAGCACAGGCCCAGCACGAAGGAGGCCTTGCCCGCCTCCCGCTCCGGCTCGGAGAACTTCTGCTTGGCGACGAAGCTGGCGATGCCCATGCCAATGGCCGGCACCATGCCGGCGGCCATGATCGCCGCCATGGGGGCGTAGGTCTGGGAGGCCAGCAGGCCGACGCCGAAGGTGTAGGCGGCCTTGTTGACCGGCCCGCCCAGGTCGAAGCACATCATGGCGCCGAGCAGGATGCCCAGCAGCACGGCGTTGGCGGAGCTCATGCCGGCCAGGAAGCTGGTCAGGCCGGCGAGGATCGCCGCCACCGGCTCGCCGATCACGTAGATCATGGTCAGGCCGGTGACCAGGCTGGCCACCAGGGGAATGATCAGGATCGGCTTGAGGGACTCGACGCTGGCCGGCAGCTTGACGTGGCGGGTCACCGCCAGGGCCACGTAGCCGGCCAGGAAGCCGGCGAGGATGCCGCCGATAAAGCCCGCCTCGATATTGGCCGCCAGCATGCCGCCGATCATCCCCGGGGCGATGCCGGGACGGTCGGCGATGGAGTAGGCGATATAGCCGGCCAGCACCGGGATCATCAGGGCGAAGGCGGTGCCGCCACCGATCTGCATCAGCGCCGCGGCGAGGGTCCCCTCCTCCTGGAAGGCCTCGATGCCGAAGACGAAGGAGAGCGCGATCAGCAGGCCCCCGGCCACCACCATGGGCAGCATAAAGGAGACCCCGGTGAGCAGGTGCTTGTAGACGCCCTTCTCCTTGACGCCCTTCTTCGCCTCGCCCTGGGCGGCCGAGGCGGCACCACTCTCGACCTCGGCGTGCTCGAGCGCCGCGGCGATGGTGGCCTGGGCCTTCTTCAGGGCATTGCCGGTGGAGGTACGGTAGACCCGCTTGCCGGCGAAGCGGGTGGGATCGACCTCGATATCGCAGGCCAGGATCACCACCTCGGCGGCGGCGATCTCCGCGTCGGTGAGCTGGTCCTGGGCGCCCACCGAGCCCTGGGTCTCGACGCGGATCTCATGCCCCAGCGCCCTGCCCGCCTCGGCCAGGGCCTCGGCGGCCATGAAGGTATGCGCCACCCCGGTGGGACAGGCGGTCACCGCCACGATACGAGTGGCCCCGGCCGTGGGGGCCGCCGGCGCCTCGGCGGCCGGGGCGCTGAAGTCGGTGGCCTCCCGCTCGGCCCGTCCCAGGAAGGCCCCGGGGTCGGCCAGGGCCTCGCTGATCGGGGCCTGGAAGAGGCGCTTGCCGGCGAAACGCGCCGGCTCCGGGACCCGCTCGGCGGCCACCACCACCAGGTCGGCGGCGGCGATGGCCTCCTCGCCCAGGGGCGTGACGGGTTCGAGCTGGCTATGCATCTCCACCCGGGCCTGCCAGCCGAGCCGGCCGGCGGCCTGCTCCAGGCGACGGGCGGCGAGGAAGGTGGTGGCCATGCCGCTGGGGCAGGCGGTCAGGATAATGACGTTCATGCGAGGGCTCCCCCTGCGTCCACGTCGTTGAGACGACGCACGCGGGTCTGTTGTTGGAGTTGATGGAGGTCCGGGGCCTGAGGGTCGCCCACCCCGAGGTGACGAACCGCCTCGGCGGAGAGGGCGGTGGCCAGGCGCAGGGTGCGCTCGGCGGGCCAGTCGGCCAGCACGCCATGCAGCATGGCGGCGACCAGGGTGTCGCCGGCGCCCACGGTGCTGGCCACGTCAACGGCGGGGGGCAGCGCCTGCCAGGCGCCGCGCCGGCCCACCCAGAGCACGCCCTCGGCGCCGGCGGAGATCACCGCCTCGTCGACGCCGGCGGCGTGCAGCCGCAACCCGGCGCGCAGCCGAGCCGCCGGCGAGTCGAGAGATTCGCCGGCCCAGGCGGCCAGTTCCTCCTCGTTGGGCTTGACCGCGGCGGGGCCGGCGGCGATGGCGGCATCGAGCGCCGCACCGCTGGTATCCACCCAGAGCGGCAGGCCATGGGCCTTGAGGCGGGTGATCAGGCCGGCCAGGTCCGCCGGGACGAGCCCCGGCGGCAGGCTGCCGGCGATCACCAGGGCGTCGGGGCGCCGCGCGGGATCGCTCAGGCGCGCCGCCAGGTCCGTTTCCAGGTCCGCCAGGTCGGCGGCACTCAGGGAGAGGCCCGGGCCATTGATATCGGTGACCCGGCCATCCGCCTCGGCCAGCTTGGCGTTGATGCGGGTCTCGCCGGGGCGGCGCAGGCAGGCGTCCTCCACTCCCAGGGCCTGGAAGGCACGCAGGAAGGGGCCGTCGTTGTCGGCGCCGAGGAAGCCCGCCACGGTGACCTCATGGCCGAGGCCCACCAGCACCCGGGCGACGTTGACGCCCTTGCCGGCGGCCACCAGGTGCGTCTCCCGGGTGCGGTTGACCTCGCCGGGCACCAGGCGCTCGAGGCGCAGCGACAGGTCCAGGGCGGGATTCAGGGTCAGGGTCAGGATCTTGGCCATCTCAGTGCGCCTCCAGGGCGTCGCGCACCGCCTCGGCGGTGGCCTGGGCCAGGGCCAGTTCGGCCCGGGCACGGGCCTCGGCCAGATCGAACTCGCGCAGTCGCGCCTTGACCAGGGGTACCTGGCGGGCGCTCACCGAGAGCTCGTCGACGCCCAGGCCCACCAGCACCGGCACGGCGGCGGCGTCCGAGGCCAGCTCGCCGCACACCCCCACCCACTTGCCCTGGGCATGGGCGGCGCTCACGGTCATCTCGATCAGCCGCAGCACCGCCGGGTGCAGGCCGTCGGCCTGGGCGGAGAGCTCCGGATGGCCGCGGTCGATGGCCAGGGTGTACTGGGTCAGGTCGTTGGTGCCCACCGAGAAGAAGTCCACCTCGGCGGCCAGGCTCGGGGCCAGCAGCGCCGCCGAAGGCACCTCGATCATCACCCCCAGTTGAACGTCGGTGGCCCGCTCGGCCTCGGGAAGCTCCGTCAGCAGGCGATTGAAGAGGGCCCGCACGGTGCGGAACTCGGCCACGTCCTTGACCATCGGCAGCATGATACGCAGCGGACGGCCGACACTGGCCATCAGCAGGGCGCGAAGCTGAGTCTCCAGCACCTCGGGGCGGGTCAGCGCCAGGCGGATGCCGCGCAGGCCCAGGAAGGGGTTGTCCTCCTGGGGCACCGGCCAGTAGGCCAGCGGCTTGTCGCCGCCCACGTCCAGGGTACGAGCCACCAGGGGGCGACCGTCCAGGGCATCCAGGGCCTCCCGGTACTCGGCGATCTGGGCCTCCAGGTCCGGCGCCTGGGCATGGGCCATGAAGATGAACTCGGTGCGCAGCAGGCCCACCCCCTCGGCGCCACGCTCCACGGCATCGGCGGCATGGGCGGTGTTGCCCAGGTTGGCGGCCACCTCGACCCGGTGACCGTCGGCGGTGGCGGCGGGCTCGAAGCGGGCCGCCCAGGCCGCCTTCTCGCGGGCCTGGGCCTCCCGGAGGCGCAGCTCGGCGCGATCGCGGCGCTCCTTGGAGGGACGCGGGATCACCTGGCCCCGCTCGCCGTCGAGGATCAGCTCGTCGCCATTCTCCAGGGTCAGCACCCGCTCGCCGGCCCCCACCACGGCGGGGATGCCCAGCGCTCGGGCGAGGATGGCGCTATGGGCGGTGGCGCCGCCGCGGGCGGTCAGCAGGCCGCGGACCCGGGCGGTGTCCAGGCGTGCCACGTCGGAGGGGCCCAGGTCGTCGGCCACCAGGATATAGGGGTGTGCCGGCGGCTCGGGCAGTGCCACCTCACAGAGGATGCCCAGCACCCGGCGCCCCACGTCACGCAGGTCGGCGGCACGCTCGGCCAGCAGCCGGTCGGCCAGGGCCTCCTGGGCCCGGGCGGCGGTCTCGATCGCTTCCCACCAGCCGGCCTCGGCGGAGGCGCCGTCGCGGATGCCCTCCAGGGCGGCCTGGTAGAGCTCCGGGTCCTCCAGCATCTCCTCATGCATGGAGAGGATCTCCGCCACCTCGCCGCCCCGGGCCTGGGTCACCAGGGCCTCGAGCTGTTCGGCCCCCTCGCGGATCGCCGCCCCCAGGCGTCGCTCCTGCTCGGCGGCGTCCGCGGCCCGGGCCGGGTAGTCGAAGCGCGGCGTTCGCATCACGAACAGCGGCGCGATGGCCAGCCCCGGGGAGGCGGCCACCGCCGGATGGGGACGATCCGCCGCCAGCGGCTCCAGGACCGGGGCCGGCGCTTCGGCGGCGATGGCATCGCGCCCCTCGTCGAAGGGGGTGACCCGCTCGCCGAGGCCATCGCGCACCGCCCGGTCGATGGCGGCCAGGGCCTCCCCGGCCCCCTCGCCTTCGGCGGAGAAGACCAGCCGCTGGCCGCGGCGGGCCCCCAGGCCGATCACCTTGGTGAGGCTGGTGGCGGCCACCGCCTCGCCGCCCTCGGCCAGGCGCACCTTGATCGCCAGGCCCTGGGCCCGGGCCACCTGGATCAGCTGCTTGGCCGGACGCGCATGCAGGCCGTGGGCATTGAGGACCCGCACGGTCAGGGTCTCGGCCCCGGCGCCCTCGCCGGCCAGGCGCGCCAGCACGGTCTGGACCGAGGCGCCGACGAGCTCGCCGCCCTGCCCCGTCTCCAGCAGGGCATGGAGGCGCTCCAGCAGGCCGCGGTGGGCATCGCCCTGGGCGGCCAGGCAGAAGACCCCGTTGACGGCGCCGGCCTCGGCGGGGGTGGCCAGGGCCAGGGCCGGGGTGGCGACTTCGCGATGGCTATGGGCCAGCCATAGCCCCTGGCCCAGGGCCAGGGGCGGCTGCTCGGCAATGGCGGCGACGAAGCCCGGGGCCACGCAGCCGGCCTGGCGCAGCCTAGCCGCGGCGGCCAACGCCAGCTCCTCGGCGGAGTGGGCCGGGAAGCCCAGGCACAGGGTCTCGGCATCCAGGCGCGCCTCCACCACCGCCTTGGAGAGCAGGGCGGCCACCTGGGCCGGCGAGTCGGCGGCGGCCAGGCGCTCGCCGACGCCGTCCCGGTCCAGCACATGGGTCAGCTGACGCAGGATATCCAGGTGCTCGTCGCTCTGGGCGGCGATGGTCACCAGCACATGAACCCGCTGGCCGTCGTGCCAGTCGAGGCCCCGGGGAAACTGCAGTACCCGCACGCCGGTCTGCTTGACGTGGCGACGGCTCTCGGGAGTGCCATGGGGAATGGCGATGGCATTGCCCAGGTAGGTGGACGACTGTGCCTCCCGGGCATGCAGGCCCTGACGGTAGTCGGCCTCGACCAGGCCCGCCGCCAGCAGCGCCTCGGCGGCATGGTCGAGGGCCGCCTGCCAGTCGCTGGCCTCGCAGCCCAGCAGGATGTCCTCCTGGCGTAGCGTCAGCATGGGTGCCTCCTTGATGGGCGCTCGTCGCCCTGGTTCGAGTCTAGCCAGCCCTATCGGGAGCCCAGGCCCGTGATGTGTCGTGAAGATGAGACAAGATGAATCGTGTCACCTATGATTTAACCTAAGGCTGGATCGTGTCACCTAAATAATCAAGCACCAGCCTATTCGACTTTCGAAGGGGGCAGAGAGCCTCTGCCATGACGTAGAATCGAGTCAGCCGCAAGGAGAGGCCCATGACACTCGCCGAAATCGCCCGTCTGGCGGGGGTATCCCGTACCACCGCCAGCTATGTCATCAATGGCCAGGCCCGGGAACGGCGCATCAGCCAGGAGACCGTGGACAAGGTCATGGCGGTGGTGGAGAAGCATCACTACCGCATCGACGCCCAGGCCGCGGCCCTGCGCCGTGGTGCCAGCCATACCCTGGGGCTGATCATCCCCGACCTGGAGAACGCCAGTTATGCGCGCCTGGCCAAGCGCCTGGAGCGGGGCGCCCGGGCCCAGGGCTATCAACTGCTGATCGTCGGCTCCGACGACGACCCGGACAGCGAGCGGGAGCTGGCCCGGGCCCTGCGCGCCCAGCGCTGCGAGGCGCTGATCACCGCCAGCTGCCTGCCCGAGGAAGATCCCCTCTACGCCGAACTGATGGCCGCCGGCCTGCCGGTGATCGCCGTGGACCGGGCCCTGGATCCCGCGCGCTTCGTCAGCGTGGTCAGCAACAATCGGGAGGCCGCCCGGCAATTGACCGCCTCCCTGCTGGGGCCCGGGGTCGAGCGGGTGGTGTGGTTCGATGCGGTGGCGGAACTCTCCATCACCCGGGAGCGCCGCGCCGGTTTCCGCGAGGCGGTGACCGAAGGAGACTATCGCAGCGAGATCGCCTGCGCCTCCCGCTATGACCGGGATCAGGGGGCGGCGCTGATGCGCGAGCTGCTGGCCGGGCCGGGCCTGCCCGACGCCCTGATCACCGCCTCCTATACCCTGCTGGATGGCGCCCTGGACGTGCTGCTGGAGGCGGGCGGCCTGCCTCCCTCCCTGCGCCTGGCGACCTTCGGTGACGACCGCCTGCTGGACTTCCTGCCGCTGCCGGTCAACGCCCTACCCCAGGATCACGACCGCATCGCCGAGCTGACCCTGGCCCGGGCCCTGGACGCGGTCCGCGGCCAGTATGTGCCGGGACAGGTGCTGGTGGAGCGCCGCCTGCATCGTCGCCTGCCCCTGGCCGCCCCACACTCAGTGGTATAAGATATTCAACATACTTTCTTATCCCCCTTAACATCGACCCCGAATAGCGAGCTTTCGTTATTCGGGGTCGAGCCGTCGGTGAGAAAATGCAACCAACTCTCGAGCAACGCACCCTCAAGCTCTCCATTTTCATGACCCTGTCGGTGGCCAGCCTGGGGGTGCTCTTCGGGCTGCTCTCCGGCTCGCAGTCGATCCTCTTCGATGGCGTCTTCTCCACCATCGATGCCGGCATGTCACTGCTCTCGCTGTGGGTCTCGCGGCTGCTGATGCGCGAGGCCAGCCCGCGCTTCCAGCATGGCTACTGGCACCTGGAGCCCCTGGTGGCGGCCCTCAACGGCGCCATCCTCACCCTGCTCTGCTTCTACGCCTTCCTCAATGCCCTGCGCGGCCTGCTGGAAGGCGGTCGGGTGCTGGCCTTCGACCTGGCCATCGCCTATGCGCTGGTGGTGGCCGTGGTCTGCTTCGCCATGGCTTGGTACCAGCGCAAGGTCAATCGCCGGGTGGGCTCCGAGTTCCTGCGCATCGACGCCCAGGGCTGGCTGATGGCCGGGCTGATCACCGCCGCCCTGCTGGTGGCCTTCGCCATCGCCCTGTTGCTGGAGGGGACCCCCGCCGCGCCCTGGATCCCCTATATCGATTCCCTGCTGCTGGCGGGCCTGACCCTGGCCTTCCTGCCGGTGCCCATCGGCATCGTGCGCCGCGCCATGAAGGAGGTGCTGATGGTGGCCCCCAGTGCGCTGGATCGGGAGGTGCGGGGGGTGATGGAGGGGGTCATGCGACGCGACGGCCTGCTCGCCTATCACAGCCACGTGGCCAAGACCGGGCGCGTCTCAGTGATCGAGATCCATATCGTCACCCGGCCGGACTTCGCCGCCGACGCCGGGGTGGCGGCACTGGACGAGATTCGCCAAGAGATCGATGCCGGCCTGAGCATTCCCGCCGAGAAGCGCTGGTTTACCCTGGCGTTCACGGCCGATCCGCGCTGGGCCTAAGCGCTACCCGGGCCCCCGGCCCAGGCCACGACGCCTTCACCGCCGGGACGAGCCGGCCCTTCAGGCATCCATCCCGGACTCGCTCAGGCATCCGCTTCCGGCAGCGCCTCCAGCCACGCCTTCAGGGCCGCCTGCAATGGCGCCTGAGCCGCCTCCAGGGCGGCCATGGTGGCATGCATCGGCGCCGTATTCTCCGCCCGAGCCTCGCGCTCCAGCTCACCGGCCAGGTGCGCCAGGCGACAGGCGCCGACGCTGGCCGACTCCCCCTTGAGCAGGTGAGCCAGCTGCATGGCCTCGCGGCACTCCCCCGCCGCGACCCGGCGAGCCAGGGTGGCCAGGCGCTCGGGGAGCTGCTGGCAGTAGAGATGGACCAGGGAGCGAATCCCCGGGGTGCCCAGGCTCTCGCGCAGCTCCTCCAGGGTCGAGGCCTCCAGGTCATGAACCGGTGGCGAGGCCTGGGGCGTCGGCAAGGGGGCCTCGCTACCGGTCAGGTAATGGGAGAGCAGGGCCACCAGCTCGTTACGGTAGAAGGGCTTGGTGAGGTAGTCGCTCATGCCCACGGCCAGGCAGCGCTCGCGTTCATCGGCCAGGCCACCGGCCGTCATCGCGACGATGGGCACCTCGGCCAGCCAGCCGCCCCGCTCCCGCAACCGGCGGGTCGCCTCCAGGCCATCCATCCCCGGCATCTGGATATCCATGAAGATCAGGTCGAAGCGCTCCGCCTCGACCCGCGCCAGGGCCTCCGCGCCGCTCTCCGCCAGGCTGACGCGTCCCCCCAGGGACTCCAGCATGGCTCGGGCCACCTGCTGATTGACCGGGTTGTCCTCGACCACCAGCAGTCGCACCCGGAAGCATTGCGGCGACGGCGCCTCGGTCGCGGCCTGGGGCGTGGCCACGGCCCCCTCGACCACTTTCAGGGGCAGCTCGACCCAGAAACGGGAGCCCTCGCCCGGCCGGCTCTCGAAACCGATCTCGCCGCCCATGGCCTCTACCAGGCGGCGACTGATGGCCAGCCCCAGGCCGGTGCCACCGAAGCGCCGTGCCGTGGAGGTATCCCCCTGGCGAAAGGGTTCGAAGAGGTCGGACTGGGCCTCCTCGCGGATGCCGCAGCCGGTGTCGACGACCTCCAGATGGAGGCGCTGCGCCTCCTGCCAATGCGCGGCCAGGCGCACCTCGCCCCGGTCGGTGAACTTGATGGCATTGGAGAGCAGGTTGAGCACGACCTGACGCAGGCGGCCGGG
The DNA here is from genome assembly GCF_015645095.1 of Halomonas sp. 328. GTDB lineage: Bacteria > Pseudomonadota > Gammaproteobacteria > Pseudomonadales > Halomonadaceae > Bisbaumannia. The sequence continues at coordinate 40,411 of NZ_JADOTW010000018.1, forward strand.
GTCCCCCTCCAGGCGCCGCGGGAGCGCCGGGTCCAGGTCGCAGCCCAGGGCCAGGCCACGGGAGCGGGCGCGGGGCGCGAAGAGCGTCAGGGCCCCCTGAACCACCTCGCGCAGGTCGAAACTGGTCTGTTCCAGCTCCAGGCGTCCGGCCTCGATCTTGGAGAAGTCGAGGATATCGTTGATCAGATTGAGCAACAGGCCGGCGCTGTCATGGATGGTCGTGGCATAGCGGCGGGCGGCGTCATCCAGGGGACGCCCCAGCAGCAGGTCGCTCATGCCGATCACGCCATTCAGGGGGGTGCGGATCTCGTGACTGACGGTGGCCAGGAACTCCGACTTCGCCTGGCTGGCGGCCTGGGCCTGGGTGGCCGAGACCTCCAGCTCCTGGCTGAGCCGCTCCAGGGAGTCCCGGGCCCGGGCATGATCGCGCACCTCGCGAAACAGGAAGAGAGCCACCAGGGCACCGGCCAGGCTCATCAGCAGGATCATTGCCAGCAGCAGGGTATAGAGCCCCTGGAGGTTGCTGCGCTCCCGGTGGGCGGTCTCGGCCAGGAAGCCATTGATGATCACCACCAGCTGCTCGGTATCACGGCCCAGCACCGTCAGTTGCTCGTCGAGGCGCCGGCGCAGCTCATCATCGAGACGCGACTGGGAGTAGAAGGCCTCGTCCAGGGCCTCGATCTGCGCGATCAGGGAGGGCATCTTCTGGTTGGCGGCGGGTATCGACGCCAGCAGCGCCGCCAGCTCGCCACGCCGCAACAGGTTGATACGACTGTAGAGCAGCTCCAGGCGCATGCGCAGCGCCTCCAGCTCGTCCTCCTGCTGCATGGCCAGCTCGCTACGTAGCTGCACCACCTCCCGGTCGAGCTTGTAGGCGGCCCAGGTGGTATCGCCCCCCACGCTCTGGGCCAGGCTCTCCTGGCGCCACAACACCAGCCCGATGACGATCACCGCCGCCGAGAAGAAAGCCAGGGCGGCAAACACGCCCAGCTTGAAGCGAAGGGGGTAGCGCAACATGGGCTTTTGGCCTCCCTGCCCGAGACGGTCGCCGAGACTACTCCACCATCATCCGCTGCACCTGCCATACGGAGCGAAAGCGTATCGTCTCGTTGTGCAGCGAGGGGTCCTGATCGAACGGATAGAGCACGAAGATGGGGCCCTGGTCGCGAATCGCCATGCGCTCACCGTCCTGCTCCATGGCCAGCAGCACCGGATGACGATGGAAGTCGCTGACGGGGATCTCAGCCATGAAGTTGTTCAGCGCCGTGACGGTGACCCGCTTGCCCTGAGCTCCCAGCGCCGCCAGCAGGGCGCGGGCCAGAGGGCCGCGGTAGTGACTGATGCCATCGGTCCAGGGCGTTGAAGTCTCGATGCTATGCCAGGGCAGCGCCTCGAGCATCTCGCGATCGAAATGGGCTTCATCGCCCACATTGGTATGGGAGATATTGCCTCCCACCACCAGAATGACCGCACCCTCAGGCTCGCGTAGTTCATGGGCCAAGGTCGAGAAGGGCCATAGCAGGCCGATAAGCAGCAGCCGATACCAGTTGCGTGAAAATATTGTCATGAAAAGAGACTATCACTGAGACGCCGAGCCTTCTCCCGAGGAGGACGTCCGATGGGGGCGGCACCCTGGCTCCTTATGCCGCCTCGCCTAGCCTACCATGGCGCCGACGAAGGAGGCGCTCTCCTTTCGGCGATGCCGGGAAGCCGGGCCACGGGATTGTAAAGCATCAGAGAAGTGATTTTCGATATCACATGAGCAATTGGCGATATTCAATGGCCGCGCCATGAAAACGGGGGCCGAAGCCCCCGTGACACTCGCGGCACGACCTCAGGCCTCGTCGGCCTGCCCGGGGTGCTCGATACGCACCAGGTCCTCATAGGCATGCCAACTGGCGTGACCCAGCACCGGCAGGATCAGTGCCAGGCCGATATAGAAGGTCATCACCCCCACCAGCACGCAACCGGTGAGCATGGCCGCCCACAGCAGCATGGGACGGAAGTTGCGCGCCACCGAGCGGATGCTGGCCTCGATCCCCTCCATGAAGGTGAGGTCCTGATCCATCAGGGTGGGTATCGCCACCACGCTGATGGCGAAGGCGCCGAAGGCCAGGATGGCGCCGGCCACGGTACCCACGGCGAGCATCCCCAGCCCCTCGGGGGTGGTCAGCAGCGACGTATAGAGGGTCTCGGGGCTGGGCACCTCGAAGCCGAAGAAGAGCGCGAAGAGCAGGGTCGCCAGGCGGATCCAGGCGAGAAAGAAGATCATCATCATCACGCCCATCATCGCCAGCTGCCCGGTATGGGAGGTCCAGGCACCGAAGGCATCCCCCAGGGTCGGCGCGCGCCCCGCTTCCAGGGCTCGACTGATGCCATAGGAGCCCACCGCCACCAGGGGACCGAGGAACATGAAGCCGGCGATCAGCGGCAACAGCCAGTGCCACAGCCCCAGCATGAAGGCCCCCACGGTCACGGCGACACTCAGGCCCACCCAGAACATGCCATAGGCCAGGCTGACCGCCGTGGCCTGTCGAAAATCCTGAAACCCCGCGGCCAGCCAGGCCTTGGGGCGGTCCATGCCCACCGGGTTGATGGAGATCTTCACCACGGCATCGGTCGGCTTGTGATTCTTGGATGCTGCTGCATTCATGGAACAACCCCTTATCCCGCAAGCGGAAATCAAAGCCTGGGTCAGGCGCCGCGATACCCAGGTCAATGAAGGACACAAGGCTGGATGCCTCTACACTGCTAACTGTAGTCGAGGCCTCGAGGGCCCGCCGCGCTTGCCTTCAACGCCGGGGCCGCCATTCGGACAAGGCGACATCATTCCGCCATTCGGCTATATTAAAGACCACGCTAATAAATAAAGCGTCTAACAAGACGAGGAGTTCGACGATGCGTTACCTCCCCCCTGGCCTGGGCCGCGGACTGGTCGCCTCCCTGGCCCTGCTGGCCGCCGCCGCCACCCATGCCGATGACCTGCAGATCGAGGTGATGGCCGGTGGCTGCGCCAACTGCCATGGCACCGATGGCCGCCTGTCGGGGGCCGTGCCTCCTCTGGCCGGGCGCGACCAGGCGCTGCTGGAGAGCCGCCTGCTCGCCTTCAAGCACGAGGAGGTACCCGGCACCACCATCATGGACCGTATCGCCAAGGGCTTCAGCGACGAAGAGCTCGCCGCCCTGGCCGAGCACTACGCGACCCTGGCCAACGACTGAGGAGTGCCCAAGATGACCCAACCCACTCGTCCGACACTCGATCGTCGCCAGCTGCTCCAGGGCCTGGGCGCCGCGGCCTCCCTCCCCCTGCTGGGCGGCCTGGCCGCTCCGGCCTTCGCCAATGGTGGCGACGGCCGGGTGGTGGTGATCGGCGGCGGCTTCGGTGGTGCCACCGCCGCCAAGTACCTGAAGCGCGGCAACCCGGCCCTCCAGGTGACCCTGGTGGAACCCCAGTCGACCTTCTACACCTGCCCCTTCAGCAACCTCTTCCTGGGCGGGCTGCGGGAGATGGAATCGATCGCCCACGGCTACGACGAGCTCCGCGACCGCTACGGCGTCGAGGTGGTGCATGCCCGGGCCGAGGACATCGATCCGGTGGCCCACAAGGTCAGCCTGACGGGAGGGCGCGAGCTGGCCTACGACCGCCTGGTGCTGTCGCCGGGGATCGATATTCGCTGGAACGCCCTGGAGGGCTACGATGAGGCCGCCGCCGACCTGGCGCCCCACGCCTGGAAGGCCGGCCCCCAGACCCGCCTGCTCAAGGAGCAGCTGGAGGGCATGGAGGATGGCGGTACCTTCGTCATGGTGGCTCCCGCCAACCCGTTCCGCTGCCCGCCGGGACCCTACGAGCGGGCCAGCATGGTGGCGCACTATTTTTCGCAACATAAGCCCAACGCCAAGGTGCTGATCCTCGACGCCAAGGACAACTTCTCCAAGCAGGGGCTGTTCACCGCCGGCTGGGAGCGCCTCTATGGCGATCGCATCGAGTGGGTGGGGCTTTCCGGCGACGGCCGGGTAACCCGTGTCGATGCCGCCAATCGCGAGGTGGAGACCGAGTTCGGTACCCGCCACCAGGCCGATGTGCTCAACGTGATTCCGCCCCAGAAGGCGGGCTGGATCGCCGACCGGGCCGGAGTCACCGACGACAGCGGCTGGGTACCGGTGCAGCCGGCGACCTTCGAGTCGACCCGGGTACCGGATATCCATGTGGTGGGCGACGCCACCATCGCCGCCCCCATGCCCAAGTCGGGGTTCTGTGCCAACGCCCAGGCCAAGGTGGCCGCCGCGGCCATCGTCGCCGCCCTGGCCGGCCGCTCAGCCCCGGAACCCTACTGGACCAACACCTGCTACAGCCTGGTCGGCCCCGAGTACGGCATCTCCGTGGCCGGCGTCTACCGCCTGGCGGACGGTCAGATCGCTTCCGTGGAGGGGGCCGGCGGCCTCAGTCCCATGGAGGCCAGCGACGAGGTGCGGCGCATGGAGGCTCAGTATGCGGTGGGCTGGTATAACGCCATCTGTCAGGATACCTGGGGCACCGAAGCCTGATCACCACTCAACTCGGCCACGCCTTAGCGTTATCATGGGGCCACCTTCGGGTGGCCCCAGTCGTGCCCATCGAATCCCGAGATTTCCCCGACGCTTGCCATCAAGGGAGAGGCAGCCCCATGACCCATACCGCCCTCGTCGCCTGGTCCGGCCTGGCCATCGGCCTGCTGTTCGGCGCCACCGGCCAGCGCACCGGCTTCTGCCTGTTCCGCGGCCTGCAACGCCAGTGGCTGGATGGTGACGGTCGCAAGCTGCGCGCCTTCGCCCTGGCCATGGCGGTGGCCCTGCTCGGCAGCCAGGGACTGGCGAGCCTGGGGTGGGTCTCCCTGGGCGCCTCCCTCTACCCCACCGCCAGCCTCTCCTGGCTGCTGGTGCCCCTGGGCGGCGTCCTGTTCGGCTATGGCATGGCCCTGGCCAACGGCTGCGGTGCCCGCTCCCTGGTGCTGCTGGGCAGCGGCAACCTGCGCAGCTTCGTGGTGCTGATCTGCCTGGGCGTGGCCGCCTACATGACGATGTCCGGCGTGCTGGCACCGCTTCGCCTCTGGCTGGAGGGACTGACCGCCCTGCCCCTGCCGGCCCGCGACCTGCCCGCCCTGCTGGCCGGGTTCGGCCTGACACCGGGCCTGGCCCGCGGGCTGCCCAGTCTGCTGCTGGGCGGCAGCCTGCTGGCGTATGCGCTGAGTCACGGCCCGCTGCGAGCGGCCCCCCGGGAGTGGCTCGGCGGCCTGATCATCGGCGCCCTGATCCCCGCGGCCTGGTATGCCACCGGGGTGCTGGGCCAGGATGACTTCGAGCCGGTGCGGCTCGCCTCCCTGACCTTTATCGCCCCCATCGGCGACGCCCTCCAGTACCTGATGCTCGCCACCGGCACCGCCCTGGGCTTCTCGGTGACCCTGGTGCTCGGCGTGCTGCTGGGCGCCCTGGCCGCCGCCCTGCTGACCCGCACCTTCGTCTGGCAGGGCTTCCCCACGCCCCAGCGCATGCTGCGCAGCATGGCCGGCGGCACCCTGATGGGCATCGGCGGGGTACTGGCCCTGGGCTGCTCCATCGGCCAGGGCCTGACCGGCTTCTCCACCCTGGCCCTGACCAGCTTCGTGGCCATCGCCGGTATCCTGGCGGGTACCCGCCTGGGAGTCAGTGGCCCCCTGGCGCTGTCCAAGGTTTGATCGATCGAGGAGATCCCGATGTCCTACCCCAGCCCCCTGACCACCCGCCTGGCCCTGGCCGGCGCGCTGCTCTTCACCGCCCCGCCGCTGCTGGCCAGCGACGCCTGGCAGCGCCTGGAACCGGCCCGAGCCCTGGTGGGCGACGCCGTGCCCGAGGGCGATGGCCTGGTGCTGGAGCTGCCCCATGTCTCCGAGGATGGTTCGGCGGTGCCCCTGACGGTGCGCTTCGAGCCGGTCCTGGAGGACGATGCCATCGCCAGCATTCACCTCTTCGCCACCGGTAACCCCTATCCGGAGGTCGCCGGCTTCCACTTCACCGAGCAGGCCGCCAGGCCGGAGGTCTCCACCCGGGTGCGCCTCAACGAGAGCCAGCGAGTGGTGGCGGTGGCGGTGAGTCGCGAGGGGCGGGTCTGGACCAGCGAGCGGGAGGTCCGGGTCACCGTCAGCGGCTGCCTGATCCGCGGCGACGAAGAGACGCCCGAGGCGCTGGCCAACCCCCGGGTCAGCCTGCCCGACTTCCGCGCCGGGGAGCCCGGCGAGGTACGCACCCTGATCACCCACCCCATGGAGACCGGCCTGCGCGAGGGGCCGGATGGCGAGGTGCTACCGCGCTATATCATCGAGACCTTCCGGGTCAGCCTGGACGGCGAGACCGCCTTCGAGGCCGAGCTGCACCCCTCGGTCTCCGCCAACCCCTACCTGCGTTTCTACCTGACGCCGCAGGCCGAGGGCGAGGCACTGTTCGAGTGGCAGGATGACAGCGGCGAGCGGGCCGAATACCGCGCCGAACTGACCCTCTCCTGAGTCACGGCGCCCCGGCGGCGGGACCCCACAACGCCTCGAGCCGGGGCAGGTCTTCGGGGCGATCCAGGTCCCAGACCGTTGCCGGCTCCGCCCAGCACCAGCCCAGCCCGGTCAAGGCCGTGCGGGTGGCGGTCATCACCGTATCGCCACCCCAGGCGATATCGCGAAACAGCGCCGGCGCCCGCCGCCACAGGCCGATCAGCCCATAGCCGCCATCCTCGGCGGGCAGCAGGACGGCGTCCCGCTCGGCCAGGGCCTCCCAGCAGGCCACCAACAGCGCCGACGTGATCACCGGGCAGTCACACCCCATCAGCAGGCGCGGGGCCGGCCGTGACGGCACGGCGAAGGCCGCCGCCATGCGCGCGCCCAGGTCCCCCTCCGGCTGGGGCCTGAGCTCGATATCGAAGGCCCGCCGGCACTCGCCGAAGAAGGGGTGCCGGTGATCCAGGGCCGTCCATAGCCGCACCGGACCGAGGCCCAGTTGGGCCGAGGCCTCGCAGGCCTGGGTCAGGGCCCGCCACACCAGGCGCCGATGCAGGGCCGCCGCTCCCTCGGCCCCCAGGGCCGGAATCAGCCGGGTCTTGGCCTGGCCCGGGAGCGGCGCCTTGGCAAACAGCTGGATCATGGCAACTCCCGGCTGTGAGGGGGGGATGGGACGCCCGACAGCCCCGACAACGACGACGCCCACCACAGGGGTGGGCGTCGTCGGTTCTCGCGGCGGCGCCTCAGCGCACGATCATCACCGAGACCTTGCTGTGATGCACCACATGTTCCGCGTTGGGGCCCAGCACGTAGTCGACGAACTTGCGCTTGTTATGGGAGGCCATGACGATCAGGTCCACCTCGAGCTGCTTGGCGGCCTTGATGATCGCCTCCCAGGGCGAGCCCTCGACGATGGCCCGGTGCACCTCGATATCCTCGGGCACCTGGTCGTGGATGAACTGCTTCTGGGCCTCCCCCAGGGACTTGTGCGCCTTCTCGGTGAAGTCCTTGGGGAAGTAGGCCCCCACCATGGGCATGCGGAAATCGGGCATCACCGTCACCACATGCAGGGAGGCACCGAAGCTGCGACACAGGGTCAGCGCCGTGGGCAGGGCCTTCTTCCAGGAGGCCTCTTCATTGAGGTCCACCGGCAGCAGGATCTTCTTGTACATGGGTCACTCCCCCTTAACTGGCCGCCGGAGCGGCCGTGGTGTCACGGCGGCGGCGCTGCATGACGACGATCAGGCCGAACACCAGGAAGGCCGGAATCCACATCAGCTCCTTGGGCCAGCGGTCCACCGGCGCCATCACCGTGAGGATCTGCTGGTCGAAGAACATCGCCTCGAAGCCGATCTGCTCCGCCTGGCTGCCGAAGGCCACGTTATCCACGAAGGTGGATCCATCCTCCTCGCTGCGCAGGGTCAGGCCCAGGGCCTCCATGCGCTCCTCGCCGGTTTCGCCCCCGGGCACCGGCACCAGCATGTAGCGGGTGAACTGGTCGCCGAAATCATCCTCGTCGAGGATCTCCACCCGCAGGTTGCTGCCGCTTTCCACCATGCCCAGCGCCTGCTCGAACTGCGCCGGGGGCACCGACTGGTAGGGATCGTGGATGCGATCCATCCAGAAACCGGGACGGAACAGGGTAAAGGCCACCAGCAGCAGCAGCAGGGACTCGTACCAGCGATTGCGCGCGATCATGAAGCCCTGGGTCCCGGCGGCGAAGATCAACATGGCGATGGTCGCCACGATGAATATCAGGATGCCCTGCCAGAGCCCCACCTCGATCAGCAGCAGATCGGTGTTGAAGATGAACAGGAAGGGCAACGCCGCGGTGCGCAGGCTGTAATAGAAGGCCTGGAAGCCGGTGCGGATCGGGTCGCCCCCGGAGACCGCCGCGGCGGCGAAGGAGGCCAGGCCCACCGGCGGCGTCACGTCCGCCATGATGCCGAAGTAGAAGACGAAGAGGTGCACGGCGATCAGCGGCACGATCAGGCCGTTCTGCTGCCCCAGCAGCACGATCACCGGGGCCATCAGCGACGACACCACGATGTAGTTGGCGGTGGTGGGCAGGCCCATGCCGAGGATCAGGCTGAGCACCGCGGTGAGCAGCAGGATCAGCATCAGGTTGCCCATGGAGAGCACCTCCACCACGTCCGCCAGCACCAGGCCGACGCCGGTCTGGGAAACGGCGCCGACGATGATGCCGGCGGTGGCGGTGGCGATGCCGATGCCGATCATGTTGCGGGCCCCACTGACCAGGCCATCCCACAGGTCGAGGAAGCCCTCCTTGATGTCCTCGGCCAGGCGGCTGCGGCCGCGGAAAATGGCCGTGAGGGGGCGCTGGGTGATCATGATGGCGATCATGAAGACGGTGGCCCAGAAGGCCGAGAGCCCGGGTGACAGGCGCTCCACCATCAGGCACCAGACCAGCACGATCACCGGCAGGATAAAGTGCAGCCCCACCATCACCGTGGGCTTGGTACGGGGCAGCTTGACCACCTTGGAGCTGGGGTCATCCAGCTCCAGCTCCGGGTAGTTGGCGCCCACCTTGAGCAGGGCCACATAGACCACCGCCAGGGCCACCGCCACCACCCAGGGCGTGGCGTCGCCCAGTGCCGGCTTGAGCCAGCCCAGGCCGTAGTAGACGCCGAAGGAGAGCGCCATCAGCGCCAGCAGGCCGGTGAGAAAACCGATCACCTTGTTGAGGAAGGGACGCGCCGGGTTGCTGCTGGGCAACCCCGTCATGTTGGCCTTGAGGGCTTCCAGGTGAACGATATAGATCAAGGCGATATAGGAGATCAGCGCCGGCAGGAAGGCGTGCTTGATCACCTCCACGTAGGAGATGCCCACGTACTCCACCATCAGAAAGGCCGCGGCCCCCATGACGGGCGGCATGATCTGCCCATTGACCGAGGAGGAGACCTCCACCGCCCCGGCCTTGTTGGCGGGGAAACCGACCCGTTTCATCATCGGAATGGTGAAGGTGCCGGTGGTCACGGTATTGGCGATGGAGGAGCCGGAGATCAACCCGGTCATCCCCGAGGCCACCACCGCCGCCTTGGCGGGGCCGCCCTTGTAGTGACCGAGCAGCGAGAAGGCCACCTTGATGAAGTAGTTGCCGGCCCCGGCCTTGTCGAGCAGGGCGCCGAACAGCACGAAGAGGAAAACGAAGCTGGTGGAGACCCCCAGGGCGATACCGAAGACCCCTTGGGTCGTCAGCCACTGGTGGTTGATCAGGCCATTGAGGCTCACCCCCCGGTGGGCGAGGATGCCCGGCATATGGGGCCCGAACAGCGAATAGACGATAAAGACCGCGGCCACGATCATCAACGGTGGCCCCAGGGCCCGGCGCGTCGCCTCCAGCAGCAGCAGGATGCCCACCACCCCGACCACCACGTCCTGGGTCAGGGGCGAGCCGGGACGCTCGGAGAGCTGTGCATAGAAGAGGAACATGTAGGCGCCGCAGAAGGCGGCCACCCCGGCGAACAGCCAGTCCTGGAGGGGAATGCGCTCCCGGGGCGAGCGCTTCAGCGCCGGGTAGGCCATGAAGGCCAGGAAGAGCGCGAAGGCCAAGTGGATGGAGCGCGCCTCGGTGGCGTTGAAGACCCCGAACCGGAAGAGAAAGGGCAAGGGCGAGGCGATCCACAGCTGGAACAGCGACCAGGCCGCGGCGATGCCCACCAACAGCTTGCCGGGGGCCCCCAGCGGCTTGCGTGCCCCGGAGTCGGTGGAGGCCACCATCTCCTCGAGATCGACTTCCGAGCCCTGCGGTCTCTGCTTGTCGTTTGTCATAAGCGGTTCCTGCCTGTGTGATCCAGCCACCGAGTCAAGGGTCCTGCCATGGTGTCTTGCCTTTCCCCTGGAGAAGAATGGGTAGTAAAAACCCGAATGCGCGACTCCCGGGAGGAAGCCGCGCATCCAGTAGTGGAAGGGAAACCTTCCCCGTTATCGGGCCGGGATCACTCGATCCAGCCACGCTCACGATAGTAGCGGGCGGCCCCGTCGTGCAGCGGCGCAGTGAGACCGTCGGAGATCATGCTCTCCTCGTCCAGGTTCTCGAAGGCCGGGTGCAGGCGCTTGAAGCGATCGAAGTTCTCGAATACCGCCTTGACGGTCTCGTAGACGACCTCTTCGTCGACGCCCTCGTGGGTCACGAAGGTGGCGGCGACCCCGAAGGTCTCGACGTCCTCGTCATTGCCGCGGTACATGCCGCCGGGAATCAGCGCGCGGGTGTAGTAGGGATACGCTTCGACCAGGGCATCGATCTCCTCGCCGGTCACCGGCACCAGGCGCGCATCCACGGTGGTGGTGGCCTCCTGGATGGAGCCGTTGGGGTGGCCCACCACATAGACCATGGCATCGATGTTGTTGTCGGAGAGGGCCGCGGCCTGCTCGGCGGCATCCAGCTCGGAGGCCAGGGAGAAGACGCCGGTATCCCAGCCCATGGCATCCATCACCACGTTCATGGTGTTGCGTTGGCCAGAGCCCGGGTTACCGATATTGACCCGCTTGCCGGGGAAGTCGGAGATATGCGAGATGCCGGAGTCGGCCCGGGCCACCACCGTCAGCGGCTCGCCATGCATGGTGAAGACGGCACGCATCTCCTCCCAGGCACCGTCGTTCTCGAAGTTGGCCTCGCCATGATAGGCACGGTACTGGACATCGGACTGCACGACGCCCATGTCCAGCTCGCCGCTCTTCATGCCGTTGACGTTGGCCACCGAGCCGCCGGTGGAAGGCGCGTTACAGCGGATGTTGTGCTCGTCGCTGCCCCGATTGACCATCCGGCACACCGACTGGCCCACCACATAATAGACGCCGGTCTGGCCGCCGGTACCGATGGTGATAAAGCGATCCTGGGCCACCGCCGGAGCGGAAAAGGCCGCGGCGCCCAGCAGGGCACCGGAGACGGCGGCGGCAGAGAAGACATGACGTTTCATCTAGACACCTCTTGGCATGGTTGGTCCCCCAGGCGCCTCGCGGCGAATCCCCGCCACGGCGGACACCCATACTCGGGGTTCAGCATGAAGATAGTTCACCCACGGCGACGACGCAGCCCCGAGGCATCGCCTCGATTCAACGACGCCCCCTGATCGAGGGCATCACGCCGGCCACAAGCACTCTTTACTAAAGCCTAATTTTACACTGAGTCAAACGTTTAACGCACGCCAGAGACAGCGACGCCGCCGCCGAGGTCACGGCGGCGGCGTCGACGAACAGCTACCGGATTCAGCCGGCCTTGGTAATCAGCGCCTGCTTCTCGTCCTTCATGGCGGCGAACTCGGCCTCGAAGAAGAACTCGCGCTCGCCGAGGGCGGGCTCCAGGTGGTTGAGCCAGGTGGCGGTCTCGTCGTACTTGGCGAAGAAGGGCCGCTGCACCCAGTCGCTGTCGCGGCCCTGGATAAAGCGCAGCACGAAGACCTTCTCGCCCTGGATTTCCGTCACCCCCTGGATCTCCACCTTGCCCGGGTCGGCGGACATCGACGGCCCCCGGGCGGTACGCGCCAGGCCCGGCACCGTTTTGATGGCCTCGCGGTAGATCTCCCAGGCGCGCACCAGCGGCACCTCGAAGTAGTGGCGGGCACCGGTGTCACGCTCGACGAACAGATAGTAGGGGATCATCCCCAGGCGCACCTGGGTGGTCCACATCCGGGCCCACTGATCGGCATCGTCGTTGATGTGCTTGAGCAGCGGCGCCTGGGTGCGAATCTCCGCCCCGGTGGCGCGGATACGGCGGATCGCCTCACGGCAGATGGGGGTCTCCATCTCCTTCCAGTGGTTGAAGTGCGCCATGAAGGCGACGTGCTTGCCGGCCGCCGTCAGCTCGCGAAAGAGCTCGAGGATCTCCTCGGCGTCCGGGTCGGTGACGAAGCGGTAGGGCCAGAAGGTCAGGCTCTTGGAGCCGATGCGGATATCCTGGACATGGTCCAGCTCCGGGGCCATCAGCCCCTCCAGGTACATCCGCAGATGCTTGGCCTTCATCACCATGGGATCACCGCCGGTCATCAGCAGGTCGGTGACCTCGGTGTGCTCGGCCAGGTAGCGATGCAGGGAGCCGGCGTCGCTTGCGGCGAACTTGAGGTCCTTGTCGCCGACGAACTGCGCCCAGCGGAAGCAGAAGGTGCAGTAGCTGTGGCACACCTGCCCCTGGCTGGGAAAGAACAGCACCGTCTCGCGATACTTGTGCTGCATGCCGGGCAGCGGCTCGCCATCCAGCAGCGGCAGGTTGAGGTCCATCTGCCCCGCCGGGTGAGGGTTCAGCTCGCCACGAATGCGCTCCACCACCGGCTTGAGCTCGTCGGCGGGGGCGTCGCGGCGCACCAGGGCGGCGACCTCGTCGAAGTGCTCGGGGCGCAGCATGCCGCGCTGGGGGAAGGTGAGCTGGAAGACCGGATCATTGGGCACGGCGTCCCAGTCGATCAGCTCGTCGATCACGTATTCGTTGACCCGGAACGGCAATACCTGGCTGACCACCTTCATCTCGAAGCGCAGCGTCTCGGGCAGTGCCTGGATCGCCGTGATCTTGTCCAGCTGACGGTGGGTATAGACCTTGAACTGGCGGGCCTCGAAGGCCTCGGCCTCGGGGCTGCCGAGCTCGATGTTCACTCGCTGGTTCATGCCATCTCCTCTTTGTCTATCACGGCCGGACCGCCTCGCCGCAGGCGCGGGGCGGCCGTCTCGCCTCATGCAGGGGAGGCAGACAGGCCATGGTGTCTTAGGGGAGGGCTATTGATACAGGCTTGGGAAAGGGGTTGCAAATTTCCGCATCATTTTGCAACAAATGTCACGCATTAGCGGCCTTTTCGCCACACTTCGTTCATCGGCTCGGGTGGCGGATCAACTTGGCGGCGAGGCGCTGCAGGCGGGGCGCACCGACCAGGATCAGCGAGAAGGCGATGGGCCAGGCGATATAGAAGGCACGCCACCAGCGCCCCAGGAAGCCGTCGGCCAGGCCGGTATTGACCCAGGTGATCAGGAAGGTCATCAGGGTGACCATATAGAGCGACATCAGCACCGAGAAGACCAGGGGGGCATAGCGGGGCGGGAACAGCATTCGGCGTCTCCATGATCGTTATCGGGCTCATTATTAGACCAGAAGCCTTGCCGCCTGAACAGCTGCCTTGCGCCGGATCGAGGAGGCACACCACACTGTATCGAGTGGTCAATGTGATCGGGGGCTCCATGCTGAAGATCGAGTGCCGCCAGGGCGATATTACCCGGCAAACCGACGTGGCGGCGGTGGTCAACGCCGCCAATGCCCAGTTGCGTCCCGGCGGCGGCGTGGCCGGCGCCCTGCATCGCGCCGCCGGCCCCGAGCTGGAGGCGGCCTGCCGCCCCCTGGCACCGATCCAGCCCGGCCAGGCGGTGATCACCCCTGCCTTCGGTCTGCCCAATCGTCATGTGATCCACTGCCTGGGCCCGGTCTACGGGGTCGACGAACCCTCCGACGAGCTGCTGGCGGCCTGCTACCGAAACGCCATGGCGCTGGCCGAGGCCCAGCGCCTCGACTCCCTGGCCTTCCCCGCCCTCTCCACCGGCGCCTTCGGCTACCCCATGGCGGAGGCCGCCCGTATCGCCCTGAGCACGGTCAGGGAGAGCGGGCGCCATGGCGAGCACCTTGGCCTGGTCCGCTTCGTGCTCTTCGACGCCGCGGCCGCCGAGCTCCACCGGCAAGTGCTGGATACCCTGCAAGCCGGGCAATAGCCCCCCTGCCCTCCTGGCCCACGCTCAACCCACGTTGTAACCGAGTACCCGCGGTAGCCAGAGGGCGATCTCCGGGAACACGGCCACCAAGGCCAGGGCCCCGGCCATGGCCACCACGAAGAGCAGCGCCCAGCCGACCGTCTGCTCCAGGCGGATCCTGGCCACCTCGGTGGTCACCATCAGGTTCACCGCCACCGGCGGGGTGAACTGGCCGATGGCGATATTCATCGCCAGCAGGATCCCGAACCATACCGGATTCCATTCGAAATGCTGCATCACCGGAATCAGAATCGGCATCAGGATCAGGTAGATGGAGATGGCATCCAGCAGCATGCCGGCGGCCAGCACCGCCAGCATGATCAGGATCAGCAACAGTACCCCGTTGTCGGTGAGGGCGATGATCCACTCGGCCAGGCCACGGAAGGTACCAAGCATGGTGCCGGCCCAGGCGAAGATGCCGGCGAGCGCGATGATCAGCATCACCACCCCGGAGATCACCGCCGCCTCGCCGAACAGCGCCCAGAGGTCGCGCCAGCCGATCTCGCGGGTCACGAAGAGGCCGATGATGACCCCATAGGCCACCGCCACCACGGCGGCCTCGGTGGGGGTGAAGAGCCCGGAGCGCAGCCCGCCGAGGATCAATACCGGGGCAAACAGCGCCGGCAGGGCCTGCTTGAAGGTCTCGCCCACCTTGAGGCGTTCGGCGCCCTCCACCGGCGTCCCGCCTTCCCAACCATGGCGTTTCGAGACGATCAGCGCCGGCACCAGCAGCGCCAGGCCGGCGAGGATGCCGGGGAAGAGCCCGGCGGCGAAGAGCGCGCGCAGGTCGACCCCGGGCACCACGATGGAGTAGAGGATCAGCGCCACCGAGGGCGGGATCAGGATCGCCGTGGAGGCCGAGGCGGCGATCAGGGTGGCCGAGAAGGGCTTGGGGTAGCCCGCCTTGGTCATGCTCGGCAGCATCACCATGGC
Source organism: Halomonas sp. 328 (assembly GCF_015645095.1). Taxonomy (GTDB): domain Bacteria; phylum Pseudomonadota; class Gammaproteobacteria; order Pseudomonadales; family Halomonadaceae; genus Bisbaumannia. The sequence goes on from NZ_JADOTW010000018.1 coordinate 55,584, forward strand.
CACCGCGGCGGCGTCCGCCGGCCCCGAGCCGCTCATGCCGCCCATGATCATGCACACCAGCACCGCCACCAGGGCCAGGCCGCCGTGGCGCGGGCCGATCAGCGCCTGGGCGAAGCGCACCAGGCGCAGCGCCACCCCGGAGCGCTCGAAGATCAGGCCGGTGAGGATAAACAGCGGGATGGCGATCAGCGGGTACTTGGCGATGCTGTTGTAGGTGTTGGTGCCGAGGGTCGCCAGCATCATGGGCGGCAGGCCGGCCAGGATACCCACGGCGCCGGCCAGGCCCAGAGAGAAGGCCACCGGCACCCCGGCGATCAAGAGGCCGGCGAAGGCCAGCAGCATCCAGAGGTCAGGACTCATCGTCGAGCCTCCCGCGCAACCGGTCCCGGGTCTGCTGGGTCTGACGGATCAGCATCGCTCCCGAGAGCAGCGGCAGCCAGACGATGTACCACCACTGGGGCAGGCCGAGCCCCGGCGAGAGCGACTGCCACTGGTACTCCTGCCAGGCGAGCTTGGCGCCGAACCAGGTGATCAGGCCCAGCACGATCATGCCGCAGGCCCACTGGAAGAGGATCAGCGCCTTGCGCGGCGCCGAGGGCAGGGCGCGCTCCAGCAGGCCGATACGAATATGGCCATTGCGGCGCAGGGCCACGGCGGCGCCGGCGAAGGTCAGCACCACCAGCAGGAACACCGAGAACTCCTCGGTAAAGGCCAGCGAGCCCCCGGTGAGGTAGCGGGTCACCACATTGGCGAGGCTGATCACGGCGATGATCACCAGGGCCAGGGAGGCCAACCAGCGCTCCGGCCGGGCATCGGGAAAGGGTTTCATGTCGACCTCGTGAAATGACGTCGCCCCCGGGAACGGGGGCGACGAGAGGGGCCAGCGCCGGGACTCAGCGCGCCTCGATGGCCTCGCGAGCCGCCTCGACCAGGGCCTCGCCGATACGCGGCGCCCACTTGTCGTGGACCTCGGCGGTAGCCTCGACGAAGGCCTGGTACTGATCGTCGGAGAGCTCGGCAACATTCACGCCACGCTCCTGGATCGCGGCCAGGCGCTCGGTCTCCTGCTCGCGGGTCATGGCGATCTCCCACTGGCCGGCATCCAGGGCCGCCTCGCGCAGGATCTCGCGATCCGCCTCGTCCAGCGACAGCCACACCTGGCGATTGACGGCGAAGATCAGCGGGTCGTTCATGTAGTTCCACAGGGTCAGGTGTTCCTGGCCCACCTGATCAATGCGCGCCACATCGAACACCGACAGCGGGTTCTCCTGGCCATCCACCGCGCCGGTGGTCAGCGCCGGCTGGGCATCGGTCCAGCTCATCTGGGTGGGGTCGGCGCCCAGGGCGGTGAAGGTGTCCTGGAAGAGCGGCGAGCCCACCACGCGGATCTTCAGGCCCTCCAGGTCGCCGGGCTCGGTGACCGGGCCCCGGGAGTTGGAGAGCTGGCGGAAGCCGTTCTCGCCCCAGGCCAGGGGGATGACGTCCCGGGACTCGATGGCCGCGAAGATCGTCTCGCCGGCCTCGCCACCGGTCACCGCATCCACGGCGGCCTCGTCGGGCAGCAGGAAGGGCAGCGAGAAGAGATTGAGCTCCGGCACCTGGGGCGACCAGTTGATGGTGGAGCCCACGGCGGCATCGATCAGCCCGGAACGCATGGCGGAGAACTCGCGGGTCTGGTCGCCGGCCACCAGCTGCGCATTGGGGTAGACGCGCATGGTGATGCGCCCCTCGCTGCGCTCCTCGACCAGCTCGGCCCACTTCTCGGCGGCCTGGCCCCAGGGGAAGGCGTCGGAAAGCACGGTGGAGATGGAGAGCTCGCGGGCCTGGGCGGAAAGCGAGGCACCGAGCAGGGCGGCGCCGGCCAGGACGGCGGCGAACTTGGTAAGGCGAGAAGTGGCGTGCATGTCGTGTCCTTGCGGTAGCGGCTCGCCCCTGTCCCGGGACAGCCTGTTTTTTTGCTAGGGATCCCCGCCCATTGTAGGCGGCCCAACGTTGAAAGGAAGCCGGTGAGCCCCCAGGCGTTACCGACGAGTGTCGCCCCTCCCCCGTCACACCTTTCCCGCAACGGCCTGGTATCCTGGGTCCTCAATGCCTTCGTCAGGGAAGAATTCGTGCCACTTCGCGACCTGCTGCTGGGCCTGGCGGTCATCGCCATCTGGGCCCTGAATATCATCGTCATCAAGGTGGGGGTGGCCGAGCTGCCGCCGCTGCTGATGACCACTCTGCGCTTTATGCTGGTAGCGGCACTGCTGGTGCCCTTCCATCCGGTGGCGCGCCATCAGTTGCCCTTCCTGGCGCTGCTCTCGGTGACCTTCGGCAGCCTGCACTTCGCCCTGCTGTTTATCGGCCTGGGGCAGGCCGAGGCAGGCACCGGGGCCCTGCTGGTGCAGATGGGCACCCCCTTCGCCACCCTGCTGGCGGTGATCTTCCTGAAGGAGCGCCTGGGTCCGCGGCGCCTGGCGGGGCTGGCGCTCTCCTTCGCCGGGGTGGTGGTACTGGCCGGCGGCCCCACCCTGCCCTCGCCCCTGCCGCTGACCATCCTGCTGCTCAGCGCCCTCGGCTGGGCCATCTCCCAGTTGCTGATCAAGCAGGGACCCAATGTACCGCCCCTGGCCCTGGCCGGCTGGGTGGCGCTGTTCGCCATTCCCCAGGTGGCCCTGGGCTCCTGGCTCTTCGAAAGCGATCACCTCACGGCGCTGCGGGAGACCGGCTGGGCGGGCTGGGGCGCGGTCCTCTACACCGCGGTGATGTCTTCCATCGTCGCCTATGGGCTCTGGTACGGGCTGCTGCGCCGCCACCCGGTGAACCGGGTGGTGCCGCTGACCCTGCTGGTGCCGGTGGTGGCGGTCTTCCTGGGCGTCTGGCTGCTGGGCGATGGCCTGGGCATCCACAAGCTCGCCGGTGGTGGCCTGGTGGTCGCGGGTATCGCCCTGATCGTGCTGAAATTCGGCACCGGCAAGAAGAAGATCCCTCCCCGCCGGCTAGGCCGGGCCGATTAACCCTCGACGCTACAGCTGGCGGCGGCGCCGGGCCAACTGACGCAGTCACCGATGCCGATGTCCCTATCGGCGAAGTAGCCGGCATTGACCTCCAGGGCGGCGCGGTAGGCCACCCCGGCCGGGTAGGCGCGGCACTGCCCGGGGTCGTCGCTATGGCAGGGGGTCATGGTGTGGATGGCGGCGATACGCCCGGCGGCATCGATAAAGGCAATATCCAGGGGAATCCGCGTGCGATACATCCAGAAGCCGCTCTCCGGAGGCTGCAGGCCGTCGTAGAGAAACAGCATGCCGGACTCGGCCTCCAGGTGATCGCGCTCCATCAGGCCGCGGCGCCGCTGGGCCGGGGTCTCGGCCAGCTCCACTTCGAGCCGCCGAGGCCCCTCGGCGGCGTGAATCGCCAGGGTGGCCCGGGCCAAGCCCCCCGGCGCTTCGTCGGCCCGGGCGACGGGCAAGAGGGCCGGCATCGCGCCCAGGGCTGGCAGCAACGCCAGCCCCTTGATTACCTCACGACGGTTCGTCGTCATCCTGCTCTCCTTGTAGTGGCCCCGAGCGGGGCATCAGGTGGAGGCCCGCCGCCAGCAGCGACACCGTCACCGCCTCACCCCGGGCCAGGCCGTTGCGCCGCGCCGCATGGGTGGCGATCTCGAAACGCAGGCTGTCGTCGGTATGCGGGAAACTCAGGGTGATCAGGGTGATCCCCCCCAGCACCACCATCTCGCTGACGGTGCCACTCACCGGGTTCTCCCGCTCGCCCCGGGAGGGGCGGTCGCGGCGATGCAGCAGCACATCCGAGGGGGGAATATACCAGTGAACGGGGCCGCGTACCGCCGGCGGCGTGGCCAGGCGCAGCCGGTGCGGTCCCCACTGCAGGCAGGTGTCGTCCCCCGCTCCGCGAATCTCGCCTTCGAAGACATTGTGCTTGTCGAGCAGCCGCGCCACCTGCGGCGAGGCCGGCCGGCGAAAGAGCCGCTCCGGCGAGGCGGCTTGCAGGCTACGGCCGTTATGCAGCACGCAGAGGCGATCGGCCAGGGCCGCGGCCTCGTCCAGGTCGTGGGTCACCAGCAGGATGGGAATCTCGATGGACTCCCGCAGCAGGGCCAGCTCACGCTGCAGGCGCCGCCGGGTGACCTGATCCACCGCCGAGAAGGGCTCGTCCAGCAGCAGGGCCCGGGGCTCCCGGGCCAGGGCCCGGGCCACCGCCACCCGCTGGCGCTGGCCCCCGGAAAGCTGCGCCGGGTAGCGCCCCTCCAGCCCCGCCAGGCGCACCCGCGACAACCACTCCCGGGCCCGGGCCTCCCGCTCGTCCGCAGGGCGATGGCCCATGGCCAGCATCACGTTGTGCAGGGCACTCAGGTGCGGAAAGAGCGCATAGTCCTGGAAGACCAGGCCGATACGCCGCCGCTGGGGGCTCAGGCAGATCCCGGCGTCACTATCGAACCAGGTCTCGCCGGCGCACTGGATGCGCCCTCCCGCCGGCCGATAGAGGCCGGCCAGGGCACGCAGCAGGGTGGTCTTGCCGCTGCCCGAGGGCCCCACCAGGGCAAGCAGTTCCCCGGGCGCACAGTGCAGCTCCACCGCCAGGGGAATGGGGGCGCGCTGGTCGAGGCGTACCCGCAGCCCGCTTTGCACCAAGGCCTCAGACATGGGGCCCTCCCCGGCGCCGCGCCAGCCCATAGACCACGCCGATGGTGACGAAGGAGACCGCCAGCAGCATGGCCGACATCACCGCCGCCCCGGACTCGTCGAAGGCCTGCACCCGATCATAGATGGCGATGGCCAGGGTGCGGGTCTCGCCGTCGATGGCGCCCCCCACCATCAGGATCACCCCGAACTCCCCCAGGGTATGGGCGAAGGTCAGGGCCAGGGCCGAGATCACCCCGGGCCAGACCAGCGGTAACTCGATGCGCCACAGGGTCTGCCAGGGCGACAGGCCACTGCACCAGGCCGCCTCCCGCAGATGCGCCGGCACCCCCTCGAAGGCGCGCTGGATGGGCTGCACCGCGAAGGGCAGGTTGACCACCAGGGAGGCCAGCAGGATGCCGCTGAAGGTGAAATTGAGGCCGCTGCCGGTGAGGCGCTGCCAGAAGGCACCGAAGGGGGCCTCGGCGCCGAAGGCCAGCATCAGGTAGAAGCCCAGCACCGTGGGCGGCATCACCAGGGGCAGCGCCACCAGGGCCTCGCACAGCGCCTTGCCGCGAAAGCGCCGAGTGGCCAGGGTGCGCCCCAGCCAGAGCCCCAGGGGCAGCAGCAGCAGACAGGTGGCCAGGGCCAACTGCAGGGAGACGCTGAGCGCCGTCCACTCCATCAGGGTGCCTCATGATCCGGGAGGGTGAAGCCATAGTCGGCGAAGATGGCCCGGGCCTCGGGTTGCTGCAGATAGGCATAGAAGGCCCGGGCCGTCTCCCCGGCCCCCTGGATCAGGGCCATGCGCTGGTTGAGGGGGGCATGCCAGCTCTCGGGAATCAACACATGCTCGCTGCGTTCCGCCAGGGCCGGCGCCAGGGCCAGGGAGTAGGCCACCAGGCCGCCCCGGGCATCCGGGGAGAGGGCGAACTGGGCGGCCTGGGAGACGTTCTCGCCGAGGATGCGCAGGGGTTCACTCGCCGCCCACAGGCCGGCCTGCTCCAGCGCCTGGCGGGCGGCCACTCCATAGGGGGCATGCTGGGGATTGGCCAGGGCCAGTCGCGCCCGCCCTTCGCCGGCCTGGTGGGCGGCGATGGCCTGGCGCACCCCGGCCAGGGGATCCTCGGGATCGGGCAGGTCGCCACGCCCCGGGCGCTGCAACCAGACCAGGCGCCCCACCGCATAGCGCACCCCGGCATCCTCGGTATGGCCCTCCTGATGCAGGGCCGCCACATAGGCCTCATCGGCGGAGAGATAGAGCTCGAAGGGGGCGCCCTGGGCGATCTGGCGACGGAAGTTGCCGGAGGAGCCGAAGTTGAGCCGCACTTGCCGCCCGGTCTCGGCGCGGAAGCGATCGGCCACCTCGCTCAGTGCGAACTGCAGATCAGAGGCGGCGGCCACGGTGGGCATGCCGGAGGCCAGGGCCGGGGCGGCCGGTATCACCAGCAGGGCAAGCAGCAGCAAGCACTTGAAGCGCATCGTTTCTCTCTCCCGAGTGAGCATTCACCCAATACTTGACCAATCGGTCAATGCAGTCAAACCCAGGCCCAGGGCGGCCACCATGATGCCATGTCGCGGAGAGCTTCGCCCGTGTCGCCACCAGGCCGCGCGCCAACGATCAGGCCGCTAGGGTCGAGGGCGGAGCCATCGGCTCCTAATGCAGGGAGCCCCGATAACGACAACGAGAAACACCATGCGACTACGCTTTCGTTCCCTCCGCACCCTGGTGGTCAGCCTCGCCGGGGCCTGTATCCTCGCCGTGGTGGCGACCCTGGTGCTCTATGCACTGCAGGCCGGCCAACGCACCCAGGCCGTGGTGGCCGACCAGACCCAAGCCTTGCTGGAAAACGGCATCCACCAGCGCCTGGCGGCCCTGGCCGAGGCCCAGGCCAACCGGATCCAGGGCGAACTCGACCGCGCCCTGACCCTGGCCCACCAGCTGGCCCAGACCAATGCCCTGCTCGGTCAACGCGAGGCGGATGGCCGCCCCTCGCTGCGCCTGGGTCGTGAGGAGGTCTCGCGCCTGGTGCGCCAGACGGTGGCCGAGAACCCGGCCCTGCTGGATGCCTATATCGCCTGGGAGCCGGACGCCTTCGGCCGCGATGCCCGCTTCGCCGGTCGTCAGACCGGTTTCGACGATGACAGCGGCCGCTTTCGCCCCTGGTGGGTGCGCGAGGCGGACGGCAGCCTGCGCCTGGCGCCCCTCAACGAGGCACTGATGGAGAGCGAAGCGCCCCTTGGCGATGGCCTGCGCCGCGGCGAGTACTACCTCTGCCCCCGGGAGCGGCGTGCCCCCTGCGTCATCGATCCCGCCGCCTATGACTACGCCGGGGTGATGCGCATGGTCACCTCCTTCAATGTCCCCATCCTGGTGGACGGCGAGTTTCGCGGCATCGCCGGAACCGACCTGGCGGTGGACTTCACTCAGGAGTTGCTGACCGAGGCCAACGCCGCCCTCTACGACGGCGCCGGTAGCCTGGCCCTGGTGGCCTCCCGAGGCAGCGTGGCCGCCGATACCACCGCCAGCGGCGAGCTGGGCGACAGCGCCCGGGCGACCTTCGGCGAGGCCAGCTGGGCCCATCTGCGTGCGGCCCAGGAGAGTGGCGAAGCCCGCCAGCTCCTTACCGACGAGGGCATGATCGAGCTCTACTGGCCCTTCGCGATCGCCGCCCAGGAGGCCCCCTGGGTGCTGATGGTGCGCCTGCCCCAGGCGGCGGTACTGGCGGAATTACAGGCGCTGCAGGCGACCCTCGGCGAACAGACTCGCCGGGACACCCTGGGCATGATCGGAGTGGGGCTGCTGGTGGCCGGCCTGGGCCTGCTGGCGACCTGGGGCCTGGGTGGCCGCATCGCCCGTCCCCTGCGGGAACTGGCCGCGCGCATGGACGAGATCGCCAGCGGCGACGGCGACCTGACCCGGCGCCTGCCGGTCACCGGTCGCGACGAGACGGCGACCCTAGCCAGCCGCTTCAATGCCTTCGCCGACAAGATCCATGACGTCCTGGTGGAGGTGCGCGGCAGCAGCGACTCGGTGCGCCTGGCCGCCGAGGAGATCGCCGACGGCGGCCAGGACCTGGCGCGGCGCACCGACGATGCCGCCGCCAGCCTGCAGCAGACCTCCGCCTCCATGGAGCAGATCACCGGCACCGTGGAACAGACCGCCGAGGCCGCCCGCCAGGCCGACGGCCTGGCCAAGGCAGCCACCGAGGTGGCCGCCCAGGGCGGCGAGGCGGTGTCCCGAGTGGTCGAGAGCATGGACGAGATCCGCGACTCCTCGCGGCAGATCGCCGAGATCGTCAACGTCATGGACGGGATCGCCTTCCAGACCAACCTGCTGGCACTCAACGCCTCGGTGGAGGCGGCCCGGGCCGGCGAGCAGGGCCGCGGCTTCGCGGTGGTGGCCGGCGAGGTGCGCAACCTGGCCAGCCGCTCCGCCGCCGCGGCCCGGGAGATCAAGGCACTGATCGAGGCCTCCGCCCAGCGTACCCGGCAGGGCGCCGACCAGGTCCGTCAGGCCGGGGAGACCATGCGTGCCCTGGTGGAGCATGTCGAGCGGGTCAGTCAGGGGCTGGGCGAGATTCGCGCCGCCACCGGCGAACAGAGCGATGGCATCGGCCAGGTGAATATCGCCGTGGCGGAGCTGGATCGCATGACCCAGCAGAATGCCGCCCTGGTGGAGGAGTCCAGCGCGGCGGCGGCGCAGTTGAAGGAGCAATCGACCCAATTGGCGCGGATCGTCGGCGGCTTTACCCTCGCCGAGGCGGCCCCGGCCTGGCAACCGCAGGCAACGCCTCCTTCACGTCTTCTGTCCGAGGAAGCCTGAGCCAAGCCCGGCGCCACCCGCCCCACGGACTACTCAGGAGTCGGGTGGCCCTCGCCCTCCTCGGCCTCGCGACTCCAGGGCTGCAGTAGCATCCGGTCCAGGCGCAACCAGCGCGGGTCGCGGAAGGCATGCAGCCCGATGGTCATGCCCCGGTGGCCATCCCGGGGCTGGGCGCGGTAGGTGCCGAAGAGGCGATCCCACCAGGGCAGGTTGAAGCCGAAGTTGCTGTCGGTCTCGTCGCGATGCCAGGAGTGGTGGACCCGGTGCATGTCCGGGGTCACCACCACCAGGCGCAGCCAACGGTCGAGTCCGGCGGGCAGGCGCACATTGGCGTGATTGAACAGCGAGGTGCCATTGAGCAGCACCTCGAAGAGCAGCACCGCCAGCGCCGGCGCCCCCAGCGCCAGGATCGCCACCAGCTTGATGCCCATCGACAGCAGGATCTCCAGGGGATGAAAGCGCAGCCCGGTGGTCACGTCGATATCCGGGTCGGCATGGTGCATGCGGTGCAGCCGCCACAACAGCGGCACCTTGTGAAAGGCCCAGTGCTGGGCCCAGATCACCCCGTCCAGCGCCACCACCGCCAGCAGCACCGTCACCCAGACGGGCAGCCCCAGCCAGCCCAGCAGCCCCCAGCCCTGCCCCTCCACCCAGGCGCCCATGGCCACCGCTCCGGCGGGAAACAGCAGCCGCACCAGCAGGGTGTCCAGGGCAACGACCCCGGCATTGTTGGCCCAGCGCCACGCCTTGCCCACGGTCAGGGCCCGGCGCGGCGCCAGCACTTCCCAGGCCGCCATGGCCACCAACACGGTGAGAAAGAGGCTCAGCCGGATCAGCGGCTCCTGCCCCAGCAGAGTCTCGGCATTCATGCGGTCACCTTTGCATTGCGCTGCGCCTTGGAACCCGCAGCGGGGGAAGAATTCCCGGGAGGCTAGCGCCGGATGCTAGGATAGGTCGCCTCCCGGAACCAGCGAGTGAGTCCCCATGAAATACCTTGGCGCCCATGTCAGTGCCGCCGGTGGCGTCGACCAGGCGGTGGCCCGCGCCGTGGAGATCGGCGCCGATGCCTTCGCCCTCTTCACCAAGAACCAGCGCCAGTGGCAGGCCAAGCCCCTGGACGAGGCGACCGTCGCCGCCTTCCAGCGCGCCTGCCGGGAGCATGGCTTCGCCCCCAAGCAGATCCTTCCCCACGACAGCTACCTGATCAACCTGGGCCACCCGGATGACGCGGGGCTGCGCAAGTCCCGGGACGCCTTTATCGACGAATTCCAGCGCTGCGAACAGCTCGGCCTCAGCCTGCTCAACTTCCACCCCGGCAGCCACCTGAAGAAGATCAGCGAGGCGGAGTGCCTGAGCCGCATCGCCGACTCCATCAACGAGGCCCTGAGCCGTACCCGGGGCGTCACCGCGGTGATCGAGAATACCGCGGGGCAAGGCACCAACCTGGGCTGGCGCTTCGAGCACCTGGCCGAGATCATCGCCCAGGTGGAGGACAAAGCCCGGGTGGGGGTCTGCCTGGACACCTGTCACGCCTTCGCCGCCGGCTACGACCTGCGCACGGCGGCGGCCTGCACCGCCACCCTGGACGAATTCGAGGCGGTGGTGGGCTTTCAGTACCTGCGCGGCATGCATCTCAACGATGCCAAGAGCGGCTTCGCCAGCCGGGTCGATCGCCACCATAGCCTGGGGCAGGGCAATATCGGCCTGGAGGCCTTTACCACCATCATGCGCGACCCGCGCATCGACGAGATCCCGCTGATCCTCGAGACCATCGAGCCGGCGATCTGGCCGGAGGAGATTCGCTGGCTGCGGGCCCAGCAGCAGACCGCCAGCGCCTGAGGCCGTATCCGAGGGCCAGGCCGTTGACAGCGCCCCCGTCGCGATCGCCATCCAGGGGTTAGGCTAGTCTCGACACCCCTCGTCTGGAGGCTACCCCATGCGCTGGCTACTCGTTCCCCTGCTCTGCCTGCTTGCCGCCCCCCTCTGGGGCCATGCCCGGCTGGTCGATTCGACCCCGGCCCCCGATGGCACCCTGGACGGGGCGGCCCTGATGCTGCACTTCTCCGAGCCCATCCAGCCCCGCTTCAGCGACTTCGTGCTGCTGGATGACGGCGAGCGATGGCGCCTCGAGCCGGAGCTCGACGGGGAGCGCCGGCGAGTGCGCCTGGCACTTCCCGAGGGACTCGCCCCTGGGGCCTATGTGCTGGACTGGCAGGTACTGGCGGAGGATGGCCATACCACCTCGGGTCGGCTCCCCTTCGCGCTGGCCCCCTGATGTTCGCCCCCGACGTGCTCGCCGAACTGCTGCGGCTGGTCGGCGCCACCCTGCTGCTCTGCGCCCTGGGGCAGCAGTGGCTGGGGGAATCGCGCCCCACTCCCCTGACCACCGCCCTGGCCGGCACCCTGCTGCTGGCCTTGGGGAGCCTGGCCCTGCTGCTGGCCACCACCGGGCCCCTGGCCCGACGCCTGGAGGAGCCCTGGCTGCCCCTGACCCTGGAGTACTTGCATATGACCCGCCATGGCCAGGCGCTCTTCACGCCCTTGCTGCCGGCCCTCTATGCCCTGCTGTTGCTGGAGGGACTGCGCGGCGTCACCGCCCCCCGACCACGCCGGGCGCTCTACGCCATGCTGGGCGCCACCCTGGCCACCATTCCGGCCTTGATGGCGGCCGGCGGCCATGCCCTCGGCGCCCCGGGCGGCCACCCGGCGATGCTGGCGCTGATGGTGCACCTGATCAGCGCCCTGGCCTGGATCGCCCTGGTGCTCTGCCTGCTGCTGCGACTGGCTCGCGGAGCGCCCCTCGGAGCGTCGCTATCCAGGGTCGGCAACCTCGCCCTGGCCCTGGTGATCGGCCTGCTGGCCAGTGGCCTGCTGGTCGCCTGGTGGCATGGCGCCCGGCCACCGCTCTCCTCTGCCTATGAGGAACTGCTGCTGGCCAAGCTGGGCCTGCTGGCCGCGGCCCTGGGGGCCGCGGCCTGGAACCGCTTCCGGGAGTTGCCCCGCCCCGACGGCCATGAGCGCAACCTGCGCCGCGTCCTGGGCCTGGAGGCCCTGCTGCTGCTGACGCTGCTGCCCCTGGCGGCCTGGCTGGCCCGGACCCCGCCCCCGACCTGATCCCTGGCTATACTGGGGCGTGGCCCATCCATCAAGGAGCGATGAACCGTGCGCTATCCCCTTATCTTGCTTGCCTCGCTGGCCCTGGCCGGTTGCGCCTTGCACTCCCCGCAGACGGAAGCCCTGCCAAGTGCCGACTACCGCTGTGACGACGGCAGCGAGTTCCATATCGTCTTCGACGATGAGGTCGCCCGCCTCACCCAGGGCGGCGAAACCTATGTCCTGCCGACACAACGCCCCGCCTCCGGCATGTGGTATGCCACCCCCACCCACGAATTCCGTGGCAAGGGCGAGGAGGCCACCTGGACGGTGGGACGGCGGGCGCCCAGTCAGTGCCGGGTCGTACGCTAGGGTTTGTACGAAAAGTCGGCGAGCGATGGCCAGACAAGGCAAAAATCGGCGAAAAGACGGAGTTTACGCGGTGTAAATGAGTACTTTGAGCCGATTTTTAACGCCGTATGGGCGAGCGCAGACAGTTTTCGTACAGAGCCTAACCCATCAAGCAAAAAAAACGCCGCCACCCCGTGGGGTGGCGGCGTGGGCCTTGGCCTGGAGCGCGAAGCGCTTACTTGGTGGCGGCCTTGGCGCTGGTGGCGGTGGCCTTGGAGGCGCTCTTGACGCTCTCTTCCACCAGCTTCTGGCCTTCCTGCAGGAATTCCTGGTTCATGGCCACGACTTTCTCGGCGTCGCCCTTGAAGCGCTCGCTGAGGTCCTTGGCGACCTTCTGCTGGCCTTCCACGTAGCTGCGCAGGCCGTCGGCGTCCTTGACGTCGAGGATGGCGCGGGCCTGGGTCAGGCTCAGGTCGGAGTAGGCCTTGACGGCATCGAACTGGGCGGCCACCAGCTTTTCGGTGTAGTCCAGGCTCAGGGCGGCGTAGGCACGCGCCGGGCCGAAGAACAGGGAATCGAACTGCTGAGCGGCTTGGTCGAAGCTTGAAGTAGACATCGAACACCTCCTGGTGGTCTTTGGCAACGGAGGAAAATCCCTCCTGTTGCGATGCAGCATAGCAAGGTGTTTTGTGCAGTGCAACATCGACTCTTCGACTTTTTTCGTCACCCTCCCCGGGCCCTCTCACGGGGATCACTCGCACTAACGCCTCTCGATCGCAAAAGATAATAATTTTCAATCAATACGTTTCATGAGAGACTGCCGGCGGACCCCCTACTGGCAACCCAGACACACCGCCATGCATGACCTACAGGAACTCCATGCCTTCGTCACCGTGATGGAACACGGCAGTCTCGCGCCCAGCGCCCAGCACCTGGGCGTGGCCAAGTCGACCCTGAGCCGCCGCATCAGCCAGCTGGAGGCGCGCCTGGGCCAGCCCCTGCTGCGCCGCCAGGCCAATCGCCTGATTCCCACCGAGGCGGGGCTACTCTTCCATGGCTACTGCCAGCAGATCCTGGCCCTGGCCGAGCAGAGCCAGCGCCGCCTGGATGAGCTTCGTGAGGAGGTCAGCGGCCAGGTCACGGTACAGGTCCACCAGACCCTGGCCCGCGCCTGGCTGGCTCGGCATATGGACACCTTCCTGGCACGCCACCCGGGGATTCAGCTGACCCTGGGCCACCCGGCCCAGCCGCCGACGGGCCCCGACGAGGAGGCGATCTGGGTCTGGGTGGGCCCCTTGACGGAGTGCGGCCTGCGCCAGGAGACACTGGGACGGCTGACCCAGGGGCTCTATGCCCATCCCGATTACCTGGCCCGCCATGGCACGCCGAGCCACCCCCGGGAGCTGGCCAGCCATGCCTGGGTCGACCTGCTGGGCCTTACCCAGACCGGGCTGCCCCTGCAGCACCCACATCACGGTGACTATCACTTCACCCCACCCCATTCGCGACTCCGGGTCGATCAGAGCACCCTGCATATCGATGCCATCGCCCGCGGCCAGGGCCTGGGGGTAATTCCCCGCTGGCTGGCCGCGGGCCGCGAGGCCCATCATCCCGGCGAGCTGAGCCTATGCCTGCCCGACTGGCAGCCTCCCAGCCTGGCGGTCAGCCTGCTCTACCCCTATGGCCGCCAGTCGCGCAAGGTCACCGCCCTGCTCGACTTCCTGCGTCAACGGGTGCCATCGGCCTGGCGCGGCGAGGAGCCCCCGGCAATCGCCGATCCCTCCTCCGCCGCCCTGGCCCCGCCTCAGCGGTCGCTACATCACTGAGGCCCGTCCTCAGCGGTAGGCATCCTCCAGGTCGCTGACCCGCAGCGCCCGGCGCCCCAGGCCATCGTACAGGTCCAGCATCCGCTCGACCCAGGCATGGACCGGGTCGGCATTGGAGACCAGGTCGGCGTTGGAGACACAGCGCGCCCACATAAAGGCGCCGAAAACCAGGTAATCGGCGGCGCCCGGCGCCATGCCATCCAGGTAGTCGCTGCCGTCCAGGTGCCCCCGCAGCGGCTCCAGGGCCTGGTCGAGCTGGGCCAGGCCACGCACCGGGGAGTGGAACTCCTCCAGGCTACGTCCGAAGCGCTTCTCGCGGCTGGCGCGGAAGTAGTCCCGATCACCGGGATCCACCGCCTGGTAGAGGTCCATGATCACGGTACGCATGATGGCCGGCGCCAGGGCTCGCTCCGCATAGTGCTTGAAGAAACGCGCCCTGGCCTCGGTCACCCCCTCCCCCAGTAGCGGCGCCTGGGGATAGGTGCGCTCCAGGTAGCGCAGGATTTCGTAGCTGTCGCCGATCACCGCCTCGCCATCCACCAGTACCGGCACCGCGCCCTGACCGGAGAAGGCCAGGGCCTCCTTGTCCCGGTAGCACCAGGGACGCGTCCGGTAGTCGAGCCCCTTGTGGGCCAGGGCGCACTTGACCCGCCAACAGTAGGGCGAGAAACGCAGCCGCTCGTCGCGGCCACGCAGGTCGTAGAGCCATCGCGTCATGCCTACCTCCTGAGTAGTGCCAATTACCGGAAAGACGTCATCGCATCCAGACTATCCTCGTCACCAGGGCGTCGCCATTCCGAACAAGAAAATGAGTTCACCAAACATCAACCTGACCCGCGACCATCGGTCGCAGCCCTCCCCAGCCCGAGAGGCCTGACTGAGCGCTTTCATGACTGGAATTCCCGCCCCAAGCGTGTACATTGGAAATAATTTCCATCAAATAATTAAGGATGAATGCTTACGCCCACTGGGCTCATCGCATCATGCCTACTTTTTCCGGTGCCCCATACCATTTCCAACTTCGACAACTCCAAGGAGACTCAAGCATGCAAACCAAAGCCGTACTCGGACTCAAGGAGGTCAATGCCATCCTCGATGCCGCCCAGCACGAGGCCGAGGCCAATGGCTGGTGCATCACCGTCGCCGTCGCCGACGACAGCGGCGAGCTGCTGGCCCTGCGCCGCCTGGACGGCGCCGCCCCCATGACCGCCATGGTCAGTGCCCAGAAGGCGCGCACCGCGGCACTGAGCCACAAGGAGACCCGGGTCTTCGAAGACATGATCAACGGCGGGCGCAACGCTTTTCTTTCCGCCCCCTTGCAGGGCCTGCTGGAAGGCGGCGTGCCGGTGGTGATCGACGGCCGGGTGATCGGCGCCGTGGGCGTCTCCGGGGTCAAGTCCGACCAGGACGCCCAGGTGGCCAAGGCGGGTATCGCCGCCATTATCTAAGCCTGAACCGTTCCTCGAGAGACGACACCGCCCCCGCTGCCAGGCAGCGGGGGCGGTGTCTTTTGGGGCGTCGCTAACGGCGCTTCAGCTCGCCATGGAGCGCCCGGAGAATGGAATAGCACATCAGCAGCATGACAATGGAGAAGGGAATCGCCGTGGCGGTGACCCCCGCCTGCAGGGCCGAGAGACCGCCGCCGAGCAGCAGCACGATGGCGATCAGCCCCTCCACCGTGGCCCAGAACATGCGCTGCGGGCGCGGCGCATCGATCTTGCCGCCGGCGGTGATGGTGTCGATCACCAATGAGCCGGAATCCGAGGAGGTGACGAAGAAGACCAGCGCCAGGATGATGCCCAGGGTCGCCATCAGCCCGGTCAGCGGCAGCTCGTTGAGCATGCCGAACAGCGACAGCTCCGGGCTGTAGCTGTCGATCACATAGGCCTTGACTAGGCTGTTGTCGGGATCGGCATAGAGCTGCTCCAGGGCGGTGGCGCCGAACACCCCCATCCAGATAAAGATGAACAGGCTGGGAATCAGCAGCACGCAGACCACGAACTCGCGCACCGTGCGGCCCCGGGAGACCCGGGCGATGAACATGCCGACGAAGGGCGCCCAGCTCACCCACCAGGCCCAGTAGAAGACGCTCCAGGCCTGGCGGTAGGCGTCGTCGTCACGGCCGAAGGGCGCCGAGAGCGGCAGAAACTCCTTTGCATAGGTGGTAAGCCCGGTCCAGAAACCGCTCAGGGCCACCAGGGTGGGGCCCGCGAAGAGCACGAAGCCGAAGAACAGCACCGCGAGCACCATGTTCCACTCGGAGAGCTTCTTGACCCCGCCGTCGAGCCCCCGCCATACCGAGACCAGGGCCACCGCCGTCACCGCCAGGATGATGATCACCTGGGCGGTGGCACTGACCTCCAGGCCGAAGACGAAGTTCATCCCCGCATTGGCCTGCTGGGCACCGAGGCCGAGCGAGGTGGCCAGGCCGAAGAGGGTCGAGAAGACCGCCAGGATATCGATGGCATGCCCCCACCAGCCCCAGACCCGTTCGCCGAGGATCGGATAGAAGGCCGAGCGGATCGAGAAGGGCAGCCCCTTGTTGTAGGTGAAGAGCGCCAGGGCCAGGGCCATCACCACATAGACCGCCCAGCCATGCAGGCCCCAGTGCAGGTAGGTGCCGGCCAGGCCCATCGCCGTGGCCTCGGCGATCGCCTCCGGGTCGAGGGTCCCGTCGGCGCCGAAGGGCGAGGCGATGCCCAGGGGCAGGGAGACGTTGGCATGGTAGACCGGCTCCAGCACGCCGAAGAACAGCAGGCCGATACCGATGCCGGCGGCGAACAGCATGGCGAACCAGGAGAGGTAGCCGTATTCCGGCTGCGCCCCGGGCCCACCCAGGCGCACCGCCCCATAGGGCGAGACCACCAGGCCAATACAGAAGAGGATAAAGAAATCCACCAGGCCCATGAAATACCAGTCGAGGCGGGTAGTGGTGAAGGCGACGATGGACTGGAAGAGGCTTCCCGCCCGCTCCGGGAGCAGCAGGGTCAGGATGATAAAGACCAGGGAGGCGAATGCCGAGACGACGAAGACCCGGTTATGGATATCGAAGCCGATGGGGCCGAGTTGCCCCTCGATATTGTCCTGGCCGACCACATAGTCGGTCTGCATATCACTGGTCGCGGCGTGTGAGGCCGGCTCATTCGTATCGCTCATCGTCAATCCTCGACACCATGATAAGAGCCAGTCTAGGCGCCTTCCCGAGCGGCGTCGCAGGGGCTTGCCAACGCCTCTTGGCCGCTCCAGCCGACGTCCTCGGGGCCCGAGGAGCTAATTAGCCTCCTCACAAATTGCCGCGTATGATTCCAGGTCACTGATGACTGCTTCGAGGGCTCCGCGGCTCTCCCCTGTCGAGGTCTCCATGCCACTGCTCTATCTGCTGCCGCCGCTGGGCACCGTGCTGATCTGGTCCGGCAATATGACCATCAACCAGCTCACCGTGGGCGCCATCGCCCCCAGCTCCATCGCCTTCCTGCGCTGGCTGCTGGCCCTGCTCGTCCTCACCCCTTTCCTGCTGCCCGCCGCCTGGCAGGCCCGGGCCACGATTCGCCGGGAGTGGCCCAAGCTCGCCGTGCTGGGCGCCCTGGGCATGGGGCTCTGGCAGGGGCTGGCCTACGTGGCCGCCGAGACCACCAGCGCCACCAATATGGGCATCCTCGCCGCCATGGTGCCGCTACTCACCGTGCTGCTCAGCGCCCTGATCCTGCGCGAGCCCCCCAGCCTGGGCGGCGTGGTCGGCGGCATCGTCGCCCTGCTCGGGGTGCTGGTGCTGCTGGGCCAGGGCGACCCGCGCAGCCTGCTGGCCCTGGAGGTGGCCAAGGGCGATGCGCTGATGGTGGTGGCCGCCACCTGCTATGCCGCCTACGGGGTGATGCTCAGGCGCTGGTCCCTGGGACTCTCGCCCTGGGTGCTGCTCTATGCGCAGATCTGTTTCGCGGTCCTGCTGCTGTTGCCGGGCTACCTGCTTGGCCCCATGACCCCGGTGGATGGGAGCAATGTAGGGCTGATCCTCTATGCCGGCATCCCCGCCTCCATCATCACCACCTTCCTGTGGATGCGCGCCATCGGCCAGATCGGCGCCAGCAAGGCGAGCATCTTCATCAACCTGATGCCGCTGTTCAGCGCTCTGATCGCCATGGCCTTCCTCGGCGAACGCCTGGGTCTCCACCATCTGCTGGGGGGCGGCCTGACGCTGGCCGGGGTGATCATGGCTCAGACATTGACCCGGCCACTGCGCGCCGCGCCCGAAACCACTCAAGGCTATCGCAATTAGCTTTGTGGCCCGGGGCTATCCTGGAGGCAGGCTGTCGCGGGGCGCTGTGAACCCCTCCCTGGGCGCTACTTTTGTCATCCATGGCAAAAAACCCCCGCTCCATCTTGCCTCCAGTGCCCCTCAGCCATTCCAACCGCGATAGCCCTACGAGACGGCCGCCGCGGCTCGCGGCGAGCCGCGGCGGCCATGTTAGACTCCGCTTGATTCCCACCGCTCAGGAGCCGCCGCCATGTCCCTCGACGAACTGCACCTCAACCTGCGCAACCTGACCGTGGAGGACTATCCCCAGCTCAAGACGCTGATGGACAAGGTCTATGACGACATCGGCGGGGCCTGGCCCAAGCTCACCATCGACAAGCTGGTGCAGGAGTTCCCCGACGGCCAGCTGGTGATCGAAGACGACGAGGTGATCGTCGGCGTGGCCCTCACCGCCCTGGTGGACTACGACACCTTCTCCAACCCCCACCGCTATGACGACCTGATCGGCTCCCGGGAGGTGATCCTCAACGAGCCGGAGGGCGACGCCATGTACGGCCTGGACGTGCTGATCGACCCGGCCTACCGGGGCTATCGCCTGGGTCGCCGCCTCTACGAGGCGCGCAAGGAGCTGTGCCGCTCGATGAACCTGCGGGCGATCCTCGCCGGCGGGCGCATCCCCCAGTACCACGAATACGCCGACGACCTCTCCCCCAGCGAGTACATCGACAAGGTGGCCCGCCGCGAGCTCCACGACCCCATCCTCTCCTTCCAGCTGGCCAACGACTTCCAGGTCAAGCGGCTGCTGCGCAAGTACCTGCCGGAGGACGAGAAGTCCCAGGGCTTCGCCACCCTGCTGGAGTGGAACAATATCCTCTTCGAGCCCGCCGAGCGGGTGCTGGAGTCACGCAAGACCCAGGTACGGGTGGGCGCCGTGCAGTGGCAGATGCGCGAATTCGACTCGGTGGAATCGGTGCTCCAGCAGGTGGAGTACTTCGTCGACGCCCTGTCCGGCTACCAGAGCGACTTCGCGGTCTTCCCGGAGCTCTTCAATGCCCCGCTGATGGGCCTCCAGGATCGCGCCGCCCAGCAGGATCAGATGGCCGCCATCCGCTTCCTGGCCGGCTTCACCGAGCAGTTCAAGAGCGAGCTGTCGCGCATGGCGGTGGCCTACAACATCAATATCATCGCCGGCTCCATGATCGAGGCGGGCGAGGACGACCGCCTCTACAACGTCAGTTACCTGTGCCACCGGGACGGCACCCTGGAGAGCCAGCACAAGCTGCATATCACCCCCCAGGAGCGCCGCGACTGGGTGATCGAGGGCGGCGACGAGCTGCGCGTCTTCGACACCGATGCCGGCCGGGTCGGCATCCAGATCTGCTATGACGTGGAGTTCCCGGAACTGTCGCGGCTGCTCGCCGAGCAGGAGATGGATATCCTCTTCGTGCCCTTCTGGACCGACACCAAGAACGGCTACCTGCGAGTGCGCCACTGCGCCCAGGCCCGGGCCATCGAGAACGAGTGCTATGTGGTGCTGTGCGGCAGCGTCGGCAACGTGCCCTCCATCGAGAACCTGGACATCCAGTACGCCCAGTCCTCGGTCTTCTCGCCCTCCGACTTCGCCTTCCCCCACGACGCCGTGCTGGCGGAGACCACCCCCAACACCGAGATGATCATGTTCTCGGACCTGGACCTGACCCGCCTCACGGTGGTGCGCAACGAGGGCTCGGTGACCAACCTCAAGGATCGCCGCAAGGACCTCTTCGACCTGCGCCTGCGCGACTGGAGCTGGAAGTCCGGGGGCCGGCAGGAGGAGGCCTGAGGCCATGCTCGGGCGTCTGCGCCAGTGGCGGGAGAAGCGCTTCGCGGCCCGCCACCCCTTCCCCGACACCGCCTGGGCCGAGGCCCGGGCGCGGCTGCCGCTGCTCGCCGCCTTGAGTGAACCCGAGGCCGAGGCGCTGGGACGGCGCGCCTGGCATTTCGCCCACCACAAGCGCTTGAGCCTGCATCCCGATCTCGCCACGACGACGCCCTTCGACCTGCCCGCCCAGCTGGCCCTGGCCGCCCAGGCCTGCCTGCTGACCCTGGGCTGGTCGGAAGCCGAGCATCTGGAGGCCTTCGCCAATGTCCACGAGATCCTGATCCTCCCCGAGGCCTTCCAGCGTCGAGTGGAGGAGATGGACGAGGCCGGGGTGATGCACGAATACGACGACGAGCGGGCCGGCGAGACCTCCTACCAGGGTCCGGTGGTGGTGGCCTTCCCCGACCTGATGGAGAGCGGCGACTTCTCGGGCTTCAATGTGCTGATCCACGAGCTGGCCCATAAGCTCGATCTGGGCAATTCCCAGGACGTGGACGGCTTCCCGCCGCTGCCCCGGGAGCTGGACGCCCGGCGCTGGCACCGCGAATTCACCGCCGTCTGGGACGATCTCCAGGCGCACCTGGCCCGCGGCGAACAGACGCCCATCGATGACTACGCCGCCAGCCACCCGGGCGAATGCTTCGCGGTCTGCTGCGAGTACTTCTTCACCGCCCCGGATACCCTGAGCGCCACCTACCCCGGCCTCTATGGCCTGCTGCGGGACTACTTCCGCCAGGATCCCCTGCGCCGGCTGCCAGAGGCCGCCCCCCCACCCCCAGGAGAGACCCCATGACCCAGCGAATCGCGGTACTGGCCGGCGACGGTATCGGCAAGGAGGTGATGCCCGAGGGACTGCGCGCCCTGGCGGCCGCGGCGCGGCGCTTCGGTATCGACCTGGCCTTCGAGACCTTCGATTTCGCCAGCTGCGACTACTACGCCGAACACGGCCAGATGCTGCCCGACGACTGGTTCGAGACCCTGAAGGACTTCGATGCCCTCTTCTACGGCGCCGTGGGCTGGCCCGAGACGGTGCCCGACCATGTGTCGCTATGGGGCTCGCTGTTGCAGTTCCGCCGCCGCTTCGATCAGTACATCAACCTGCGCCCCTGCCGCCTGCTGCCCGGCATCAGGAGTCCGCTGGCGGGCCGCGAGCCCGGCGATATCGACTTCTATGTGGTGCGCGAGAACACCGAGGGGGAGTACTCCAGTGTCGGCGGCAAGATGTTCGAGGGCACCGAGCGGGAGATCGTCATCCAGGAGACGGTGATGACCCGCCAGGGCACCGACCGGGTGCTGAAGTTCGCCTATGAGCTGGCGGCCTCCCGTCCCAGGAAGAAGCTCACCTCGGCCACCAAGTCCAACGGCATCAGTATCACCATGCCCTGGTGGGACGCGCGGGTCGCCGAGATGGGCCAGCGCTACCCGGAGGTGGCGGTGGATCAGTTCCATATCGATATCCTCACCGCCAACTTCGTGATGCACCCGGACTGGTTCGACGTGGTGGTGGCCAGCAACCTCTTCGGCGATATCCTCTCCGACCTGGGTCCCGCCTGCACCGGCACCATCGGCGTGGCACCCTCGGCCAATATCAACCCGGAGGGCAGCTTCCCCAGCCTCTTCGAGCCGGTCCACGGCAGCGCCCCGGATATCGCCGGCAAGGGAATCGCCAACCCCATCGGCCAGATCTGGTCCGGGGCCATGATGCTCGAGCACCTGGGTCACCCGGCCGCCGCCGAGGCCATCGTCGCCGCCTTCGAGGCGGTACTGGCGGAGGGCGACAAGGGCCTCCTGACACCGGATATCGGAGGTACCGGCACCACCGAGACCCTGGGCCGGGCCATCGCCGAGCGGATCTGATTCCCGTTGGGCCTGCGGCAAAGGGTCACTGCCTGGGCGGGTGAAAAAGCGACGACCTTAAACCATAGTTATATGGTTATAACCATTAAAACTGTCGCATCCTTGCCAGGTACGCCATATCGCCCAGGAGTGCTCTCATGTCCGACCCTCGCCACCCTCCGCTCGGCCTGAGCCGGCGCCAGCTCCTCAAGTGGGGGGCCGGGGTCGGTGCCGCCGGCCTGCTGACCACCACCAGCGCCCAGGCCCGCCCGATCGAGTCGCGGGCCCATATCGTCATCCTTGGCGGAGGAGCCGGGGGCATGGCCATGGCCAACCGCCTGGCCAACCGCACCCGGGGCACCACCATCACCCTGGTGGAACCCCGCGAGATCCATCACTACCAGCCGGGCTGGACCCTGGTGGCCTCCGGGGTGTGGAACGCCGACAAGACCCTGCGACCCAATGCCGATTTCGTGCCCGCCGGCATCCGCTGGGAGCGCCAGGCCGCCACCGCCATCGATGCCGAGTCGCGGCGGGTCACCCTGGCCAGTGGGGAGGTGCTGGCCTATGACGCCCTGGTGGTGGCCACCGGCCTGCAGCTCAATTACCACCTGATCGAGGGCATGTCACCGGAGCTGGTGGGCAGCCACGGCATCGGCAGCGTCTACGCCAGCATCGATGCCGCCAGCCGCACCAACCGGGCCATCGAGGCATGGATTGCCCAGGGCGGCGGCCGCGGCCTCTTTACCGCCGCGCCCACCCCGGTGAAGTGTGCCGGCGCGCCCCTCAAGATGACCTTCACCACCCTGTCGCGGCTCGAGGTTACCGGCCAGCGGGACGCCTTCCAGGTGGACTATATGGCGCCGGGCAATGCCCTGTTCAGCCAGCCCTGGGTCAATGACTTCGTCAAGCAGCGCTTCGACGAGCAGGGCGTCAACCGTTACCACCAGTATCGGCTGTCGGCCATCGACCCGGGGGCCCGCCAGGCCACCTTCACCCGGGTCGACCGGGAGGCCCAGTTCACCTCCCATCACGAGCTGCGCGAGGAGGAGTTCCGGCGTCCCGAGGGGCTCACCGAGGTGATCGACTACGACTTCATCCATGTGGTGCCGCCCATGAGCGCCCCGGACTTCGTCAAGCAGAGCGCCCTGATCGCCCAGGAGGGCCCCTTCGCCGGCGAGTGGCTGGACGTGGACATTCACACCATGCAGCACAACCGTTACCCGGAGGTCTTCGGCATCGGCGATGTGATCGGCGCGCCGATCAACAAGACCGCCGCCAGCGTCAAGGCGCAGGCCCCGGTGGTGGAGGCCAATCTGCTGGCACACCTGCAGGAGCAGCCCCTGCAGGCCCGCCACAACGGCTATACCTCCTGCCCGCTGATCACCGGGATCGGCAAGGCCATGCTGGTGGAGTTCGGCTATGACAATAACCTGGACTTCCTGCCCTCCTTTCCCTTCATCGACCCCCGGGACGAGTCCTGGGCGGCCTGGGTGATGAAGGATCGCATGCTGCAACCGGCGTACTACGCCGTTCTGGAAGGCCAGGCCTGAGGAGACCGCCCCATGACCCTTTCCGGTGTTATCACCATCCTGATGTATGCCCTGGCCCCCTTCGCGTGGCTGATCGTGCTGGGCCTGGCGGTATTGCTCGGCGTGCAGCTGGTCGCCCATCTCAAGGGCTATCGGCTGTTCGCCTACCGCTGCCTGGGCGCCAACCTGGTGGCCCTGATGATCGGCCTCTCCACTCTCTGGTGGCTGCCCCTGGCGACCCACTCACGGCTCGCCTATGTGGCCACCGTCACCGACTGGGTGGCGCTGATCGGCGCGGCGATCGGGGTCGGCATGCTCGCCTGGCTGGTGCTCACCCCCCTGAGTTACCTGGTGCGCGGCCGGCGCTCCTGAATCGACCAACGGTAGCGGCATCCCCCGACCAGCACCCGATCATCCACCGGCAGGCGACGGGCGCCGCCGCTACCCCACCCCAGATCGCTCGGCGTACCCAGCGCCGGGAGCGGCCAGTTGCCAGGCCACCTGCCGTGGCGCCCGGGCGTATCCGCCATGGGAGCCTTTCGCCCTCCTTGGGAATCCATGCCTAGAAGAGCGGTGCCCATCGCCCTATGCTGCCTTGGTCAGGGTCCCGGTCAGCATCGGATCCCCGACGGTGGCGGAGTTACAGGATGGCACCGGCTTTTTCATCACGTCGACGCCGCCCCTTGTCGTGGCCAGCAAAGCTGGTGATGGTGCCAGGGCTCCCGGCGGTTTCCCCTGCCGCCGGCACAGAACGACAAGCACAGAAGGCACCCTATGCTCAGTCAATGGATCGATCTCACCCTCGCCGAGCAGGCCCTCGAGGCCGAGGGCCGGTTGCCCTTCGGCCACTACCGCCTGCACGCCCCGGGCCTACTGGAACTGATCCCCAGCGAGCGGCAATCCCAGGCCCGGGCCTGCGTCATCTCGGTGGGCGTGCATGGCAACGAGACCGCGCCGATCGAGCTGCTGGGTGAATTGCTGTCACGCCTGGAGACTGGCCACCTGCGCCTCGGTGCGCCGGTCCTGTTGATCCTCGGCAACCTGCCGGCGATTCGCCTTGGCGAGCGCTTCATCGATACCAACCTCAACCGCCTCTTCCAGCGCGGTCAGGACCGCCAGGGCGACGAGCCCGAGCGGGCCCGTACCCTGATGGCGGCGGTGGACGCCTTCTACGCTCGCCACGCCGAGCTGCCACGCCTGCACTACGACCTGCATACCGCCATCCGTGACAGCCGCTTCCCGCGCTTCGCGGTGGAACCCCATGCCGAGGCCGTCACCGGTGCCGAGCAGTGGCGCTGGCTGGCCGCCGCCGGCCTCCAGGCGGTGCTGCATCAGCATCAGCACAGCTGGACCTTCTCTCACTACTCCAAGCACTATCACGGCGCCCAGGCCTTCACCCTGGAGCTGGGCAAGGTGGCGCCCTTCGGCGAAAACGACCTGGGCGCCCTGCGTCCCATGCGCGCCCTGCTCGAGGCCCTGGTGGAGGGCCGCGAGCCACCGGGGCAAGCCCCCGCCGCCATGGCCTTCTTCCGGGTCGAGCACGAGCTGATGCGTCACTCCCCGGAGTTTTCCCTGCACTTCGCCGACGATACCGCCAACTTCACCGAATTCGCCCCGGGCAGCCTGCTGGCCAGCGACGCCGAGGCCGGTGACTTCCGGGTCGGCGAGACGCCCCTGGCGGTGGTCTTCCCCAATGCCAAGGTGGAGATCGGCGCCCGCGCCGCCCTGCTGGTCAGGCCCAGCCCGGTGCCGGAGGCTAGCGCCTAACGCTGAGCAACCACCCCAGAGCAGAAAATAAAACTGAAACACAACAATAAGTTAGAGGATAGCTACTCATGCACCCTGCCTTCTCTCTAGACGAAAGTCGTATATCGCCGACTCGCGCCCATTCTGCCAGGGGCTGCCCAGGCTGGTAGAATCGCCAGCCTTTCGCATCCGCCATGCTGAAATCGCCATCCCCGGATGGCCATCCCGACCTGGAGCCGAGTTATGGCCGCAACGCCGTTACCGCTGGAAGTTCGTAATATCAAGAAACGCTTCGGCGACACCGAGGTCCTCAAGGGCCTCTCCCTGCAAGCCAAGAAAGGCGACGTCATCACCCTGATCGGGGCCTCCGGCTCCGGCAAGAGTACCTTCCTGCGCTGCATGAACCTGCTGGAACAGCCCGACGAGGGCGACCTGATCGTGCATGGCGAGGAGATCCGCTTCAAGCACACCAAGCATGGCCGCGAGCCCGCGGACTGGAAGCAGGTGGTGCGCATGCGCGCCAAGCTCTCCATGGTCTTCCAGGGCTTCAACCTCTGGTCGCACATGACCCTGCTGGAGAACATCATCGAGGCCCCGGTGCATGTACTGGGTCGGCCCAGGAAGGAGGCGATCGAGCAGGCCAAGGCGCTGCTCGAGCGGGTCGGCCTGTCGCACCGCGCCGATGCCTACCCGGCGCAGATGTCCGGCGGCCAGCAGCAGCGTGGCGCCATCGCCCGGGCCCTGGCCATGGACCCGGAGGTGATGCTCTTCGACGAGCCCACCTCGGCGCTCGACCCGGAACTGGTGGGCGACGTGCTCAAGGTGATGCGCGACCTGGCCGAGGAGGGGCGCACCATGGTGGTGGTGACCCACGAGATGAGCTTCGCCCGGGACGTCTCCAGCCAGGTGATCTACCTGCACCAGGGCCTGGTGGAGGAGGCCGGCGCGCCCCACGACGTGCTGAACAACCCGCAATCGCCGCGCCTCAAGCAGTTCCTGGCGCCCAAGTACTGAGCGGGAGACGACCATGCTAGACCTTCACGGCTACGGCCCGCGGCTGCTGGAAGGCGCCGGGGTCACCCTGCAGCTGGCGATCCTGTCGCTGATCCTGGCCCTGGTACTGGGCCTGTTGGCGGCCAGTGCCAAGATGTCCCGCAACTGGCTGCTGCACAAGACCGCGACCCTCTACACCACCATCATCCGCGGGGTCCCCGACCTGGTGCTGATGCTGCTGCTGTTCTTCGGCGGTCAGATGGCGCTGAACGCGGTCACCGACCTGATCTACGACCACACCGGGGTCGATCTATTCATCAACCTCAACGCCTTCGCCGCCGGGGTCCTGACCATCGGTTTCATCTTCGGCGCCTATATGTGCGAGACCTTCCGCGGCGCCTTCCTGGCCGTGGAACACGGCCAGATCGAGGCGGGCAAGGCCTACGGCATGAGCAACTGGCTGGTGTTCCGGCGCATCCGCTTCCCGCAGATGATGCGCCATGCCCTGCCGGGGCTCTCCAACAACTGGATGGTGCTGCTCAAGACCACCGCTCTGGTCTCGATCATCGGCCTGACGGACATGGTACGGGTCGCCGCCGAGGCCTCCCGCGCCACCCATGAGCCCTTCACCTTCCTGATCCCGGTGGCGGCCATCTACCTGTTGATCGCCAGCGCTTCCGAGTGGGCCTTCGCCCGCCTGCAGAAACGCTACGACGTCGGCTTCGGGGAGCATTGATCATGGAACTGACCACCTGGCTCAACGAGCTGCTATCCGACAACCTGATCTTCACCCCCCAGACCCTGGGCTACTACTGGGAAGGCCTGGTCACCACCACCCAGCTGGTGTTCCTGTCGCTGCTGGCCGGCCTGGTGCTGGCGGTGCCCCTGGCCATCGGGCGCAGCTCCGGGAAGCGCTGGATCAGCCTGCCGATCTACGCCTACACCTACGTGTTCCGCGGCACTCCGCTGCTGATCCAGCTCTACATCATCTACTACGGGGTGGTGTTCTTCGACGGCATCCAGGAGACCTTCCTGTGGCCGATGCTGCGCGAGGCCTTCTACCCGGCGCTGATCGCCTTCACCCTCAATACCGCGGCCTATACCACCGAGATCTTCCGTGGTGCCATCAAGGCGACTCCCAGGGGCGAGATCGAGGCGGCCCGGGCCTACGGCATGTCCCAGGCGCTGATGATGCGCCGCATCATCCTGCCCAGCGCCTTCCGTCGCGCCCTGCCGGCCTACGGCAACGAGGTGATCTTCATGCTCCACGCCAGCGCCATCGCCAGCGTGGTGACCCTGATGGACCTCACCGGGGCGGCGCGTTTCGTCTATGCGCGCTTCTATGCCCCCTTCGAGGCCTTCCTGTTCGTGGCGGTGATCTACCTGTGCCTGACCTTCGCGATTCTCTACCTGTTCCGCTACCTGGAGAAACGCCTGCTGGCCCACCTGAAGCCGGCGTGAAACCGCCGGCCTGAACCCAGGGGTCCGGGCCGGCGTCAAACAAACGTTGGGAAATTGGCCCTTGCCCTCTTCCGGGGTTCGCCAAGCTGCGCTACCGTGGCCTTGATCGATACCCCGGTTCAATCCCCTATAACAACAGGGAAACACACCATGAAAAAACTGCTTACCATCTCGCTCCTCGGCGCCGCCATGGTAGCCGGCACCGCCCAGGCCCGCGACTATGATCACGTACGCTTCGGCGTCGACGTCCCCTACGAGCCCATGGAGTACCGCACCCCGGAAGGCGAGCTGACCGGCTTCGATATCGACCTGGGCAACGCCCTCTGTGCCGAGATGGGCGTCACCTGCGAGTGGATCGAACAGGAGTGGGACGGCATCATCCCCGGCCTGCTGGCGCGCAACTACGACGCCATCATGTCCTCCATGTCCATCAACGATGAGCGCCGCCAGACCGTGCTCTTCTCCGACTCCTACATCACCATCCCCGGCGCCTGGTTCGCCCCCGCCGGCAGCAGCCTGGAGGAGATCAGCGAGGAGAGCCTGGCCGGCAAGAGCATCGGCGTGCAGCGTGGCACCACCTACGACAACTACGCCACCGATGCCTACGGCAGCCTCGCCACCATCAACCGCTACTCCACCGCCGACGACATGGTGCTGGACCTGGAGGCGCAGCGCCTGGACATCGTCTTCCTCGAGTTCGTGGTCGGCCAGTCCACCCTGCTCGACAACGATGACGGCGACTACCGGGTCGTCGGCGAGATGGTCACCGAGCCCGAGGAGTACTTCGGTGAGGGCTTCGGCATCGCCTTCCGCCAGCGTGACACCGCCCTGGCCGAGCGCTTCAACGAGGCTCTGGCCACCCTCAAGGAAGACGGCACCTACGACGAGATCTTCCAGCGCTACTTCGGCGACGAGTAAGCGCCAGGCGGCGGGCGGCTTGACAGGCCGCCCGCCATCTCCGAGAGTTAAGGGGTCATTCGACAGGGTCCGCCCATGTACCCGAGCTTCTCCCAGACACACCACGCCGAGATAGCCTACCGCTGCGACTTCGACAGCTTCTATCTCAGCGAATGGTTCGACGAATAGCCTTCCCCTCCGGCCGTCCTGGCCGCGGGTCCGCCTCGCCTGTTCCGGCAAGCGCGTGACCCACTAGCCTGTCGTCACTCGCTGACGACCGCGGGTTTCCCGCCCATACGCATCCGACGCCTCACCGCCGCCATCGGGCCGGCGTGACTCGATCGCGTGTGTTGCCGGCCCCCAGGCTATGCGTGGCGCCATGCCACCCCCGTCCAGTCACGTGCCCACTCCGTCCACGATCGCATCGTGGCCTTGGCGTGGCCGTGCGCTGGATTCCCTGACCCGATCGCCCCTGGCGATAACAACAACCATCGACGAATCCTTCCCTGGAGGACCTACCATGCGTTCACTGCCTCTGTTGCTGGCCGCCACCCTCGGTGCCACCCTGACCCTGGGCCACGCCCAGGCCCGCGACTATAGCGAGGTCCGCCTCGGCGTGGACCTGCCCTACGAACCCTTCATGTACCGCCAGCCCGACGGCGAGCTGGCCGGCTTCGAGATCGAGCTGGGCAACGCCGTCTGCGACTACCTGGAGATCCAGTGCACCTGGGTGGAACAGGACTGGGACGGCATCATCCCCGGCCTGATGGCGCGCAACTATGACGCCATCATGTCCTCTATGGCGATCACCGAGGAGCGGGCCCACCAGGTGCTCTTCTCCGAGCCCTACTACACCACCCCCAGTGCCTGGATCGCCCTCGCCGGTCGCCCCATCGACATCAGTGACCGGGAGAGCCTGGAAGGCCTCACCGTGGGCGTCCAGCGCGCCACCCTGCAGGACAACTACGTCTCGGAGCTCTACGGCGACGTGCTGGAGATTCGCCGCTACACCGGTGTCGGAGACGTGATTACCGACCTGCGGGCCGGGCGCCTGGACCTGACCTTCATGGACTACCCCATCGCCGAGGCGGCCATCGACATCGATACCGAGGGGAGTGACTTCTGGCGCATCAGCGACTTCATCAAGGAGCCGGCGCATATCTTCGGCCAGGGCGTCGGCGTGGCTTTCCGCCAGCGCGACACCGCCCTCGCCGAGCGCTTCAACGAGGCCCTGGCGGCCCTCAAGGAAGATGGCACCTATGATGAGATCATGAACCGCTACTTCAGCTACGACATCAAGCTCTAAGCCCACCGCCCACCCCGATGACGCCGGCCGAGGCCGGCGTCATCGTGCAACCATGGAAGTGACCATGCTGACCCTACTGACCCATGCCCGGCTCTTCGCCCCCGAGCCGCTGGGACTCTGCCAACTGCTGATCAGCGACCGGCGCATCGCCGCCATCGCCCCCATGGGGACGCCCCTGGCCAGCGGCCCGGCGATCACGGTGATCGACCTGCAAGGGCGTCGGGTGATTCCCGGCCTGGTGGATCCCCTGGTGCACTTCATCGGCGGCGGCGGCGAAGGCGGCTTCGGCCAGCGCACCCCGGAGCTGAGCCTGGCCGAGGCCCATGCCTCCGGGGTTACCACCCTGGTCGGTGCCCTCGGCACCGACGCGGTGACCCGCACCCCCGCCAACCTGCTGGGCAAGGCCCGGGAACTGAGCGCCGGCGGCCTCAGCGCCTACTGTTACACCGGCTCCTACCAGCTGCCGCCGGCCACCCTCACCGGCACCCTGCGCGAAGACATCCTCTTCGTGCCGGAAGTGCTCGGCGTCGGCGAGGTGGCGATCAGCGACCACCGCGGCTCCCAGCCCTCCACGGCGGAGCTGATCCGCCTCACCGCCGAAGCCCGCACCGCCGGCCTGCTGGCCGGCAAGGCGGGCATCGTCTTTATCCATACCGGGGACGCCGAGACGCACCTGGAACCGCTGCGGGCGGTGGCCCGGGAGAGCGCCCTGCCCCTGGCCCAGTTCTACCCCACCCATATCAACCGCACCGAGGCACTCTTCGAGGATGGCCTGCGCTTCGCCCGGGAGGGGGGCCGCATCGACTTCACCACCAGCACCACACCGGAACTGCTCGCCGATGGCGAAATCCCCGCCGCTGCCGCCGTGGCTCGGGCCCTGGAGGCGCGGATCGAGCCCTCCCGGCTCAGCCTCTCCTCGGATGCCAATGCCTCCCTGCCGCGCTTCGATGCCCAGGGCCGCTTCCTGGGCCTGGAACCGGGCCGCCTGGGCAGCCTTTTCGAGACCCTGGGCGAGTGCATCGAGGGGCATGGCATCGCCCCGGAGCTGGCCATCGCCATGGCCAGCCAGCATGCCGCCGCGGCCCTGGGCCTCACGCACAAGGGGCGCCTGGAAGCGGGCCGGGATGCGGACCTGCTGGTGCTCGACGAGACCCGCTGGCGCCTCGATGAGGTGTGGGCCCTGGGCCGGCGGATTCACCGCCGCGACTGAGCGACGCCGCGTCCGGCGCTTCGGCCCATCAGGCGCTGTCTCGTTAGCCGTGGGCACCGGGCAGATGGGCGCCCTCCCCCGGGTCGGGTAGCTCATCCTCGCCCAGGGGCCGGGAGAGCTCGCGAAGGATGCCGCAGGCTTCGGCCTCGGACTCGCCGTTGCAGCGTGCCCGCAGGGTCACCAGGGCCGTTTCCAGGGCCTGGAGCTGGCGAATTCGCGCCGCCACATGGGCCAGGTGGGCGTCGATCAGCCCATTGACCTCGTGGCAGGGTCGCTCCGGGTGGTCGTGGTAGGCCAGCAGGGTGCGAATCTCCTCCAGGGTCATATCCAGGGCACGGCAGTGGCGAATAAAGGCCAGCCGCTCGGCGTGGCGCTCGCCGTACTGGCGGTAGTTGGCGGCGCTGCGGGCGGGGGCCGGCAGGAGTCCCTCCCGCTCGTAGTAGCGAATGGTCTCCACGCCGCAGCCGCTCTGGCGGGCCAGTTCTCCGATACGCATCCTCGTCCTCCTCGGTGTATCCCCCGGGCTTCCCTCTCCCCTTGACCCTGTAGTGGCTACAGGGTGTGTACTTCGAGCCTACCCCAAGCTCACCAGGGAGTCATACGGATGACCACCTCCTGCTGCGGCGGCCGCCCCACGGCGACCACCGACATGACGCCGCTGCCCGACGATGATCGGACCCTGCGCCTGCATATCGCCGCCATGGACTGTCCCACCGAGGAGGCGCTGCTGCGCCGCGCCCTGGCCGACGAACCAGGCATCCTGGCGCTGCGCTTCGACCTGATCCGCCGGGTGCTGACCGTCGCCCACGACGGCGCCGACGAGGCCAGCATCCAATCACGGATCGCCGCCACCGGCATGAGTGCCGAACCACTGGAGGATGCGACCACGGAGGCACCGCCCTCGCCACCCGCCGAGGGCTGGGGCCGGCTGGGCCTGGCCGCCGGCCTGGCGCTGACCGCGGAGTTGCTGCACTGGTTCGCCCCGGCCCTTGGCTGGGCGCCGCCCCTGCTGGCCCTGGCCGCCATCGGCCTGGCCGGGCTGGCCACCTGGAAGAAGGGCTGGATCGCCCTGCGCCACCGCAGCCTGAATATCCACGCGCTGATGAGCGTGGCGGTGACCGGGGCCCTGCTGATCGGCCAATGGGCGGAGGCGGCCATGGTGCTGGTGCTCTTCACCCTGGCCGAGCGCATCGAGGCGCGCTCCCTGGGCCGCGCCCGGGACGCCATCCGCGGCCTGCTCGACCTGGCCCCCGCCACGGCCCGCCAGCGCCAGGACGACGGCGACTGGCGGGAGGTGGCCGCCGAGGCGGTGCCCATCGGCAGCCGGGTGCGGGTGCGCCCCGGCGAGCGGGTGCCCCTCGATGGCGAGATCCTCAGCGGCCGCAGCGCCCTGGACGAGTCGCCCATCACCGGCGAGGGGCTACCCCGGGACAAGGGCCCAGGGGATGTCGTCTTCGCCGGCACCATCAACCAGCAGGGGGAGTTCGACTACCGCACCACCCGCGGGGCCGACGACACCACCCTGGCGCGGATCATCCATGCGGTGGAGGAGGCCCAGGCCAGCCGCGCCCCCACCCAGCGCCTGGTGGATCGCTTCGCCGCCGTCTATACCCCCCTGGTATTCGCCCTGGCCATCGTCACCGCCCTGGCCTGGCCACTGTTCGGCGGCGCCTGGACGGAGGGCCTCTACCGGGCCCTGGTGCTGCTGGTGATCGCCTGCCCCTGCGCCCTGGTGATCTCCACCCCGGTGACCATCGTCAGCGGCCTGGCCGCGGCGGCCCGGGCCGGCATCCTGATCAAGGGGGGGCACTTCCTGGAGCAGGGCCATCGCCTGGCCTGGCTGGCCTTCGACAAGACCGGCACCCTGACCGAGGGCAAGCCTAGACTGCACCACTGGCAGGCCTGGGACACACACGGCTCGGGCCAGGTCCACGCGCCGTTGGCCCTCGCCCTGGCCGGCCGCTCCAATCACCCGGTCTCCCGGGCCCTGGCCGAGGCACTATCCAAAGAGTTATCCGGGGAGCTATCCAAAGAGCCATCCAACGGGCCGGCCGACATGCCGGACGCCATCACCGAACGCCCCGGCCTGGGCGTGGAGGCATGCCTCGGCGAGCGCCGACTCTGGCTCGGCAATCGTCGCCTGGCGGCGGAGCATGGCGTGGAGGCGAGTCTCCTGGAGGCGCGCCTGGCGCCCCTGGAGGCCCGGGGGCAGAGCCCGGTGATCCTCGGCGAGGCCGACCGTCCCCTGGCACTGTTCGCCGTCAGCGATCCCCTCAAGGCCGGCAGCCGCGAGGCGATCGCCGCCCTGCACCGATTGGGCATCCAGACCCTGATGCTCTCCGGCGACAACCGCCACAGCGTGGCCGCCATCGCCGCCGAGGCCGGCATCGACGAGGCCCGGGGGGAGCTGCTCCCGGAGGACAAGCTGCGCCTGATCGAGGCGAAGGCGAGTCAGGCCAGCATCGGCATGGTCGGCGACGGTATCAACGACGCCCCGGCCCTGGCCCGGGCCGATATCGGCTTCGCCATGGGCGGCGCCGGCAGCGACGCCGCCATCGAGACCGCCGATGTGGCGCTGATGGACGACGACCCACGCAAGCTGCCGCGCTTCGTCACCCTCTCCCGGGCCACCCGGCGGGTGCTGATCCAGAACATTACCTTCGCCATCGCCATCAAGGTGCTCTTCCTGGGGCTCGCCTTCAGCGGCCACGCCACCCTGTGGATAGCGGTCTTCGCCGATATGGGCGCCAGCCTGCTGGTGGTGGCCAACGGCCTCAGACTGCTAAAGCAGGCTCCGGATAAATAGCTTATCGGGGTGTCCGCTCCAATTGGACCACTTCACTCCATGGCTGCCCGGGTCAGACCCATCATCTGCTGTCGCCGTTCCGCCTCTCCCATGTAGTACATGGCCTCGACATCGCCCACTTCCGCGGCTTGCCGAAGATAGGGCATGGCCGCCGTGGAATGTCCGATATTATAGAGCCGCATCCCCTCGTTCTTGGCGGCCTGGGTCTCGAGCTCCAGGGCCAAGGCGCTTATCGGAAGCACCAGCAGGACGATGAGCAGCAGGCGTTGCATAGGTCCCGGCATAATCGATCAGTAGCCAAAGCGCGGGGGGAAATTGGAAAGTGGGGGAGTACGGTATGCCCAGTCTCTCGCTAGAGCTTCTGCCTCTTCCCGTTTATTTTCCATAAGAACACCTGAATTCTCTTCAAGGACCCACTCGGCCGTTTCATTACCTGTCTCCTCCAGTACAGCTAACGCTATCCCCCACCCTACTGAAATATCTCTATCGGAGTCACACATAGGGTCGTAGCTAGGGTCCAAGTGACAGAATGCAACCCATAAACGAGCATCAAGATGACCTCCCTCAGAAGCTTGACTGATCCACTCCCAAGCCTCGTCATATTGATATTGATGGCTTAGAGTTTCCGATAGCTGATGCATCGCCGGCACATAGCCCTGCTCCGCCGCTTGGCGGAGCCATTCCTCCGCGGCGCCAAGCCGGCGGCTATTGGTCAGATACCA
>NZ_JADOTW010000019.1 GCF_015645095.1 Halomonas sp. 328
TGCACCCCGGGGCGCCGGGTACTCAGCTTGCGCAGGCCGCCATAGAAGTGAGCGATCAGGGCGATCAGCGGCAGCGACACCAGGGTGCGGAAGAAGATGATCTGCACCGGGGAGTGCACCTCCCCCAGCCACTTGGCGATGGCGTCCCCCACCGAGAGGCAGAAGACCCCGGCACACATCCACAGGATACCCTTCAAGGACGGTGACATCGCCGCTCCTCCTTTCCCTGGTTGTTGAATAATTGACACACCGACTCTACCGGACTCTCGCCTCCGGAGCGATGCCTCTCGGGACACCGAACGCCCACCGGGCTTGCCAGCCCCCACAAAAGCAATGTTATATAGTTACTTTTCACTCCGAGAGACGAGGTCCCCATGTCCCTGTCGGCCACCCCGCTCGCCGCCTCGCCGCCCCAGGCCGCCTTCGGCGACACCATCGAGATCCTGCCGCGGATCTTCCATGACGACACCAACCTGGCGGTGATGCGCCGCCGGCTGGACCCGGCGTTGGCGGCCAGCGTGATGGCCCAGCTGGAGGACGAGCGCCGCCTGGACTGGCGCTGGCGGGGCGGCGTCGGCGAGGCCCTGACCGAGGACCTGCTCAGGCACCTGCCGCGACCCCAGCAGGCCGGGCCCCTGGTGGAGGACATCACCCTGATCTGCGAAGCCATGGCCTACCTCTTCGATACCGAAGCCATCGGCGTGCGACTGCAGCGCCTGGAGGGCGCCATGTGCCCGCGCTTCCATGTGGACAACCTGGCGGTGCGCCTGGTCAGCACCTATGCGGGGCCCGGCAGCGAGTGGCTGCCGGAGTCGGCGGTCAACCGGGCCGGCCTGGGGGCGCCGCGTCCCGACAAGCCCGACCCCCTGCGCAATGCCCAGTCGGTTCGCCGCCTGGGGTGCGGCGATATCGCCCTGCTCAAGGGGGAAGGATGGATCGGCAATGAGGGGCGTGGCCTGGTACACCGCAGCCCCCAACCGGCGCCCGGCGAGCCGCGGCTGCTATTGGCCCTGGACCCGGGATAGGGTGATACACAGGCAATACAATGCTTATACAAAAAGCTCAGAATATAATGGCGCCCGGTACCATGGCGTGCCGATACGCCTAGACATGGGCGTCTCATCTTCTACGCTTGTTATACAGGGCACCCTTTCCCCATGAGGTAACAGATGAGCACCATCGACTTGACCGACTGCCGCAAGCTGACCTACAAGCAGCTTGGCCAGGCCCTGCATCAGGGCTTCTCCCCCATCGTCGAGGTGGAGTCCCTGGATGGCATCTACACGGTGCATTTCCACCACGCCCATGGCGTCGCCGACCTGGTGGACGACCGCGGCAAGGTGCGCACCTTCATGGGCACCGGCGAGATTCGCGATCTGCTCGGCGACCTGGGGCTGACCCATGGGGTGCTGACCTGCGCCGACCAGTGCGGCGACGAGATGATCGGGGTGCCGGGCAAGCCGATCACCCCGGACGAGATGCTCACCTACGGCACCCGTATCGCCTTCCGTTAGGTTTTTTCAACGCTCCGCTCAATCGCGCCGGCTTAGCGAGCAAAGCGCAGTGGCCGGCCTCGGCTGGCCTCCGGCCGCCCCCGGTACCAGGCCAGCTGCCCCGAGACCAGGGTCGCCACCACCTCATGGCGGAAATGCCAGCCCGCGAAGGGCGTCCAGCCGCAGTGTGCCAGCACGGGACGCTCGGCTACCGCCCGGGGGGTGGGCAGGGCCCCCAGCAGGGCCAGGTCGGCCCAGTAGCCCTCCCGCAGATAGCCCCGTTCGACGATGTCGAAGCGCTCGGCCACCGCGTGGCTGGTCTTCGCCACCAGGGTCTCCAGGGGCAGGACCCCGTCGGCCACCAGCTCCATCAGCGCCGGGAGGGCATGCTCCACCAGGGGCAGCCCCGCCGGGGCCGAGACGTAGGGGCGCTGCTTCTCGGCCAGCGCATGGGGGGCATGGTCGGTGCCGATGATATCCAGGCGCCCCTCCACCAGGGCCCGGCGCAGGGCGTCACGGTCGGCACGCCCCTTCACCGCCGGGTTGCACTTGAGGCGATGCCCCAGGTCGGCGTAATCGCCCTCGTCGAAGAGCAGGTGATGCAGGCACACCTCGGCGGTGATCCGCTTGTCGCTAACGGGCCCCGCCTCGAAGAGCGCCAGCTCCCGGGCGGTGGTCAGGTGCAGCACATGCAGCCGGGTGCCATGGCGCCGCGCCAGCGCCACCGCCAGGCTCGACGACCGGTAGCAGGCCTCGTGATCACGAATCCACGGATGCCACTCGGCGGGAATCGCCTCGCCGAAGCGGGCCCGGGCCTCGGCCTCCCGGGCCTGGATGCGCGGCGTGTCCTCGCAGTGGGCCAGCAGCGGCGTGGGGCAGGTGGCGAAGAGGCGCTCCAGCACGACGGGGTCGTCCACCAGCATGTCGCCGGTGGAGGCCCCCATGAAGACCTTGACCGCCGCCACCCGATCCGCCGGTAGGGCGGCCACCCGATCCAGGTTGTCGTGGCTGACCCCGAAGTGGAAACCGTAGTTGGTCCAGGCGGTGGCCGCGGCGCGACGCTCCTTGGCCTCCAGGGCCGTCAGGTCGAGGGTCGGCGGCTGGGTGTTGGGCATGTCCATGACGCTGGTGATGCCCCCCGCCACCGCGGCCCGGGACTCGCTGGCGAAGTTGCCCTTGTGGGGGGCACCCGGGTCGCGGAAGTGCACCTGGTCGTCGATCATCCCGGGCAGCAGCCAGGCCCCATCGGCCTCGATCTCCCGCTCGGCGTTGGCGTCGATGGCGGGGGCGATGCGCGCGATGCGACCGTCCCGGACCAGCAGGTCCCCTTCCCGGATCTCGCCCTCATTGACCAGGCGAGCGTTGCGAATCAGTACCTGGTTCATTCGGCCTCCCAGCGCCACTCGCTGCGCGCCACGGCATCATGGGCGTGCAGGCTCTCGCCGTGCACCACCCGCAGCCGGAAACCGGCCACCTCGGGCGCCTCCCGCAGGGTGTCGTCCAGGCGGCGCGCGGCGTCCTCGCAGAACATCAGGTTCTGGCCATTGGCCAGGGCGAAGGCCTGCTCGTCGGCACGCTTCACCGCGGTCTGCAGGGCCGTGCCCAGGGCCGCTTCGGCGCGCTCCACCAGGGCCTCCAGGGGCAAGTCCTCGAGTCCCTCGGCGAGGCGCAGCCGCAGATGCGCCTGGCTGCGCTGGCTATGCGGGGTGGCGACGATGCCCTGGGCACTGCCCAGCCAGGCCTGCACGGCCTCCGCGTTCACGCTCCCCTCGCCGAAGTCCTGTCGAAACTGCTGCTGTATCAGCTGGCGGGCCAGGGCCGCCGAGCAGGGGCAGGTGGAGGAGTAGCCGAGGGTGATGGCCAGCTCCAGGGCGAGCCCGTTGCCATCGAGGCAGGCCTCGAGCCGGAAGGGATAGGTCTTCCAGCCCGCCAAGGGGCTGACCAGGGCCGGGCGCCGCAGCAGGGCATCCCCAGAGAGGCTCAGGAAGGCCTGGCGGGAGAGGCCGTCGTGGCTGGCCAGGAAACGCTGCAGTACCGCCTCGATGCGAGCCGGGGTCAGGGGCTCGCCTTCCAGGGCTTCCAGGGCCAGGTAGAGGCGCGACATATGGATGCCCCGGGCGCTGGGCTCGTCGAGGCTGACGCCGGCATCGGCCCAGCCATTGATCGACTGGCCGGCCACGCTGAGGGGCAGGGCGATGCCCTCCATGCCGACCCAGCTGAGGGTGCCCAGGTGGCGGCCGCGCTCCGCGGCGATATCGGCGAGGGGTGAGCGGGTCATGGCGGTCTCCCGGTGATGGCTCGAACAAAATGCAATGTTATAACATTTTCATCGCCATCACAGGCCCCTCAACGACGACGCCCCCGCCGGCCTTGGCCGGCGGGGGCGTTCCCGGGTCAGTAGTCGCTCAGGGGTTGGCGGTGACCACCAGGCACTCCAGGCCCCGCCGTTGCAGGCGCTGGCAGGCGCTATAGGCCTGGTCCTGTTCGAAATCCACCAGGCGGGCGCGGAAGACGGTGCGCTCCTGGGTGGCCAGCTCGGTGACCGCCACCGGGGCGGGCTGGGCCAGGTAGTCGGCGGCCCGACTGGCCAGCTGCTGGGCCTGGTCGCGATCCTGGAAGGCTCCCACCTGGATCGCCCAGTTCCCGCCGCCCTGGGCCGCCACCGTCCGCGTCACCGGGGCAGGCTCGGGCTCGCGGCGCATCAGCTCGAGAATCGGGTCTTGGGTCGTCAGGCTGCCCTCGGCCAGGGCGCCATCCTCGGCATAGGTGGGCGAGGCCGGCGCGAAGGCCGCCACCAGACGCTCGGTGGCCTCGGCCCGCGCGCGCGCCTCGGCGGCCCGGGTGTCCACGGCGCTGGCCAGCATCGTGCCCGGTGCCGCCCCCGGCGAACGCGGCCCGAGATCGGCGGAGACGCTCGCCAGCAGCGGCGGTACATTGGCGGAGACATCGGCGGAGGCGACCCAGTCACGCCCCCCGCGCAGCGCCAGGCGTTCGAAGCCGTTGTCCAGCAGGGTGGTCATATGGGCATCCCGGGAGTGGGCGGTGAAGCCGCCCATCACCACCGCCAGCAGGCGCTGGTCTCCGCGCCGCGCCGAGGTGGCCACATTGAAGCCGGAGGCGCGAATGAAGCCGGTCTTGAGGCCGTCGGCACCGGAATAGTTGGTCAGCAGGCGATTATGGCCGTTGTGCTGGTTGCCGCGGAAGCTGAAGCGGGTGTTGCCGAAGTGATCGTAGTAGTGGGGGTAGTCGGCCATCAGCCGCACCGCCAGGTTGGCCATGTCCCGGGCGGTGGTGACCTGCAGGTTGTCGGGTAGCCCCGAGGCGTTGCGGAAGCGGGTGTCCAGCATGCCCAGCTCCCGGGCCTTGTCGGTCATCAGCCGGGCGAAGCCCGCCTCGCTGCCGCCCAGGGCCTCGGCCACCACCACCGCCACGTCATTGGCGGAGCGGATGACCAGCGCGGGGATGGCGTCGCGCACCCGGATGCTGTCACCGGCCTGAAGCCATAACTTGGAGGCGGGCATGGCCGCCGCCTGGGCGGAGACCGGCAGGGGCTGGTCGAGGCTGAGGCGCCCCTCGTCCAGGGCCTCGAACAGCAGGTAGAGGGTCATCATCTTGGTCAGCGAGGCCGGGTAACGCTGGGCCTCGGCATTGGCGGCGTGCAGTACTTCGCCCGTGGTGGCATCCACCACGATGGCGGCATAGCGCGGATTGGCCTGGGCCGGCGCCGTGGCCAGGGCCAGGCAGACCAGCACCATCAGCGGTGCCAACCAGCGCCCCCGGGCGGCCTTGTGAGTGGGCATCATCGTTCGGTTCCCCCGCATGAAACTGCCTGGTTGGAACGCCGGCGGCCCCCTTATCCATCGCTTGGCGACGATACCGGGGGCTCGACCCGTTCCCTGCGAATCTTTTCTCCTTACCTGGAAGTATGCCGACGAAAACGCTGCTGTCCACCGCCGGGCGTGGAATCCGGTCACGCTGACGGTGCGGGTTCCCAGGCCGGGAAGGGATCCTCGAGGGATTGCCAGTATTCACGACCGGCCGCGAGCTCCTCTTCGCTCAACAAACAGGCGTCCAGGGCGGCACGAATGCGTGCCTCGTCCAGGTGCTGGCCGATAAACACCAGCTCCTGACGCATGTCACCGAAGGGCTCCTGCCACTTCTCGAGGATATAGCCGCGATACTCCGGGTCCGTGGGCCAGCGGGACTCCGGCACCGCCTTCCAGAACAGGCCGGCGAAGCCGTGGTGGGCGATGCCCCCCGCCTGGCTCCACTGGCCGGCGAACTGGGGCCGGGTGGCCAACCAGAAGAAGCCCTTGGAGCGCAGCAAGCGGCCGCCGAACCAGTCGCCATGCAGCACGGCATGGAACCTGGCCGGGTGGAAGGGGCGCCGCGCCAGGTAGGTAAAGCTGGAGATGCCGTACTCCTCGGTCTCCGGCACATGCTCGCCGCGCAGCTCCTTGAGCCAGCCCGGGGCCTGCTGGGCGCGCTCGAAGCTGAAGCGCCCGGTATCCAGCACCCGATCCAGGGGCACCTCGCCCTTGGCGATGGAAATCAGCTCCGCCTCCGGGTTGAGGCTGCGCAGCACCGCCTTGAGCTCATCGAGCCGGGCGGCATCGATCAGGTCGGTCTTGCTGATCAGCAGCACATCACAGAACTCGATCTGGTCCACCAGCAGGTCGGCGACGTTGCGCTCGTCTTCCTCGCCCAGGCTCTCGCCCGCCTCTTGCAGGGACTGGGCCTCCCGATACTGGGCGAGGAAGTTGGCGCCATCCACCACCGTGACCAGGGTGTCCAGGCGCGCCAGTTGAGAGAGGCTCTGGCCCAGCTCGTCCTCGAAGGTAAAGGTCTCGGCCACCGGCAGCGGCTCGGAGATGCCGGTGGACTCGATCACCAGTTGATCGAAACGCCCTTCCCGGGCCAGCCGCGCCACCTCCAGCAGGAGGTCCTCGCGCAGGGTGCAGCAGATGCAGCCATTGCTCATCTCCACCAGCCGCTCCTCGGCGCGGTTGAGCTCCACGTCACCCTGGGCCCCGGGGCCGCCGCGCACCGCGGCGGCGTCGATATTGACCTCGCTCATGTCGTTGACGATCACCGCCACCCGGCGGCCGTCGCGGTTGGCCAGGATATGGTTGAGCACCGTGGTCTTGCCGGCACCGAGAAAACCGGACAGCACGGTCACCGGCAAAGTGGCATTCGGGTCGGACATCATGCCCTCCTCGTCAGGGTCGGTCGCCCGCGGCTCACTGGCCGCGGTGCTTGGTGAAGTGGTGTTCGCGGCGCTCCTGGCGCTGCTTGGCCTCCAGGCAGAGTTCCGCGGTGGGGCGCAGCAGCAGGCGCGGCAGGCCGATGGGCTCGCCGATCTCCCGGCAGTAGCCGTACTCCCCCTCATCGATCCGCGTCAGCGCCTGGGCGATCTTGCGCAACAGCCGGGTCTCCCGGTCCGCCTGGCGCAGCAGCAGGCTCAACTCCTCCTCCATGGAGGCGCGATCCGCCTCGTCGCTGCACTGCTCGTTGGCGGCGATGGCCCCCCGCACCTCATCCAGGTGGGCCTCCACCTGGCCGCGCTCCTCCTCCAGGCGACGGCGGAAGAAGGCCAGCTGGGCCGCATTCATGTAGTCATCGGAGGCCATGGCCAACAGGCCGGCCTCATCGGTAATGGCATCAGGCATGGCGGCTCTCGTCACGGGAAAATACGAACGTTATAACATAACTATTTTGACGGGCACTATCCACGATGGGGTCAGGCTATCGCGGGGATTGGGGGATTTAACTCAACAAATAAGAATCATTCTCTTATGATGAGTCTCAACAGTCTCGAGGAGAGCCTCCATGTCCCAGGCCAAGATCAAGACCCTCACCTTCGCCGCCGTCCACTTCAGCGTGGCCTTCGCCGTCACCTTCCTGCTCACCGGCAGCTGGGTACTGGGCGGGCTGATCGCCATGATCGAACCGGCGGTCAATACCCTGGCCTACTTCTTCCACGAGAAGGCCTGGGAGGCCTTCGGCCGGCGCGCCCCCGGGGCCGGCGCCTGATCTCAGAGCGGTTCGACCCTCAGGCTGACCCGGTAGCGGGCATCGCGATCCGGGCAGCGCAGCACCGAGCGACAGCCGTGGGTCTCGCTGACGATCAGGTACCAGGTGCCCGCGTCGAGACGAGTCTCGATACGGAAGTTGCCGCCCTGGCGACCGCTGGCGAAGTCCCGCGCCACCACCTCCCCATCGGCATTCAACAGGCGCCCGTTGGGGCGCACCGCCAGCACCTGCCCGGGGAAGACCTCGCTCTCCAGGATCACCCGAGCCGGGGCCGCCAGGCTGAAGCGGTAGCGATCCGGGCCGCTCAGCAGCTGGCCTTCCCGGGACTCGCCGGGGCGCAGCTCCCGCGCCGACTCCATCGGCGACACGGCGGCACAGCCCACCAGTCCCATCACCAGCCCCGCCAGTAGGCCCCGGCACCACGCTCTGCTACCCATGGTCGTTCTCCCTGCGATTCGGTTAGGCTATTCGACTCTCTTCTGATCGGAACGCTCACCATGCCGACCCTGGTTCGTCCCCTGCTGCTTATCGGCGCCCTGCTGCTGGCCACCCCGGCGGCGGCCACCATGTTCAATGCCGACCGCGTCGAGCCCAGCGGCCACTGGCACTCCCTGCGCCTGAGCCTGGGCGAGGCGCGCCTGTTCCGCGCCACCAACACCCTGGACCAGCCCGGCACCGCCTTCTCGGTGGACTTTACCCCACCCCACTGCCAGCCCCGGGCGGAGCTGCGGGTCGAGATGCACGAGTTCGTGGCCGAGCCCGAGATCCGTCAGGATGCGGCCAGCCTGCGCATCGACGACCTGGCCCCCTTCGCCGGCCCGGTCGAGCTGCAGCGGGAGCCCGGCGACAGCGGCGCCTATGCCCTCTTTCACCTCGACGAGCCCTATCGGCTGCTGCATGAGCTGCGCAGTGGCGAGGTGCTGCGGCTGCGCCTCGGCGATGACGATGCTCCCTGGGAGCTGGACTTCGCCCTGGCCGGG
Source organism: Halomonas sp. 328 (assembly GCF_015645095.1). GTDB lineage: Bacteria > Pseudomonadota > Gammaproteobacteria > Pseudomonadales > Halomonadaceae > Bisbaumannia. The sequence goes on from NZ_JADOTW010000019.1 coordinate 8,507, forward strand.
GCCGGTCCCGCCCTGGATCGCGCCGCCCGCCTGTGCCGGCGAGCCGGCGACGAGGACTAGACGACGCCGAGCCGCCCCACCCCCAACCAGACCAACCGTAGCGCCAGCAGGGTCAGCACCCACTTGAAGAGGCTGTCGAAGCGCCGATCGGAGAGCTGGCGCAGCAGGCGCAGGCCCAGCCAGGTGCCCACCAGGCCGGCGACGATCATCGCCGCCATCAGCGCCAGCCACTCCCGGAAGACGAAGCCGGCGGCCCCGAAGATAAAGGCCTTGGAGAGGTGCTGGAAGCTCATGCAGGCGGCGAAGGTGGCCACCCGCGGCAGGCGCTCGCCGAAGTGCTGCTTGATCACCGCCCCCACCAGGGGGCCGGATGCCCCCACCAGGCTGGAGAGGAAGGTGGTCAGGGCTCCGGCCAGCAGGGTCCCGGCACGCCCCAGCCACCCCTTGGGCCAGCCCGGCCCCCAGCAGGAGTAGAGCACGAAGGCGGCGATGCACAGCTCCAGTACGCCGGCAGGCAGGCGTACCAGCAGCCAGGCGGCCACCAGGGCCCCCAGCACCACCCCGGGCAGGAAGGCGGCCAGCAGGCCGCGATCGATATGCCGCCAGGTCATTACCGCCCGGCCGCCATTGGAGCCCAGCTGCACCATGCCGTGGACCGGAATCAGCGCCGTGGCCGGCATCACCTGGGCCATCACCATGATCAGCAGGGTGCCACCGCCGATGCCCACCGCCGCCGAGACCCCCGAGGTCAAGGCCGCCAGCAGCACCAGGCCCAGGTTGATCGCCGCCGATAGCGGCGACAAGAGCTCCAGCATCCCTTCCATGACCTTCTCCTCGATGGTTTCGGGCGACCTCACCCGATGATTCGCCTCCTATTCATCCCCCTCCGGCGACTCGGGTCAACTTCCCGGCGCAACTTGCCAAACGGCCGGGGCCTCGGCGGACGACACTGGACGGGAATTCCACCACCCCGAGGGAGCGACCATGAATCGCAACGTCATCCTCACCTGCGCCATCACCGGCGCCGGCGACACCGCCGCCAAGAGCCCCCATGTGCCGGTGACCCCCAAGCAGATCGCCGACAGCTGCATCGAGGCCGCCCGGGCCGGGGCCAGCGTGGCGCATATCCACGTGCGCGACCCGGAGACCGGCGGCATCAGCCACTCCGTGGAGCACTTCCGCGAAGTGATGGACCGGGTCCGCGAGGCGGACGCGGATATCGTCATGAACATCACCGCCGGCGGCGGCGGCGACTGGATCCCCGACGCCGAGGACCCCACCCGCGGCGGCCCGGGCACCGACATCCAGACCCCGGCCGAGCGCCACGCGCCGGTGGCCGAGCTCCTGCCGGAGCTCTGCACCCTGGACTGCGGCAGCCTCAACTTCGGCGACATGGTCTACGTGAACACCGCCGACTGGCTGCGCGAGCATGCCCGCCTGGTGCAGGCCGCCGGGGTCAAGCCGGAGCTCGAGTGCTTCGACCTGGGCCATGTGTGGTTCGCCCGCCAGCTGCAGCAGGAGGGCCTGCTCGACGGCGATCCCCTCTACCAGCTCTGCCTGGGCATTCCCTGGGGCGCCGAGGCCGACACCGAGACCATGCTGGCCATGCGCAACAAGCTGCCGGAAAACGCCAACTGGGCCGCCTTCGGCATCGGTCGCCACCAGATGCCCATGGTCGCCCAGGCGGTGCTGCTGGGCGGTCATGCCCGGGTCGGCCTGGAGGACAACCTCTACCTGGAGAAGGGCGTCCTGGCCACCAACGGCCAGCTGGTCGAGAAGGCCACCACCCTGATCGAGAACCTCGGCGCCCGGGTCATGACCCCCGCCGAGACCCGCGCCCACCTCAAACTGCGCGACCCGCGCACCGGGAAGGTCGTCGGAGGTGACGCATGAGCCGCCAACTGAGCGTGATCGGCACCGGCGTGATCGGCAACGGCTGGATCGCCCGGGCCCTGGCCCGGGGCTGGGACGTGGTGGCCTTCGACCCGGCCCCGGAGGCCCCGGCGCGCACCCGAGCCTTCGTCGACAACGCCTGGCCGTCCCTCGAGCGCCTGGGCCTGGCCGAGGGCGCCAGTCCCGCGCGGCTCACCTTCGTCGACAGCCTCGAGGCCGCCGTGGCCGGCGCCGACCTGATCCAGGAGAACGTCCCGGAGCGCCTGGCACTCAAGCGCGAGATCCTCGCCGCCCTGGACACCGCCGCCGAGGCGGAGGTGATCATCGGCTCGTCCACGTCCGGCTTTAAGCCCAGCGACCTGCAGCAAGACTGTGCCAAGGCGCCGGGACGGGTGATCGTCGCCCACCCCTTCAACCCGGTCTACCTGCTGCCGCTGGTCGAGCTGGTGGGGGGCGAGGCCACCGCCAGCGAGCAGACCGAGCGCGCCCGGGGGCTCTACCAGGCCCTCGAGATGCGCCCCCTGGTGGTCCGCCGCGAGATCGAGGGGCATATCGCCGACCGCCTGATGGAGGCGCTATGGCGGGAGGCCCTGCACCTGGTCAACGACGGCGTGGCCACCACCGAGGAGGTGGATGCCGCGGTGGTCTACGGCTGCGGCCTGCGCTGGTCGCTGATGGGCACCTTCCTGACCTTCCACCTGGCCGGCGGCGACGCGGGCATGCGGCATATGCTCGAGCAGTTCGGCCCCGCCCTGAAGCTGCCCTGGACCAAGCTCGAGGCCCCCGAGCTCACCGAGGAGTTGATCGACAAGGTGGTCGAGGGCTGCGAATACCAGGCCGCCGGCCGGCCGGTCAGCGAACTCGATCGTCGCCGCGACGACTTCCTGGTTGAACTGCTCGACCTGGTGCAGAAATACTGGCCCGAAGCGGAAGGCCTGGAGGGGCGTATCTGATGGTGATCCTGGAGACCCGGGTGGCCCCGGCGTGGGTCGACTACAACGGCCATATGAACGACGCCGAATACGCCAGGGTCTTCTCCCTGGCGGTGGAGGCGCTGATGGACAAGATCGGCCTGGATGCCGAAGGGCGCAGCCGTCACGGCTATACGATCTACACCCTGGAGACCCACCTCTGCTACCGTCGCGAGGCCCACCAGGACCAGCCGCTGGCGGTGGCGGTGACCCTGCTGGATCGCGACGCCAAGCGGCTGCACGCCTTCTTCGAGCTGTTCGACGAGGAGCGCAACCTGCTGGCCACCAGCGAGCAGATGCTGATGGGCATGAACCAGCAGAGCGGCCGCCCCGACGCCTTCCCGGCGCCGGTGGCCGAGGCGCTGGCCGAGCTGCCCCACGCCGAGGCCGACGCCTGGCCGGCGCTCGCCGGGCGCACCATCGGCATCCGGCGCTGACGGAATGGAGGTCGAGGCCTTTATCCGGCGCTTCGCCACCGGCCTGAGTGATCTGGAGGGCGTGCCACCGACGGTGGCACGCCCTCGCTATGAGGCCCTCTGCGCCGGCTTCGCCCCCGCCGACCCACCCGGCCTGCGAGTCACCGATACAGGGTGCGGCGGGGTGGCGGTGCGCCGCTTCCTGCCCGATAACGCCGGCCCCGGCACGGTGCTCTTCGTGCATGGCGGCGGCTGGAGCCTCGGCTCCGTGAAGAGCCACCACGGGGTGGCGGCGAGCCTCGCCGAGGCGCTGGGCCGCGAGGTCATCAGCATCGACTATCGCCTGGCCCCGGAGGCCGACTACACGATCATGCTCGCCGACTGCCGAGCGGTGGCCGAGGCCACCGCCCCGCAGGCGCTGGTGGGCGACAGCGCCGGGGGACGGCTGGTACTCAACCTGGCCTGGGAGCAAGCACGCCCGGCCATGCCCCTGGGGCTGATCTATCCCCCGGTGGGAAACCCCGATACGGTCGAACTGGGCCCGGATGCGCCGCTGCTCTCCCGGGACGAGATCCTCGCCCTGTGGCGAACGATCGCCCCGGACCTGCCCCCCGCCCCCGAGACGCCTCCCTCCCAACGGATCGAAGTGCTGGCGGTGGAACACGACCCCCTGACCCGTCCCCTGGAGGCCGCCGTGGCCGAGTGGCGCCGCCGGGGGGCCCGGGTCGGCTATCGCCTTGCCCCGGAGATGGTCCATGGCGCCCTCCACGCCCAGGCCCAGCTAGCCCCCATGGGCGAGGCCTGGCGCGACTTCTGTCGGGCCCTGGCCAGGCGCCTGGACACCCCGCCCCCCTAGCTGGGTGGCATCAAGCGCACCCGCCGCGGCGAGATGCCGAACTGGGCGCGGAAGGCCCGGGAGAAACTGGAGCTGGAGGTAAAGCCGCAGGCCAGGCCCACCGAGAGGATATCCAACTGGGTATCCTCAAGGAGCTGACGGGCCCGGGTCAGGCGTAGCTTGAGGTACCAGTGGCGCGGCGAGCTATTGAGTTCCTGCTCGAAGAGGCGCTGCAGCTGGCGTGGCGAGACGCCGCTGCGGCAGGCGATTTCCGCCAGTGACAGCGGCTCCTCCAGGTGACGCTCCATCAGCGCCACCGCCTCGATCAGGCGGCGTTTATGGGTGCCCAGCCGCCGCGCCAGGGACATGCGCTGCTGATCGCCACGGCTGCGGATGCGGTCATGGATCAGCTGCTCCGAGACCGCCACCGCCAGGGCGCTACCGTGACGATGACCAATCGCCGCCAGGGCCATGTCCATGGCGGCGGCCCCGCCGGCACAGGAGAAGCGTCGCGGTCCCAGTTCGAAGAGCTCGTCGGAAGTGGCGATGGTGGGAAAGCGTTCGCGGAAGGCGGGCAGGCTCTCCCAATGCAGGGTGACCCGCGCCCCCTCCAGGAGCCCCGCCGCCGCCAGCAGGAAGCCGCCGGTATCCAGCCCTCCCAGCACGCAGCCGCCGCGGTCGAGCCGGTGCAGCCAGCGAATCAGCGGCCGACTCAGCTGGGCCTCCGGTGAGAAACCGCTGCATACCGCCAGGCAAGGCAGCGACGCCACCTCATCCATGGCGTGATCCACCATCAGGGTCATGCCATTGGAGGCGGAGACCGGCTGGCCATCGGTGCTGATCAGGCACCAGGCATAGAGGGCCCGATCGGCCACGCGATTGGCGATGCGCAGCGGCTCCACCGCGGCGAAGAAGGCCATCATCGAGAAGCCGGGCACCAGCAGGAAGCCGATGCGCTCCGGGGTCGTACCATCATGCTCGAGCCGCATGGCCGCCGCCTCCCGCGCCGATTCAGGACACCATGCCGGCAGTCTCGCTCAGCCCCGTCCTCGACCCTTGTCCCAATGCGACGCCCGGCAGACGCCTTCGGCCCTGCGGATGGCGTCGATTTCCCTTCGCCTGGTGCCAAGTGCACCTCCGGCTCCGGGCCTAGGCTGGCATGGCGTCCCACCCCAATAACAACAGTGGAATCGACCCGCCATGAAACAGGACTATCTGACCAGCGTCGCCTCGATACTGACGGTGGGCGCCCTGATCGGCGCCATCGTGCTTTTCCCGGGCCAGTTCGAGCAGGCCCTGACCCTGGCCAAGACCCAGGTGATCGGCAACTTCGGCTTCCTCTTCACCTACCCGGCCTTCGCCGCCTCGCTGTTCTTCCTGGTGGCCGCCGTCACCCCCCTGGGGCGGCTACGCTTCGGCGAGGGCCCGCCGGAGTTCTCCACCGCAAGCTGGCTGGGCATGCTGTTCTCCACCGGCATGGGCATCGCCCTGCTGACCTGGGGCGTCAGCGAGCCCCGCTACCATGTGGAGGCGGGCATGAGCTCCCACCAGGCGCTGCTCACCGCCCTCAACCACTGGGGGCTGCTGGCCTGGGTGGGCTATCTCGGGGTGGGGGTGATGTTCGCCCACGCCCTCTATAACCTGCGTATCGACAAGCCCGCCGAACAGTTGTTGGGCAACGGCTTCCTCAGCCGACTCAACCTGGTGAGCCTGGTGGTGGCGACGGTGATCGGCCTGGCGCTGACCTTCGCCTACGCCAGCACGCCGCTGCGCCAGGCGCTGACCGACGGCCTCGGCCTGGAGGTGAGCAACGCGGCGATGATCCTGGCCCTGGCCGGCTTCGCCATCCTCTCCTCCGCCTCGGGGCTCAAGCGCGGCATCAAGTGGTTGAGCAACTACAACAGCGTCTTCGCCCTGGGGCTGATGCTGGCGGTCTTCCTACTCACCCAGCCCGGGGAGATCCTCGCCCAGTTCGCCCGCCTGCTGCCGGAGTACCTGCTGCGCTACCCGGCCATGGCCACCGATATCGGCCTCGGCGACCCGGAGCGCAAGGCCTGGCTGGCCGACTGGCTCTACGCCTTCGAGGCCTCCTGGTACGGCTGGTTTATCTTCACCGGGGTCTTTATCGCGCGCATCTCCAAGGGCCGCAGCCTGCGCGAGCTGGTGCTGGGCATCCTGGTGGTGCCCAGCCTGCTCACCGGCTTCTGGTTCGTCACCTTCGGCCTGGCGGGCCTGGAGGCCGGCGCCGAGGACGTCTTCGCGCTGGTACGCGGCATCGACACCAGCGGGCTGCTGTCGCTGGTGCTGCTGCTCAATATCCTGCTGTTCTTCGTCACCAGCGCCGATTCGGCGGGCCTGGTCTGCGAGATGCTCACCGCCCGACGCACGCGGATCTTCTGGATCCTGGCCATGGCCGGCCTGGCCATCGTGATCGGCTGGCTGGGCGGCGACGTCTACCGGGTGATCCTGACCCTGATCTCGGTCTCGGCGATTCCCGTGGCGCTCGGCATCTTCGCCCTGACCGGCGCCTTCCTGCTGCGCCTCAGGCGAGACCGGGCCGCCATGCCCGAAACCCGCGGTGGTGACTCGGGGGCGGCGTAGCCCTCTCCCGACACGGCGTCACCCCCCCCACCAGGCCGCCAGGGGCGCTCCCGGGGCATCCAGCGCCAGCAGGGTGCTGAGGGTGACCACCACCAGGATCGAGCCCAGGAACTGGCGCCGCGCCCAGCGCCGTGGCGGCTGGTGCCGCCAGCCGACCAGCGCCGAGCCCCACCAGGCGCCCCCCGCCAGCAGGATCACCGTCAGGTAGGCCGGCCCGGCATGGCCGGCCCAGCCGAGGCCGGCGGCGGCCAGGGTGAAGGCGGGGATCTGGCCGACGATGGTGGCCCGGGCCGTGGCCTGGCCACGCACCCGGGGCAGGACCGGGATGCCCGCCCGGGCGTAGTCGTCCAGGCGCAGGAGGGCGATGGCGTGGGAGTGGGGCAATTGCCACAGGCAGAAGGTCAGCAGCAGCAGCCAGGCCGCCCCGTCCCAGCGCCCGGCCACCGCACAGTAGCCGATCACCGGCGGCATGGCCCCGGCCAGGCTGCCGACCAGCACGGCATGCACCGAGCGACGCTTCAGCCACAGGCTATAGAGCCCCACATAGACCGCCCAGCCCAGCACGCCCAGGGCGGCGGCCAGGCCGCCGCCCTGCCAGCCCAGCAACCCCAGGCCCAGGCCGCCCAGCAGGGCGGCATAGCCCAGGGCCAGTCCCGGGGCCAGGCGCCCCTCGACCAGCAGGCGGTCACGGGTACGCGCCATGCGTCCATCGATATCCCGGTCGATGACGTTGTTGCAGACGCAGCCCGAGGCCACCACCAGCGCCACGCCGGCGAGGATCGCCAGCAGCGGCCCGGGCGCCGCGATGCCGCCACCGGCCAGCAGGGCCCCGCCCAGGGCGGTGATCAGGTTGCCGGCGATGATCCCCGGCTTGGTCAGCGCCAGCCAGTCGCCGAGCCCCAGGCCCTCCATGGTGAGGGCCAGTTCCTTGGTGGACATCCGCGCTCTCCCGCCCGGTTCAACCGGGCATCACGTTGTGGTGGAGGTGGTGCATGATCCACAGCGACCCCACCACCACGATGGCCAGGATCAGCACCGTGAAGGCCAGGGAGAGCAGGGTCCAGCCGCCCTCCGAGTCGCGGTCCAGGTGCATGAAACAGACCAGTTGCACCAGGATCTGCAGCCCCGCGGTGGCGGCGATCACCGCCACCATCGCCGGGCCCGCCAGGGCCCCCGTCATCACCAGGCCGAAGGGGATCAGGGTCAGCCCCAGGGAGAGCAGCAGTCCCCAGGTGTAGGCACGGACGCTGCCGTGGCTGGCGCCGCCATAGGTGGTCGCTGTTCGGCTCATGACATCACTCCCAGCAGGTAGACGATGGAAAAGACGCAGATCCACACCACGTCGAGGAAGTGCCAGAACAGGCTCAGGCACAGCACCCGGGGCCGGGTCATGGCGGTCAGGCCCTGGGTATTGACCTGGATCAGCAGCACCAGCAGCCACACCAGGCCCAGCCCCACATGCAGGCCATGGGTGCCCACCAGGGTGAAGAAGGCCGACAGGAAGGCGCTGCGCTGGGGACCCGCCCCCGCGGCGATCAGGTGGTGGAACTCGTAGAGCTCCATGCCGATAAAGGCAGCGCCCAGCAGGAAGGTGATGACCAACCAGCGGTTCAGCCCGCGCCGGTCGTCCCGGTGCATGGCCAGCACGCCGAGGCCGAAGGTGAAGCTGCTGGCCAGCAGCAGCAACGTCTCGCCCAGCACGAAGGGCAGCTCGAAGAGCTCCGCGGCGGAGGGGCCGCCGGCGGTGTTGCCCTGGAGCACCGCATAGGTCGCGAACAGACAGCCGAACAGCAGGCAGTCGCTCATCAGGTAGATCCAGAAGCCGAACAGGGTGGTGTCGCCGGCCTCCTGGTGGTCATGCCCCGCTGCCTGCGGGGCCGGATGGGTCATGGCCATGATCAGAAGGCCTCCTGGGGCTGTTCGTGAAGGGAGGAGGACGATGCGGTCGGATGCGCCGGCCGACCGGCCTCGATCCGTGCGACCTCCTCGGCGCCGACGTAATAGTCGATATCGGTAGCGAAGGCGCGCACCAGGAAGGCGACGAAGGCGCCCAGCGCCGAGAGCCCGGCCAGCCACCAGATATGCCAGACCAGGGCGAAGCCCAGGCCGAAGGCGAACAGCGAGATAATCACCCCGGCACCGGTATTGCGGGGCATATGGATGGGTTGGTAGTCCCGAGCCTCGGGCAGCGGCGATTCGCCCCGGCGCTTGGCATCCCAGAAGGCGTCGCGCTCGGCGATGACCGGGGTATGGGCGAAGTTGTAGAAGGGCGGGGGCGAGGTGGTGGCCCACTCCAGGGTACGGCCATCCCAGGGGTCGCCGCTCAGGTCGCGATTCTTCTCCCGGTCGCGCACGCTGACCACCAGCTGGATCACCTGGCAGACGATGCCGGCGAGGATGATCAGGGACCCCAGGGCGGCGATGATCATCATCGGTTGCCAGTCGGCGTTGGCGTAGTGGTTCATGCGCCGCACGGCGCCATGGAAGCTCAGCACATAGAGCGGCACGAAGGCCACGTAGAACCCCACCAGCCAGCACCAGAAGGCACGCTTGCCCCAGGTCTCGTCGAGGGTGAAGCCGGTGGCCTTGGGGAACCAGTAGGCCAGGCCCGCCATGGCACCGAACACCACCCCGCCGATGATCACGTTGTGGAAGTGGGCGATCACGAAGAGGCTGTTATGGAGCACGAAGTTGAGCCCCGGCAGGGCCAGCATCACCCCGGTCATGCCGCCGATGGTGAAGGTGACCATGAAGCCGAGGGTCCAGAGCACCGGGGTGGTGAAGCGCACCCGGCCACGGTACATGGTGAACAGCCAGTTGAAGATCTTCACCCCGGTGGGGATGGCGATCAGCATGGTGGCGATGCCGAAGAAGGCGTTGACGTTGGCGCCGGCGCCCATGGTGAAGAAGTGGTGCAGCCAGACGATAAAGGAGGCCAGGGTGATGACCACGGTGGCCCATACCAGGGTGGTGTAGCCGAACAGCCGCTTGCGGGAGAAGGTGGCGATCACCTCGGAGAAGACCCCGAACATCGGCAGGATCAGGATGTACACCTCGGGGTGGCCCCAGGCCCAGATCAGGTTGACGTACATCATGGCGTTGCCGCCGCCGTCATTGGTGAAGAAGTGCATGCCCAGGTAGCGGTCCAGGGAGAGCAGCGCCACCGTCACGGTGAGGATCGGGAAGGCGGCGATGATCAGCACATTGGTGCACAAGGCCGTCCAGGTGAATACCGGCATGCGCATCATCGTCATGCCCGGGGCGCGCATCTTGAGGATGGTGACGAAGAAGTTGACCCCGGTGAGCAAGGTGCCCACCCCCGAGATCTGCAACGCCCAGATCCAGTAATCGACCCCCACCCCGGGACTGAACTCGATGCCTGAGAGGGGCGCGTAGGCCAGCCAGCCGGTGGCGGCGAACTCGCCCAGGGCCAGGGAGACGTTGACCAGCAGGGCACTGACCGCGAACAGCCAGAAGCTCAGCGAGTTGAGGAAGGGAAAGGCCACGTCGCGGGCGCCGATCTGCAGCGGCACGACGATATTCATCAGGCCGATCACCAGCGGCATGGCGACGAAGAAGATCATGATCACGCCATGGGCGGTGAAGATCTGGTCATAGTGCTCGGGCGGCAGGTACCCCAGGGCCTCGCCGGCGGCCAGGGCCAGCTGGGCGCGCATCATCAGCGCATCGGCGAAGCCGCGCAGCAGCATCACCAGGGCCACCAGGAGATACATCAGGCCGATCTTCTTGTGGTCCACCGAGGTCAACCACTCGTTCCACAACCAGCCCCACTTGCGGGCCCGGGTCAGGTAGGCGACCAACGCCAGTCCTGCCAGGGCCATCAGGCCGACCGCCCCCATGATGATCGGCTCGTGATAGGGAATCGCTTCCAGACTCAGTTTTCCCCACATGGGGTGCCCTCCTAGCCTTCCGGCGCCGTGTGATGGGGTTCACCGCCCTGGTAACGGGCGAGAATGTAGTCATAGAGTTCGCCGTCCACCGCGCCGAAGTACTCGACCGGATGGGCCCGGGTCGGCTCGGCCAGCTCCTCGAAGGCCTCGGCATCGAGGGACGCCTCCGCCGCCTGACGCGCCGCGATCCAGTCGGCGAAGGCCTCCCGATCGGAGGCATGGGCGTCGAAGACCATGTCGGAGTAGCCGACCCCGCTGTAGTTGGTGGACTTGCCCGCATAGACGCCGGCCTCGTCGGCGATCAGGTAGAGGTCGTTGTCCATGCCGGTCATGGCATAGATCTGGCTACCCAGTTGGGGAATGAAGAGGGCGTTCATCACCGAGGCCGAGGTGACCCGGAAGTGCACCGGCACACCCACCGGCAGGGCGACCTCGTTGACCGCGGCCACCCCCTGCTCGGGGTAGATGAACAGCCACTTCCAGTCCATGGCCACCGCCTGGATCTCCAGGGGCGCCTCGTCGGACTCCAGCGGCTGGTGGGGGTCGAGGGAGTGGGAACTCTTCCAGGTCATCACCCCGAGGATCAGGATGATCACGCAGGGTACCGCCCAGACCACCGCCTCGATGCGGTTGGAGTGGGCCCAGTCGGGCAGGTACCTGGCCAGGGTATTGGTATGGCGATAGCGCCAGGCGAACCACAGGGTCATGACGATCACCGGGATCACCACGATCAGCATCAGCCCGGTGGAGGTCAGCAGCAGCGACTTCTGCTCGGCACCGATCTGCCCCTTGGGGTCGAGCAGGGCCGAACCGCAGCCGCTCAACAGCAAGGGGGAGACCGGTACCAGGCGCCGCCAGCCGGGACGGGGACTCAGGGTCATAGCGAGACTCTCGTTGGCAGGGGGGACGGCCGCACTGGCGGGGGCCAGGGGCCGGCCGGGCGGAACCCTGCCGGTCGCGGTCTCGACAGCGCGGCACGATGGCGTGCTATTTAGTTAGCCAACGAAAAATATTCCTGCAAAACATAAGACGAAAGTGGCATTTTGACGCAGACCCTCGGCAGCCGGGTTTGCCGGTGCGATCCCCGGGCTCCCATAATGGGGCCCCCGAGCCGACGACGACGCCCGATGCGACTCCACTACGCCGGCCCCGAGCCGGAACCCATCGGTATCCTGCTGCTGCCGCGCTTCGCCATGGTGGCGCTCTTCTCCGCCATCGAGCCGCTGCGGATCGCCAACCGCATGGCGGGCCGCGAGCTGTTCCGCTGGCACCTGATCGGCCTGGACGGTGCCCCGGTGACGGCCAGCAACGGCATGTCCCTGGGGGTCGAGCTGGCCCTGGCGCAGGCCCCGGACTTCCCCAGCCTGGCGGTCTGCGCCAGCTTCGCCCCCGAGGCGGCCCTGACCCCGGCCCTGCTGGGCTGGCTGCGCGAGCGGGCGGCCCGGGGCTGCGTGCTGGGCGGCATGGACACCGGCTGCGTGGCGCTGGCCGCGGCGGGGCTGCTCGATGACCGGACCGTGACCCTGCACTGGGAGAGCCTGCCCGACTTCCGCCGCCGCTTCCCGCGGGTCGACGCCGTGGAGTCCCTCTACGAGGTGGATGCCCGAGGCTTCTCCTGTGCCGGCGGCAGCGCCGCCATCGACATGGCCCTGGACCTGGTGCGACGCCGCCACGGCGAGGCCCTGGCGGCCCGGGTCAACGCCCAGCTGGTGCATGCCCGGGGGCGCCTGCCCGCCAGCCGCCAGCGTCCCGCCGTACCGCCCCACCTGCCCCTGGAACTGCGCCGTGCCATCGGCCTGATGGAGGCCAACCTGGAGTCGCCCCTGGCCATCGCCGATCTGGCCCGGCGCCTGGCACTCTCCTGGCGTGGCCTGGAGCGGCTCTTCCTGCGCTACCTGGCGTGTTCGCCCCGGGATCACTACCTGGGGCTGCGCCTGGATCACGCTCATGGCCTGCTGCTGGAGACCTCCCACCGGGTGCTGGAAATCGCCCAGGCCTGTGGCTTCGCCTCCGCCTCCAGCTTTACCCGCGCCTTTCGCCAGCGCCACGGCCTCACCCCCAGCCAGCTGCGACGCCAGCAGGATCGGGCCTGGCTATCGAATGGCGCTTAAGCCGGGCTGTCGAATGGTGCCTGCTTTAGCCGGGGCGTCGAATGGCGCTTACGCCGGATCCTTGCGTGGTACTAGGCCGGGCTGTCGAATCGTGCATAGTCGGCGTCGAATGGCGCCGCTTTTCCTCGGCGGGCAATCGGCAAGCTAGGACCTTCCATCCCCCCCCGGAGAGGTCCTTATGAATTCGCTCTCGTCCCCGACGCTGCCGCTTACCCCGGACTACGACGCCTGGCCCATCGAGGCCGAGATCCGCTCCGTCACCCACGACGCCCGGGTGGTGACCCTGGGCTGGAGCGACGGTCGCGTGAGCCGCTACCACGGCATCTGGCTGCGCGAGAACGCGGCCGACGAGAGCACCGTCAATCCCGCCACCCGGGAGCGTATCCTCGACCTCTCCACCCTGCCCGCCTGGCCGGAGATCGGCGCCGCCGAGGTGGGCGCCGCCGGCGCCCTCTGCGTCACCTTCGCCCCCGAGGCGCGCGTGCTGCGCTTTCACCCCGGCTGGCTGCGCGCCCACGACTACGACAACGGCGCCACCCAGGAGGCCCCCCTGGTGCCGGTAACGACCTGGCTGGGCGGCCCCGGGGCCAGCCCCGACAGCCTCGACGCCAGCGGCCTGCTCGACGCCGAGCCGGCCGGCGAGGCCGAGGAGGCGATCCTCGCCCCGGCCCTGGAGAGCGTGCTCGGCAAGGGGCTGGTGCGCCTGCGCGGCCTGCCCACCACGCCGGGCTCCCTGGCCGAGATCGCCGCGCGCATCGGCCCGCTGCGGGCCACCAACTTCGGCACCCTCTTCGACGTGCGCGCCAAGCCCGACCCGGACTCCAATGCCTATACCTCCATCGCTCTGCCGCCCCATGTGGACCTGCCCACCCGGGAGTACCAGCCGGGGCTGCAGCTGCTGCACTGCCTGGAGAACGACGTGGCGGGGGGCCAGGCGGTGATGCTCGACGGCTTCGCCGTGGCCGAGGCGCTGCGCGACCGACATCCCGAGGCCTTCGCCACCCTGACCCGCCAGCGCTGGTGCTTCGCCAATACCGCCCGCACCACCGATCATGTCTGGCATGCCCCCATGATCGGCCTGGACGAGCGCGGCGAACTGCAGGAGGTGCGTATCGCCGACTTCCTGCGCGGCCCGCTGCAGGCCCCCTTCGAGGCGGTGGAGTCCGCCTATGAGGCACTGATGGCGCTGCAGGCCCTGCTCCATGAGCCGCAGTTCGCCCTGCGCTTCGACTATGCCCCGGGGGACCTGGTGATCTTCGACAACCGCCGGCTGCTGCATGCCCGGGACGCCTTCGCCGGGGGCGGCGGCCGGCGCTGGCTGCAGGGCTGCTACCTGGAGCGGGACGAAGTGCGCTCCCGCTACCGGATGATCCAGCGCGCCCGGCGCCGCCGGCGGCTCGATCCGGAACACAACGGCTAACGCGGGGGATCCAGCGAGCCCCGCTCGGCGGTGGTGCTCGGAGCCTCGTTGAAGCGTTGCCGATAGGCCCGCGAGAAGTGCGCCGGCTGGGTAAAGCCGGCGGCCAGGGCCGCCTCGGTGACCCGGCAGCGGCTATCGGCGAGGATGCGCCGCGCCTGGTCGAGGCGCAGGCCCAGATAGCACTGCTTGGGGCTCTCGCCGAAGTGGGCCATGAACAGCCGCGTCAGCTGGCGCTGGGACTGGCCCACCAGGCGACACACCTCGGGGATCGGCAGCGCCTGGGCCAGGTTGGCCTCCATCACCGCCAGGGCCCGCACCACGCTGCGCGGCAGCTCTTCGTAGAGATGACGCTGCGCCAGGGAGGCCTCGCCCCGGGCCCGCTGGTGGACCAGCTGGCGCCCCACCGCATTGGCCAGGGCCGGCCCGTAGGCCCGCTCGATCCAGTCCAGCATCATGTCGATGCTGGCCGAGCCCCCGGAGCCGGTCAGGCGCTCGCTACCGAACTCGTAGCGGGCCTGGCTGATGGCCAGGTGAGGAAACTCCTGGCGAAAGGCCGGCACGCTCTCCCAGTGCAGGGCCACCCGGTGCCCCTCCAGCACCCCCGCCCGGGCGAGGATAAAGGGCGCCGTGTCCAGCCCCCCCAGCCAGCCACCATGGGCGGCGATGCGCCGCAGTACGGCGCGCTCCGCCGCCCCCACCGTCAGCTCCGCCTCGTAGGAGGAGACCACGATCAGGCCGGCATCGTCGGCCAGGGTCTCGAGGGGGCCGTCCACGTCGATACGCACCCCGTTGCTGGCCACCACCGCCTGGCCGGTGGCGGAGCGCAGCCGCCAGGCGAAGAGGTCGCGCCCGAAGCGATTGGCCACCCGCAGCGGCTCCAGCAGGCAGAACAGGGTCAGCATCGAGAACTTGGGCACCAGCCAGACATCCAGGGTGTGCTCGGCCTCCTCGGGGGTCAGCAGGGGCGGCGAGTCGGGACGCGGATAGGGCCATTCGTCGGGATAGGGTTCCATCATGGCCAATAAGTTCAAGGATATGGCCAATTTAATCAAGTCCAGGGGCGAAACCACGGATAAGGTAATAAGCACTCACGCCAATGCCAGTGACCGAATCTTGTGGAGACGCCGTCATGACCCACGTCAGGCTCCGGGCCCAGGGCCAACGCCTGGTACTCGACCATCGGGACCAATCGCGGGAGTTCACCGCCCTGTGGCTGCGCGAACGCAGCCCCGATCCCCAGACCCGGGACCCGCGCACCGGCCAGCGCCTGATCGAGGCCGCCGAGCTGCCCCTGGACCTGCGCCTCGAAGCCGCCGAGGTCAGCGGCGCCGGCCTGGCACTGCGCTTCAGCGATGGCCACCGCTGCGAGGTGCCGCTGGCGGAGCTGCTCGAGGCGCCCATCGATCCGCCCCGGCGGCTCTGGGACGCCGCCGGCGCCCCTAGCCCCCGGGCCGACTTCGCCGCCGCCCTGAACGACGACGGCGCCCTGCTGGCGCTGCTGGAGGCACTGCACCGGGACGGCTTCGTGCTGGTCTCCGGGGTCCCCGCCGAGGAGGATGGCATGCGCCCGCTGATCGACCGCATCGGCCCGCTGCGGCGCACCAACTGGGGCGGCATCGCCGACGTCAAGTCGGTGGCCGATGCCTACGACCTGACCATGACCCAGCGCGGCCTGGAACCGCACACCGACAACCCCTACCGGGACCCCATCCCCGGCTATATCTGGCTGCACTGCCTGAGCAATGCCGCCGAGGGCGGCGACAACACCCTGGTGGACGGCTATATGGCGGCGCGCCGGCTGCGCGAGCGCGACCCCGTGGCCTTCGACTGCCTGACCCGGGTGCGCCCGGGCTTCCGCTACCGGGACGACACCACCCACCTGGAGAGCGAGGGGCCGCTGATCGAGCTGGATCGCCAGGGCGAGCCGGTGCGGGTGCGCTACTCCAACCGCACCGAACGGGTGCCGGCCCTGGCCCCCGAGACGCTGGACACCTACTACGCCGCCCGCCGCGCCTTCTATGAGCTGATCACCGGCGACGAGCTGACCCTGCACCTCAAGCTGGCGCCGGGACAGATGCTGATCATGGACAACTATCGGCTGTTCCACGGCCGGCGCGCCTATCAGCTGGCCGGCGGCGTGCGCCACCTGCGCCAGGGCTACGTGGATCGCGACAGCACCGCCAGCCGCCGCCGGGTATTGCGCCGCCAGGCCGAGCCCCTTGCCCAAGGAGAGCCCGCATGACCCAGGCCCGTTTCCGCCACTTCGGCGAGGCCCAGCGCGACGACTGGGCGCTGATCGATGCCCGTTTCCGCGACTATGTGGCCGATGCGCCGCGCCGGGTGCTGGCCCACCTGAACAACCTGGCCGGGGACACCCACGGCTACCCGGTGGACCGCTACGAGCACTGCCTGCAGACCGCCACCCGGGCGCTGCGCGACGGCGCCGACGAGGAGATGGTGGTCTGCGCCCTGCTCCACGATATCGGCGATGACCTGGCCCCGGCCAACCACGCCGAGATCGCCGCGGCCATCCTCGAGCCCTTTATCGACCCGCTCAATGCCTGGATGATTCGTCACCACGAGCTCTTCCAGGGCTACCACTATCGCCACTACTTCGGCCTCGATCGCCACGCCCGGGAGGCCTACCGGGATCACCCCGCCTATGCGCGCACCGTGCGCTTCTGCGACGACTGGGACCAGACCAGCTTCGATCCCGACTACGACACCCTGCCGCTGAGCCACTTCCTGCCCATGGTGGAGCGGGTCCTGGGGCGCCCGCCCTTCGGTGGCCTGCCCGACCCGGTATCCCCGGTCGACGAGGAGACCCCGCGATGAACCAGACCTGTGCCAGCTATCTACTGCGGCTCTTGGAGGCGTACGGCATCGATACCGCCTTCGGGATTCCCGGGGTGCATACCATCGAGCTCTACCGTAGCCTGGGCGACAGCGCCATCCGCCACGTCACCCCGCGCCACGAGCAGGGCGCCGGCTTCATGGCCGACGGCTATGCCCGGGCCAGCGGCAAGCCCGCCGCCTGCTTTATCATTACCGGCCCCGGCATGACCAATATCGCCACCGCCATGGGGCAGGCCCTGGCCGACTCCATCCCCATGCTGGTGATCTCCAGCGTCAACCGTCGCGATACCCTGGGCCGCGGCCAGGGCCGGCTCCACGAGCTGCCCGGCCAGCGCGAGACCCTGGCCGGGGTCAGCGTCTTCAGCCACACCCTGCTCGACCCGGCGGCGCTGCCGGAGGTGCTGGGGCGAGCCTTCGCGATCTTCCAGGGCGCCCGCCCGGGGCCGGTGCATATCGAGATCCCCCTGGACCTGCTGGCTGCGCCCCTGGAGGCCCCGGCGCCGCGCCCGCTGCGGGTCTATCCGCCGGCGGCCCCGGCGGCGGCCATCGCCCAGGCCGCCGACTGGCTGGCCGGCGCCGAGCGCCCCCTGCTGCTGCTGGGCGGCGGCTGTGCCGATGCCCCCCAAGCGGCCCGCGCCCTGGTGGAGCGCCTGCAGGCGCCGGTGCTGACCACCATCAACGCCAAGGGGGTACTGGGTCAGGATCACCCCCTGGACCTGGGCGCCACCGCCAGCCTGCCCGCTGCGCGCCGCCTGGCCGCCGAGGCCGATGTGGTGCTGGCGCTGGGCACCGAGCTGGGCGAGACCGACTATGACCTGGTGTTCGACAATGGCTTCCGCCTCGACGGGCGGCTGATCCGGGTGGATATCGCCCCCCAGCAGCTGGCCCGCAACCAGGCCGCCGACCTGGCCCTGGTGGCCGACGTGGGCCAGGTGATGCAGGACCTGGCCGAGGCCCTGCCGGCGCGCGCCGACGATGGCCGCGCCGCGGCGGTGCGCGACGCCCTGGCCCTCGAGGCGGACCCGGAGCTGGCCCCCTATGTGCCCCTCTATGCCAGCCTGCGGGCGGCGCTGCCCGAGGCGATCCTGGTGGGCGACTCCACCGGGCCGGTCTATGCCGGCAACTTCCTCGCCTCGCTGCCGGCGCCGCGGCGCTGGTTCAATGCCGCCACCGGCTACGGCACCCTGGGCTACGGCCTGCCGGCGGCCCTGGGTGCCGCCCTGGCCTGCCCGGAGCGGCCGGTGGTCGCCCTGGTGGGCGACGGCGGCCTGCAGTTCGTGCTCGGCGAGCTGGCCACCGCCCGCGACCTGGGCCAGGCGGTGGCGGTGGTGATCTGGAACAACCAGGGCTACGACGAGATTCGCCGCTACATGGCCATGCACGAGGTGCCCCGGCTCGGCGTCGACCTGGCGCCACCGGACTTCGCCGGCCTGGCCGCGGCCTACGCCTGCCGCTACCGGGCGGTGGGTGACCCGGCCGCCCTGGGCGAGGCCCTCGGCCGGCTCGACGAGGCGGCCTCGCCGCTGCTGATCGAGGTCGATGCCGCCGCCTGGACCCAGGCCCTGTGAGCACCACGCCAACACAACCAAGGAGCCCTGATATGCGCTACTCCCGACTGACCGACCGCATCGCCGGCGACGGGGCCGCGGCCTGGGATATCCACTACCGCGCCCTGGCCCGCCAGGCCGCCGGCGAGGAGATCACCGTGCTCTCGGTGGGCGACCCCGACTTCGCCACCCCGGCGCCCATCGTCGAGAGCGCCGTGGCCAGCCTGCGCGGCGGCGCCACCCACTATTCGGACGTGCAGGGCAAGCTGGCGCTGCGCCAGGCCATCGCCGACGGCTACCGGCGCCGGGGCATCGCCGCGGGCCCGGACAACGTCATCGTCATGGCCGGCGCCCAGTGCGGCCTCTATGCCGCCGCCCAGTGCCTGCTCGATCCCGGCGACGAGGTGCTGGTCCCCGAGCCCAGCTATGTCACCTACGAGGCGGTGCTGCGCGCCACCGGTGCCGAGCTGGTGCAGGTGCCGCTGAGCGGCGAGGCGGACTTCCGCCTCGACCCGGCGGCCCTGGAGGCGGCCCTCACCCCGCGCACCCGGGCCATCCTGCTCAACAGCCCCCACAACCCCACCGGCCAGCTGATCGACGCCGAGACCTGGGCGGCGATCGCCGCCCTGTGCCAACGTCACGACCTCTGGCTGATCTCCGACGAGGTCTATGCCGAGCTGATCTTCGAGGGCGAGCACCTCTGCCCCGCCGGCCTGCCAGGGATGGCCGAGCGCTGCGTGGTGATCAGCAGCCTCTCCAAGTCCCACGCCATGACCGGCTGGCGCCTGGGCTGGGTGCTGGGCCCCGAGGCGCTGATCCAACACCTGACCCACCTGGCGCTGTGCATGCTCTACGGCTGCCCCGACTTCATCCAGGACGCCGCCTGCGAGGCCCTGACCGCGCCGCCCGTCGAGCTGCAGGCGATGCGCGAGGTCTACCGGGGCCGCCGCGACGCCGCCTGCGCGGCCCTGGCCGAGAGCCCGGCGGTCACGGCGATCCGCCCGCCGGCGGGCATGTTCCTGATGGTGGATATCCGCGCCACCGGTCTCTCCTCCCAGGCCTTCGCCGACCGCCTGCTCGACGAGGAGGGCATCTCGGTGCTCTCCGGCGAGGCCTTCGGGCCCTCGGCGGCGGGCTTCGTGCGCCTCAGCCTGACCGTGGAGGCCGAACGCCTCGCCGACGCCTGTCGACGCCTGGCGGCCTGTGCGGAGCGCGCCCGCGATGCCGGCGCCCCGCCTGCCCTGTCACCCACCGCGGCCCCGGAGGCCGATTGCCTATGACATCATCACTCGAGCTTCCCCTCCGTCCCCGGGCCGCCACCGCCGATGCGGTGGTGGCCGACCACCTGATCAAGCGCTATGGCGACCTGGAGGTGCTCAAGGGCGTCTCCCTGAGCGTCCCCGAAGGCACCGTCACCTCCATCATCGGCGCCAGCGGCTCCGGCAAGAGCACCCTGCTGCGCTGCATGAACCTGCTGGAACGCCCCGACCGCGGCGAACTGGCGATTGCGGATGAGGCGATTCGCTTCGCCCGCAATCCCCAGGGCGACATCATCGGCCTGGATCGGCGCCAGCTGCAGCGGCTGCGCGCCAAGGTGACCATGGTCTTCCAGCAGTTCAATCTCTGGCCCCACCTCAGCGTGCTGGGCAACGTCATCGAGGCCCCCATGCGGGTCAAGGGACTCTCCCGCCGGCGCGCCACCGCCCTCGGCGAGCACTACCTGGAGCGAGTCGGCATGGCCGACAAGCGCGACGCCTACCCCGCCTTCCTCTCCGGCGGCCAGCAGCAGCGGGTGGCCATCGCCCGCGCCCTGGCCATGGAACCGCGCCTGCTGCTCTTCGACGAGCCCACCTCGGCCCTCGACCCGGAGCGGGTCAACGAGGTACTGGGAGTGATCCGCGGCCTGGCCGACGAGGGTCGCACCATGCTGCTGGTCACCCACGAGATGCACTTCGCCCGCGAGGTCTCCGACCAGCTGGTCTATCTCGACCAGGGGCGCATCGCCGCCTCCGGGGCCCCACAAGACGTCTTCGAGGATCCCCGCTGCCGCCACTTCGTGGCGCCCGCGGCCTGAACGCTCCACCAACCATAACGACAGGAGAAGACCATGAAATTCCCCCTGATGATCGCCACCGCCGCCACCCTGGGCCTCAGCCTCACCGCCCAGGCCGACGCCCCCCTCAAGGTGGGTATCTCCGGCGAGCCCTACCCGCCCTTCACCTACCGCGCCGCCAGCGGCGACTGGACCGGCTTCGAGGTGGAGCTGGCCAATGCCATCTGCGACGCCATGGGTCGCGACTGCGAGATCGCCCCCACCGGCTGGAGCGGCATCATTCCCTCCCTCAACGCCGGGCGTATCGACATGATCATGAACTCCATGTCGATCACCGAGCAGCGCCAGCGGGTCATCGACTTCACCCGCCCCTACTACTTCACCCCCGGCGCCTATGTGGCGGCCAGCGACCTGGCGCTGGACATCCCCGACGGCCTGGACGGCCTGATCATGGGGGTGCAGAGCGCCACCACCAACGCCACCTATGCGCGCCGCGAGCTGCGCGACAGCGGCGTGGACATCCGTCTCTATGACCAGGCGGAGCAGGTCAACAACGACCTCCTGGCCGGTCGCCTGGACCTGGTCCTCGCCGACGAGATCGCCATGTTGCAGTTCCTCGACCGGGACGAGGCAGCGAACTTCGAGGTCAAGGCCACCGCGCCCCGCCACGAGGCCTACGGGGAGGGCATCGGTATCGGCCTGCGCCAGGAGGACGACGATCTGCGCGAGGCCCTGAACGCCGCCATCGCCGCGGTGATCGAGGACGGCACCTGCGGCGAGCTTTCCGAGCAGTTCCTGGACACCGACGTCTGCGTCTACGACTGAGCCATCAACGGCTGCCATGCCCCCCGGCGCCAGCAGCGCCGGGGGACTTCGTCGCGTGACCGAGGAAAGGTTCCACCATGACTTCGATGACACCGGAGGGGCTCGGCGACTGGGCCGGTCCCATCCTGGCCGGGGCCCTGACCACGGTGCAGATCGCCGTGCTGGCCTACGCCATCGGCCTGCTGCTCGGGCTGCTGGGGGCCGGCGCCCGACTCAGCCCCTGGGCGCCCCTGCGCGGCCTGGCCACCGCCTACTCCACCCTGATCCGCGCGGTGCCCGAGCTGCTGCTGATCATCCTGCTCTACTATGCCGGCGCCCAGGCCCTGGACGCCCTGCTGGACCGGCTCGGCATGGCCGGCGCCGTGCAGATCACCGGCTTCGCCACCGCCGTGGGCGTGCTGGCCTTCGTCCAGGGGGCCTACATGACCGAGGTGTTCCGCGCCGCCATCCTGGCCATTCCCCGGGGCCAGCTGGAGGCCGCCGATGCCTATGGCTTCTCGCGCTGGACGCGCTTCCACCGCATCGTGCTGCCCGGGATGCTGCCCAATGCCCTGCCGGGCATGTCCAACCTCTGGCTGATCCTGATCAAGGACACCGCCCTGATCAGCGTGATCGGCTTCAACGAGCTGTTCTTCACCATCCAGCAGGCCGCCGCCAGCAGCCGTGCCTACTTCCTCTTCTATGCCGCCGCCGGCGTCATCTACCTGCTGATGACCCTGACCTCCACGGCGCTCTTCGCCCGCCTCGAGCGTCATGTGCGCCGCGGCCAACCCACGGAGGCCTGAGATGGACTTTTCCTGGCTGAGCGACCCCTTCTACCAGGCCTACCTGTGGGAGGGCTTCGTCAATACCCTGTGGCTGCTGCTGGTCTCGGCGGTGGGCGGCCTGCTCCTCGCCGTGGCGGTGGCCCTGGCCCGGCTGCGCGGCCCGCGTCCCCTGGCCTGGCTGGCCTGGGCCTTTACCACCGTGATTCGCGGCACCCCGCTGCTGGTGCAGCTGTTCTTCTTCTACTATGGGGTGGGCCGGCTGCTGGAGGGGGTCCCGGGCATCCGCGACAGCGTCTTCTGGCCGCTGCTGCGCGACCCCTTCTTCTTCGGCGCCCTGACCTTCATCCTCAGCGTCGGCGCCTACTCCGGCGAGGTGATCCGCGGCGCCATGCAGAGCGTGCCCCGGGGCGAGCTGGAGGCCGGCCGCGCCTTCGGCCTCTCCGGCTTCCAGGTGCTCTATCGGCTGTGGCTGCCCCGGGCCATCCAGCTCTGCCTGCCGACCCTGACCGGCGAGATGATCCTGCTGCTCAAGTCGGTACCGCTGGTCTCCACCATCGCCCTGATGGACCTGCTGCAGGCGGCCAATATCATTCGCGACGAGACCTTCCTGGTCTACGAGCCACTGCTGCTGATCGCCGGCATCTACCTGGCCACCACCATCGTGTTGACCCTGGTGCTGCGCCTGGTGGAGCTGAACTTCCCCGGCATGCGCCCGACCCGGCGCCGCTGGCTACCCATTCGCTGAGCGAGGAGCGGCCGATGCACGTCCTGACCGAGCAATTCATCGCCAACGCCTGGGTGGCCAGCCAAGCCAGGGCGCGCCACCCCCTGATCGATCCCTACCGAGAGGTGGCGATCGGCGAGGTGACCGCCGGCGATCCTGCCGACGTGGAGGCGGCGGTGACCGCCGCCCGCCGAGCCCTGCCCGGCTGGCGGGCGACCCCCGAGGCACGCCGCGGCGATGCCCTGGACGCCATCGCCGCGGGGCTCGAGAGGCGCCGCGGGGCGCTGGCCGCACTATCGAGCCGCAACAACGGCAAGCCGCTCGCCGAGGCGCGCCAGGACCTGGATGACGCCATCGCCTGCTACCGCTACTACGCCACCCGGGCCCGCGCCCTGGGCGAGCGCCAGGGGCAGCGCGACGACGGCGGCATCGACGGCCTGACGGCCCGGCGCTACTGGGAGCCCATCGGCGTGGTGGGGCTGATCACCCCCTGGAACTTCCCCCTGGTCAGCAGCGCCTGGAAGCTGGCCCCGGCGCTGGCCGCCGGCTGCACGGTGGTGTTCAAGCCCTCCGAGGTCACGCCCCTGCCGGAACGCGCCCTGGCGGAGATCGTCCGGGAGGCGGGCCTGCCCCCGGGGGTGGTCAACCTGTTGCATGGCGACGGCCAGGGCATCGGCGCACCGCTGAGCCGCCATCCGGGCATCGACAAGCTCTCCTTCACCGGCAGCAACCCGGTGGGCGAGGCGGTGATGCGGGCCGCCGCCCACGGGGTGCGGCCGGTCTCCCTGGAGCTGGGCGGCAAGTCGCCGATCCTGGTCACCGAGGACGCCGACCTGGCCCGGGCCCGGGACCTGGTGATGGCCGGCATCTGCTACAACGCCGGCCAGATGTGCTCGGCTACCAGCCGGTTGCTGGTCCACGAACGCCTGGCGGACGCCCTCTATGCGGCCATCGACGCGGCCATGGGCGCCCTGCGCCTGGGTGATCCCCTGGCCGCGGAGACCGAGATGGGCCCCCTGGTCAACGCCGCCCAGCGCGACCGGGTGCGGGACTATCTGGCCCTGGCCGAGGCCGAAGGGCTGCCGAGCGAGACCCCGGCGCTCGCCCTGCCCGCGCGGGGCTGCTTCGTGGCCCCGCGCCTCTATCGCGAGGTGCCGACCACCAGCCGGCTGTGGCGGGAGGAGATCTTCGGGCCACTGCTCTGTGCGCGGCGCTTCGCCAGCGACGAGGAGGCCATCGCCCTGGCCAACGACAGCGACTACGGCCTGGCCGCCAGCGTGGTCAGCGGCGATCCGGGGCGAGCCGAGGCCATCGCCCGGCGCCTGGAGGTGGGCAACGTCTGGATCAACTGCGACCAGGTGGCGCCGCCCCACGCCAGCTGGGGCGGCATGAAGGGCAGCGGCATCGGCCGCGAGCTCGGCGAGGCGGGACTCGCGGCCTATCTGGAACCCAAGCGGGTGACCCTGGGCTAGTCCCCCGCCAGGGTCTGCCACAGGAAGGTAAAGGCCAGGGCCTGCATCTGGGCCCGCTGGGGATTGTCCGCGGCGCCGCCGTGGCCGCCTTCGAGGTTCTCGTAGTAGAGCGCCGGCTGGCCCAGCTCGTGCAGCCGCGCCAGCATCTTGCGGGCATGGCCCGGATGGACCCGGTCGTCCCGGGTGCTGGTCATCAGCAGCGTCGGCGGGTAGGCCACCGCCGGGTCCAGGTTGTGGTAGGGAGAGAGGTCGCGCAGGAAGGCCTCCCAGTCGTCGCCGTCCGGGTCCCCGTACTCGGCCATCCAGGAGGCGCCGGCGAGCAGCTCGTGGTAGCGGCGCATATCGAGCAGCGGCACCTGGCAGACCACGGCGCCGAACAGCCGCGGATACCTCACCAGCATGTTGCCCACCAGCAGGCCGCCATTGGAGCCGCCCTGGATGCCCAGGCGCCGCGGCGAGGTGACGCCCCGGGCGATCAGGTCCTCGGCCACGGCGGCGAAGTCCTCGAAGGCCCGGGGGCGCTTCTCCTTGAGTGCCGCCTGGTGCCACTCGGGGCCGTATTCGCCGCCGCCACGGATATTGGCCACCACATAGACTCCGCCCCGACTCAGCCAGCCGCGCCCTACCCCGGGGCTGTAGGCGGGCAGCAGCGATACCTCGAAACCGCCGTAGCCGTAGAGCAGGGTCGGGTGGTCGCCATGGGGCGCGAGGTCGCGCCGCGCCACCTGGAAATAGGGGACACGGGTGCCGTCGGCACTGGTGGCGAAGTGCTGAGTGACCGCGAACTCCTCGGCCGCGAACCGCGCCGGGGCCCGCTTGAGCGGGGTGAGCGGCTCGCCGACCCGACCGTGGTACAGGGTGGTGGGGGTCAGGTAATCGCTGGCCACCAGGAACAACTCGTCGCTCTCCTGCTCGTCCACGGCGGCGACGCTCAGGCTGCCCGCCGCGGGGACGCCGGCCAGGGGCGCCCGGCGCCAACCGTCGGCCCCGGGGGTCAGCACCTCCAGGCGGTTGCGCACGTGCTCCAGCACATTGAGCACCAGGTGATGGCGGGTCCAGGTGACGTCCGTCAGGGAGCGTCCCGCCTCGGGGGTGAAGAGCACCGTCACCTCGCGCCGGCCGGCCAGCCAGGCCGCGAAGTCGGCGACCAGCAGGCTGCCCGCCGGATGGGTGGTCCCGGCCAGTTCCCAGGGCTCGCGCGGCTCGATCAGCAGCCAATCGCGATGCACCTGTTTGTGGGCGGAGTCGGGCACCTCGATGCGCCGCAGTTGGTCATCGGCCTCGCGGAGGTAGAGCTCGCTGGCATAGAAGGCCCTGGCGCGGCTGATGAAGTCGCGCTCGAAGCCGGGGGTCGGGTCGTGCACGGCGGCGACGGAGAGATCATCCGCTTGCCCTTCGAACAGCGTCTCGGCCGTCGCCAGGGGCGTGCCCCGCCGCCAGCGCTTGACCACCCTGGGGTAGCCCGAGGCGGTCAGCGAGCCCGCGCCGAAATCGGTGTAGACGTAGACGCTGTCGCGATCGATCCAGCCGACCCCGCCCTTGGCCTCGGGGCGCTGGAAGCCGTCGTCCACCCAGCGCTTCTCCACCAGGTCGAACTCCCGGGTCACGTCGGCATCGGCCCCGCCCCGGGAGAGGCTGATCAGGCAGTGCCGCCAGGGCGCGTCCGCGTCGCGGGGCCGCAGGCAATGGGCGCCGTGCCACACCCAGTTCTCGCCCTCGGCGGCGTTGAGGGCGTCCAGGTCGATCAGCACTTCCCAGGCCGGCTGCGGCTTGGCGTACTCCGCCACCGGGGTGCGCCGCCAGAGGCCCCGGGGATGGGCCCGATCCTGCCAGAAGTTGTAGTAATGGGGGCCGCGGCGCACCACGAAGGGGATGCGATCCTCGGCCTCGAGGATCGCCAGCAGGTCGTCGCGCAGCGCCGTAAAGCCGGCATCCGCCGTCAGCCGGGCCAGGGTCTCGGCGTTGTGTTCCCGCACCCAGGCCAGGGCCGCCGGGTCATCCACCGCCTCGAGCCAGCGGTGGGGATCTTGGGGGTGGGGTGAGGATGCCATGGCCGTTCTCCGAGGGGCTTTTCCCCAGTGTATCGGGGAGTGGCTCGGGCGTCGCCGCCCCGGGGTCAGCCGGGGCCCCGCCGCGCCTGACGCGGCGAGTGGCCGTAGAAGCCCCGGAAGGCCCGGGAGAAGCTGGAGCTGGAGGTGAAGCCGCAGGCCAGGCCCACCGAGAGGATATCCAGCTCGGTCTCGTCGAGCAGACGGCGGGCCCGCTCCAGGCGCAGCTTGAGGTAGTAGTGGCGGGGCGAGCAGCCCAGCTCCTGGTCGAAGAGGCGCTGCAGCTGGCGCGGCGAGACACCACCGCGCCGGGCCACCTCGGCGAGGCTCAGCGGCTCCTCCAGGTGGCGCTCCATCAGTGCCACCGCCTCCACCAGATGCCGCTTGTGGGTGCCCAGGCGCCGCGCCAATGTCATGCGCTGCTGGTCGCTGCGGGTGCGGATGCGCTCGTGGATCAGCTGCTCGGAGACATCGACGGCCAGCCGCGCCCCGTGGCGCCGGCCGATCACCTCCAGGGCCATGTCCATGGCGGCGGCGCCGCCGGCACAGGAGAAGCGCCGGCGGCCCAGCTCGAAGAGCTCGTCGGAGGTGGGCACCCCGGGGAAGCGTTCGCGGAAGGCGGGCAGGCTCTCCCAGTGCAGGGTGACCCGCTCGCCCTCCAGCAGGCCCGCCGCCGCCAGCAGGAAGCAGCCGGTGTCCAGGCCACCCAGCACGCAGCCGGCCTGGTCCAGGCGGTGCAGCCAGGCCATCAAGGGCCGGCTGAGGTGCGCCTCCGGCGCGAAGCCGCTGCATACCGCCAGCGAGGGCAGGTGGTGCACCTCGCCGATGGCCTGGTCGCTCATCAGTGTCATGCCGTTGGAGGCGGTGACCGGCCCGCCGCCCTCGCTGATCAGGGTCCAATCGAAGAGCGGCCGGCCGCTGATGCGGTTGGCGATGCGCAGCGGCTCCACCGCCGAGAAGAAGGCCATCATCGAGAAGCCCGGCACCAGCAGGAAACCGACGGTCTCCGGCAATGGGCCCGCATACGCCAGGCGCATGGCGTCAGTCCTGCCCGGTGGCGGCGGCCCGGGCCGCACGTCGCCGACGGCGTACCGCGGCGGGGTTCTGGATCAGCGACTTGAGTACCCCCAGGGTCATCAGGATGATCACCACGCTGAGCGGCAGGGCCGCGGCGATGGAGGCGGTCTGCAGGGCGCCGAGGCCACCGGCCAGCAGCAGTACCGCCGCCACGGCACCGATCACCGCGCCCCAGAAGATGCGCATCGGCCGGGAGGGCTCGTCATTGCCCAGCGACAGGATGGTGGTGATCACCAGGGTGCCGGAGTCGGAGGAGGTGATAAACCAGCTGGCCAGCAGCAGGGTGGCCAGTGCCGAGACCGCCCAGGCCAGCCAGGGGGTGGCCGCCAGGCCATCGATGGTGCCGTAGAGGGCCGCCGGGAGGTTCCAGTTCTGCACCAGGGTGATCAGCCCGGCCTCGCCACCGGCGGCGAGCTCCTGATGCAGGGCCACGCCACCGAAGACGCAGAGCCAGCCGATGATGATGGCGGTGGGAATGATCATCACGCAGGCCATGTACTCGCGCAGGGTGCGCCCCTTGGAGATGCGCGCGATAAAGAGCCCGACGAAGGGGGCCCAGGCCAGCCACCAGCCCCAGTAGAAGATGGTCCAGTCGCCCTGCCACTGGGAGGGGCCCGGCTCCTCGGGGAACCACAGCCCCATCTGCACGAAATTGCCCAGGTAGTGCCCCAGGGAGTCACCGAACATGCCCAGCAGCCAGCTGGTGGGGCCGGCGAAGAGGAAGAAGCCCAGCAGCAGCACCGACATGATGATGTTCCACTGGGAGAGCAGCTTGATGCCACGCCCCACCCCGGAGACCGCCGAGAGGATGGAGAGGCCACTGATGCCGACGATCAGCGCCAGCTGGGTGGGGTTGCCCGGATCGATACCGAACAGCCGCTCCAGGCCGGTGGCGATCTGGCTCACCCCCAGCCCCAGGGAGGTGGCCACCCCGAAGACGGCACCGAACACCGCCAGGATATCCACCAGATGGCCGATGGGACCGTAGATCCGCTCGCCGATAAACGGATAGAGGGCCGAGCGCAGCGCCAGGGGCAGCTTCTTGCGGTAGGCGAAATAGGCCAGCGACAGCCCCACCAGCACATAGACCGCCCAGCCATGGAAGCCCCAGTGGAAGTAGGTGACCGCCAGCGCCGAGACCGCCCGCTCATGGCCCAGCTCGGTGGCCCCGGCCAGGTCCGCGTAGGGGTTGTTGGGGTAGCCGAAGGCGCCGCTGGTATCCAGGTAGAAGAGCGGCTCGGCGACGCCGAAGAAGAGGATGCCGATGCCGATACCTGCGGAGAAGAGCATGGCGATCCAGGCGAAGGTGGAAAACTCCGGGCGGCTGTCATCGTCGCCCAGGCGCACCTTGCCGAAGGGGCTCAGCATCAGGCCGAAGCAGACGGCGATCAGGAACACCAGGGTGATGATGTAGTAGGCGCTGAAGGTGCTCTCGATCCAGGCCCGGGCGCTGCCGAAGACGGTGCCGGCCAGGGAGGTATCGAAGGCGGTGAACAGCACGAAGGCCAGGATGATGGCCGCGGCGGTGAGGGTCATGCCGCGGTGGGCGCCCTTGAGCAGGCCCTGTTGCTGAATCTGTAACGCGGCGGGGTTCAGCGGCCCCGCCTGGCTGGGGTCGTCGTGACGGTCGGACATCTCGGCTCCTCGAGCCGTTGCCGTGAGCTTCGGACAGTGTCGCAAGCCCCGAAAACCGGAGACTGTGAGACTAGCCGTTCACGCAACGGACGGATGACCCGCCGGGGCCTGGATCCTGCCTGTCAGGGGCCCCAGGGCGGAGATCGGCTTGGGTTCGGCGACAGGCACGCCCCTATGGTGGGCGAAGCCGCCAGGCAAAAATGACAAAACACGCCATTTATTGCGCACGAAGCGACGCATTATCGCCTTCGTCGCCATCATTCGGCCAGATTCCGCGTCTTTTTGCGCCGACGACGTAGGGAGTTGTCACTAGACGCCGGGCACCCGGGTCTCCCGGCGCCGCTTGACCTCGTAGGCGATGGCCAGCAGCACCGTGACCAGGATCAGGATCAGCCCCAGGGCATTGACCGCCGGGGTCAGGCCGGTGCGCACCTTGGAGGCGATATAGACGGTGAGGGTGGTGTCATAGCCCACCACGAAGAGGGTGGTGTTGTAGTTCTCGAAGGATTGCAGGAAGGCGATCACCGCCGCCGAATAGATCGCCGGCTTGAGGTAGGGCAGCAGGATGCGCCGGAACATCTGCCACTGGCTGGCGCCCAGGTCCAGGGCGGCGCGCTCCATGGTGCGGTCGAAGCGCTGCAGCCGGGCGGTGACCATCAGCATCACATAGGCGGCGATAAAGGTGGCCTGGCCCAGCACGGTGAGGAAGATGCCGCCGCTCACGCCCCACTGGCGCCAGAAGATCAGCGTCGAGATGCCGATGATCACCCCCGGGGTGAGCAGCGGCGAGAGGATCAGCGCATAGAGGAAGGGCTTGGCGCGGCTCGACACCGTGTTGAGGAAGAGCGCCGTGGCGATGCCGATGGGCACCGCCACCACCAGCACCCCGGCGGCGACGATCAGGCTGTTGGTGAGCGCCTGCCACATGCCCCGGTCATTGGCCAGCTCGCCGAACCAGCGCAGGGTGGTGCCGTCCCAGGGGGTCACGGTGGGGAAGCGGCTGTCGTTGAAGGTGGCCGCCGCCATCACCAGCAGCGGCAGGAAGAGGTAGGCGAAGAACACCACCACATAGCCGCGCAGGGCCCAGCCCATCAGTCGTTGCGAACTCATTTGGCGATATCCCCCAGCCCCACCTTGAAGAGCTTCATCACCAGCGACATGAAACCGATGCACAGCACCAGCAGCAGGAAGGCGTAGGCCGCCCCCTGGTTCCAGTTGCCGCCCTCGAAGAACCAGTTGTAGATGATCTGGGTGAACCAGCGGCTGCCCGGCGAGCCCAGCAGGGCCGGCACCGCATAGCTGCCCGCCGCCAGCATGAAGGTCATGATGCAGCCGGTGGCGATGCCCGGCTTGGCATGGGGAATGATGATGCGCCGATGGGTGCGCAGGGTGCCGGCGCCCAGGTCCCGGGCCGCCCGCACCTGGTTGTCGTCGAGGCTCTCGATGGCGTTGTAGATGGGGAAGACCATGAACAGGATATAGGCATAAACCATGCCCACCATGACCCCGGCATCGCCGCTGAGGAAGCGGATGGGGCGATCGATCAGCCCCAGCATCATCAGCACCTCGTTGAGCGGGCCGCGAAACGCCAGGATGATGAACCACGAGTAGGTGCGCAGGATCTCGTTGATCCAGAAGGGAATGATCAGCAGCAGGATGCATAGCGCCGCCTGCCGGGGACTGGCCAGCTTGGCCAGGTAGTAGGCCAGCGGGTAGCTCACCGCTAGGGTCAGCAGGGTCACCAGCACGCTGGACCAGAGCGTCTTGAAGAAGATCGCCCGGTGAATCTCGTTGTTGAACAGGGTGACGTAGTTGGCCAGGGTCCAGCCGTCCTCGGGCCCACCGACCTGGGCCGGCAGCAGGTTGGGGCGCAGCGAGTAGTCGATCATCTGCAGCTGGGGCAAGGTGACCATGACGATCAGCCAGATCCCCAGTAGGGCCAGGATCGCCGCCGCCAAGGGGCCGCCGAAGCGTGCCCGCAACTGCCTAAACATGGGCGTCCTCCATCACCTCGCCGGTGGCCGCGTCCAGCGCCGGGCCGCCATCGTCGGGCAGCACCACCGCGTCTTCGGGATCGAAGCCGAAGTGGGCATGGCGCCCCGGCTGGAGCGCCTCCAGGTGCTGGCGGGAGAGCTCGTGGCCCAGCTGCACCCGCAGCTTCTCGCCGCTGGCGGCGAGCCGCGTCTCCAGCATCACCCAGGCGCCCTCGAAGTGCACCGCCTCGATGGTGGCCTCGAGGCCCTGCCCCGGAGCCACCGGGCGCAGGTGCTCGGGGCGCACGTAGAGGGTCGCGGCGGCGCCATTGGCCAGGGGCGTGGGCGCGGTGCCGCGCCCGCTCAGCTCGCCCAGGGCGCCGCCGTCCAGGCGTACCCGCTCGCCGTCCTGGTCGATGACCTTGGCCTCCAGGCGGTTGTTCTCGCCCACGAAGGCGGCCACGAAGCCGGTCTGGGGCGAGCGGTAGAGGGTCATGGGGTCGGCCACCTGCTGGAGTCGCCCCGCCGACATCACCGCCACCCGGTCCGACATGTTGAGGGCCTCGCCCTGGTCGTGGGTGATGTAGATAAAGGTGATGCCGGTCTTGCGCTGGATCGCCTTGAGCTCGACCCGCATATGCTGGCGCAGCTTGAGGTCCAGGGCCGAGAGCGGCTCGTCGAGCAGCAGCACCCGGGGCTCCACCGCCAGGGCCCGGGCGATGGCCACCCGCTGCTTCTGGCCACCGGAGAGCTCGGTGACCTTCTTGGGACCGCTGCCCTCCAGGGCCACCAGGGCGAGCAGTCGCTCCGAGGTGGCGCGCCGCGTCCTGCGGTCGACGCCGCGCACCTCGAGGCCGAACTCGATGTTCTCGAACACCGTCATCAGCGGGAAGAGCGCCAGGTTCTGGAAGATCATCGCCGTGGGGCGGCGGTTCACCGAGACCCCGGCCATGGACTCGCCGCCGATGCGTACCTCTCCGGCGGTGGGGGTCAGGAAGCCGCTGACGATATTGAGCAGGGTGGTCTTGCCGCAGCCCGAGGGGCCGAGGAAGCTGAAGAACTCGCCGGAGGCGATGGCCAGGGAGGTCTCCTCGATGGCGGTGAAGTCGCCGAAGCGCATCACCACCCGATCCAGTTCGACGCTAGCGTCCATTGCGCGTTTGCCTTCTTCGACCGATGGGACAGCGGCCCCCGCCGGGGGGCCGCTCGCTCGGGCGCTCGCTCAAGCACTCTCTCAAGTACTCGCTCAAGCGCTTAGGTAGCGATCCTGATACTCGTTGCGCAGCGCCACGTACCAGGGTTCCTGGATCGGCCACCACCAGAGGTTGGCCAGGTCTTGCTCGGTGTAGGAGTCGGTGAAGAACTGGCGGGTGGCCTCCGGCAACAGCTCGGTGGCGCCCTTGGCGGTGGAGTTGTAGCCGGTGGCCTCGACGAACATGGCCCCCGCCTCGGGGGTGTAGTACCAGTTGATCAGCTCGTAGACGGCGTCCGGGTTGCGGGCATTCTTGGGAATCACGAAGCCCTCCATCCACGCCAGGGCCCCTTCCCGGGGCGCGCCATAGGCGATGTCCTCGCCCTCCTGCTGCAGGCGGAAGGCGGTGGAGTCCCAGGTCTGGCCGATGATGGCGCCGTTGGTACGGAAGGCGGCCTGGGCCTCGTTCTCGGTGTCCCAGAACTGCACCAGCATCTGCTTGTGCTTGACCGCCTCCTCGAGGATGACGTCGAAGTTGGCGCGCATCGCCTCCTCGCTGCGGTAGGAGTCGAGCAACGGGAAGGGCAGCCGGCCCTCCCGCTCCAGCCACAGGCCGATGCCCACCAGGGCGGAGTGGCCGCGTACCGTCACCCCCTGGCCATGCTCCGGGTTCCACAGGTCCGCATAGCTGAGGCTGGCGCGATCGATATTGGCGTAACGACGGTGCCAGGTGATCGCCTCGGTGCCCCAGTCGCTGGGCGCGAAGTAGCGGCGCCCATCCACCACACCGCCCACCTCGGAGCCCTCGATGGCACTCTCCAGGGCGCCGTCCCAGTTGATGCGGGAGGTATCCAGGGGCTGGATCAGGTCGAAATCCAGGTAGCCGGGCACCCGGTCCACGGTGGGCATGATGACGTCGAAGCCGCTGCCGTCGGTGGCGCGCAGGGAGTTCATCAGCTCGTCGTTGGTGCCATAGGGGGTGAAGGTGGCACGAATCCCGGTCTTCTCGGTGAAGTCCGCCAGCATGGCATCGGTGAAGTAGCCGGCCCAGGCATAGATGCGCAGGGTCTGCTCCTGGGCCAGGGCGCTGTTGATATAGAAGGTGGGCGCCGCGGCGGCGGCGCCCGCCGCCAGGGACCCCTTGAGGAAACGACGACGCGTGATCGACATGGTTCTCTCTCCGGTGGACAGGTTGAGTCGACAGCACTGGATAGCGCGACGATGGTACGGCCGCCAGGTGTCCATCGGATGGCAATTAAATGACCGTTCAATCGTCG
Source organism: Halomonas sp. 328 (assembly GCF_015645095.1). Classification (GTDB taxonomy): domain Bacteria; phylum Pseudomonadota; class Gammaproteobacteria; order Pseudomonadales; family Halomonadaceae; genus Bisbaumannia. The sequence continues at coordinate 42,111 of NZ_JADOTW010000019.1, forward strand.
ATCCACTAAGCGTAGCCACTAATGGATGCGGGCCCAGCGTCGTTTTCAACGCTGGGCCCGCTGCCGGTCATCGAGGAGGGAAGGCGTCGCCGGAGGCGCTCAGGCCGCCATGTCCAGCGGCCGGGCCGGCCCGAAGTGCTCGAAGTGACGCCGCTCGACGGGCACCCCGAGGGCCTCCAGATGGGCGTTCACCGCGCTCATGAAGCCCTGGGGACCGACGAAGTAGCAGTGCGCCTCCCCCTCGGGCAGTAGCGACGCCAGCAGGTCACGATCGATACGCCCCCGGTAGTCGCCCCCCTCGCCCTCTTCATAGAGCAGGGTGGTATCTAGCAGTTGGGGGAAGGCGCCATCTAGATCCGCCAGCTCCCCGGCGAAGGCGTGATGGGCGGCGTCGCGGGCGGCATGCACATAGATCACCCGACGCCCCTGCTCCAGGGCCTGGCGGGCCAGGGGCAGCATCGGGGTCTGGCCCACGCCACCGCTGAGCAGCAGCACCGGGGCGGCGCCGGGCGCCAGGGTCAGGTCACCGGCCGGGGGCAGCAGCTCCAGGGTATCGCCCACCGCCATCCGTGCATGGAAGTGCTCGCTGACCCGACCGCCGGGCTCGCGCTTGATGGAGAGGCGATAGCTCCGGCCGTTGGGGTAGGCGGAGAGGCTGTAGTGGCGATAGTGGGTCTCGCCGTCCAGGCTCAGCTTGACGCCGATATACTGCCCCGGCTGGAAGTCCGCCACCGGGCCGCCGTCCACCGGCTCCAGCAGGAAGGAGGTGATCACCGCGCTCTCCTCGCGGCGTTCGGCGAGGCGGAAGGTGCGGGTGCCCTGCCAGCCGCCGGGGAGACTGGCGAAGGCGTGGTAGTGGTGGGATTCCAGCTCGATCAGCAGCCCCGCCAGCTCCTCGTAGAGGGCCCCCCAGGCACCAGCGATCTCCGGGGTCACGGCCTCGCCCAGCACCTCGCCGATGGCCGCCATCAGACACTCGCCGACGATGGGGTACTGCTCCGGGGCGATGCCCAGGGAGACATGCTTGCTGATCGCCGTGGCCAGCGCCGCCCGGGCCCGGGCCGGCTCATGGCGCAACTGCACATAGGCCAGTACCGCCCCGGCCAGGGCGCGGGGCTGGGCGCCGCTGGCCTGGTGAGCCGGGTTGAAGAGGGCCTGGACCTCCGGGTAACGGTCGAACATCAACGGATAGAAGCGCTGGGTAATGGCGTCGAGGTGTTCGGCGACCACCGGGGCGGTGGCGGCGATCAGCTGTTCTTGGTCGTGAGTCAGCATGGCGTTCCTTGATCATCGAGTGGGTTTGGCTCTCTGCCTCTTCCCTAGAGCAAGAGACATGCCAACCACCCGGGATCACACGCGTAGCAGGGCAGACGAGCCGGAATTGCCAAGGGGCGCTGGAGGCAGAGCTGAGCGGGGGTCCTATGCCAGGGATGGCATCGGTAGCGCCCAGGGAAGGGTTTACAGCGCCCCGCGAGGACCTGCCTCCAGGGTAGCCCCGGGCCGCAACAGCGGGAGCCCACTAACGGCGATAACCCTGGGCCTGGCGTCTTGGCATCCCCCCCTAGTCCCCAGAGCGATGCCCCAAGAGTGTTATTTTGACTCGACTGATGCTGTTATAGTGACAACGATATTGTTTAAGTGACACCGATGACCGACTTCCTCGAGGCCCTGCGCCACCTGCTTACCCAGCTGACCCATGAGGCCCCCGCCCAGGCCGCCTGGGCCCGGCTGCTGGAGACCCTGGTGGGGGACTACCCCGCCGACGCCAGTACCCTGATGGTGCTGGAGGAGGAGAGCCTGCGCCCGGTGGCGGTGCTCGGGCTGCATGACGAGGTACGCGGCCGGCGCTTTCGCCTCGCCGAACACCCCCGCCTGGCAGCCATCGCCGCCCATCCCGGCGTCTGTCGCTTCCCGCCGGACAGCGAGCTCCCCGACCCTTTCGACGGCCTGCTCGACGAAGGCCTCAACCCGGTCCACGACTGCCTGGGAGTGGCCCTGCGCGACGACGACGAGCGCCTTACCGGCCTGCTGACCCTGGACGCCCTGGCCCCCGGCGCCCTGGCCGAGCTGGACGAGGCGGAGCTGGCCGCCGCCGCCCACCTGCTGGGCACCTGTTTGCGCCTGGCCGACCGGCTCAGCGCCACCCGCTCACGGCTCAACGAGGCCCTCGAGCAGGAGGCCCCTCCGGCGGGCATCCAGCACTGGAACAGCCCCGTCATGCGCCAGCTGATGGCCAATGTGGCCCTGGTGGCCCCCACCGCCATGAGCGTGCTGCTGCATGGCGAGACCGGGGTCGGCAAGGAGCTGATCGCGCGGAGCCTGCACGCCCGCTCCGAGCGCCACCAGGGCCCCCTGGTGCAGGTCAACTGCGCCGCCCTGCCGGAGAGCCTGGCGGAGAGCGCCCTCTTCGGGCACCGCCGTGGCTCCTTCTCCGGGGCGGTGAAGGACCATCGCGGCCACTTCCGCATGGCCGATGGCGGTACCCTGATGCTGGACGAGATCGGCGAGCTGCCCCTGGCGCTGCAGGCCAAGTTGCTGCGGGTACTGCAGGAAGGAGAGATCCAGCCCCTGGGCCAGGAGCGCCCGGAGCCGGTGGACGTGCGTATCGTGGCGGTGACCAATCGCGACCTGGCCGCAGAAGTGGCTGCCGGTCGCTTCCGCGAGGACCTCTACCACCGCCTCGGCGCCTTTCCCCTGGAAGTGCCGCCGCTGCGCCAGCGTCGCGAGGATATCCCGCTGCTCGCGGGCCATTTCCTGGAGGTCAACCGCATCCGCCTGGGGCTCGCCAACCTGCGCCTGAGTCCGGCGGCGGGGACGGCCCTGCTCGACTGGCAGTGGCCGGGCAATATTCGCGAGCTGGAGCATACCCTGGCCCGGGCGGCGCTGCGCGCCCTGGCCGACGCCCCGGAGGCGACCCGCCGCCACCCGCTGGCCATCCAGCGACATCATCTGGCCCTGCCCGGAGACGGCGCCGCGCCCCCGCCGGAGACGTCATCGGCCACCACCGAGCCGCCGCGGCGACCGCTGCGCGAGGCCACCGAGGCCTTCCAGCGCGACACTATCGCCCGGGCCCTGGCAGCGGAGGGCAACAACTGGGCCGGCGCCGCCCGACGCCTGGGCATGGACCCGGGTAACCTGCACCGCCTGGCCCGGCGCCTCGGCCTTAAGGGTTGACCAGGGAGTCATCGAGCGCCTCGCCCTTAAGGATTGACCAGGGAGTCGTCGAGCGCCTCGCCCGTCACGCCGCCGATGACCCGATCGCGTCCCTCGGCCTTGGCCCGATAAAGGCGCCGGTCGGCCAGGGCATAGAGAGCCTCGAAACCGGCCATGTGGGGGGTGGCGGTGGCCACCCCGAGGCTCGCGGTCAACCGCTCCTCCGCGGCGCGGCCCGGCAGCCCCAGGCCGGCGATACGGCCGCGCACCCGCTCGGCGAGGCGGCAGGCGCCGGCCTCGTCACAGGCAGGCAGGAAAATGGCGAACTCCTCGCCGCCCAGGCGCGCCACCCGGTCCATGGCCCGCACCTCGCCGCTCAGGGCCGCCGCCAGGGCCACCAGGACGGCATCCCCGGTGGGGTGGCCATAGGCATCATTGATGTGCTTGAAGTGGTCCAGGTCGATCAGCACCAGGCTGGGGGCCTCGCCGCTGCGCCGATAGCGCTCGAACTCCTCGGCGGCCACGTCATAGAGGTGGCGACGGTTATCCAGGCCGGTCAGGGGATCGGTGCGGCTCTGCTGAGCCAGGATCTCGCGCTGCTGATAGAGGCGCAGCAGGGTCAGCATCAGCCCGCCCACCATCAGCACCGCCACCAGCCCCAGGGCGATCACCGCCAGGGTCAGGCGCTCCATCATGCGCCGCTGGGTCGCCGAGGCCTGGTGCAGGAGTTCGTTGAGTTCGCTATAGGCCCAGGCCAGCCCCTCCTCCAGCTCGCCCCCCACCTCTTCCAGGCGCCGCGGGTCGCGCCCCGTCTGGAAGGCCACCAGGGCACGCTCCAGCGCCGGCAGGCGCGACTCCAGATAGGCCAGCTCCTCGACCAGGGGGCGATAGGCCGCGCGGGGAATCTCGCTGCGCTGCAGCAGTCCGGCGATGCCCTGGATACGCAACCCGATGATCCAGATCAGTCGCTCCAGCTGCTCCACATGCAGGGTATCGGCGCTGTCCTTGAGGTTGTCCAGGGTCAGCCGCAGACGCACCGCATCCTCCTGGGCCCGCACCACGTCGGTGACCATGGCGATATAGTCGGCCCCCACATGGCGGCGCGCCTCGGTGATATAGGTGCTCACCGCCAGCAGGCTCAGCGTCACCAGCAGGATAAAAGCCCCCGCCATGCCCAGTGCCAGGCGGCGCCCCGCCCTCACCGGGCGCTCACCTCACGGATCGACCAGATCCAGCGGGACGAGGGTTCGCTGCCCTCGAGCACCCCCACCGCATCCGCCGGCACCACCAGCATCAGGGGCCCGAACTGGTCTCGTCCGAGGGGCTCGCCGTCCAGGCGGGTCACCAGCAGGTAGGCCTTCTCCGCCCGCTGGGACGGGGTCAGGAAGGTGGTGTAGTCGTCATGGGCGATAAAGCGCACCCGGGCGGCGTGATCCAGCCCTTCGGCGGCCAGGAAGTCGTCGAGCCAGACACCGGCGAAGCGCCCCTCCGGCCCCTCGAAATGGCGCATCTCCACCTCATGGAGGCCGTGACGCTCGATCTCGGCGAGGCTCAGGGCGTCGCTCTCCCCGCCCCGGGTCACGGTGAGCACGGGGCTTTCCTGGGCCTGGACCAGGGAAGCGCCCAGCCACAGGATCAGCAGCAGGGGCGAAAACGGGACGGGAAAGCGCATGGCGGGACTCCTCGATGGACACGGCTCTAATGAGTCATCGGCCGCATTGAAGAAGACTGTACCCCACCGAAAAACATTATAAATTTCTGATATTTAGGCCATATCCGGCCACAAACGACGAAGGGCCCGCGATTTCTCGCGGGCCCTTCTCGGAAAGCGTGGCGCGCCCGACAGGATTCGAACCTGTGACCCCTGCCTTCGGAGGGCAGTACTCTATCCAGCTGAGCTACGGGCGCGCGATGCCTGACGCGGCGGCCAGGCGGTCGTCATCCTACCTTCCCCCCTGGCCGCTGTCCAGCCCAGCCGCCACCGAGGGCTGGCCATTCGGCGAAGGATGGCATTTTCCTGCCCAGAGGGATGCCGGTATACTGTCGCCACTTGCGCAGCGCGCGACCCGATTTCGAATAACAGTACCGTCGACGAGGTGGTGAGAGTGAAATCCAGCAAGCTGATGATGGGGTGCCTGGCCACCCTGGGCCTCTCCGCAGGCCTGGCCATGGCCGCACAGGCCCAGACCGATAGCGAGCGCGAGGCGATCGCCGAGCGCCTCAAGCCGGTGGGCGAACTCTGCCTGCAGGGCGAGGAGTGCGGCAGCGCCGTTGCCGCGGCAGCCCCCAGCGGTAACGGTGATGCCATCGATGGCAGCGCCATCTATGGCAATGTCTGCATGGCCTGCCACGAGACCGGTGCCGCCAATGCCCCGGTGCGGGGCAACGAGGAGGCCTGGGCCAGCCGCGTCGAGCAGGGCTTCGCCACCCTGCTGGATCACTCCATCAATGGCTTCAATGCCATGCCGGCCCGGGGCGGTAACCCCAACCTGAGCGATGCAGAAGTGGAGGCGGCCACCGCCTATCTGCTGGAGCCGGTGATGGAGGTCCCCGCGCCGAGCAGCGATGATGTGGCCGCCGAGGAAGCCAGCGCCGATAGCGGTCTGGATGGCGAGACCCTCTACGGCAGCAGCGGCTGCGCCGCCTGTCACGCCAGTGGCGTGGCCGGTGCCCCGGTGCTGGGCGATGCCGATGCCTGGGTCGCGCGCCTGGAGCAGGGCACCGAGACCCTCTATGACCACGCCATCAACGGCCTGGGCGCCATGCCACCCAAGGGCGGCAATGCCGGCCTGGGCGACGACGAGGTGAAGGCCATCGTCGACTATATGGTCGCCGAAGCGCAGTAAGCGGCGCCGATCGAGCCCCGCTCAACGACAACGGGCACCCTTCGGGGTGCCCGTTGTCGTTTCCGGCGTCGTCCGCGCTCGGCTCACCCCAGCAGCGAGCGCAGCCCGGCGATGGCGTCCTTGCCCCGGGCCTGCTTCTTGTCCGGGTCCTCCTTGTCGGCGCGGCCTTCCCACTCCAGGTCGTCGGCGGGCAGCTCGTCGAGGAAGCGGCTCGGGGTGCAGTCCATCAGCTCGCCATAGGCCTTGCGCTGGCGGGCCAGGGTCAGGGTCAGGGTCTGGCGGGCCCGGGTGATGCCTACATAGGCCAGGCGCCGCTCCTCCTCCACGGTGCCCACCTCGATGGCGTTGCGGTGGGGCAGCAGCTCCTCCTCCCAGCCCATCAGGTAGACATGCGGGAACTCCAGCCCCTTGGAGGCGTGCATGGTCAGCAGCTGGACCCGGTCGGAGTCGTCCTCCTCAGCCTGCTGCTCGAGGATATCCCGCAGCACCAGCCGCGAGATGGCCGCCTCCACGCCGTCGGTCTCGGTCTCCTCCGAGGCGCTGCTCTCCTCCTCGCGCTCCATCGACTTCTCGAGCTGGTCGATCAGGATCCAGACGTTGGCCATGCGCCGCTCGGCGATGGTCGGCGCGCTGGCGTTCTGGTAGAGCCAGGCCTCGTAGTCCATCTCGCGGATCATCTCGCGAATGGCGGCGATGGCATCGCCGCCGTCCATGCGTCGGCGCACCGCCTCGATAAAGTGGGTAAAGCGACCCAGGCGTTCCACGGCTCTGACCGGCAGCTGCTCGGCCAGACCCATCTCGCCGCAGGCGGCGAACAGCGAGCCGCCGCGCTCGTTGGCGTAGTTGGCGAGCTTCTCCAGGGTGCCGGGGCCGATCTCCCGGCGCGGCACGTTGACGATGCGCAGGAAGGCATTGTCGTCCGCCGGGTTGATCAGCAGGCGCAGGTAGGCCATGGCGTCCTTGATCTCGTTGCGCGAGAAGAAGGAGGTGCCGCCGGAGAGCTTGTAGGGAATCTGGTAGTGCTGCAGCTTGAGCTCCAGCAGCCGAGCCTGGAAGTTGCCCCGGTAGAGCACCGCGAAGTCGCGCCACTCGGCGCGCTCCTTGATGCGCCGGGTGAGGATCTCGCTGGCCACCCGCTCCGCCTCGGCCTCCTCGTGGCGGTTGACCACCACGCGAATCGGCTCGCCGGGGCCCATCTCCGACCACAGGGTCTTGTCGTAGACGTGGGGGTTGTTGGCAATCAGGGTATTGGCGGCGCGCAAGATGGTGCCGGTGGAGCGGTAGTTCTGCTCCAGCTTGATTACCTGCAGGCGCGGGAAGTCCTCGCCCAGGGTCACCAGGTTCTCGGGCCGCGCCCCGCGCCAGGCGTAGATCGACTGGTCGTCGTCGCCCACCACGGTGAAGGTCTGGCGCTCGCCCATCAGCAGCTTGACCAGCAGGTACTGGCTGACGTTGGTGTCCTGGTACTCGTCCACCAGCATGTAGTGGATGCGCTTGCGCCAGCGCGCCAGGGCCTCCGGGTCGTCGCGCAGCAGCACCACCGGCAGCAGGATCAGGTCGTCGAAGTCCACCGCGTTGTAGGCCTTGAGGTGGCGGTTGTAGGCTTCAAAGACCCGGGCGGCGAACAGCTCGTCCTCGTCGGCGGCGTGGGACAGGGCCTGGCCCGGCAGGATCAGGTCGTTCTTCCAGTTGGAGATGGTGGCCTGGACCCGATTGATCTGGTCGGCATCCACCTGGGCGTCCTTGTTCATCAGGTCGCGCAGCAGCGCCTTGGCATCGTCCGGGTCGAACAGCGAGAAGCCCGGCTTGTAGCCGAGGGTCTTGAGCTCGCTGCGGATGATGGTCAGGCCCAGGGTGTGGAAGGTGGAGACGGTGAGGCCGTGGCCCTCCTTGCCCTTGAGCATCTGGCCGACCCGCTCCTTCATCTCCCGGGCGGCCTTGTTGGTAAAGGTCACCGCGGCGATGCGCCGGGCGCTCATGCCGCACTCCTGCACCAGGTAGGCGATCTTGGTGGTGATCACGCTGGTCTTGCCGGAGCCGGCCCCGGCCAGCACCAGGCAGGGACCGTCGATATAGCGCACCGCTTCCCGCTGGCGGGGGTTGAGCTTGGCCAGCCGCTGTTGAATCGACATCGCTTACTCCTTGGGGGCATCGCAGGGTGCCGCCCCGGGGAAACCCAGCTGACGCCAGGCTTCGAACACCAGCACCGCGCAGGCGTTGGAGAGATTCAGGCTGCGGCTGTCCGCGCGCATGGGGATGCGCAGCCGCTGCGCTTCGGGCAGGGCATCGAGCAGCGCCTGGGGCAGGCCGCGGGTCTCGGGGCCGAACACCAGGGCGTCCCCCTCCCGATAGGCGGGCTCGTGATAACCGGTGCGACCGCGGGTAGAGACCGCGAAGAGGCGCTCGGGCGCCACCGACTCGAGGAAGGCCTCCCAGCCGGGATGCACATGCACCCGCGCCCACTCGTGGTAGTCGAGGCCGGCACGGCGCAACCGCTTGTCGTCCAGCTCGAAGCCCAGCGGCTCGATCAGGTGCAGCCGGAAGCCGGTGTTGGCGCACAGGCGGATCAGGTTGCCGGTGTTGGGGGGGATCTCGGGCTGGTAGAGCACCACATCAAGCATAAGCGCTTCCTGAAACGATCATCGGCCAAACGCGCTCGGGCCCCATGACGGGGCCCGAGGCATCGACGGTGGCGTCCTGGACAGGATCAGAAGACCAGGCGCACGCCGCCGTGCACGCCGCTGTCGAGGGTCCGGGTGCCGATGCCGGGGCGATCGAAGTCGGCCCGGAAGCGGCGATAGCCCAGGTAGGCGTCCACGTTGGAGGTCACCGCATAGCGGGCCCGCACCCCATACTCGAAGGCGTCGTCCAGGTCGCGGCTGGTGACCACGCCGGGGGTATAAAAGCCGTAGCCGCCCAGGGAAACCGCCGGGGCCTGGGGCAGGTAGGCGTAGCCATAGCCGCCCAGGCCCAGGCCACCGCCGTCGCCGAAGTCGCTATCCACCTGGGTCCAGCGGGCGCCGACGCCGATCTCGTAGTCGCGGGTGCGCTCCACGCCGAGCAGCTGGCCGTGCCAGACGGTGGCGTCGCCGCGATAGTCGCTGTCCAGCACGCCGGCGCCCAGCTGGATACCGGAGGCCACCTCGACATTGGCCTCGAACTGCACCGCATCGCCGCTCAGGTTGAGGTCCAGGCTGGCGGCATGGCACAGGGAGGTGCCGACCAGCGCCAGGGCGCCGGCGGCCACCAGGGTAGGGATCACTTTCATGGGGAGTCGTTCTCCTTGCTTGCCGAGGCCGGGTCAGTCGGCCTGAATTCCGTAGCGGGCCCGGTAGTCGCGGATCGCCGCGGCGTGGGCCTTGAGCGCTTCGCCAGCGTGCGCTTCCAGGTACTCAAGCACCAGGTCGAGGGTGACGATGCTCACCACCGGCATGCCGTAGCGCGCCTCGACCTCCTGGATGGCGCTTTGGCTCTTTGTTTCACCGTCAGCCTTGCCGCGCTCCTGGCGGTCCAGGGCGATCACCACCCCGGCGGCCTTGGCGCCGGCGGCATCGATCAGCTGCATCACCTCGCCGATGGCGGTACCGGCGGTGATGACGTCGTCGATGATCAGGATACGGCCCTCGAGCTCGGCACCGACGATATTGCCGCCCTCGCCGTGGTCCTTGGCCTCCTTGCGGTTGAAGGCGAAGGGGGTGTCGCGATCATGGCCGTCGGCCAGGGCCACGGCGGTGGTGGCGGCCAGGGGGATGCCCTTGTAGGCGGGGCCGAAGAGCACATCGAAGTCGAGGCCGCTGTCGGCGATGGCCTGGGCGTAGAAGCGTCCCAGGCGTGCCAGGGCGGCGCCGCTCTTGAACAGGCCGGCGTTGAAGAAGTAGGGGCTGACCCGGCCGGACTTGAGGGTGAACTCGCCGAAGCGCAGGACACCCTGCTCGATGGCGAACTCGATGAATTCTCGCTGATATGGCTGCATGCTGTCCGCCACGCTTCCCCCTATCATGGTTAATCGGTACGGGCCATTTACCCAAACGTCGAAACGTCAGGTATCATACACGCGCGACGGTAAAGGGACTATGTGATGAAGATCGCGACCATTAATGTGAACGGCATCCGCGAAGCGGTGAGCCGCGGTTTCCTGGATTGGCTGGCCAACCAGGACGCCGATGTCGTTTGCGTGCAGAACCTGAAGACCAAGAGTTTCGAGCTCGACGATAGCATCCTCTACCCGGAAGGCTACGAGGGCTATTTCCTGGACGCCGAGGAGGATGGCTTCTCCGGGGTGGGCATCTATTGCCGCAAGATCCCCAAGGCGATCATGTATGGCCTGGGCTTCCCCCAGTGCGACAACGAGGCGCGCTTCCTGCAGGCGGACTACGATCGCTTCAGCATCGTCAGCTTCCTGATGCCCGACGGCAGCGACCCCCAGGCCAAGCAGGCCTTCATGGAGCAGTACCAGGAGTACCTGGCCAAGATGGCTCGCAAGCGCCGCGAGTACATCATCTGTGGCACCTGGCATGTCGCCCACAAGACCATCGACCTGGAGAACTGGGCCGATAACCAGACCACCCCGGGCTTCAAGCCCGAGGAGCGGGCCTGGATGGACCAGCTGTTCGGCCCCACCGGCTTTATCGACACCTTCCGCGAGATCAACCGCGATGCCGGCGAGTATACCTGGTGGCCCAAGCTCGACCAGGACGTACCGCGCTCCCGCCAGGAGGGCTGGCGCCTCGACTACCAGGTGGTGGGCCCCAACTTCCGCCGCCATGTGGTCGACGCCTGGATCGACCGCGATGCCACCTTCTCGGAGTTCGCGCCGCTGATCGTGGAGTATGACCTGACGCTATGACCCAGGCCTCCGTCGCCGCCCCTCGGGGCCCCATCACGCCGGCACTCGCCGGCGTGATGCGTTTCTGGGGGAGTCGTCTGGCCGGAATTCAGTCGCGAATGCCCAGGGCCTCGCGCTGGCGGGCGAAGAGGGTCGCCCCGGCGCCTTCCGCCAGCTCGAGCATGGCGTTGAGCTCGGCGCGGCTGAACTGGCCCGCCTCGGCGGTGCCCTGCACCTCGATCAGGCCGCCCCCCTCGGTCATCACCACGTTCATGTCGGTATCGGCGCCGCTGTCCTCGGGGTAGTCCAGGTCCACCACCGGCTGGCCCTTGAAGAGCCCCACCGAGATGGAGGCCACCAGCTGCTGGAAGGGGTCGGACTTGATCAGCTTCTTGCGCTGCAGGTAGCGGATGGCGTCCACCAGGGCCACGCAGCCACCGGTGATGGAGGCGGTGCGGGTGCCGCCATCGGCCTGGATGACGTCGCAATCCACGGTGATGGTGAATTCGCCGAGCTTCTTCAGGTTGACCGAGGCACGCAGCGAGCGGCCGATCAGCCGCTGGATCTCCAGGGTGCGGCCGCCCTGCTTGCCCCGGGCCGCCTCGCGACCGCTCCGGGTGTGGGTGGACCGGGGCAGCATGCCGTACTCGGCGGTGACCCAGCCCTGGTTCTTGCCGCGCAGCCAGCGCGGTACCCCGGCCTCGACGCTGGCGTTGCACAGCACCTTGGTGTCGCCGAACTCCACCAGCACCGAACCCTCGGCATGGCGGGTATAGTCCCGGGTCAGGCGAATCTCGCGGGGCTGGTCGGGCTGTCGTCCGCTGGGGCGCATAGAACCTCTCGTCATCGGGTGAACTCTCTGGGTCAGGCCATCAGTCGTGGCCCGGGGCTACCCTGGGGCAGGCAACTCCGCGAAGACGCTGTGAACCCCTCCCTGGGCGCTCGACTTTTTCGTCCATGAAAAAGACGCTTCGCTTCGGCCTGCCCCAGCGCCCCTAAGCACTGCCAATGGCCCTGGAACCTCTGGCAGGGCGCTTATTCTACACCCTTAATCGGTTACACTGTCGCCCCCTGCGCCCACCATCAGGAGTTCCCATGGTTCACAGCATGACCGCCTTCACCCGGCTGAGCCGGGACGCCGACTGGGGTAGCCTGCACCTGGAGCTGCGCTCCGTGAACCAGCGCTACCTGGAACCCCATTTCCGCCTCCCCGATAGCCTGCGCGACCTGGAGCCGGTGTTCCGCGAGACCCTGCGCCGGCGCCTGGCCCGAGGCAAGGTGGAGTGCAGCCTGCGCTTCGAGTCCGCCGGCGAGGGCGAGGCCCTGACCATCAACCGTCAACACCTGGCCGCCCTGGGCTTCGCCCTGCAGCAGGTGCGTGCCGAGATTCCCGACGCCCCCATGCCCGACGCCCTGGCGCTGCTCGACCACCCCGGCGTCGTCGAGGCCGCCGAGCCGGACCTGGAAGCGATCAAGGCCGCGGCCGGCGAACTCTTCGCCGCGGCGGTGGACGACCTGATCGCCGGCCGCGCCCGGGAAGGCGCCAAGCTGGCCGAACTGATCCGCGATCGCCTGGCCGGCATCGGCGAGCAGGTCGCCAGGGTGCGCGGCCTGCTGCCGACGATCCTCGAGCGCCAGCGCACCCAGCTCCAGGAGCGCCTGGCCGCCCTCCAGGCCGAGCTCGACCCCCAGCGCCTGGAGGCGGAGATCGCCCTGCTGGCCCAGAAGGCCGACGTGGACGAGGAGCTCGACCGCCTGGAGACCCATGTGGCCGAGGTGGAGCGCCAGCTGACCCAGAAGGGTCCCGTCGGCCGGCGCCTCGACTTCCTGATGCAGGAGCTCAACCGCGAGGCCAACACCCTCTCTTCCAAGTCGGTGGTGGCCGAGACGACCCGCTGCGCCGTGGAGCTCAAGGTGCTGATCGAGCAGATGCGCGAGCAGATCCAGAATATCGAGTGACTCCGGCATGATCGCCCGCCCGCGCCTCGTCGCGCTTCGTCATCGCCTCCTGCCGCTGCTGCTGGCGCTGCTCGCCGTGCTGCCGGCGGCGGCCCGGGGGGAGGCCGAGTCGGTGATCGTGGTGGGTGGTGACCGTTATCACCCGCCCTACGAGTTCCTCGACGACCAGGGCCAGCCGGCCGGCTACAACGTCGAGCTGACCCGGGCCATCGCCGAGGTGATGGGGCTCGAGGTACGCATCGAGCTGGCCACCTGGAGCGAGGTGCGCCACGGCCTGGAGAGCGGCGAGATCGATATCCTCCAGGGCATGTCCTTCTCCGAGGCGCGCACCGAGGCCTTCGACTTCGCCCCGCCCCATGCCATCGTCCACCAGTCGATCTTCGCCCGCCGCGGCACGCCTCCGGTGGAGAGTCTCGAGGCCCTGCGCGGCCGCGAGGTGATCGTCCAGCGCGGCGATATCATGCATGATTTCCTGATCGATCAGGGCCTGGATATCCGCCCGATCACCACCGATACCCACGCCGATGCCCTGCGCTCCCTGGCCGCCGGCCAGCACGACTACGCCCTGGTGGCCAACCTGCCGGCGCTCTATCTCAGCCAGGAGCTGGGCCTGACCAATATCGTCCCCGTGGCCCAGCCCTTCTCGCTGCGCTACGGCTACGCGGTGAGGCGCGGCAACGCCGACCTGCTGGCCCAGTTCAGCGAGGGGCTCGCCATCCTCCGCAACACCGGCCGCCACCAGGCGATCTATGACAAGTGGCTGGGCCCCCTGGAGCAGGCCGAGGGCGTCCCCTGGAAGCGCATCGGCCTGGTCGGCGCCGTGCTCTCCGGCCTGCTGTTGCTGGTGCTGGGCGGCATCATGGTGTGGAACCGCATGCTCAAGCGCCAGGTGGCCGCCCATACCGAGGAGCTGCGCCAGCGCCAGCAGCAGCTGATCCAGGCCGACAAGATGACGTCCCTGGGCATCCTGGTCTCCGGCGTGGCCCACGAGATCAACAACCCCAGCGGCCTGCTGCTGCTCAACCTGCCGGTACTGCGCGACGCCTATGACGACGCCCGGCCGATCCTGGAGGCCTACTATCGGGAGCATGGCGACTTCTCCCTCGGCGGCCTGCCCTACTCACGGATGCGCGACGAGATCCCGCCCATGCTCGACGAGATGCTCGAGGGCACCCAGCGCATCAAACGCATCGTCGGCGACCTCAAGGACTTCGCCCGCCAGGACAGCCGCGACCTGGATGACGCCCTGGACCTCAACCAGGTGGTCGGCACCGCGACGCGCCTGGTGGACAACTCGATCCGCCAGGCCACCGACCGCTTCACGACCCGCTATGCCCCGGACCTGCCGATGGTGCGCGGCAATACCCAGCGCCTCGAGCAGGTGGTGATCAATCTGGTCCTGAATGCCTGCCAGGCCCTGGAAGCGCGCGACCAGGGCATTCGCCTGAGCACCCGCCATGACGCCGCCGCCCGCCGGGTGATCCTGGAGGTGGCGGATCAGGGCCGTGGCATCCCCGCCGAGGCCTTGAACCGTCTGACCGATCCCTTCTTCACCACCCGCCGGGAGTGCGGCGGTACCGGCCTGGGCCTCTCGGTCTCGGCCGGCATCGTCCACGAGCACGGCGGCGAACTGGCCTTCGCCTCCCGGCCGGGACAGGGCACCACCGTGACCCTGTCGCTGCCGGTGGAGGCGTCGCCGCCTGACGCCAGCCAGAGGAAGCGCCCATGACCGACAACCGCTACCCCGACTTCGGCATCCTGCTGGTGGACGACGAGCCCGCCTACCTGCGCGGCCTGAGCATCGCCCTGGAGCGCAGCGGCATCACCCACCTGCAGCGCTGCGAGGACCCCCGCCGAGTCATGGAGATCCTGGCCCGGGAGCCGATCGGCCTGGTGACCCTCGACCTGACCATGCCCCACCTCTCGGGGGAGGCGCTGCTGGCGCGGATCGTCGAGGAGCATCCGGACGTCGGGGTCATCATCATCAGCGGCATGAACCAGGTGGAGACCGCCGTCGACTGCATCAAGAACGGCGCCTTCGATTACTTCGTCAAGACCGACGAGCAGCGCCGCCTGATCGCCGGCATCAAGCGCGCCATTCGCCTCCAGGAGCTGAAGCTCGAGAACCAGGCGCTGCGCCGGCGCGTCCTCGACGATACCCTGGAGCACCCCGAGGCCTTCGCGCCGATCATCACCGCCGACAAGGGCATGCGGGCGGTCTTCCAGTACCTGGAGTCGGTGGCGCCGAGCCGCCAACCGCTGCTGATCTGCGGCGAGAGCGGGGTCGGCAAGGAGCTGGTGGCCCGCGCCGTGCATCGCCTCAGCGGCCGCCCGGGCCCCCTGGTCAGCGTCAATGTGGCGGGACTCGACGACAACGTCTTCGCCGACACCCTGTTCGGCCACCAGCGCGGCGCCTTCACCGGCGCCGAGCAGGCCCGGGCCGGCATGATCGAGCAGGCCGCGGAGGGCACCCTCTTCCTCGACGAGATCGGCGACCTCAGCCTGGCCTCCCAGGTCAAGCTGCTGCGGCTGCTCCAGGAGGGCGAGTACTATCCACTGGGCAGCGACCGTCCCAAGCGCCTCAACGCCCGCATCGTGGTGGCCACCCACCGGGACCTGCACGCCAAGCAGCAGGCCGGCGACTTCCGCAAGGACCTCTACTACCGGCTGCGCACCCACCAGGTGCTGATCCCGCCGCTGCGATGCCGCAAGCCGGACCTGCCCCTGCTGCTCGATCACTTCCTGGCCGAGGCCGCCGAGGAGCTGGGCAAATCGGTACCGAGCTACCCGCCGGAGCTGCCGGTGTTGCTGGCCAACTACGACTTCCCCGGCAATGTGCGCGAACTGCGCGCCATGGCCTTCGACGCCATCAGCCTGCACCGCAGCCGCATGCTCTCCATGGAGGCCTTCAAGCGCGCCATCGAGCAGGGCGGCGGGCAAGCACCCGCCGTTGATGCCGAGGCGCCACGACGGCCGGTCTTCGCCCCGGACGAGCCCCTCCCCACCCTCCACGAGGTGGCCGACCTGCTGGTGACCGAGGCGATGCGGCGTGCCGAAGGCAACCAGTCCCTCGCCGCGCGCCTGCTGGGCATCTCCCAGCCGGCGCTGAGCAAGCGACTCAAGCGGCGCCGCCAGGACGACGGCGATCCCCTATAACCCTCGATCACTTATAACCTGGGTTATATCTTATTAAAGTGGTTTATTTTCAGTAAGTTACCAAGCCGACCCGCGACACCCCGGACACCGGGTTATACCCCTTGCGGCCTGTCCCCGACCAGAATCCCCAAAACAACAAGATCAAAAACAATCACTTACCTTAAATTCGGCGACCTGGCACGCGACTTGCTCCTCTCAGCCTGGCTTCCTCGATGGAGCCCCGACATTCCCGAGCAAGAGGTTCGACCCACCATGCCAATAACAACGTCTCCGATCGCCCGGCCGGCGATCACCCGCCCGCTGTCCCTCACCCGCCTCGCCGGAGGTGCCCCATGCTGGATCTGATCAATGAGTTCCTCTGGGGCAAGGTGCTGATCGCCCTGCTGGTCGCGGTCGGCATCGGCTTCACCCTGCTGTCGCGCTTCGTGCAGTTCCGCTATTTCACGCGCATGTTCCGCATCCTCGGCGCCAGCCACGCCTTCAAGCGCGATACCCATGGCCACCTCAGCTCCTTCCAGGCCCTGCTGCTCTCGGTGGCCGGCCGCGTCGGTGGCGGCAATATCGCCGGGGTGGCGGTGGCCATCACCCTGGGCGGCCCCGGCGCCATCTTCTGGATGTGGGTGGTGGGCCTGATGGGCATGGCCACCAGCTTCCTCGAGTGCACCCTGGCCCAGGCCTACAAGAGCGCCGAGCCCGACGGCACCTACCGTGGCGGCCCGGCCTACTACATCTCCCGGGGCCTGGGCAGCCGCTGGACCTGGCTCGCCGCCCTCTACTCGATCCTGCTGCTGGTGACCTTTGGTTTCGGCTTCACCGCCCTGCAGTCCTACGCCGTGGCCACCTCCTTCGGCGACGCCTTCGGCATCCCGGTTCACGTCACCGGCATCGCCCTGGCCCTGCTGGTGGGCCTGATCATCTTCGGCGGCGTCAAGCGTATCGCCCGGGTCACCGAGGTGCTGGTGCCGGTCATGGCCGTCGGCTACCTGGTGATCGCCATCGCGGTGCTGGTCCTCAACGTGACCCTGATCCCGGACGCCATCCTGCTGATCGTGCACAGCGCCTTCGGCCTGGAGCAGGCGGTCGGCGGCGGCATCGGCGCCGCCATCCTGATGGGCGTCAAGCGCGGGCTCTTCTCCAACGAGGCCGGCCTGGGCAGCGCCCCCAACGTGGCCGCGGTGGCCTATGTGCCGCACCCGGTCAACCAGGGCATCGTGCAGTCCTTCTCGGTGTTCATCGACACCCTGATCATCTGCTCCGCCACTGCCTTTATCATCCTGCTCAGCGGCGCCTATGACCCGGCCCTGGGCGCCGGCGTCGACGGCGTGGCCCTGACCCAGGCCGCCCTCGCCGACCATGTGGGCGAGTGGGGACGCAGCTTCGTCAGCATCGCCCTGCTGCTGTTCGGCTTCAGCACCATTCTCTACAACTACTACCTGGGCGAGAACAGCCTCAACTTCCTCAGCCGCCAGAATGGCCTGCTGTTCAATGCCTTCCGCATCGCCGTCATCGGCCTGTGCGCCTGGGGGGCGACCACCAACCTGGGCACCGTCTTCGCCTTCGCCGACGTGACCATGGGCTTCCTGGCGCTGGCCAACCTGATCGCCCTGATCCTGCTGATCAAGCCGGGGCTGCGTTTCATGCGTGACTTCGACGACCAGTTGGCCGCCGGCGTGAAGCGACCGACCTTCGCGGCGGAGAAGTTCGACGACCTGGAGATCGACCCGGAGGCCTGGACCCTCGAGCCGGAGGATCGCCAGCCGAGCGCCTCGCCCGCCCCTTCCACCCCCCGGTAAGCCCGTCACGCGGGGCCCCTCGGGGCCCCGCTCTCCTCGCAGGAGATCCACGCCATGAATGCCAGTCTCTGCACCCCGAGCCTCGATCTCGGCGACGCGTCGTCCCTGCAGGCCTGGGTGGAACGCCTCGCCGAGCGGGCCCGCAGCCGGCTCGGCCTGGGCCGGGTGGCCGACTATATCCCGGCGCTGGCCGACCAGCCGGCCGATCGCCTGGGGATCGCCCTGTGTACCCGGGACGGGCGCCTCTATAGCGCCGGCGATGCCGAGGAGCCCTTCTCGATCCAGAGCCTCTCCAAGGTGCTGCTGCTGAGCCTGGCCCTGCGCAGCCACGGCGACGCCCTCTGGCAGCGGGTCGGGCTCAACCCCTCGGGCATGCCCTTCAACTCCCTGATGCAGCTGGAGACCGAGCGCGGCAAGCCGCGCAACCCCTTTATCAATGCCGGCGCCATCGTGGTCACCGATCACCTGGTCGGTGCCTACGCCACCCCGGTGAAGCACCTCCAGGACATCGCCCGGCGCCTCTCCGGCAACCCCGCGGTAATGATCGACCGGGAAGTGCTCGCCTCCGAGTGGCAGCACCGTGCCCGCAATGCCGCCGCGGCCTACCTGATGAAGGCCTTCGGCAACCTGCACAACGAGGTGGACGCGGTACTGGAAGCCTATTTCGCCAGCTGCGCCCTGCGCATGAGCTGCCGCGACCTGGCCAGTGCCTTCCACTACCTCGCCGCCGAGGGCCGCGCCCCCGCCACCGGCGAGGCCTTTATCCCGCCGGCCATGGCCCAGCGCATCAATGCGCTGATGTTCACCTCGGGCATGTACGACGCCGCCGGCGACTTCGCCTATCGGGTCGGCCTGCCGGCCAAGAGCGGCGTCGGCGGCGGCATCGTCGCCATCGTCCCCGGCGAGCTGTCGATCTGCGTCTGGTCACCGGCCCTCGACGGCAGCGGCAACTCGGTGGCCGGCCAGTATGCCCTGGAGCTGATCGCCGAGGAGCTGGGCCAGCTGCGCCGGGGCCCCCTCGGGGTGGCGCCCCGCACGCCCTGATTCGGAGGCGGACACCGGGCGCAGGAAGAAACGATTCGCCTCCTAATGGCTCTTGCCTTACACTTTCGTATTATTACTACGCGACTCCGGCCTCCGCCGGAGTCGTTCGCTTTTCGGGAGGCCCCATGACGTCATCATCCGCACCCACCCGCGGGGCGCGCCATCCTCGCCTGGCCGAGTTCGCCCTGGCCCTGGGCGGCTTCGGCATCGGCACCAGCGAATTCGTGATCATGGGCCTGATGCCGCGGGTCGCCGCCGACCTCCAGGTGGCCACCGCCGAGGTGGGCTATGCGATCTCCAGCTATGCCCTGGGCGTGGTGGTGGGGGCCCCGCTGATCGCCGCCCTGGCCGCCCGGATGCCGCGTCGCACCCTGCTGATCCTGCTGATGCTGGTGTTTGCCGTGGGCAATATCGCCAGCGCCCTGGCCACCGCCTTCTGGCCCTTCGTCGGCCTGCGCTTCCTGGCCGGCCTGCCCCATGGCGCCTATTTCGGTGTCGCCGCCCTGGTCGCCGCGGCGGCGGTGCCCGTCGATCAGCGCGCCCGCGCCATCGGCCGGGTGATGCTGGGGCTGACCGGGGCCATCCTGGTGGGCGCCCCGCTGGCCACCTGGGCCGGCCAGTGGCTGGGCTGGCCCAGCGCCTTTATCGGCGTCGGCGTCATCGCCCTGACCACCGCCGGGCTGATTCGCCTCTGGGTGCCCAGCCAGCCCCGTGACGCCAGCGCCAGTCCGCGCCGCGAGCTCTCCGCCCTGGCCAAGCCCCGGGTGCTGATCACCCTGGGCATCGCCAGCATCGGCTTCGGCGGCATGTTCGCGGTGTTCAGCTATGTGGTACCGACCCTGGCCAGCCAGGCCGGCATGCGCGAGGTCCTGGGGCCCCTGACCCTGGCGATCTTCGGCATCGGCACCATCGCCGGCAACCTGGTGGGGGCCCGGGCCGCTGACCGCGACCTGGACAAGGCGATTCCGCGCATCCTGCTGTGGTGCCTGCTGGTCCAGGGCGGCTTCTATTTCGCCGCCAACCACCTGGTCACCGGCCTGCTGTTCGTCGGCCTGGTGGGCACCAGCATGGCCCTGGGGCCGGCGCTGCAGACCCGGCTGATGGACGTGGCCGGCGATGCCCAGACCATGGCCGCCTCGATGAACCACGCCGCCTTCAACTGCGCCAATGCCCTGGGCGCCTGGCTAGCGGCACTGGTAATCCAGGCCGGGGCGACCTGGTCCTCCAGCGGCCTGGTCGGCGCCGCCCTGGCCGCCGGCGGCCTGGGGGTCTTCCTGATCGGACGGCGCCTGGAACGGCGCCCGGCCACCCCCTGCCCCGAGACGCCCTGAGACACCGGGGCGGGCCATGACGGCCCGCCCTCCGGGGGCGTATAATGCCTGGCTTTGGATGCGGGCGGCCCCGCCGCCCCTCGCCCCGCGACCCGGAGCCCGACATGTCCCAAGGCACCCTCTTCATCGTTTCCGCCCCCTCCGGCGCCGGCAAGACCAGCCTGGTGCGCGCCCTGCTCGAGCGCCTCGACGGCATCGAGGTGAGCGTCTCCCACACCACCCGGCCCAAGCGTCCCGGCGAGGAAAATGGCGTCAACTACCACTTCGTGGAGGTGCCCGCCTTCGAGGCGATGATCGCCCGCGGCGACTTCGTCGAGCATGCCCGGGTCTTCGACAACTACTACGGCACCTCGCGCCCGGCGGTGCAGGCGCGCCTGGCCGCCGGCCAGGACGTGATCCTGGAGATCGACTGGCAGGGCGCCCGCCAGGTCCGCGAGCAGTTTCCGGAGGCCCTGTCGGTATTTATCCTTCCCCCCTCCCGAACCGCCCTGGAGGAGCGGCTCACCGGCCGCGGTACCGACGACGCCGCGGTGATCGCCCGGCGCATGCGCGACGCCATCAGCGAAATGTCTCACTATGACGAGTATGATCATGTGATCATCAATGATGACTTCGCCGTGGCCCTGGACGAGCTGTGTGCCCTGGTGCTGGCGGGCCGTACTCGGCTGGCACGGGTTCGCGATGGCCAGGCGGCGCTGATCGAGGCGCTCTTGTCACAGGATCATGGGGTCGAGTAGACTTTTTTGTCCCCCCGAATACACGCCGCGCTCAAGCCGGCAGTGCAACATCAGGATACCGTTCATGGCGCGAGTTACCGTTGAAGATTGTCTGGATCACGTGGAAAACCGTTTCAAGCTGGTGATGATCTCCACCCAGCGCGCCCGTCAGCTGGCTCGCGGTTCCCGTGACGCCCTGCTGCCCTGGGACAACGACAAGCCCACCGTCATGGCCCTGCGCGAGATCGCCGCCGGCAAGATCGACGATCAGGTGCTCAACGAGCCGGTGGAGGCGCTGGTACGCCCGCGGCCGGAGGCGGAAGCAGGCTACGGCGAGTAACGGCAACGCCGTTCCTCGCTTTTTCCCTCCCTCCGCAGCAATAAGGCGCGCCCATGTTTACCATCGACGACCTGGCCGACCGCCTCGGTAGCTACCTGCCCGCCGAGGAGATCCAGCAGGTCAAGCGCGCCTTCTACTACGCCGAACAGGCCCACGACGGCCAGCGCCGCCGTTCCGGCGAACCCTATGTGACCCACCCCCTGGCGGTGGCCAATATCCTCGCCAACATGCACATGGACCATCAGAGCCTGATGGCCGCCATGCTGCATGACGTCATCGAGGATACCGGCGTGCCCAAGGAGGCCCTGGCCGCCCAGTTCGGCGAGCCGGTGGCGGAGCTGGTCGACGGCGTCTCCAAGCTGACCCAGATCGCCTTCGAGGACAAGGCGGTGGCCCAGGCGGAGAACTTCCAGAAGATGGTGCTGGCGATGTCCCGGGATATCCGGGTCATCATCGTCAAGCTCGCCGACCGCCTGCACAACATGCGCACCCTGGGTGCCCTGCGCCCGGAGAAGAAGCGCCGCATCGCCCGCGAGACCCTGGAGATCTACGCCCGTATCGCCAGCCGCCTGGGCATCAACACCATCCGCGTGGAGCTGGAGGACCTCTCCTTCCAGGCCATCTACCCGATGCGCGCCGAACGCATCAAGCGAGCGGTGAGCAAGGCCCGGGGCCATCGCCGTTCGGCGATTCGCCAGCTGCAGACCAGCCTCCAGCAGTGCCTGGACGACGAGGGCCTGGCCGGCAACGTGGTGGGGCGCCAGAAGCACCTGCTCTCCATCTATCGCAAGATGCGCGATCAGCAGAAGTCCTTCGCCGAGATCATGGACGTCTTCGGCTTCCGCATCATCACCGACAGCGTCGACAGCTGCTACCGCATCCTCGGCGTGGTGCACAACCTCTACAAGCCGGTGCCGGGGCGCTTCAAGGACTATATCGCCATCCCCAAGGCCAACGGCTACCAGAGCCTGCACACCACCCTGTTCGGCGCCGGCGGCATGCCCATTGAGGTGCAGATCCGTACCCGCGAGATGGAGGCCATGGCCAACAACGGCATCGCCGCCCACTGGCTCTACAAGGCCGGCCAGACCGATCACCCCATCGCCGAGGGCAGCCACGCCCGGGCCCGCCAGTGGGTCAAGGGGCTGCTGGAGATGCAGCGCCACGCCGGGGACTCGCTGGAATTCATCGAGCACGTCAAGAACGACCTCTTCCCCGACGACATCTACGTCTTCACCCCCAAGGGCGACATCATGGAGCTGCCCCAGGGAGCCACGGTGATCGACTTCGCCTACAGCGTGCACACCGACATCGGCAACGGCTGCATCGCCTGTCGCATCGATCGCCACCTGGCGCCGCTCTCCACCCGCCTGGAGAGCGGCCAGACCCTGGAGATCATCACCGCCCCGGGGGCCAAGCCCAATACCACCTGGCTCTCCTTCGTGATCACCGCCAAGGCGCGCTCGGCGATCCGCCATGCCATCAAGCACCAGCAGCACACCGAGTCGGTGCAGCTGGGGCGGCGCCTGCTCAACAAGGCACTGGCGGATTTCGAGACCAGCCTGGAGGAGCTGCCGGAGGGGCACCTGAGCGCCCAGCTGGAGACGCTGTCGGTGAAGCACGAGGACGAGCTGCTGGAGTCCATCGGCCTCGGCACCCGCATGGCCTATGCGGTGGCCCGGCGCCTGGTGGAGGCACTGCCGGCAGGTCGGGAGGCCCCGCGCCCCACGGGCAGCGGCCAGGGCGACAGCCCGGTGGTGATCAGCGGCGCCGAGGGCATGGTGATCAAGTTCGCGCGCTGCTGCCACCCGCTGCCCGGCGACCCGGTGCTGGGCCACCTTTCGGTGGGCAAGGGCATCGTGGTGCACCGCGCCGACTGTCGTAACCTGAACGACCTCAAGGGCGACCCGGAGAAGCTCTTCCCCCTGGAGTGGTCGGAAACCATCACCGAGGACTTCCCGGTGGCGCTGCGCATCGAAATGGAGACCCGCCGCGGCCTGGTGGCGGAGCTGGCCAGCCTGGTCACCGATGCCGATGCCAATATCGAGCGCATCGGCATCGAGGAACGCGACGCCCGCCTGGCCATCGTCAACCTGACCCTGGCGGTGCGCGACCGCATCCACCTGGCACGCATCATCAAGCGCATCCGCAACCTGCCCCAGGTGGGCCGCGTCGGCCGCGTCCGCAACTGATCCCTGAATCCGGCCCCGCCGCCCCCGCCGGGCGGCGGGGCCCACTTTTTCCCACACAACCACAGCGAGGACACCACCATGAGCAACAAGGCCGTGATCAACACCGACAAGGCACCCGCCGCCATCGGCCCCTACTCCCAGGCCATCAAGGCCGGCAACACCGTCTACCTGTCCGGCCAGATTCCCCTGGACCCGGCCACCATGGAGCTGGTCTCCGACGACTTCGAGGCCCAGGCCCGCCAGGTCTTCACCAACCTCAAGGCGGTCTGCGAGGAAGCCGCCGGCTCCCTCGGCGAGATCGTCAAGATCAATCTCTACCTGGTGGACCTGGACAACTTCGCCATCGTCAACCAGGTGATGGAGGAGTTCTTCGCCGCCCCCTTCCCGGCCCGCGCCGCGGTCGGCGTCAAGGCCCTGCCCAAGGGCAGCCAGGTGGAGGCCGAGGCGGTCATGGTGATCGGCGACTAAGGCGCCCCGGAGGTTGTGGCGTGCGGCTCTTCCTCGCCCTGCGCCCCGACCCGGCCCTGGTCGAGTGCCTTGCCGACCTGGCCGAGCAGGCCCGCCGTCGCTGCGGCGGGCGGGTCGTGCCCCGGGCGTCACTGCACCTGACCCTGGCCTTCCTCGGCGAAGTGCCCGAGCCCCGGCTCGACGCCCTGACTCGCTTCACCGAGGCGTTCTCCTGCCGCCCCGGCGCCTGGCCCCTGGATCGCTACGGCCACTTCCGTCGCGGCGGCATCCTCTGGCTCGGCTCGAGCCAGCCCGCACCGGCCCTGGCGGCGCTCTACCAGGAGCTCCACCAGGGCCTGGACGAACTGGGCCTGGCGCCACCCCCGCGCCCCTTCCTGCCCCATGTCACCCTGCTGCGTCATGCCAAGCACACCGCCCCCGCAGCGTTGGCGGCCCTGCCACGGCCGGCGCTGACATGGCGCTACACTCAGATGGAATTGATCCACTCCCGGGCCAAGGATGGCAGACGCCACTATCACACCCTGGCTCGGAGTCGCTAAGGAAACCTGCCGATGACGCTTTCGAAGGCTTTACGCGGGGCTCTGCTGGCCCTGCTGGCGGTGGGAACGCCGCCGCTCTGGGCGGCCCCCAACCTGGGCCTGGGAATCACCAGCGAGCGCACGCCGGCGCTGCGCCTGACCCTGGATCGCACCTTCGACCTGAGCCACTGGCACTCGCGCCTCGACCTGCGCCTGGCCAGCGGGGTGCTGTTGCTGCCGGGGGATGACGGCGACGATAACGCCGCCTGGGTGATCACGCCGGCCTTTCGCTATCACCTGGGCGAGGCCCGCCGTGCCTACGTGGAGGCGGGTATCGGCGCCGCTCTCTTCCTGAACACCCGCCTGGAGACCCGCCAGCTCTCCACCGCCTTCCAGTTCGAGGATCGCCTCGCCCTGGGCTGGACGCTGCCCGGCGCCAGCGAACTGAGCCTGAGCGTCACCCACTACTCCAATGGGCGGATCAAGCGGCCGAATGATGGCTTCGAGGTCTATGGCCTGACCTACCGCCTGGCGTTGTAGGCCGCCGAACGGGAAGGATCAAGCGACCACTCTCGAGTCGGCGGCTTCGAGGTCTATGGCCTGACCTACCGCTTAGCGTTGTAGGCCGCTGAACGGGAAGGATCAAGCGACCACTCTCGAGTCGGCGGTTTCGAGGGCTATGGCCTGAACTACCGCTTGTCCTTGTAGGCCAAGGGATCAAGCGCCCGTCTCGCCCATCGGCGGCTTCGAGGCCTATGGCCCGAACTACCGCCTGGCGTTGTAATCACTTCTTGGCGGGCAGGAAGCCCCCCGCCTCCAGCACCTGGGCATAGCCCTCCCGGAAGCTGGGGTAGCGGAAGCGGTAGCCGCTCTCGAGCAGCAGGGCATTGTCGCAGCGCTTGCTGGCGCGGCGCCGCAGCGGCGACTGGATCACCTGGCTGGGCTCGACCCGCAGCTTGTCGGCCAACCACTGCATCACCTCGTGGAGCGGTGCCGGCTCGCAGTCGGAGGCGAGATAGAGGGGTGCCAGGGGCTGGTCGGCCAGGGCCAGGTCGATCAGGTGCGCCAGCACCCCGGTACAGTCGTCACGATGGATGCGATTGGAGTACATGGTCGGACTGGCCGGGGCGATGCGCCCCTCGCGGACCTGACGGATCAGGCGATCGCGTCCCGGCCCATAGATCCCGGAGAAACGTACCACGGTGCCCGGCAGGTCATGGGCCAGCAGGGCCTGTTCCGCCTCCAGCATCAGCTGTCCCGAGAAACCATGGGGCGCCACCTCGCTGGCTTCATCGACGCTCTCGCCATCCTGCTGGGCATAGACGCTGGTGGAAGAGACGAAGAAGACCCGCTTGGGCGGCCGCTTGCGGCCGGCA
This sequence comes from Halomonas sp. 328, assembly GCF_015645095.1. Taxonomy (GTDB): domain Bacteria; phylum Pseudomonadota; class Gammaproteobacteria; order Pseudomonadales; family Halomonadaceae; genus Bisbaumannia. The sequence continues at coordinate 67,828 of NZ_JADOTW010000019.1, forward strand.
AACTCGGCCAGCACCGCCTTGAGGCCATCCGGATAGGCGGCCCGGTAGGCCCCTTCCTCGAAGCGGTCGGCGCTGATCACATAGACCACCACCTCGGCATCCGGCAGGGCCGCCAGGCTCTCGGCGTCCTGAACGTCCGCGGCCACCGCCGGAATGCCCGTCTCGGCCAGGGCCTCCGGACGACGGCGCACGCCGGTGACGCTCGAGCCTTGGGCCTTGAGTTGCCGTGCCAGGGTGATGCCGATATCGCCGCAGCCGACGATCAATGTCGTTGTTTTCTTCACCTTTCCCTTGCCCCTTGATAAAAAGTCCCTATCGGATAACACATTACTGCCCCGAGAGGATGCCGCCGAGGCACCACCATGACTCTAACAGAACTCCGCTACATCGTAACCTTGGCCCAGGAGCGCCATTTCGGGCGCGCCGCCGAGCGCTGCCACGTCTCCCAGCCGACCCTGTCGGTGGCGGTGAAGAAACTCGAGGAGGAGCTCGGTGTGCCCCTCTTCGAGCGCTCCAAGTCCACGGTCCAGGTCACCCCCCTGGGGGAGCGCATCGTCGAGCAGGCCCAGCGGGTGCTGGAGCAGAGCAGCGTGATCAAGGAGCTGGCCAATGCCGGCAAGGACCAGTTGGCCAGCCCGTTGCGCATCGGTGCCATCTATACCATCGGCCCCTACCTGTTTCCGGACCTGATTCCCGAGCTGGCCCGCAGCGCTCCCCAGATGCCGCTCTACATCGAGGAGGGCTTCACCGCCACCCTGCGCCGCAAGCTGCGCAGCGGCGAGCTGGACGCCATCATCATCTCGCTGCCCTTCACCGAGACCGACGTGCTCACCAAGCCCCTCTATGACGAGGAGTTCGAGGTGCTGATGCCGGCCAGCCACCCCTGGACCGAGAAGGCCAGCATCGACAAGGAGGAGCTGCTCGGCGAGCGTCTGTTGCTGCTCGGCGAGGGCCACTGCTTCCGCGACCAGATCCTCGAGGCCTGCCCGGCGATCAGCGCCAAGCTCAACAGCCCCAGCAATACCCTGACCGCCGAGGGCGGCTCCCTGGAGACCATCCGCTACATGGTCGCCTCGCGGCTGGGCATCACGGTACTGCCCCGCTCCGCCCTCGGCAGCGGCCGCTATGAGCAGGGCGGGGTGGAGAGTCGCCCCTTCAGCGACCCGGCGCCGTCTCGCACCGTGGCCATCGCCTGGCGCGCCAGCTTCCCGCGGCCCAAGGCCATCGATACCCTCACCGAGGCGATCGCCAAGTGCCGTCAGCGGCGAAGCTCATGAACGAGCTGCAGCAGCCGGTCACCGAGCTCAAGGGGGTCGGCGAGGCGCTGGCCGCCAAGCTGGCCCGGCTGCGCATCGCCACCCTGGCGGACCTGCTCTTCCACCTGCCGCTGCGCTACCAGGATCGCACCCGCATCACCCCCATGGGCACCCTCAAGGCGGGCCAGGAGGCGGTGATCGAGGGCGAGGTGGCCGCCGCCAGCGTGGTCCAGGGGCGTCGCCGCAGCCTGCTGGTACGGCTCAAGGACGGTTCCGGCATCCTCAGCCTGCGCTTCTTCCACTTCTCGCCGGCCCAGCAGCAGCAGTTCCGCCCCGGGGTGACCCTGCGTGCCTTCGGCGAGGCCCGGGCCGGGGCCACCGGCCTGGAGATCTACCACCCGGAGTATCGCCTGCTGGCCAGCGGCGAGGCCCCGGTGGAGGAGCACCTGACGCCCATCTACCCGACCACCGAGGGGCTCAACCAGGCACGGCTGCGGGCCCTGATCGGCCAGGCCCTGGCGCTGCTGGATCGCCACCCGGACGACCTGCGCGACTGGATTCCCGAGGCCCTGCGCCAGCGCTTCGGCCTGCCGGAGCTGCGCCACTGCCTGCATGCCCTGCATGAGCCGCCCCCGGAGGCGGACCTGGAGAGCCTGGCGAACGGTCACCACCCGGCCATTCGCCGCCTGGCCCTGGAGGAGCTGCTGGCCCATCAGCTCAGCCTGCGCCAGGTGCGCCTGCGCATCCAGGCCGATGGGGCCCCCGAACTGCCCTCCGGCCGCGGCCTGCAGGCGCGTTTCGTGGCCCAGCTGCCCTTCAGCCTGACCGGCGCCCAGCGCCGGGTACTCGACGAGATCGCCGCCGACCTGCAGCGCCCGCTGCCCATGCTGCGCCTGGTGCAGGGCGACGTGGGCTCCGGCAAGACGGTGGTGGCGGCCCTGGCGGCGCTCTCCGCCATCGCCGGGGGCTGTCAGGCGGCGGTGATGGCGCCCACCGAGATCCTCGCCGAGCAGCACTTCCGCACCTTCCGCGCCTGGTTCGAGCCGCTGGGCATCGAGGTGGCCTGGCTGGCCGGCAAGCTCAAGGGCAAGGCGCGCCTGGACACCAAGGCGGCGCTGCTCGACGGCCGCGCCCAGGTGGTGGTGGGCACCCATGCGCTCTTCCAGGACGACGTCCACTTCCAGCGCCTGGGGCTGGCGATCATCGACGAGCAGCACCGTTTCGGCGTGCACCAGCGCCTGGCCCTGCGCGAGAAGGGCGAGGCCGCGGGTCTCACGCCCCACCAACTGGTGATGACCGCCACGCCGATCCCCCGCACCCTGGCGATGAGCGCCTACGCCGACCTGGACCTGTCGGTGATCGACGAGCTGCCCCCGGGGCGCACCCCGGTGCAGACGGTGGCGGTGCCCGACGAGCGCCGCCCCGAGGTGGTGGCGCGCATCCGCCACGCCTGCGCCGAGGGGCGCCAGGCCTACTGGGTCTGCACCCTGATCGAGGAGTCCGAGGCGCTGCAGTGCCAGGCCGCCGAGGCGACCCGGGACGAGCTCACCGAGCGGCTCCCGGAGCTTTCCATCGGCCTGGTGCATGGGCGCATGAAGGCGACGGAGAAGGCCGAGGTGATGGCGGCCTTCAAGGCCGGCGAACTGGACCTGCTGGTGGCCACCACGGTGATCGAGGTGGGGGTGGACGTCCCCAACGCCAGCCTGATGATCATCGAGAACCCGGAACGCCTGGGGCTCTCCCAGCTCCACCAGCTGCGCGGTCGGGTGGGGCGCGGCGCCACCGAGAGCTTCTGCGTGCTGCTCTACCATCCGCCGCTGTCGGCCCACTCCCGGGAGCGACTGGCGGTGATGCGCGAGACCACCGACGGTTTCCGCATCGCCGAAAAGGACCTGGAGCTGCGCGGCCCCGGCGAGGTGCTGGGCACCCGCCAGACCGGCCTGGCACAGATGAAGATCGCCGATCTGGAACGGGACCGGGACCTGCTGGATAGCGTCACCGAACTCGCCAAGGCCCTGCTGGAGCAGGCACCGGAGGCCAGCGACCCGCTGATTCACCGCTGGCTGGGGGATGAAGCCGGGCGTTATGGGCAGGTGTAGGAAGCTGGAAGCTGGAAGCTGGAAGCTGGAAGCTGGAAGCTGGAAAACAGTCTGCCCCTATCCCCTATTGGGCCAAGGTTTTTTCGTCCGGCTTCAAGCTTAAGGCTTCTAGCTCCTGGCGAAGCCCGGCTAGAGGTGCTTGAGGAGTTTCTGCAGCTGGGTGAGATCGGCGGAGTCGCCGACCAGGCGTACGGTGCCGGCCATCATGCCGTCGAGGAAGGCCTGCTGGGTCGGCCTGCGCAGGACCTTGAGGGCGGTCGCCTCGTCCTCGAAACGCAGCTCCAGGTCGAGATCCACCGGCAATCCCTTGCCGGTCTGGATGCCACGGGGCGACATCCGGTAATAGCGGGCGATGGAGAGGTCTTCGGTGGCGATGCCCCAGTCGAGGCCCTTGGCCTGGCTGAGTACGTCGCGGAAGGCGGCCTTGCGGCGCAGGGCACGCTTGAGCAGCCAGCCCAGGATCCACAGCAGCAGACGCAGCTTCATGGCACTCCCTGCATGACAGATTCCGGGCCCGGCGATGGCGTCGCCGGGCCCGCGGTGGACAGCCTTACTTGGCGACGGCGTCCTTGAGCGCCTTGCCCGGCTTGAAGGCCACGGTCTTGCTGGCCGGAATGGTCAGCGGCTGACCGGTCTGGGGGTTCTTGCCGGTGCGTGCGGCGCGCTCGCGCACGGTGAAAGAGCCGAACCCGATCAGGGAAACGTCCTGCCCCTTGGCCACGCTACCGGTGATCTCATCGAGAATCACGTTGAGCACCTGGCCGGCCTTGTCCTTGGAAAGATCGGCACGCTCGGCGATCGCCGCAGCGAGTTCTGGTTTGCGCATACAGCCCTCCTGGTTTTGGATATGCAAGGCGGCATCCGCCGCTCTCGTTGTTCTTCGTTAGCCACTGAAGTCGAAGCACCCGGGAAACCCAAGCACCCCATCGATGCTGGCGGGAGCCCTCCCCCCACGTAACGTCACTAGACTAGCAACGGCGGGGCGACTCGCGCCAGCTCAACTTTCCGCTTCACGGCGGCGCCTGTCAACGCGAAACCAATCAAACGTCCGTCTGCATCTTCGGCCCGGGCCGTGAGATCCCGGCCTTCGCCTTCGATCCGCCACTGCGCCGGCACCTGGTGGGGCGGCAGGGAGACCACCGGCAGCAGGGGCGTCTTGACCAGTACCGGCCAGGGGCCATAGCTCACCGGGGTCGGCGTTCCGCTCAGGGTCGCCGCCAGGGCCCTGGCCGCCGCCTGCAAGGGCTGCACGTACATGGCGTTGACCCCGGCCACGCAGGCCACGTCCCCCAGGGCATGGATATCCGCCGCCGAGGTGGCCAGGTAGCGGTCGGTGACGATGCCCTCGGGGGAGGTCGTCAAGCCCGCCGCCGCGGCCAGCTCGGTCCGCGGCACCAGGCCGGTGGCCACCAGCACCAGATCGGCATCGAGGCAGCGGCCATCGTCCAGGGTCAGGACCACGCCCCGGGGTTCGGCCGCCAGGGTCGTCAGCAGGCGCCCCATATGCAGGGTGATGCCCGCCTCCGCCATGGCCTCGCCCAGGGCCCGCCCCAGCGGCGCCGGCAGCAACCGCGCCAGGGGCGCCAGCTCCGGGGCGATCAGGTCCACAAGGTGGCCGCCGGCGTGCAGGTCGTTGGCGAATTCGCAGCCCACCAGGCCACTGCCGATGATCGCCACCCGGGCCGGGCGGCCGAGGGTCGCCAGGGCCCCCTGGAAGGCGCGGTAGTCATCCAGGTCATTGATGGTAAAGACCCGCCCAACCAGTTCCTCGGAAATGGCGAAGGGGGGCCGCGGCGTGGCACCAGTGGCCAACACCAGTTGGCCGTAGTCGAGGCGTTCCTCGCCGATCCACAGGCAGTGGGCCTCGGGATCGATGGCGGTAACCCGGGTCCGGGTCCGCACCACGGCCCGGAGTTGATCGGCCACCTCGATGGCCGAGCGCTGGGCCAGCCGCTCCGGGGGCAGGCCCTTGGCGAAGCCGGTGGAAAGCAATGGCTTGGAGTAGTCGTCGCCACTATCGGCGGTGATCAGGGTCAAGGGGCGCTCGGGGTTGCGGGCCCGCCACTGGCGGGCCAGGCCCAGGCCGGCCATACCGGTGCCGAGAATGATCAGGGGCGTGTCCATGGGGCTCCTGGCAAGCGAGAGGGGATGGGGCCCCATGGTACACTAGCCGCCCCTTGACTCGACCCGGAGAGGCACGGTGCGCGACAGGCCCCTTCCTACCCCCAGCCCCCACTGGCATCCCGCCGCGGCCTTTCGGCCATTGATCAGCGCCCCCTGGTGGCAGTGGCTGGCTTCCCAGGACTCCCTGACCGAGCGCCTGATGGCCGCCGGCGGCGAACGCCCCTTCCGGGTCCGCCTGCTGAGCCAGCGCCTGGGGGTGCCGCGGCGGGACGAGGCCCAGGCGCTGGGGCTGGCGCCACGCCGCCTGGCCTGGCTCAGGGAGGTGGCCCTGTGCCTCGACGAGTCCCCCTGGGTCGTGGCCCGCTCGGTGGCCCCCCTGACCCAGCTGCGTGGCCAGCGCCTGGATGGCCTGGGGGAGCGCTCCCTGGGTAGCTGGCTGTTCCGCCAGCCGGACCTGGAGCGCAGCCCCATCGAGCTGACCCGGCGCCCGGCCCCCTTCCACCCCGCCCAGGGGCCCTGGGGGCGCCGCTCGGTGTTCCGCCACGGCGACTTCGCGGTGCTGGTGCAGGAGTATTTCCTGGCCACCATGGCGGATGATCTGGGGCTGCCTTCGCGCTAGGATGAGCGCCATCGCTTCAGGAGGACACGATGGACTCGACCCAGCCCCGCGGCCTGCGCCGCCTGCCCGACTTCCTGCGCCTGATGCGCCTCGACCGGCCCATCGGCACCTGGCTGCTGATGTGGCCCACCCTCTGGGCCCTGTGGGTGGCCGCCGAAGGCCTGCCCGGCCGCGACCTGCTGCTGATCTTCGTCGGCGGGGTCTACCTGATGCGCGCCGCCGGCTGCGTGATCAACGACTACGCCGACCGCCACCTGGACGGCCACGTGAAGCGCACCCGGGATCGCCCCCTGGCCACCGGTCGCATCTCGGAGAAGGAGGCCAAGGGGCTGTTCGGCGCCCTGGTGGCCGCGGCCTTCGTGCTGGTGCTCTTCACCAACCTCTTCACCATCCTGCTGGCCTTCGTGGGGGTGGGCCTGGCCTTTATCTACCCCTTTATGAAGCGCTACACCCACCTGCCCCAGCTGTTCCTGGGGGCCGCCTTCTCCTGGGCGATCCCCATGGCCTTCGGCGCCGTGCTGGGCCATATTCCCGTCGAGGCCTGGCTGCTGTTCGCCGCCAACGTCGCCTGGACCGTGGCCTATGACACCCAGTACGCCATGGTCGACCGGGACGACGACCTGAAGATCGGCATCAAGTCCACGGCGGTGCTCTTCGGCCGTGCCGACAAGGCGATCATCGGCCTGCTGCAGCTCACCACCCTGGGGCTGCTGGGCTGGGCAGGCTGGCGCCTGGGGCTGGGCGGCTTCTTCTGGCTGGGGCTGGCGACCATGGCGGCCACCTTCGTCCACCAGCAGGTGCTGATCCATGACCGCTCCCGGGAGCGCTGCTTCCAGGCCTTCCTCAATAACCACTGGTCGGGGCTGGTGCTCTTCGCCGGGCTGGCGCTGACCCTCTGGCCCCAGGGCTAACCATCCCGCCTGGGAGACGCCGCCTTTACCTCGGATAAGCCCGCGAACCAAGGGGCGCTGGGGGCAAGGCGGAGCGGGGGTCCTATGCCAGGGGTGAGGAGGATTCCTCCGAACGGGCTGGCCAGGGATGGCCAGCACCGGTCCTGCAAGCGAAGCAGGATGCGGGAGCGCCGCAGGGCATCGGTAGCGCCCAGGGAAGGGTTTACCGCGCCCCGCGACGGCTTGTCCCCAGGGTAGCCCCGAGACAAACTCGCTTTGTCATGGCACTGTCATATTGTCAGGCTCTAATCGTCATCACACCGTCATAGCCAGCCGAGGCCCGAGATGACCGCCAAGACCGTTCTGATCGTCGATGACGAAGCCCCCATCCGCGAGATGATCGCCGTGGCCCTGGAGATGGCCGACTATCGGGTGCTGGAGGCCGATAATGCCCAGGACGCCCACGCCATGATCGTCGACCACCAGCCCGACCTGCTGCTGCTCGACTGGATGATGCCCGGCACCAGCGGCATCGAGCTGGCCCGGCGCCTCAAGCGCGAGACCACCACCGCCGAACTGCCGATCATCCTGCTTACCGCCAAGGGCGAGGAGGACAACAAGATCCAGGGCCTGGAGGCCGGCGCCGACGACTACATCACCAAGCCCTTCTCGCCCCGGGAGCTGGTGGCCCGCCTCAAGGCGGTGCTGCGCCGTACCACCCCCAAGGGGGTCGAGGAAGCGGTCGAGGTGGATGGCCTGGTGCTGGACCCCGCCAGCCATCGGGTCAGCGCCAACGGCCAGGCGGTGGAGATGGGCCCCACCGAATACCGGTTGCTGCAGTTCTTCATGACCCACCAGGAGCGCGCCTACACGCGCAGCCAGCTCCTCGACCAGGTGTGGGGCGGCAACGTCTATGTGGAGGAGCGCACCGTGGACGTGCATATCCGCCGCCTGCGCAAGGCCCTGGGCGAGCACCACCAGCACCTGGTACAGACGGTACGCGGGACCGGCTACCGCTTCTCCGCCAAGGCCTAGTATTCTGATGCCAAAAGCGGTGCTGACCACCGCCCCCTGAACCTCCGACCTGCGGAGCCCGCCCGTGCGCAACTGGCATCGCGAACTCTGGCGACTCGCCCTGCTGATCGCAGGGGCCGGCCTGCTGGGCTGGCCCCTGGGGCACCCCGTGGTCGGCCTGGCCCTGGGGCTGGCCCTGGCCCTGGGGCGCCAGCTCTGGCAGCTGCGCGCCCTGCACCGCTGGCTGAGCCGCCACCCCCAGGACGAGCCCCCCGCCGCCAGCGGCCTGTGGGGCGAGCTCTTCGATCGCCTCTACAAGTACCAGAAGGGCCAGCGCCTCACCCAGCAGCGCCTGCGCGATACCCTCAAGCGCATCCAGGACTCCTCCGAGGCGATGAGCGACAGCGTGGTGATGCTCGACTCCCATGGCGACCTGGAGTGGTGGAACAGCGCCGCCGAGCAGATGCTGGGCCTCAAGGCCTCCCACGACCGCGGCCAGCACATCACCAACCTGCTGCGCGACCCGCGCTTTATCGCCTACTTCAATGCCCGCGACTACCAGGAACCGCTGACCCTGCCCTCGCCGCTGCGCGAGGACCTGATCCTGCAGTTCCAGATCACCCTCTATGGCGACGACGAGCGCCTGCTGATGGCCCGGGACATCACCCGGCTGCACCGCCTGGAGATGATGCGTCGCGACTTCGTGGCCAATGTCTCCCACGAGCTGCGCACTCCGCTGACGGTGCTGGCCGGCTACCTGGAGACCTACGCCGACCACGCCGACCTGCTGCCGCCGCGCTTCGCCCGGGGCCTGGGCCAGATGCAGCGGCAGGCCACCCGCATGCAGACCCTGGTGGAGGACCTGCTGCTGCTGTCGCGGCTGGAGAACGAACAGCATCGGGAGCCCGCCGCGCCGGTGGATCTCGGCGAACTGATGACGGCGGTGTGCCGTGACGGCGAGGCCCTTTCCGGGGGGGCGCACCACCTGGCGGTGGACGCCCAGGCAACGGAGCGACTGCTGGGCAATGCCCAGGAGCTGCGCAGCGCCCTCTCCAATCTGGTCTTCAATGCAGTGCGCTACGCCGGCGAGGGGGCCCGGATTACCCTGCGCTGGCGCCTCACCGCCGAGGGCGCCTGCCTGGAGGTGGAAGACGACGGCGAGGGCATCGATCCGGTCCACCTGCCGCGCCTCACCGAACGCTTCTACCGGGTCGACAAGGGGCGTAGCACCGCCACCGGCGGCACCGGCCTGGGCCTGGCCATCGTCAAGCATGTGCTGCTGCGCCACGACGCCCGCCTGACGATCGACTCCCACCCCGGCGAGGGCGCCCGGTTCTCTTGCCACTTCCCCGCCGACCGATTGCTGCCCGCCCCGGCAATGGCGAACTCCTCCTGAGCGGGCGCCTCTCCATCACTCCCCTTGCCACTTCCCCGCCGAACGATTGCTGCCCGCCCCGGCAATGGCGAACTCCTCCTGAGCGGGCGCCTCTCCATCACTCCCCCTACTAGCGTCCTGATCAGGCCTCTGTTGCTAGGCCCCGGTAGTGAACGTCCCACATCAGCACCGCGCCGGCCACGGCGCCGGGCAGCAGGAAGAGGTTGGCCAGGGGGATCCAGGTGATCAGGGTGACCCAGCCGCCATAGGTGAGGGTCGGCCAGGGACGGCGGGCCAGGCGGCGACGCATCTCGGCGAAGCTCACCTTGTTGTTGTCCATGGGGTAGTCCAGGTAGGTGATGGCCATCACCCAGGCGGAGAAGAGCGCCCAGAGCAGGGGCGCGGCCAGGTTGATGCCGGGGACCCAACTGATCAGCAGGAGCAGCGCCAGGCGCGGCAGGATATAGGCCAGCTTGACCAGCTCGCGACCCAGGGCATCCACCGCGGTGCGCGCCAGGCCGCGATCGTCCAGGGGCTCGCGGCCGGTGGCCAGCCCCTCCACCTTGGCGGCCAGGAAGCCGTAGAAGGGCGCGGCGATCAGGTGGGTCACCAGGGTGAAGGTAAAGAAGATGATCACCACCAGGGCAAGCAGGAACAGCGGCCAGATCAACCAGCTCAGCCAGTCGAGCCAGGCCGGCACCATCGCCATCCAGCTGTCCAGCCAGCCGCCGAAGTGGGCCAGTACATAGCGCAGCAAGAGCGCATAGACCACCAGGTTGATGGTAATGGGCAGGAACACATAGCGGCGCAGCCCGGGGCGATAGACCAGGCGAGTGCCACGCAGCACCGCCGTCAGCGCATCCAGCATGGGATATCTCCCTTCCATACGACAACGACCGCCGAGGGCCTCGGCGGTCGCTGCATTGGAGGGGCTGGCGCCCCGGCGGTCAAGTCCGGTGGCCATCAACTGCGGTCAGGCACCCTCATCCGTGGCGGCCCGGGGCTATCCTGCCCCCCTTACCGTTTGATAGCCGCCTCGTCCAGCTCCTCGGGGTCCACATGGCGGATATCCAGCCCCTTGACCAGGTAGACCACGTACTCCGCCAGGTTATTGGCGTGATCGCCGATGCGCTCCAGGGCGCGCAGGATCCACATCACATTGAGGATCGGCGAGATCGAGCGCGGATCCTCCATCATGAAGGTCATCAGCGAGCGCATGGCGCTGGCGTACTCGCTGTCCACCGAGTCGTCCTCGTGGACCACCTCCAGGGCCAGTTCGATATCGAAGCGGGCGAAGGCGGTCAGGGCATCACGCAGCATCTTGCGCACGTGCTCGCTGATATGGCGCACCTCCACCACGCCCTTGGCCCCCTGGCTCGCCTCGATCAGCGACAGGGCGTTGCGGGCGATCTTGCTGGCCTCGTCGCCGATGCGCTCCAGGTCGGAGGTGGCACGGATCACCGCCAGCACCAGGCGCAGGTCGGAGGCGGCGGGCTGACGACGGGCCAGCACCCGGGTGCACTCGTCGTCGATCTTCAACTGCATGTCGTTGACCGCCTTGTCGTTGTCGCGGACCCGCTCGGCGAGGCGGCTGTCGCCCTCCAGCAGGGCGCTCACCGCTTCCTGGATCTGCTGCTCCACCAGGCCGCCCATGGCCATCAGGTGGGTCTTGAGCTCCTCGAGCTCCTGGTTGAACTGACGGGAAATATGCTGGCTGTGGGTATCGCTGGTGATGTCCATGGGACGCTCCTGAGGCCGCCGGATCAACTCATCCGGCCGGTGATATAGTCTTCGGTGCGGGCCAGCCGCGGATTGGTGAAGAGGTCATCGGTGGCGGCATACTCCACCAGCTCGCCGCCCTCCAGGAAGGCGGTGTAATCGGAAACCCGGGCCGCCTGCTGCATGTTATGGGTGACCAGGATCACCGAGAGCCGCGACTTGAGGTTGCGGATCAGCTCCTCGATCTTCAGCGACGAGATCGGGTCCAGGGCCGAGGCGGGCTCGTCGAGCAGCAGCACCTCCGGCTGCACCGCCAGGGTCCGGGCGATCACCAGGCGCTGCTGCTGGCCCCCCGAGAGGGTCCAGGCGGAGTCGTGGAGGCGATCCTTGACCTCGTCCCAGAGGGCCGCGGAGACCAGGGCCCATTCGATGATCTCGTCGCGGCGGCGCTTCTTCAGCGGCGCCTGGAGCCGCAGCCCGAAGGCCACGTTCTCGTAGATCGACATGGGGAAGGGGTTGGGGGTCTGGAAGACCATCCCCACCCGGCGGCGCAGCTGCGCCACCGCCACCCCGGGCCCATGAATGTCCTCTCCCTCCAGCAGTACCCGACCGCTCTGGGTGACCTCGTCGTTGAGGTCATGCAGTCGGTTCAGGGCCCGCAGCAGGGTCGATTTGCCGCAGCCCGAGGGACCGATAAAGGCGGTCACGGCGTGCCGCGGGATCCGCAACGACAGCCCCTCGAGCGCCGACTGGCCGGCATAGCGCAGGGAGAGGTCATCGATCGCCAGGCAGCTCGCCGCCGCGGGGATCTCGATCACCGCGGGGCGGGCACCGCTCGCCCGGGAAAGCAGGGTCTCGCTCATGGGTCGACTCATCGGGACCGCAGCCGCGCATGCCGCATCCGCAGATGATGACGCAGCAATATTGCAGTCAGGTTAAGCACCAGGATCACTCCTACCAGCAGCAGCGCCGTGGCATAGACCAGCGGCAGGGCCGCCTCCACGTCGCCGCTATGAAAACCGACATCGAAGACATGGTAGCCCAGATGCATGAACTTCCGTTCCAGGTGCAGGTAAGGGAAGTCTCCATCCAGCGGCACCTGGGGCGCCAGCTTGGCCACCCCCACCAGCATCAAGGGCGCCACCTCGCCGGCGGCCCGGGCGATGGCCAGGATCACGCCGGTAAGCATCGCCGGCAGGGCCATGGGCAAGACCACCCGGCGCAGCATCTCGGCACGGGTGGCCCCCAGGGCCAGGGCCGCCTCGCGCTGCTGGGCGGGGATCCGCGCCAGCCCCTCCTCGGTGGCCACGATCACCACCGGCAGGGTCAGCAGGGCCAGGGTCAGGGAGGCCCACAGCAGGCCACCGGTGCCGAAGGTGGGCGACGGCAGGCTATCGGCGAAGAACCACTCGTCGAGGCGCCCGCCGATGCCATAGACGAAGACACCGAGGCCGAAGACGCCGTAGACGATGGAAGGCACCCCGGCCAGGTTGCGTACCGCGATGCGCACCCAGCCGGTGAGCCGCCCCTGGGGCGCCACCTCGTGCAGGTAGACCGCCGCCAGCACCCCGAAGGGGGTGACCAGCACCGACATCAAGAGCACCATCAGCACGGTACCGAAGATCGCCGGCCAGACGCCGCCGGCGGTATTGGCGGCCCTGGGCCCCTCGGAGAGGAAGTGCCAGAGGTTCGCCCCCCAGGCCGCCAGCTTCTGCAGCGGCGACATGGCGTTGGGGCGCCAGGCGGCGACCATCTCCTCCAGGGGCACGCTGAGGCGCTCGCCGGCGGCACTCTCCACCACCAGGGCATCCCGGGCCATGGCCGCCTGCAGCTCGCCGACCCGGGCCCGGGCCTCGGCCAGTCGCGCCTGGGCCTCGGCGTCCTCATGCCCCGCCGCCAGGTGCCGCGCCAGGGGCGCGATCACCTGCCGGCGCAGGGCATCGCGCTCGACGCGCAGCGCCTGGACCCGTGCCAGCCGCGCCGTGAAGCTCTCCCAGAGCGGTGCCTCGGTCAGTCGCCGCCCGTTCTCCTCCAGGGCCAGGGGGCGCACGATCAGTTCCCCCCAGCGCTGGCGCTCGATCACCGCCCAGTCGGCGGGGTGCTCGTGGGTGGCGATGCTCGCCACCGGGACCCAGCGCCAGGCGTCGCCCTCCAGGTCACGGTTGCCGGTGCGGTAGAGGCGCTCGCGCAGGGGGCTGCCCTGCAGGGTCTGGCGACGCTCCTCGCGCACCCGTTGGCCGGCCAGCTGGCGGCCATCGTCGAGGGTCACCAGTTCCACCGGCGCCGGCCAGAAATGCCCCAAGCCGCGCCCCGCCAGCAGCAGCAAGAGGGCCGCCAGCATCAGCAGCGACAGGGCCAGGCTACCGGCGGCCAGCCAGGGCCAGGGGCCCTCGCCCCGGGGCAGGCCGGCGCGACTCGCCACGCGCCAGCGCCTCATCGACCGGCCCCCAGCTGGCGATAACGACGCCTGAGCCGCCGCCGTACCAGCTCCGCCAGGGTGTTGACGGCGAAGGTGAAGAGAAACAGCAGCAGGGCGCTGAGCATCAGCACCCGGTAGTGGGTGGCGCCGGGCACCGCCTCGGGCAGCTCGATGGCCAGGTTGGCGGCGAAGGAGCGCATGCCCTCCAGGGGGCTGGCACTCATCAGGGCGGTATTGCCGGTGGCCATCAACACGATCATGGTCTCCCCCACGGCACGCCCGGCGCCGATCATCACCGCCGAGAAGATCCCCGGCCCGGCGGCGGGCAGCAGTACCTTCCACAGGGTCTGCCAGCGGGTGGCCCCCAGGGCCTGGGCGCCTTCGCCGAGGCTCGCCGGCACCCCGGAGAGGGCGTCCTCGGCCAGGGCGAAGATGGAGGGAATCACCGCGAAGCCCATGGCCAGGCCGACGATCAGGGCGTTGCGCTGGTCATAACCGAGCCCCAGGGAGGCCTCCAGCCAGCCGCGCAGGTCGCCATCGAACAGCACCGCCTCCAGCCAGGGCGAGGCCCACAGGGCCAGGGCGACCCATAGCGCCAGCCAGGGCATCAGCCAGAGTCCCGCCCAGCCCAGCGGCAGGCACCGCCGCCATGCCGCCGGCAGCCGCGTCCAGAGCCCCCCCGCCAGCAGCATCACCAGCGGCAGCAGGGCGATCAGCGCCAGGCCACCGGCCAGGTGACGCTCGACGAAGGGCGCCAGCACCAGGCCGGCGATGAAGCCGATCACCACCCCGGGCAGGGCCTCCATCAGCTCCAGGGTCGGCTTGATTCGCTCGCGCAGGCGCCGTGGCAGGTAGCAGGCGGAGAAGACCGCCGCCCCCAGGGCCAGGGGAATCGCCAGCAGCAAGGCATAGGCCGCCGCCTTGAGGGTCCCCCAGGCCAGCGGCGCCAGGCCATACTTGGGCTCGTCGAGGCTCCCTTCGCTGGCGCTCTGCCAGCGTTGCTGGGGCGCGGCATGGCCTTCGTAGGGCTGGGGCAACCAGAGGGTACGCCAGCTCACCTCGGCATGGGGCGCCTCGATGGCCAGGCGCTGGACCCGGCCCTCGTCCTGCCACAGCAGGCCGCCCCCGGCATCGAAACCCAGCGGCTCGCCGGCGGGCGCCTCGCCCTGCCAGCGTCGCCCGGCCAGGGATTCATAGAGGCTCAGCCCGGTGGTATCCCGGACCAGGAAGCGCCGCGACTCAGGCAACGGCCAGAGGGCCTGGATGGCCGGGCCCCGCTCCCGATAGGTCTTGACCGGGCGCAACCCGGGCGAGTCGGGCTCCGGGGCCCAGCGGCGCAGGCCGCCGCCATCATCGGCGACGACCAGGCTGCGCCCCCCGGCCAGGGTCGCCAAAGCGGTGATACGCTGCTCGGCGGCCACCACCGGCAGCCGCGCCACGACCCGGGGGGCCTCGCCGTCCAGGGCCAGTCGCGTCAGCCGATGTCCCTCCGCCAGCCACAGCGACTCGCCCGCGAACGGGGGCTGGGCCTGGGACAAGGCACGCGGCAGCCGATCCAGCCGCTGCTCCTGCAACCAGGCCTCGAGCCCGGCAGGCAGCGGTGCCGCCAGGGGATACGCCACCTCGACGCCGGGGGCGGCCGGCTCGGCGGCGACCCGCGGCGAGGAGAAGAGCGGCCAGGCGGCCATCACCAGGAAGACCCCGATGGCCAGCACGGCGACGATCACCCCGGTCCCGCAGGCGCCGATCAGCAGGGTCGCCAGGCGATCCCGCACCAGGCGCCAGCGCTGGCGCCGCCGCACGGCGGGCGAGGAGTAGTCGATCATGGCCGGGGCCCGTGGGAAGCGTGTAAAGACATGGCGATAGCGTGACTCTAGGTCAGAATCATGACAGTTGGATGACAGCGCTCAGGGCGCCGTCAGGCCCAGGCGCTGGCGACTCTCCGCCAGGCGTTCCGGCGACAGGGCCACGAACCCCAGCTCCTCGACGATGGCCTGCCCTTCGGCGGAGAGCACCAGCTCGACGAAGGCCCGCTCCAGCGGCGGCCAGGGCTCGCCCGGGGCCAGGTTGAGGTAGAGATAGAGGGGCCGGGTCAGCGGATAGCTGCCATCCAGGGTGGTGCCCGGGGCGGGCCGCACCACCTCACCATCGTCCCTCTCCAGAGCCAGGGCCCGCACCCCTGGGGTCAGGTAACCGAGGCCGGCATAGCCGATGCCCCGGGGGTCATTGGCCACCGCCGCCACCACCGCCGCCGAGCCCTGCAGCTCGGCGACATCGTTGCGGAAATCGCCGCCGCACAGGGCGACCCGGCGCATCACCCCATGGCTGCCGGAGGCGCTGTTGCGGCCATAGCGGGCGATATTGCCGTCGATGCCCGGCAACAGCCCGCCCCAGCGGGTCAGGGGCAGCGTGGCGCCGCAGCGCCGGGTATCCGAGAAGATCGCATCCACCTGGGCCAGGCTCAGCGCCGCCAGGGGGTTGTCGCGATGCACGAAGAGCGCCAGGGCATCCAGGGCCACCGGCAGGGCCAGGGGCGGGTAACCGTGGGCCGCCTCGAAGGCGGCGCGTTCCGCCGCCGACATGGGTCGCGACATGGGCCCCAGGCGGCTGGTACCCGCCACCAGGGCCGGCGGCGCCGTGGAGGAGCCGCTGGCCTGCAGCTGCAGGCGCACCCCGGGATGCTCGGCCTCCAGGGCTTCTCCCCAGCGCAGCATCAGGCCGGCCAGGGTCTCGGAGCCGATGGAGTGCAGGGTCCCGGCGATGGGCCCCCCCGCCTGCAGTGGTGCGGCGATCAGCCAGAGCAACAGCAGCGGCCAGGCAGACGGGCGCAGGGGATGACGAATACAGAACATGGCAAGGCTCCCGAACGGCCTGGGGCACGCGGCTGGCGCGACGCCCTGTCACGGATGGTGGTTAAGGGGCGGACAGGCGTTTAAGATGCCTGTTCAATGAGTCTCGAACAACAATGCCGGCGATCCGTGATACCCCATGACCGATCTCGATGATGTGCCCGCCCCCCAGGGGCAGTTGACCCTCAAGCTGCTGGCCTCGCGCCAGGATACCAACCTCTATGGCGATATTCCCGGCGGCTGGCTGGTCAGCCATATGGACCAGGCCGCCGAACTGGCCGCCGGCCGGGTGGCCCATGGCCGCACCGCCACCGTGGCCATCGAGGCCATGGACTTCCTGTGCCCGGTGCGCGTCGGCTCGGTGGTCAATATCTTCACCGAGGTGCGGGAGATCGGCCGCAGCTCCATCAAGATCGACGTGGAGGTGTGGAGCCGCCCGCCCCAGGAGCGCGACCCGGACGAGCTGCACAAGGTCACCGAGGCGCGCTTCGTGATGGTGGCCCTGGACGACAACGGCCGGATTCGTGCCGTGCCCGAGGCCTGACGCCTCGCATTCTCCCGCCCCCTGACGCCAGGCGGTATAACGACACTGGGCGCCCGCAGGCGCCCAGTCGGGACGAGCAGGGGGGCGCTTAGGCGCCGACGGCATCGCGTCCCTTGAGGTAGGAAAATTCCCCCACGTCGGTGAAGGGGCGCACCAGGCGCTGGAAGGCCTGATAGGACTCATAGACCCGCGCCGATTCCGGGTCGGACTCCACCTGACGCGCCAGCACCTCTTGGGACGACTCGTGAAGCGCCGCCATCACATCCTCGGGGAAGGTCCGCAGCTCGACGCCGTGCTCATCCACCAGAGTCTGCAGGGCCTGGGCATTGCGGAAGGTAAACTCGTCGATCATCGCCAGGTTGGCGGAACGGGCCGCCTCCACCACCACCGCCTTGAGGTCATCCGGCAGGGCGTTCCAGGCATCCAGGTTGATGGTGCCCTCGAGCACCGCGCTGGGCTCGTTCCATACCGAGGTGTAGTAGTAGTCGGCCACCTGGTAGAGGCCGAAGGCCATGTCGTTGTAGGGGCCCACCCAGTCGGCGGCATCCAACACCCCGGTCTGCATGGAGGTGAAGATCTCCGAGCCCGGCATGTTCACGGCGGTGGCGCCGATGCCGTTCATGGCCTCCCCGGCCAGCCCCGGCAGGCGGATGCGCAGGCCACGCATATCGTCCAGGGAATGGATCTCCTTCTTGAACCAGCCGGCCATCTGGGTGCCGGTGTTGCCCACCGCGAAGGGCTTGAGGTTATGCCGGGCATAGATCTCGTCCCACAGCTCCTGACCGCCACCGTGGTAGAGCCAGGCATTGGTCTCGGTGGTGTTCATGCCGAAGGGCACGGCGGTGAAGAACTGGGAGGCGGCCAGCTTGCCGCGCCAGTAGTAGGAGGCCGAATGGCCCATCTCGGCGGTGCCGGCGGCCACCGCATCGAACACCTCCAGGGCCGGCACCAGCTCGCCGGCGCCATAGACCTGGACCCGCATGCGGCCCCCGGAGAGGGTCTCGATACGCTGGGCGAAATCGTTGGCACCGGTGCCGAGGGCCGGGAAGTTCTTCGGCCAGGAGGTGACCATGCGCCAGGTGATGGTCTCCTGGGCACTGGCGGTGGAGACGAAGGGGGCGGCCACCGCCCCCGCGGCGCCGGCGCCCAGGGCACCGAGGAATTGACGACGTTTCATGACGGGCATGACTCCATTGAGCATTGTTGTTCTTCCGCCGGGCCCTGTGCTTTCCCCTGACGAGGCGGCCCTGGGCGGAAAAGTGTCCGTCACGCAGTATGCTTAGCGGCGTTAGCGACGGCAAGCCCGGTCGCCAACGCTATTGACGTTAGCGTCAAGGGGAGCTCATAGCGGTGTCAGCTTGGCGAAGCCCAGCACCAGCCACTTGTCGCCCTCGCCCTCGAAGCTCACCTGTACCCGGGCGCGCTGCCCCTCGCCCTCGGCGTTGATGATCACCCCCTCACCGAACAGCGGATGGCTGACCCGCTGCCCCAGGGAGAGGCTGGGCAGCGTTTCGCCGCCATTGACGCCCTCCTGACGGGCCGCCGCGGGCATGGCCCGGCCGGCGGTGACCGGCCGCGAGATCTGGCCGCGCAGGCGCACCTCCTCCAGCAATGCCTCGGGCAGCTCGCGCAGGAAGCGGGAGGGACGCTGGAAGGTCTCCTTGCCGTGCAGGCGGCGCAGCTCCGCATAGGTGAGGTAGAGCTTGTGCATGGCCCGGGTCAGGCCCACGTAGCAGAGGCGCCGCTCCTCCTCCAGGCGCCCCGTCTCCTCCAGGGACATCTTGTGGGGGAAGAGTCCCTCCTCGACCCCGGCGACGAAGACCACCGGGAACTCCAGCCCCTTGGCGGAGTGCAGGGTCATCAGCTGCACGCAGTCCTCGAACTCGTCCGCCTCGTGGTCGCCGGCATCCAGGGCCGCCTCGGCCAGGAAGGGCTCCAGGGCCGCGGCCCCCTCGCCCACCTCCCCCTCGCCCAGGGGCGTGCCCTGGGTGAAGGCCCGGGCGGCGGTGACCAGCTCCTCCAGGTTCTCGACCCGGGCCTGGCCCTTCTCGCCCTTCTCGTTACGGTGGTGCTCCAGCAGCCCCGACTGGCTCACCACATGGTCGATGATCTCGTGGAGCATCAGCGCCGCGGTATCGTGATCGAGACGCTCGATCAGCTCGGCGAAGGCCTGCACCGCCGTGGCGGCGCGTCCCTTGAGCCGGCCCTGGGCCAGGCAGTCGTGGAGCGCCTGCCACAGGGAGACGTTCTCCTCCCGGGCCCGCTCGCGGATCACCTCCACGGTGCGGGTGCCGATGCCCCGGGCGGGCACATTGATCACCCGCTCCAGGGAAGCGTCGTCGTCGCGGTTGAGCAGCAGGCGCAGGTAGGCCAGGGCGTTCTTGATCTCCAGGCGCTCGTAGAAGCGGTGGCCGCCGTAGATGCGGTAGGGCATGCCCTGGCGGATCAGCGCCTCTTCCAGCACCCGGGACTGGGCGTTGGAACGGTAGAGGATGGCGATATCGCGGCGGTTGATGCCCTCGTCCACCTTCTCCTTGATGGTGTCGACGATGAAACGCGCCTCGTCCAGGTCATTGAAGCCGGCATAGACGGAGATCGGCTCGCCCTCGGCGCCGTCGGTCCACAGCTCCTTGCCCATGCGCCCGCTGTTGTTGCTGATCAGCGCATTGGCGGCATCCAGGATGGCGCTGGTGGAACGATAGTTCTGCTCCAGGCGCACCGTCCTGGTGTCGGTGAACTCGGTCTCGAAGCGGCGGATATTCTCGACCCGGGCGCCGCGCCAGCCGTAGATCGACTGGTCGTCATCGCCCACCACCGTCATCGGCGTGCGCTGGCCGCTGAGCAGCTTGAGCCAGGCGTACTGCAGGGTATTGGTGTCCTGGAACTCGTCCACCAGCACATGGGCGAAGCGCGCCTGGTAGTGGGCCAGCAGCGCCGGGGTATCGCGCAGCAGCTCCAGGCTGCGCAGCAGCAGCTCGCCGAAGTCCACCAGGCCACCCCGCTCGCAGGTCAGCTGGTAGCGCTCGTAGAGCTCCACCATCTGGCTCATGTAGGCGTCGCCGTGGGCATCCACCTGATGGGGCCGCAGCCCCTCCTCCTTGCAGCCGGAGATAAAGTACTGCACCTGGCGGGGCGGAAAGCGCTCGTCGTCGATGCGGTGATCCTTGAGCAGGCGCTTGATCAGGCGCAGCTGGTCATCGCTGTCGATGATCTGGAAGTGCTGGGGCAGGCGGGCGTCCTGCCAGTGGGTACGCAACAGGCGGTGAGCGATGGAGTGGAAGGTACCCACCCACATATGCCGCAGCGACAGGCCCAGCAGGGCCTCCAGGCGGGTGCGCATCTCCCGGGCCGCCTTGTTGGTGAAGGTCACCGCCAGGATGGCATAGGGGGAGAGCCCCTCGGTCTGCAGCAGCCAGGCGATGCGATGCACCAGCACCCGGGTCTTGCCAGAACCGGCCCCGGCCAGCACCAGCATGTTGCCCTGGGGGGCGCTGACGGCCTCGCGCTGGGCGGGGTTGAGGTGGTCGAGAATCGCCGTGACGTCGTCCATAGGGGCAGGCACTTGCTGATCGAAAAATGGGCGACCAGCTTAGCATAAGCTGGAAGCTGGAAGCTGGAAGCTGGAAGCTGGAAGCTGGAAGCTGGAAGCTGGAAGCTGGAAGCTGGAAGCTGG
>NZ_JADOTW010000001.1 GCF_015645095.1 Halomonas sp. 328
CCGCTGCTGGTGGCAAGCGCAGCCGACAAGCCATGGGGTCATAACGCGCGATTCGGTACCTTCGTGAATAAGGCGGGGTGAAGCCTAACGCCGCCATCAGCCGCGCGAGGCACGAGCGTCGGCTGCATGGCTTTGTTCAGCATGATTGACAATTTCATTAGCTATCTGAGGCAGCAAGGCTTTTGGAAGACAGTGCCCAAGACCGTCAATCTCAACCAGGCGACCGTTCGGCAACAAATCCGCAATGTGCTTGCCGTGGGGTGGCGGATTGAGAGGATCCTCAGAACCCTGAATCACCAAGGTCGGAACGCTCACCTTGCTCAGCTCCCTCCCTCTGGATAGAGGTACTGGCGTTGCCATCGCGTGATTTCCGGGCTGTACCCAAGTTCCGGCATGATCTATACATCGTTGCTCACGGAGCCGAAAATCAGCCGCATCAAACTCGAGCTTTTCTCCTGAAAGGAGGCCCCATTCTTTTACGCGACGATCAAGTTCTTCCTCCATACTCTCTGAGGGTGTTGCTCGCGCAGAGAGCGCTTCAAGTACCTCCTTGTTTGGAAGGGGCAAACCATCCGGTGAACTTTCTCCTGAAAAGGCCCGTCCGATATTGCCGACGAAGTCCACATCGAGTGCTGCTCCACACATGAGGGTCAAACTGTGGAGTCGATCCGAATGATCAAGCGTAAGCACTTGGCCTAACGTCGCGCCTATCGATAAACCAACAACATGCGCCTTGTCCACTTCCCACGCGTCGAGAATCAATACCGCATCTGACGCCAGATCCTCCACGGTATAGGGGGCATCATCAAACCCAATGAAGGTAGAGCGTCCAGTATCACGATGATCATACCGAATCACGCGATATCCCTTAGATACGAGCAGTTCAACGAATTCATCCGGCCACATCAAAGCTGATGCATTCGCACCTGAAACCAATAGTATGGCGTCCCGTTCGTCCGAGCCGACAGAATGACTCCAAAGTGACCTGCCTTCCACGGGGACAAATTTCTCTGGCACCAAAACCTCCTGATATATTTCCACTCGTAATTGCTGAACGTTTGGGTTAACCGGCGCCGCCACCAGGCTCACCCGGCTTCGCCGGCCCGGAGCTTTCCGGCGTCCGGTTGAACCCTTTGTTAGGTGATGGGGCGAAATGGCTCCAGCGAGCATAGAAAACAATAGAAAGACTGGCGGCTACAACTAGAATACCGATTTCGATTAGGCTCTCGCTGTCTTGTAGCCATAGTCCTTGGCCAGCACTCACTGAGCGCCAATGGAAAAGAAGAAGCCAAAGGCACGCTATGAAGAAAAGAATCATTGACCAGCGCCGTCTCAACCACATTCCAATTCCCGCCAAAAGGGCCAGTACACCGCCAACTTGCATATGGACTGCCGCATGAACCCAGGAGCTTCCCCAGCTCGCAGCTTCTTCTGAGCTGACAAGGCCGTACATGGCCAATTTGACGTCGTACGGATCTACTAAAGCATATCCGGCCATGCCGATCAGAAGCAGGCTGATTGAGCACACAATGATCGATAAGGCCTTAAGTATCATGAATCACCTAACGCCGAAGCACAGCGGCGACCTTGGAGTGGCGACGAAGGAGCCACGGAAAGGGCGTCCGGCGGCCACCGGCCGCGAACTGCTGCGCCTTGTTAATTGGATACCTCAATGTACCACTTGGGCTTGATGCGCCCGAAATCCCGGCGAACGTTTGATTTCAGCGTCTTTTTGGAGTCGAGCACCTTTGCCTCGCCATTTTCTCGGACGAACAGAACCCAATGCCAAAAAGGCTTGCCCTGCTCTATTCGCCATTTAATGGCGAGAAGGGCCTTATCTGGCAACTGCTCCCAAGACTCGAATGGTGTTTCTTTGGGAGAGACGGAGATACCGAATTCTCGCAGAAGGGTTCGGACGTACTCCGGGTCGGACCAGAGTGATGTGTCTGATGCGTGAATACCAAGAGCGCTGGCTCTCTTTTTGGCCTCAGCATAACTGAGACCCGCCAGTGCGGCAGATGCTGCAATGCCACAACCCGTCACTTCTTCTTGAACGACAACTTCCATATCTTTACCAATTAACGCCGCGTTCACCGGCTTATCCGGTGCAACGCTTTGTTAGTGCCTAATCATTGCTAAAATGAAAATAACCATGGTCTTCAGCGTATGAATCCATAGCTTCTCTGTCGTTCGGGTCCACAAGCTCGTAAAACTCTTCTGGTGTATAGTGCACCCGATGGGTGAAATGGTCCGCAACATTTGCAGCCATTAACTCGCCGTATCCATTCAAATTTAGGCCGCACGCTTTACATGAAAACTTTGTCGGAATAACGGACTGCCTTACAATTACTTCATCTTCTGTGTTCTGGATTTGCTCACGCCCGTATGTATCCCCTTGAACTGTTGCTACACAACTACAAGCAGGGCATTCGACTCTATGATGCTGTTGATGACTAAGTACTTCACCTTGATCTTCTGATTCCTGTTTTAGTCTAGCCTGTTCACCAGGATCTTTTTCACTAAAGACCTTTGCAAAAGCAGCAATCTTACTTTTGACTTTGCTTGTCACTTCACTTTTAACTTCTTCAATTATCTTTTCGGCCGTTTGTGCCTCGTCTTCGCCTAGCAAGCTGGTTAAGCTTTCACCCTGAGCTTCAGCCAAGACTTTGCAGCACTTATAAAACCCACCAATCCACTTTTGATGTTTATACTCTACAAATGCTGCGGTACCGGAATGCAGCTCTTCGTTTCTTCTTCCGGCCAGAGCTAACGCAATGGAAAGTTCGTCATCTGTGAACTGCGGAATCAGCTCTTTACAGAGGCGAAGCACTTGGCTTGTGGCTATTGATTTGCGCTGAGACGTGGATGATCCAAGCCCAAGAGCCGATAGAACATGGCGCTGCTCCTTGTCAGGTTCAGCCAAGAGAACAGGGCTAAAATGTGCCACCGTAGACCGTGACAATAACTCAAGGCCCATCGCACACCACAATCCAAAAACATCATCTGTTCTATCTACTTCAAATGAGCGCTCAAAATATAATTTTGATTTTGCCCATAGCGAGTCCTTGTCCCAGCTCATCTACCCCTCCAAATATATTCTTAATATCTCACGCCTCTCATTATTCACTGCGGATCGGCTATGTAAATTTTTCCAGTTATCAAAAACAACAGCTTTGTCACCATCCCAGTGAACCTTTTTCGGCTGGATAGCACCCATAGCCGCCAACAACTCACCATGAAACTTTTTGGCATGACCGTTTGCTGGCTTCATGATATTTGGATCGAATCGAATCCCCCAAACTCTATTTCGAGAAAAAACTGGAGACGTATATTTACACCCTTCAAAGGTTTCAACCAGGTAAATCGATTGTTCTGCCTTCGCATAAAAATCTCTGGAAACAGCTCCAGCAATATCAGAAAGTGAAATGTAGTTGGTAGTGCATTGACTCTTCCTGAACATTCCCATTACTACATACCTAGCTGGAATTCCCCAAAAGGCTGTATCGGTATGAAAAGGAAATGCTGACAAGCCATAAATGTTACTTAGTGTCCCAGGAAGAGAGTTTCTTCCATCGCTAGATTTTAATGTGAATACATCTTCTCCATTCGGGTGGGTCCTTATTTTACCAATAGACTTTGCCAACTCGATCAATTCAGCACGAGAACAAACGTTATCTATTATGGCAACGCCATTGTGCTCTAAATCACCAAGTTCCAGCATTAATTAAACCTCCCTCTTGGAGCTACGAGCACTAACGTGAAGGGTAAGCGGCCCGCCCCGTAAATGATTGGGCCGCAGCGTTTACCGGGTCCGCTTGACCCGTTTGTTATTGCGAGGAGATTGGAATGAGTGAGGACGTGCTTTTTTGCGTACACATTGCCGGCATGGATGATGTGATCCCTGTTCACAGCATGGGAGAAGCCATCAAGGTTGCCGCGTACCTGAATGCAGAGTACGCGGAACTCCACCAACGGATGACGGCAGAGGGAAAGAAATACCTACCGTACTGTTTCTCAGCCCCGGCGATCTGGCCGCACTCGGCAGAAGATCACGCCAAATGGCTAGAGGAACTAAAGGATCGGGCGAAGGAGCAAGCCTGCCCGCACTGGATGTGCACATAACGCCGAGCACATGGGCGCGAGCTTGCGAGCGTCCCACCGCCGCTTGCGGCGGTGTAATGGTGCGCTTTGTTAAATGCCGTATTCACGCTCAACCTTTGCGACACGCACCCGAAAACTTGCGTACCATTTTTGATGGCCCAACCGCTGGGCTTCTAGGTGCTCCACGTTCTTTTTCCAATCGGTGATCGATTCCAGGCTTTCCCAGTAGGATACCGTAATCCCCAAATCTTCTCTGACTGACTCCATTCCCAGAAAACCGGGCTGGGTTGCCGCTAACTCCACCATTCTATCAGCCATTTCTGCGTACCCGTTATCTCCCTCCGTGCGGTGACTGCTGAAAATAACCGCGAAATATGGCGGCTCAGGAGTTTTAGCTATTTCCGACATATCTCCCTCTGAACATTTAACGCTGGACATGAGCGGCGGGGCAAAAGCGCCAGCTTTTGAACCGTCCGCTCGATGGACTTGTTGGGCACTGCTAGAATCCCCGCTCCTCGAACAGCGCAAAGTGGCGCTCCAACTCCCTCATGAAGCGTGGCCGGTTTGCCACCAGCCAAGACCGTCCGTCTTCTGTCAGATCCCATCTGCCGTCGTCGGTATGCACCACGAAAGGGCCAAGATCCAAGAGCGTGGGGCTTAGGAGCCCTTGAGCAGCCGTGGACAACGAGAGGGAGAACACCGAACCGACGGTAGTACGAACTCCGGTGGATGCCGCCTGCACGAGCACACCTGCGTTCAGCAGCGATGCGACGGCCGGCTGCTCAAGCGGAAGCCGCAGGCTCTTCGTCCCTGCAATCAAGAATTCACGAAGTACCGCCTTCTCCGCACCATCTAGCTCCAGCATGAAATTCTGCACTTTAGTCGCTGCGGCTTCGCTTCGACGGCGGCGTTGGACTCCGCCGTAAGCCCAAATCGCCAACTCAACCGCCAGGAGAGAAACGGATACAACAAAGACAGCGCCCGCATATGGAGCAAAATCTTCCCGGAGCTGAGCGAGGGCGAGCCGCTCTAGCCAAGGCTGCGGGAGAAAAAGCAGCAGGGCAGAAGCAAGGCCCAACACGGCCACAAGCCTCGTTGGCACCTTGGCCAAGTCCGCTATCCGAGAAATCCACTCCATTCGTTTTCCTTTCGCGCCCAACGTTTGGGTTAACCGGCGCCGCCACTGAGCTCGCCCGGCTTTGCCGCCGTTGAGCTTGCCGGCGTCCGGTTGAACCCATGGTTATGCATGGAGGCCGGGTTGGGCACTAACATCTCCTTGCTTCCCAACTACTGAAATCAAAGTGTGCTGTTTTTGGATCCCTGCCCCGAATTTCCCCAAGGAATTTGCCGCAATAGGGGCAATGAGAAATTTCGGCCACAGTGCACCAGATAGTTTCGCCTACTTCCTCCAGGTAGTGATTCTCCTCCAGATCTTCGTCGGTGGCTAATCGCGTGACAACCAGCACCCAGTTTTCCTCCTTTCCAAAATAGCCACCGTCTTTCTCAATACGGACGGATTCAGGTAGGGTTTCGCAGTGGTGAATTCGCTCTTCCATCGTTTCAGCTACAGAATGCATAACAGGTATTAGACGGCGCGCTCTATGATTGGATCAACGTGCCGGCACGATTGTCCAGCAAATATAGCCTACCATTCAGCACCTAACCAATTGATTTTAAAATAAATTAATTATAGCTAGGCCACCTATGTAGAATTCGCGTGCTTGCGCGTTTTGCCAGGGCCAATAATACTGTATGTACGTCCATACCCCAAGAGGTCCACCGTATGGATACTCACAACAGGCCCCCGAAGCTGATGGATCGGGTGAAGGCCACCATGAGGGTGAAGCGTTACAGCCTGCGTACCGAGAAGGCCTACTTAAACTGGCTTTCTCTATCGCCTGCTAAAGCAAGCTCCTACCACCACTGCGTCAACTGGCCGTTTATTTGGTTCACCACAGATCAGCGTAAATCCAAGATATCGCTGATTTCCGACAAGCTATTGTGGAAGTGTGGCTTTCCCGAACGATTAGGTGACGAAGTCGCCCCTGGTGGCAGCCAGGATCGCCCTTCGGGCGATATCGCCGAAGCGTCGGACCGGCAGAATCCGCGCTCCCACTATGGTATTCACGGCAAAGGGCGAAGACTTTTTTATATCGCCGGCTAAGGCCGGTGCCTGCAGGAGTTTGCCGGTGGGACAAGAGTAGTGCTGGGGTGGGTGAGGCATTCAGGCACGCTACCGCCCCTACCTGGGCATGTCGCGATGGCGTCCTGCCATCCATGCGGTAGTCCCTGCGTGCCGCGATGTTCCACTCCCTGGCCCTCTTAGGGGGCCTCGATGATCCAGCCTATGCGAGGCCCCTGGTCGATGCAAAGTCGAGTTTGGTCGTAGGCAACGGTCCTGCATCCCGGGGCTCGCTTATCGTTTAGCGTTCCAGCCCCAGGCGGCGGTGCCAGTCGGCGATGCTCTCCTCCGGGTAGCCGGCGAAGCACTTGTCGGTGTCTCTGGCCTCGACTTCCACCCAACTGGCCTTGCTGTCCAGCAGCAGGTGGACCCGCTCGGGCGGGATCGGCAGCTCGGTGTCGATGGCCGAGGCGAAGGGGTGTACCAGCTCCGGCCAGCGGGGATCGAAGACCCACAGCGCCGAGGCGCAGTGACGGCAGAAGTGTCGTTCTCCGGGGCTGGTCTCGCCGTCGATCACCGCCCGGTAGACACCCTGGTGTTCGGCGCCTTCGACCTGGAGGGTCGCGGCGTGCCCGCTCAGGTTGATGGCGTAGCCGCCACCCCCGGCGGTCTTGCGGCAGATGGAGCAGTAGCAGCGCTGGTAGGGATAGGGGTGCGGCGACTCGACGCTAAAGCGCACCGCGCCGCAGTGACAGGAACCCTGGAGTCGCATGGGGCTATCTCCTTTTCGATGAGGGATTACCGCCTCCAGTCTAGAGCTTCTCCGACGACCATCGGCGCTCGCCCAGGGCAATTTTGTGCAATACCGGGGACGCAGGGGCGGCCAGACTCGGGGCATCGCTTGCTCTTCGAGGAGGAACCCCATGAGCCTGTCCCTGATCCTGCCGATGTCGGCCTTCGCCCTGGCCGCTTCCATCTCTCCTGGCCCGGTCAACCTGGTCTGCCTGAGCAGCGGCACCCGCTACCCCATCCCCCGGGGGCTGGTCTTCGTCACCGGGGCGACCCTGGGCTTTCTCGTACTGTTTCTGGCCGTGGGCCTGGGGCTCTACTCGCTGCTGGCGATGGTGCCGGGACTGGAGACGGCCCTGCGCTGGGCGGGGGTGGCCTTCCTGCTCTACCTGAGCCTGCGGCTGTTTCGCGACGATAGCCGGCTGCCAGAGGACGACGGCCGACAGGCCCCGGGCTTTATGGCGGGGGCGCTGATGCAGTGGCTCAACCCCAAGGCCTGGCTGGCCTCGGCCTCTGGCATCGGCGCCTATACCGGCGGCGACGTGGGCCAGCTCTGGCTCTTCGCCGCCCTCTACCTGCCCATCTGCTGGCTCTCCCTGGGCAGCTGGGTCTATGCCGGGGCCTTCCTGCGCCGCCATGTGCAACGTCCCGGGGTGCTGGTCGCCATCAACCGCAGCCTGGCGCTGCTGCTCGCCGCCAGCTGCGTCTATCTGCTGATCGATTGATCGGCGTCTGCCCCCGGCGCGACGAAGTCGCGGCGCATAATGGTCACCGCCTCGCCGCGATAGTCGCGTTCTTCCAGGTCGCGCCAGCCCAGGCGCCGGTAGAGGGGTTGCTGATCCGGGGTGTAGAGGTAGAAGTGGCCGTGCCCCTGGGCGCAGGCCTCTTCTTCCACGCGCTGAACCAGCCGCGAGGCGATGCCCCGCCCCCGCCACTCGGGCAGCACGAAGACCGAGGCCAGCCAGGGCGTCAGGTCGCGGCGATCGCTCATGTCGTCGGCCACCAGGCAGGCCGTGCCCACCGGGGTGTCGCCGTCCAGGGCGGCGAACACCGAGGGCACCCCGGCCGGGCCGCACTCCTCCCGCAGCAGGGCGATGGCGGTCTCGAGGCTACGGCCGGGGTGCAGGTGCCCCCAGGCGTCGTGAGTCCATTCGGCTAGGGTGGCGACATGCGGCGAGTCACCGCTCAGGCGCACGATGCGAATCCTTGCTTCCATCTCGGGGGACATCCTCTTCTCTGTGGTGGTGCCTCAAGGGGCGGGTCAGACTGATGCGTCTGTGCCATGGTAGCCAGCGGTAAGGATCTTGGCATCACCTGGCCATCGGGCCCCGCCGTTTAGCCCCAGAAGGCCGCGGCCTTGGCGGCCAAGTAGAGCCCCACCCCGAAGGACAGGTGCGCCACCAGGCTCCGGAAGCGAGCCTTGTTCGGCTGGGGCGTGCGGGAGGCCGCCAGGCCGGCACCGAATGCCGGTTGCATGATCAAGAAGGGCACGACCACCGTGCCCACGCCGATGATCAGCGCCGGCCCCGGCGTGGGATCGGCCACCCACGCCGGCCCCCAGAGCCCAATCAGCAGCGCGGCGAACAGCATGCCGATGGCGTAGTGCGCCGCCCAACCGAGGACCCGCTCCCCCGCCACCGGTGGCGCCGCCATGATGGCCTTATGCCGAAAGCGCCCCCGGGGGAAGTGGCCGAGCCAGCGCCCGACCAGCGCATAATCGAGTGACGGTACCCCGAACAGGCGCCGCTGGAGCAGGGCCCAGAGGTCCATCACGGCCGTGGCACCGAGGCCGATCACCGCGCCATGCCAGATGAGTGCATGCATTCCGTTCATAATGACGAGCTATCCCTGTGTTGGCGACAGCCGTCACTCTACGAATTCAAGAGCACTTGAGGTCAAGCATGAAGACGCTGGATATCGCCGAGGTCGCCCAACGTTCCGGTTTGCCGGCGTCGACCCTGCGTTTCTACGAGGAAAAGGGGCTGATCCGCTCGACGGGGCGCCATGGCCTGCGGCGGCTGTTCGCGGAGAGTGTGCTGGAGCGGCTCGCCCTGATCGCCCTCGGTCAGGGCGCGGGCTTCACCCTGGAGGAGATGGCCGAGATGTTCGGCGCCGATGGCCGGCCGGCCATCGACCGGGCCCGACTCCTCGAGCAGGCCGACGACCTGGATAAGCGCATCCGGCACCTGGTCAGGATGCGCGACGGCCTGCGCCATGTCGCGGCCTGTACGGCGCCGAGCCACCTGGAATGCCCGACCTTCCGGCGCCTGCTGCGCCATGCCGCCCGGCCGCCCCGGCGGCGCCCATAAGCGCCCCCGGCTAGGACTCGAGTCGCGAGCGGCGGTACTGATCGGGGGTGGCGGCCACCAGGCGCTTGAAGGTGCGCTGGAAGTGCGGCTGATCGCTGAAGCCGGCGCTCAGGGCCGCCTCGGCGATGGGCGTGCCGCGCTTGAGCTCCCGCTGCCCCAGCTGGACGCGGCGATTGATCAGGTAGGCGTGGGGCGTCAGGCCGAAGTGCTGCTTGAAGGCGCGGATCAGGTGCCCGGGGCTGTAGCCGGAGCGCGCGCACAGGGTGTCCAGGGAGACCTCCTCGGCGGCATGGGCGTCCAGGTAGGCGGCCAGTTCGCGCAGGGTGGCCGGGGGCAGCGGCCGCGGCTGGGCCGCTTCCCCCGCCAGGTGGTGCATCAGCGCCGAGAGGTAGTCGGCCGCCTCGCTCTGCTTGTCCAGCAGGTCACGGCACGGGTCGAGCAGGGCATCGGTCATGCGCAGGTAACCGGCATACCACTCGGGGGCGGTGATCACCGCGGTGGGAATGTCCTGCCAACGTGGCGCCTCGAGCAGCCCCGCCCCATGACGCAGCGCGGTCAGCCAGTCGGTATCCACATAGAGCATGCGGTAGGCCCAAGGCCGGTCGTCGATGGGGTTGCAGGCGTGGACCCACTCCGGGTTCATCAGCACCAGTTGGCCGGCCTGGATAGGGTGGCGTGCCTCCCGATAGTGGAAGGTGCTCTCCCCGGCGGTCACCGCCCCCAGCGACCAGTGCCGATGGCTATGCGGCGCGTAGCAGACCTTGCGGCCGTCCTCGACCCGGCGCAGCTCCAGGTGCGGCAAGCGCGCATCGCGCCAGAAGCGGGGTTGGCTGGGGTTCGTCATGGCTCCTCTCCCTGAGGCATTCCCGACCAGTGTACACCGCCACGGAGCCGCGATGATGCCGCGACACCCCGCCCAGCCAGGCCGGGGTCGCCCCACTCACTCGTGCTGCAAGAGATTGATCAATCGACCGAAGGGGTCGCGCACATAGAAGCGGCGCACGCCCCAGGGCTCGCTCGCCGGCCCGTACTCGATGGGCAGGTTCGCCGCCCTGACCCTGGCCAAGGCGGCGTCCAGGTCATCGACTTCGATCGACAGGTCGGGGACGGGGGTGCCCGACCCGCCCTCGCTCCCGAAGCTGACCTGGACGGTCATCTTTTCGTCCGTGCCGTAGGTCTGGAACCAGCCGTGGTCCATGAGCAGTTCCAGGCCGAGGATGTCCCGATAAAAGGCCGCCGCCCGATGGATATCCGGGGTCTCGGTATTGGCTACGATGCGCCTGACCCGCATAAGTCACCTCGCCAGTGGATCGTCCCCAGACAGTCATAGGACAGCGCCGCCTCGAACGCCATCGAAAGGCCGGGAAATGCCGAGCCTGTCGTTTGCCTCGGGGCATCGCCCTTATCCGTCGAAGAGCACCTCGAAGCCCCCATAGACCATCCGCTGGCCGTCGAAGGGCATGGGGTTCACGTCGGGCTGCATACGCGGGTCCTCCATGGCCTGGGCCATGGCCCGGTCGCGCACGGCTTTCGATGGCCAGCTGATCCAGCCGAAGACCACCGTCTCGTCCGCCTGGCACTTCACCGCCAAGGGGAAGGAGGTGACCTTGCCCTCCGGCACGTCATCGCCCCAGCACTCCACCACCTGGAGGGCGCCGAGCTCCTTGAACACCGCCGCGGCGATGCGGGCGTGCTCGAGATACTTCGCCTTGTTGGCGGTGGGCACCGCGGCCACGAAAGCATCCATATAGTTCATCAGTCGTCTCCTTGATTATCCAGGGGAGGTAGCTGCCGCACCGGGCGCACCTCGATGGTGCCGAAGCGGGCCGGCGGAATGCGGCTGGCCAGCCGCAGCGCCTCGTCCAGGTCGCGGGCCTCCAGCAGGTAGAAACCGGCCAGTTGCTCCTTGGTCTCGGCGAAGGGACCGTCGGAGATCAGCGGCTCGCCGTCGCGTACTCGCACGCTGGTGGCGGTCGCCACCGGCTGCAGGGCCTGGCCACCCAGGAAGTGGCCCTCCTGGGTCAGGCGCGCCACGCCGGCCACGCACTCCTGGTTGAGGTCGTGCCACTGGGACTCGGTCATGGCATCGATCAGGCTCTGCTGATAATAGACCAGGGCGGCATATTGCATGGGTCTCGTACCTCCGTGTGACAGGGTCGCCCCGCCGTCCGGCGACGGGGTATCGGTGAATCGCCCGACGTGGCGCAGAATCGACAGCGACGCCAAATGTTTTTCGCCGTCCTATTCCAGGCGCAGCCGCATGGCGCGAAAGCGCCGCCGATACTGGCTCGGCGTCAGCCCCACCCGGCGCCCGAACAGGCGCCGAAAGAAGCTGGGGTCGGCATAGCCCACCTGCTCGGCCACCTCGTCGATGGGCGCCTCGCCGCTCTCCAGCAGTTGCTTGGCCTCCTCCAGGCGCAGGGTGTGCACGTACTCCATGGGCGTCATGCCGGTGGCGGCCTTGAAGCGGCGCTTGAAGGAGCGTTCGGTCAGGCCGCTGATGGCCACCATGCCGGCCACCGGCGAATGGGTGTCGTAGTGCTGGGCCACCCAGACCTGGCAGCGGGTGATACAGGCATCCTCCACCTGCCGCGAACAGGTCAGGGCCGCATAGGGTTGCTGCCCCTGGTGGTGCCAGTCGATCAGGTTGATCCGCGCCAGGCGCATGGCCTCGTCGACGCCCACCAGCCGCGCCACCAGGAACAGCGCCAGATCCAGCCAGGTGGTGCCACCGCCGGCCATGATCAGCCGCTGCCCCTCGCCACTCACCACCAGGCTGCGCTGGGCATGCACCCGCACCCGGGGATAGCGCCGCGCCAGGGCGTCACAGTAAGCCCAGTGGGTGGTGGCATCTTCGTCATCGAGCAGCCCCGCCTCGGCGAACAGCAGGGCCCCAGTGCAGGCGGCGGCGAGCAGCGCACCCTGGGCATGGCAGTGGCGCAGCCAGGCGCTCTCCGCGTCATAGCCGGCCAAGCTGGCCTGGGGCGCCACGAAGAGCTCCGGCACGCAGACGGCTCGGGGTGACGGCAGCTCGGCCAGGGCGGCATGGGGCTCGATCCAGGCGCCATTGGCGGTGCGAAAGCCGCGCCCATCCCGCGACACGATCCAGGGCGTGATCAGCGGCTGGCCGGCCTGGCCATGCATCAGCAGCCCCCAGTCGCGCCCCGCCGCACCGAGGATGTCGTACATGCCGTAGAGGGTGGAGGCGGTGGCATCCGCGCCCGCCAGCAGGGCGACCGTGATGCCATCGGCGCCGTCAGGGTCACTCATGGCAGAAAACTCCCGGTCGCGGCGCAAAGCGCCTGCGTGGCCCCGCCCCCTCGGGCATATCCTGAGGACAGGCCTCTCGCCCACCATAACGACAATCGGAGATGGATCATGTGCGATATTCCCCTGGCGACGGCGGCACCCGCCGCGGCCACCGACGATTTCGAGACGCGCCTGGTACAGGCGCTGAACCATGGCGGCCTGCTGCTGCTGACCTCCATCGGCCACCGCACCGGCCTGCTCGAGGCGCTGGCCGGCCAGCCACCGCTGACCAGCCAGGCCCTGGCCGAGCGCAGCGGCCTGCAGGAGCGCTATGTGCGCGAATGGCTGGGCGGCATGGTGGCCGCCGAGGTCATCGAGACCGACCCCGACACCGCCCGCTACTGGCTGCCCGATGAGCGCGCCGCCCTGCTCACCAGCCAGGGCGAGGTGAACCTGGCCGTCTATGCCCAGTTCATGCCCCTGCTAGGCAGCGTAGAGGATGACGTGGTGCGTTGCTTCCACGAGGGCGGCGGCGTGCCCTACTCCCGCTACCCGCGCTTCCAGGAGGTGATGGCCAGCGACAGCGGCCAGACGGTGCTGCCGGCGCTGTTCGAACATATCCTGCCGCTGGCCCCGGGGCTGATTGAGCGCCTCGAGAGCGGCATCCGCGTGCTGGACTGCGCCTGCGGCCGCGGTCGGGCCCTGCTGGCCATGGCCGAGCGTTTCCCGGCCAGCCGCTTCGTTGGCTACGACCTCTCCGAGGAAGCCATCGCCTGGGGCCGCGAACAGGCCGAACGGGCCGGGCTGACCAACCTGCGCTTCGAGGCCCGCGACCTCAGCGACTTCGACGCCACCGCCGAGCCCGAGGCCTTCGAACTGGTCACCACCTTCGACGGCATCCACGACCAGGCCCAGCCGCGCCGACTGCTGGCGGGCATCCACCGCACCCTCACCGCGGATGGCCTCTACCTGGTGCAGGATATCCACGCCTCCAGCCATCATCACCTGGACCGGGATCACCCGCTGGGCGCCATGCTCTACGCGGTGTCGCTGAGCCACTGCATGACGGTGTCGCTGGCTCAGGGCGGCGAGGGGCTGGGTACCATGTGGGGCCGCGAGCGGGCCCTCGCCTACCTGGAGGAGGCCGGCTTCCACGATATCGAGGTCCATCAGCTCCCCCACGACATCCAGAACGACTACTTCGTCTGCCGGCCCTGAGAGGCCTGAGCGGGGGGCTTGCTCCCCCCGCCAATCCTGCCTACACCTTGTGAATGGACTCACCCCTTGCCTTCGGCCCCAAGGTGCGGCGCGTGCTGGCGATCTGGCGCTTTCTCGGCCTGGTGCTGCTGGGCGCGCTGATCGGTGGCGTGGCCGCCCTGGCCGCCGTCGGCTTCGTCAATGCGGTGGTATGGCTCAACGACCTGCTGCTGATCTCCCCCCGGGGGCGGATGATGGCCGCCGACCCCGGCCTGGTGGTGCTCGCCACCCTGCTGGTACCGACCCTGGGCGGCCTGGTGGTCGGCCAGCTGCACCGCGGCCTGCCCGACGGCCGCCCCCATACCCCCGCCGATGCCATCGCCGCCGTCCAGACCCGCCGCGGCCGCCTGCCGGCCCGGGCCGGCGGCCTCTCGGCGCTGAGCGGCCTGGTGTCGCTGGGCGCCGGCGCCTCGGTGGGCCAGTACGGCCCCCTGGTGCACCTGGGCGCCACCCTGGGCTCCCAGGCCGCGCGGCTGCTTCGCCTGGGCCGCTCCGAGGACAATATCACCATCGCCTGCGGGGTGGCGGCGGCCATCGCCGCGGCCTTCAATGCGCCCCTGGCGGGCATCGTCTTCGCCCATGAGGTGGTGCTGCGTCACTACGCCCTGCGCGCCTTCGCCCCGGTGGCCGCCGCAGCCATCGTCGGCCATGTACTGGCCACCCAATGGCTGGCCCAGGGGGCGCTCTTCCATATCGCCGACCCCGCCGTGCCCCGGCCCTGGGAGTTCGCCCTCTTCCTGGTCCTGGGCGGCCTGGGGGCCCTGGTGGCCGGGGCCTATATGCACGCCATCCTGGGCATGGGGCGCCTGGCCAAGCGCCTGCCGCTGCCGGTCAGCCTGCGCCCGGCCCTGGCCGGGGCCCTGCTCGGCCTGACCGCCCTCTGGGTGCCGGACATCCTCGGCATGGGCCAGGAGACCCTGCGCTTCGCCACCCTGGCCGGCGCCTACGGCGGCGGCGAACTGCTGCTGGTGCTGGGCCTCAAGCTGGCCGCCACCGCCCTGTGCCTGGGGCTGGGCTTCGCCGGCGGCGTGTTCAGCCCGGCGCTGGTCATCGGCACCCTCTTCGGCGCCCTGATTGGTACCTTGGTGGCGGGGCTGGGTGGCGCCCAGGAGACCTTTATCTTCTATGCGGTGTGCGGCATGGTGGCGGTCACCGCGCCGGTGATCGGCGCCCCCCTCACCACCCTGCTGATCGTCTTCGAGCTCACCGGCAGCTATGCCCTGACCACCGCCGCCCTGGCCAGCGTGACCCTGGCCAGCCCCCTGGCCGCCCAGCTGTTCGGCCGCTCGCTGTTCGATATCCAACTGGCCCAGCGCGGCCTGGACCTCTCCGCGGGCCGCGGCCGCGCCGTGCTCAAGGAGGTGCGGCTGGCCGAGCTGATCAGCCAGGACGCCGTGACCCTGGCCCCGGAGACGCCGCTGGAGCGCGCCATCTCGCGGCTGAGCCGGGCGGGCCATGGTGAGGCCTACCGGGTGGATGGCGAGGGGCGCTACCGGGGTTGCGTGACCCTGGCGGACCTGGAGGCCCACCGCGAGGCCGGGGCGGCCCGCACCCTGGCCGACTGTCCCGAAACGCCGCGCCCGGTGCTGGGCCCCCAGGCCTCGCTCTGGGAGGCCATGCATCAATTGCAGCGGGTCACCGGCGAGGCCATCGCCGTGGTGGACGACGAGGAGCGCTTCCTGGGGGTCGCCTATGAATCGAGCATCGCCCGCGCCTTCCTGCACCACAGCGACGCCCTGCGGCGGGAGGAACACGGTGCCGGCTAGGCGCTGGCTCCCGGGCGTCGTGGCTCGGCTGCTGCCCGGGTTGCTGGCCGGGTTGCTGGCCTTAGCCACCCTGCCCCTATCCTCGGCCGTCGCCGAGGCGCCGGACGAGGGCGGCCCCCTGACGGTACTCAGCTGGGGCGGCGCCTACGAGCGAGCCCAGCGCCGCGCCCTCTTCACCCCCTTTACCGAGGCGACGGGCATGGCGGTGGAGGCGGCCCGCTATCACGGCGGCCTGAGCGACCTGCGCCGGGCCGTGGCGGAGAACGCCGTCCCCTGGGATCTGATCGACATGACCCGCAGCGAGGCCATGGCGGCCTGTGCGGAGGGGCTGCTGGAGCCACTGCCCGCGGACCTGGCGGCCCCGGCACCGGACGGCACCCCGGCGGCCGAGGATTTCCTGCCCGGCGCCCTGGGGCGCTGCGCCATCAGCCACTCGATCTTCGCCACCGTGGTGGCCTACCGCCGCGACGCCTTCCCCGGACGGCGCCCCACGCGCATCGCCGACCTCTTCGATCAAGAGCGCTTCCCGGGCCCCCGGGCCCTGCAACGCACCCCGGCGGCCAACCTGGAGTGGGCCCTGCTCTCCTACCGGATACCCCGGGAGGCGCTCTATCGGCTGCTCAGCACCCGCCGCGGCCTGGACCTCGCCTTCGCCCGGCTCCGCGGCCTCGACGAGATCCACTGGTGGCAGGCCGGCGAGACCCCGGTGGAGTGGCTGGCGGAGGGCAAGGTGGTGATGGCCTCCGGCTACAACGGGCGCTTCTTCGCCGCCATGGTGGAGCGCGACCTGCCCATCGAGATCCTCTGGGACGGCCAGCTCCAGGAGCACGAGACCTGGGTGATTCCCCGCGGCGCCCCCAACCCCGTGGCGGCCCGCGACTTTATCCGCTTCGCCACCAGTAGCGAGCGCCAGGCCGAGCTGGCCCGGCATATCCCCTATGGTCCGGCGCGGCGCTCCGCCGCCATCCAGGTCACCACCCACCGGGACAGCGGCCTGGACATGCGCCTGCATATTCCCACCCACCCCCTCAACGCCCAGGGGGCGGTGACCAAGGACGAGGCCTGGTACGCCCGCACCCAAGAGCGCATCGCGGCCCTGTTTCGCGAGGCCCTGCTCGAAGAGTAGGCGGGGTACCGGCTTTGCCTGCCGGGCACCAGGGGGTAACGTTAAGGGCATCGCTGTCGTCACGGATGCACGCCATGCCCCTCCCTCGTCGTTTCCTTCCTGCCCTGGTCACCCCCTGCCTGCTCGCCCTCGGTCTCGGCGGTGCCCCGGCCGCCTTCGCCAATGGCCCCGCCTGCCCCGACGCCACTCCGGGACAGTGGCAAGCGACGGACGGTACGCCACTGAGCACCCCGGCCCTGCTCGCCGAGCTGGCCGGCCAGCGGGTGGTGCTGCTCGGCGAGCAGCATGATCGCCTGGCCCACCACCGCTGGCAGCTGCATACCCTGGCGGGCCTGCACGCCCACCAGCCCGACCTGGTGATCGGCCTCGAGATGCTGCCCCGGGAGGCGCAGCCGGCCCTCGACGCCTGGGTCGCCGGCGAGCTGGACGAGGCGGCCTTCCTGGAGGCCAGCGATTGGCACCGCCACTGGGGCTTCGACCCCGACCTCTACCTGCCCATCCTGCACTTCGCCCGCATGCACCGGCTGCCGCTGCTGGCCCTCAACGTCACCCCGGCGCTGCGCCAGCGCCTGGCCAGCGATGGCTGGGACGCCGTGCCCAGCGCCGAGCGCCATGCGATCACGCCGCCGGCCGCGCCCCCCGACGCCTACCGGGAGGCGTTGAGCGAGGTGTTCCGGGCCCACCCCACCGGCGCCGACAGCGAGGCCGCCCTGGCGCGCTTTATCGATGCCCAACTGGTCTGGGATCGCGCCATGGCCATGGCCCTGGCCGAGGCCAGCGGCCCGGGGCGCCTGGTGGTGGGCCTGATGGGTCATGGTCACCTGCGCCACGGCCATGGGGTGCCCCATCAGCTGCATGACCTGGGCATCGCGGCCCAGCGCAGCCTGCTGCCCTGGCCGCTGAACGCCAACGCCTGCGAGCCCCCGCCCCGGGACCTGGCCGATGCGCTCTTCCTGCTTGGCGACGAAGGCCCCTTCGAGCCCACCCCGCCGCCGCGCCTGGGGGTCTGGGTGGACAGTGCCGACGAGGGGGTGCGCATCCAGATGGTCGGCGACGGCTCCCTGGCCGAGCGGCTGGGCCTGCAAGTCGGTGATATCATCCTGCGCGCCGCCGGCCAGGCATTGCGCCGGCCCGGTGACCTGAGCGCTCTGGTCGGCCGCCAGCCGCCGGGCAGCCTGATGCCCCTGGAGATCCGCCGCGACGGCACGGTCTGGGAGCTGCTGGCCCGCTTCCCCACCCCGTCGGAGTAGTCGCCCATGCCCCCATTGAGATGGCTACTGGGCCTGGCGACCCTGGCCATGCCCCTGACCCAGCCCCTGGCCTGGGGCAACGACGATGCCTGGTCGCTGCGTGTCTGGCTCGACCCCACCGCCAGAACCCTGAGCGGCGAGATGACCCTGGCGCCGGTCTCCGGCGAGCTACGCCTGCACCCGGAGCTGCGCCTGGAGGCGGCGAGCCAGGGCGAGGACGCGATAGCCGTCGAGCGTCTGGCCCCGGGGCGCTATCGCCTCGACACCCTGGCGGGCGAGGCGCCCCTGAGCCTGCGTTGGCAGGGGGCACTGCCCCGCCAGGGGGCCATCGGCCTGGCCGAGCGTGGCGGCCTGCTACCCGGCGCCATCGCCTGGCACCCCCGGGTCGAGGCCATGCCCCCCGGCCCCCTGACGCTGACCCTGCACCTGCCGGAGGGCCAGCAGGGAGTGGCCAGCGGCAGCCTGGTGGCGGAGCACGCCGGCGCCGAGGGGCCACGCCTTGACTTCCACCACCCCCTGACCGCCGAGGCGAGCCTGGCCACCGGCCCCTGGCGCCTGCACGAACGCGAGGCCGAAGGGGTGCGCCTAAGGGTGCTCTTCCCGGCGCCCCTCGACGAGGCGTTCGCCGAGACCTACCTGGATGCCGCCGCCGATCACCTGGCCGCCTTCCAGGCGCGCCTGGGCCCCTTCCCCTTCGCCAGCTTCAGCATGGCGGCCAGTCCCGCTCCCCTGGGGGTGGCCTTCCCCGGCTTCACCCTGCTCGGCGAGCGGGTCATCCCCCTGCCCTTCATTCCCCACACCTCCCTGGCCCACGAGCTGATGCATGGCTGGTGGGGGGCCGGCGTGCGGGTGGACGACGCCGCCGGCAACTGGGCCGAGGCCCTGACCACCTATTTGGCCGACTATGCCCTGGACGAGGCCCGGGGCCAGGCCGGCGAGACCCGGCGGCGCTGGCTGCGCGACCTGGCGGCCCTGCCGGAGGCGAACACCCCGGCCCTGGTCGACTTCCAAGGCGGCCCGGATGCCGCCGAACGGCTGGTGGGCTACCAGCAGGGCGCCCTGCTCTTCCACCAACTGCGCCGCCGGCTCGGCGACGACGCCTTCGAGGCGGGCCTGCGCCGCTTCGCCGACACCTGGATGCATCAGGAGGCGAGCTGGGCCGAGCTGATCGACGCCCTGGCGGGCGACGCCGCCGAGGGCCAGGCGCTGATGGCCTTCGCCACCCCCTGGCTGGAGGAACCCGGGCGGCCGACGCTCGGCCTCGAGGCGGTACGCCTGAGCCAGGACGAGGATGGGAGCTGGCGGGTCAGCGGCGAGCTGGTGCAGGACGGGGGCGTCTGGCCCATGAGGGTGCCCCTGGTGCTCGAGGGCGACACGGCGGACGAGCGCCGGGTCTTCGAGGTGCCCCTGGAGGAGGCGCGCCAGCCCTTCGTGCTGGAGAGCGAGACCCGCCCCCGGCGCCTTCTCCTCGACCCCGCCTTCGAGTTGCCCCGACAGTTGCCCCCGCCGCCGATCCTGCGCCGCCTGGCCCTGGCCCCGGCGCTACGCCTGGCGTCGCTGAGCCCAGGCCTGGACGCCCGGCCGCTGATCGGCGAGACACCGATCGCGGACGATGCCGCCCTGACCCTGGTGGTGGGCGAAACCCGGGCGATAGCGGCCTGGCTCGCCGCGGAAGGGATCGACGGGGCCGCGGCGGCACCGGCCACCCGGGGACAGGCCCGGCTCTGGCTCTTGCCCGAGCGGCCCATCGCCCTGCTCAGCGCCGAGAGCCCCGAGGCCCTGGCCGCCCTGGCCCGGCGCTGGCGACACCATGGCCAACACGGCTACCTGGTGGTGGATGACCGGGGCGAGACCCTGGCGGTGGGCGGCTGGGAAGAGGAGCGGGAAGCGGCTCGGGAGCATGGCGGCGAGGTGCCCGGCGTGACCTTCGCCCCGCCCCACGGCGAGGAGTAAGGCCCGCGGCATGTAGGTCGGCTAAGCGAGCCAGAGCGAGCGCAGCCGACAGCCGCAAGAAACGTAGCTAACGAGACACCGTTGCGTCCGCCGAGGAGCAAGGCCTACTCAGCCTGAATCAGCAGATTACGCGGCGTCAGCGAGCGCTCGCAGAAGGTGCCCAGGCGCACCGCCAGACCCGCCTCCTCCAGGCACAGCAGGCGATCCAGCACCAGCCACAGCTCCAGGGGGCGGCGGAAGAGGTGACGCACCAGCTCCAGGCGCTCGACCCGGGCCTGGCGCGCGGCGCCCGCCGCCTCGAAACGCGCCCAGTCCAGGGTCGAATCCAGGGTCGAAGGCAAGGGCAGCCCCTTCTCGGCGGCGGCCCAGCGGCAGAAGCCGGCGAAGTCGTCGGGCAGGCGCCCATAGGCGAGGCTCGGCACCGGCAGGTAGCGATCCTCCCCCCGCACTTCCCGCTGCAGTTCATCGAAGCCCAGCCGCCAGGCATTGGCCCGGGCGCGGCTCAGGCGCACCTGGCGCGGCGCCGTCACCGTCTCCTGCACCGCCAGGGCCAGCTGCTCCCGGGTCAGCGCCAGCCCATGCTCGGCCATGGCCTGCTCGCCCTGGCGGGAGAGCGGCCGATAACTCGCCTCGGCGGTGCGCTGGTAGCAGCAGGGGGCCAGGGTCAGCGGCAGGCGCCGCTCGGCGGCCCGCTGAATCAGCCGGCCATGCAGGTCGCCGCAGGCGTGCAGGGCCACCAGTTGGCGGCCCGGGGTCAGCCAGTCGGCGGCGCTATCGGCCATCACGTCCTGGGTATGCAACTCGAGATCCGCCCCCTGGGCCTCGGCCAGGGCCTGGCCCGCCTGGCAGAGCGGCGCCTGCCACTCCAGGCCGATGACCCGAGCCTGGTCACGCCGCGCCAGGGCCCGCCCCAGGTGCCCCTTGCCGGCGCACCACTCCAGGTAGGCCGGCGCCGGGGCCAGGCGAGCGGCGAAGGCGCTGATCTGCGCCCACTTGCGCCCCCCCACATGGGTGGCCCAGGCCTCGGGCAGGGGCCGTGCCCCCGCCGCCTCGGGCAGGGGCGCCACCTCGCAGAGCCCGGCAAGCTCCGCCACCGGCAGCCAGTCGCCCAGCCTCGAGGGGGCGAAGGGCTCCGCCTCCAGGCGCTCCCGCTCGGCCTCGTTCAGCCCCAGCAGCCAGGCCTCGAGGTCGGGAAAGGCCGCCCCCCAGGGGGCCCGGCGATAACGAAACGGCTCCGGCGCCCAGAGCGGCTGCCAATGGGCCAGGAGCTCGGTGAGGCGGGCGAAGCGTTGGGCATGGGGGGAAGACATGACGAGGCTCAAATGAAAGGGGCCGCCGATCATACCCGAGGCGGGATCGGCGATCACGGCTCAAGGCGTCGAGAGCAACAGGGTCGGGGTCAAGCCGATGCCGAGCCGCTGGCGCGTGGTGCGCGACAGCCCTTCCAGGTGGCCCACCAGCCACTCCACCAGATCCGCCCCATCCATCACGCGAATGCCCTGGGCCTCGGCCCGCTCCCGCAGGGTGTCGGAGACCTCGGCGCTGGTCACGAAGCAGCGAATCGCCTCTTCGTCATCCTCGAGGGCCTCCAGTTGCCTGAGCCCATGCAGGCCCGAGACGCCGTCATGGTGCTTGACCTGCACCAGCAGGCGGGTCGAGCTGAAGGCATCGGTGCGAGAGGCGGCGATATCCACATCGCCGAGATCCGCGCGGGCATTCTTGGCCTCGATGCGGCCCTCGTAGCCCTCCAGGGTCAGGAGCTCAAGCACCAGTTGCTCCAGCCCATAGCCGCCGCTCTCCAGGTAGGTGCGCCCCTGGCGCAGGTTGGCCAGCAACTGGGCCTTGAAGGCCTCCTCCGTCTCGTACTCCAGGGTCTCGATGCGCCGATCCAGGCTCACCGCGCCCTCGTCCCGGGCCTGGTGAATCAACCATTCGACCTTCTCGGCAAACTCGTCCAGGGGCGCAATGGCCATGCGAATCTTCAGCCGCGAGGCCAGCCCCTGGGGCAACTGATTGCGCGGTATCCGTACCAGGCTGCCATCGGCATGCTTGAGGAAACTCACCGCCACCCGGTTCTCGCCATAGGCGACACCCAGTTCGAAGGCCTTCTGGCCGCTGGCCTCGCCGATCACGATATGGCTGCCCATGGGCACGATGACGCGATCCCCTTCGCCGAGGGCGAAGTAGCGCCGGATCTGGTTGCCCTTGCGGCCGTAGTCGATGCCTTCGGCGCGAAAGTGCGCGAGTAGCGCCTGGGCGCTGGCAAAGCGCGAGAAGTCCACGTTCGACCAGCCATAACCGACCCACCCCTGGGGCGGCAAGGCAGCGGGGCTACGCACCAGCACGTACTTAGGCATATAGAAGACTCTTCTGATTCAAAAACGCCCTAGGCTAATACCCGAGCCGCCGGCTGTCAGCGGCGACTCGGGTATCGGTAACGATCGAGCTATCTGCTCTCGGGGGCCGCCATGGCCGAGGCATGGGCCTCCTCGAGCAGCCAGCGTCGAAACAGCGCCATGCCGGCACTCTCGGGATGTGACTGCAGCCGGGTCAGCCAGTAGCTCCCCAGGGTCACCTGAATATCGAAGGGCTGGACGATCGCCCCGCTGGCCAGGTGGCGCTCGAACATGGGAATCGGTACCAGGGCCACCCCACTGCCTTGCACCACCGCCTCCATCATGGCCAGGGAGGAGTCGAGCATCACGCTCTCGGGCAGCCGCCGGTAGGGGTCGACTCCCGCCGCGGCCAACCAGGTCTGCCACTCGTCGCTGCGAAAGGAGCGAAACAGCGTCTGCGTCAGTACGTCCGCGGGGCCGTGCAGTTCCCGAGCCACCCGAGGCGAGCAGAGCACGCTCAAGGGGGCCTCCATCAGGTGTATCGCCGACTCGCCGTGCCAGGCACCGCTACCATAGCGAATGGCCATGTCATACCCCTCGGCGGCCAGCTCGACCCGGTTGTTATGGGTGGCGACCCGCACCTCGATAAACGGGAAACGCTGGTGAAAGTCGGCCAGGCGCGGCAGTAGCCAGCAGGCCGCGAAGGTACCGACGACGCCCAGCCTCAGGATCTCGCGGCGCGCGCCATCGGCCAGCGAGTCCAGGGTCTGGGCCAGGCGATCCAGCGCTTCGTTGAGGACCGGAAACAGCAGCTCGCCCTCTCCGCTGAGGCTCAGGCCACGGGGTAGGCGACGAAACAGCGCCACCCCCAGTTGCGC
Source organism: Halomonas sp. 328 (assembly GCF_015645095.1). Lineage (GTDB taxonomy): Bacteria > Pseudomonadota > Gammaproteobacteria > Pseudomonadales > Halomonadaceae > Bisbaumannia. Next base: position 23,137 of record NZ_JADOTW010000001.1, read on the forward strand.
CTCGAGCTGTCGCACCTGGTGGCTGACCGCCGCCTGGCTGACACAGAGCTCATTGGCCGCGCCGGTAAAGCTGCCATGCCGTGCCGAGGCCTCGAAGGCACGCAGGGCGTTCAGGGGGAGTTGGTGTCGATGCATCTCAGCAACAAAATTAATTTGTATCAGGGGGTAAATTTCATCGATTGTGCCAGCTATGGTGCCTTTCTACACTCCCTCGGCCGTATCGGTCTCGCCGATGCATAAACTGGACTATCAGCTGCCCCAGGAGTTTCTTGCCATGCCACGCCGCCTACTGCCTCTCGTCCTCGCCCTTGCCGCCGGCTCGGCCCAGGCCGCCGTGCCCCCCTGCGGCTCCCCCACCCTGGATGAGCAGGTGGCGGCCCTGATGAGCCGCCATGACATCCCCGGAATGGCCGTGGCGGTAGTGAGTCACGGCGAGCTGTGCGTCAGCCATTTCGGCGTGACCTCCCGCGATACCGGGGTCGCCGTGGGGGATGACACCCTCTTCGAGATCGGCTCGGTGACCAAGACCCTCACCTCCGTCCTCGCCGCCTGGGTGCATCAGCAGGGGGGCTTCGACTGGGGCGAGCGCGTTGCCAGCATCGAGCCCCGCCTGGCGGGCAACCCCGTGGGCGAGACTACCCTGGTCGAGCTGGCCACCTACACCGCCGGCGGCTTCCCCCTGCAATTCCCCGACGGGATCAGCCAGGACAACGTCCTCGACTACTACCGAAACTGGCAGCCGGCGTTTGCCCCGGGTAGCCAGCGTCTCTACTCGAACCCCAGCATCGGCCTGTTCGGCGAGCTGGCGGCGCGCCACCATGGCCTGCCCTACGGCGAACTGATGCAGGAGCGGATCCTGCCGACCCTGGGTCTGGAACAGACCTGGCTCGAGGTACCGGAAGCCCGGCGCGGTGACTATGCCCAGGGCTATAACCGCGACGGTGACCCGTTGCGCCTCAACCCCGGCGTCATGGACGCCCAGGCCTACGGCATCAAGACCACGGCGGGCGATCTGGCCCGCTTCGTCCAGGCCAACCTGGCGGCCTACCACCAGGACGACCCCATGTCCCGGGCTCTCCTGGCGACGCAACACGGCTATGCCGCCATCGGCGAGATGCACCAGGGCCTGAGCTGGGAGAGCTATGCCCTGCCGGTCTCCCTCGCCAGCCTCCAGGCCGGCACCACCGCCGAGATGGCGCTGGAGCCCCAGCCCGCCACCCTGCTCGCCCCCCCTCTCGACACCATAGGGGGCGACCCGCAGCCGGCACGCTGGTATCACAAGACCGGCTCCACCCATGGCTTCGGCGCCTATGCGGCTTTTATTCCGGCCCGGGAGCAGGGCATCGTGATCCTCGCCAACAAGGGCTACCCCAACGGCGAGCGCGTCGAGGCGGCCTGGCGGATCCTGGCGGCACTGGAGGAGTAAGCCCCTCGCCTCGCGGGGCGGGAGGCGTCATCGCAGGGGCGAATCGCCCACCAGCGTGTCACTCCCGATGCAGCCAGCAGGCACTGCGGTGCTGCGCGCCGACGTCGAAGTCCGGGGGATCGTCCCGGTCGCAGAGCCCGGCCATGGCGTGGGGACAACGGGGGTGGAAGCGACAGCCCCGGGGCGGATCGAGCAGGCTAGGCGGCTCGCCGGCGGGCAGCTCCCGCTGGCGGTGGGCATTGGCGGCGTCCGGGTCGGCGATGGCCCCCAGCAGGGCCTGGGTGTAGGGGTGGCGGGGAGCGTCCAGCAACTCGTCCACCGGCGCCGACTCCACCAGGCGGCCGGCATACATCACGAAGATCCGCTCGGCGTAGTGGCGCACCGTGGAGAGGTCGTGGGTGATAAAAGCCAGGGTCAGGCGGCGTTGGCCCTGGATGCGCCGCAGCAGCTCGAGGATCTCCACCCGCACCGAGGCGTCGAGCATCGAGACCGGCTCGTCGGCGATCAGCAGCCGCGGCCCGAGGATCAGCGCCCGGGCGATCACCAGGCGCTGCTGCTGGCCGCCGCTGAGCATATGCGGGAACTTGCCGAGCAGCTCCTCCACCGGGGTCAGGTGCACCTCCTCCAGGGCGGCGCGAATCCGCGCCTCCCGCTCGGCGCGCTTCACTCCCTGGATGATCAGCGGCTCGGCGAGGATGCGCCGCACATCGAGGAAGGGGGCGGTGGCACCGAAGGGGTCCTGCTGCACATAGCCGGCACTGGCCCGGTAGGCCTTGAGCTCGCGGCGGCGCAGGCCGCTGAGCTCGCGCCCAGCGAAGCGCACCTCGCCCTGGGTGGGGCGGTGCAGCCCCAGCAGGGTGCGCGCCAGGGTGCTCTTGCCGCAGCCGCTCTCGCCGACGATGGCCACCGACTCCCCCTCCGCCAGCGTCAGGGCCACCCGATCCACCGCCTGCACCGCCCCCAGGCGCAGGAAGCCCCATTGGCGCACCTCGAAGTGGACCGACAGATCCTCCACCTCCACCAGGGCGCTCATACGCTACCCTCCATACCACCCTTCATCCCCTCCTCCTTATGCAGCCAGCAACGTACCTTCTGGCGTGGGGCCGGGGCGAAGGCCGGCGGTAGCCGGGCGCAGTCGGCGAAACGTTGCGGGCAGCGCGCGGCGAAGCGACACCCCTGGGGCGGGTCGAGCAGGCTGGGGGGTTCGCCGGGGATCGCCCGGGGTCGCTCGCGCTGGCGAAGCCGGGGAACGCTGGCCATCAGCGCCTGGGCATAGGGGTGGCCCGGGGCGGTGAAGAAGGTGGCGGCATCGGCCACCTCCACCAGTTGGCCGGCATACATCAGCGCCACCCGGTCGGCCAGCTCGCTGGAGGTGGCCACGTCATGGGTGATCAGGATAAAGCCGGTGCCGAGCTCTGCCTTGACCCGCTTGAGGGCATTCATGATCCCGGCCTGGGTCAGCACGTCCAGGGCCGAGGTGGGCTCATCGAGGATCACCAGGGCGGGCTCCGCCACCAGCGCCATGGCCAGCACCGCCCGCTGGCGCATGCCGCCGGAGAGCTCGAAGGGGTAGCGGCGCAGGAAGTCGCCGGGCAGGCCCACCAGCTCGAAGACCTCGCCGGCCCGGGCCAGGGCCCGGCGGCGCTCCCAGCCCAGGTGCACCCGCAGCGGCTCGGCCACCTGCTCGCCCACCTTGACCACCGGGTTGAGGGCGTTCATGGAGGCCTGCATCACCAGCGCCAGCCCCTGCCACTGCACCTCCCGGCGAAAGGTCTCGTCGTCCAGGAGGTGCAGCTCGCGGCCATCCAGGGAGACCCGGCCGCCCAGGCCCCCGGCATTGCGCGGCAAGAGCCGCATCAGGGCCCGGGCCAATGAGCTCTTGCCGCAGCCCGACTCCCCCAGCACCACCAGGGCCTCGCCACGCCCGACATCGAAGCTGACATCATCCACGGCGCGCATCACGCCGCCGCGGGTCTGGTAGTCGAGGGTCAGCCCCTCCACCTGGAGCAGGGTATCGGGCATCAGAGGTTCCTTAGCCGGGGGTTGAAGACCCGGTCGAGGGCGAAACCGAGCATGGCGAAGCCGAGCCCGGAGAGCATCAAGAGCGCCGCCGGGGCCAGCACCCAGTAGTAGTAGCCGTTGTAGAGGGCGCTCTGGGCCTGGGCATCGTTGAGCACCTTGCCCCAGGTAGGCAGCACCGGGTCGCCCAGCCCCAGCACCGCCAGCGACGCCTCGAGGAAGACGAAGGTGGGGATCAGGGTCACGAAGGTGGGGATCAGCACCGGCAGGATGCGCGGCAGCATGTAGCGCATCACGATGCGCAGGTGACTGGCCCCATAGGCCCGGGCCGCCTCGATATAGGGGGCCTCGCGGATCGGCAGCAGCATGGCTCGGTAGGTCTTGATGCCGGCGCTGAAGATGCCAAGCAGCACCACCACCCCCAGCATCAGCCAGATGCTGGTGGAGTAGAGGGTGCCCACCATCACCAGGATCGGTAGCAGCGGCAGGATCATATTGACCTCGGTGAGGCGCTGGATGAGCGCATCCACCCAGCCCCGGTACCAGACGCCGACGGCGGCGATCACCAGGGTGCTGAGGGTGGTGCCCACCGCCGCCACCAGGCCGAAGGCCAGGGCGATCGGCGTGCCCCAGCGCAGCGCCAGGCTGAGGTCGCGGCGCTGGTGATCGGTACCGGCCAGGCCGTGCACCCGGCCATAGAGCCACAGCTCGCTCTCGAGTTCGGCGGCCGGATCGAAGAACACCGCCTCCAGGGTCAGGGTGTAGCGCCCCGGTACGAGCGCCTCGCCGTCCGGCCCGGCCAGCAGGCCGAAGTGAGCCGGCCGCCCCAGGCGCTGCTCCAGCGCGCGATCCTGGGAGAGCGCCACCCGGGTCTCGCCGACCAGGCGCCGGCTGCCGAGGGTGATCTCGCGCCCATCCGGGGTCTGCCAGCCAAGCCGCAGGAAGGCCGCCCGCTCGCTGTGTTGCGGGCGGAGAAAAAGGGCCAGCTCGCTGGGGAAGTCGTCGTAGGTGTAGTCCAGCTCGATGCGCTGGGTCAGGCGGCGCCCACCGGGGAAGGCCTCGCTTTCCCGCGTCTCGGCGCTCAGGCGCTCGCTGCGTGGCGCCCGGCCGGGGCTCAGCCAGTCGCTCCAGACCGGCCGCGCATTGACCGGCAGGTGCGCCTCGCCGCTGCGCCAGCTGGCCACCGCCTGGCCATAGGGCACCGTGGCCAGGGTGTGCAGGGCCAGGGCGACGAGCAGCAGGATCAGCGCCACCCCGGCCAGGGCCGAGGGGTAGCGGCGCAGTTCCGCCCAGGTTCCACGACGTCCTATCCCCAGGCTCATGTGCCACTCCTCCCCTCGCCGAGAATCCGCACCCGGGGGTCGAGCAGCGCATAGAGCAGGTCCAGCAGCAGCACGGTCACCGCCAGCAGGTAGGCGAAGATCACCACCCCGCCGATGATCACCGGGGTGTCGCGAAAGCCGATGGCCTGGAACAGCAGCGAGCCGAGCCCCGGCCAGTTGAAGACCTGCTCGAGGATGATGGCGCCGCTCCACAGGCCGATCAGCATCAGCAGGAAGTTGGTGATGATCGGCGACAGGGTCGGGCGCAGGATATAGCGGCGCTCGATCAGCCGCGACGGCAGCCCCTTGGCCCGGGCCATCTCCACGTAGTCCTCGCTGGCATGGATCAAGAAGAAGGTGCGCCAGGCGTAGATGGAGACGAAGATCGACGACAGGAACATGGCCGCCACCGGCAGCAGCATATGGCGAGCCAGGCTCGCCGCGTACTCCAACCGGCTATCGGGGGGCGGCGCGGTGACCATGCCCCCCGGCGGCAACAAGGGCACCAGGAAGGCGAAGGCGAGGATCAGGAAGATGCCGTAGAACCAGCCGGGCGCCGCCGAGCTGGGGGCCAGGGCGATCACCAGGCGATCGACACCGCTGCCATAGCGCCGCGACAACCAGAGGGCGCTGCCCACCGCCGAGAAGAACACCAGCAGGTTGGCGGTGCCGAACAGCAGCAGGGTCGCCGGCAGGCGTTCGACGATGATCGCCCGTACCTGGCGGGAGCCGGCGTCGCTGTGCATCTGCTCGGCGCGTCCCAGGTCGAGGCGCATGGCCCGCTGCAGATAGTCGACGCTGCGCAGGATAAAGGGCTCATCGAGGCGCAGCCGCTCCACCTCGAGTGCCACCCGGCGCTCCACCAGGGCGTTGCGCTCGGCGCTGGCCATCTCCTGGAAGGCGGGGTCGGCGCGCACCTGCTCGAAGGCCTCGCTGCGGATCTGCACCCGGCGCAAGTCGTCCACCTGGCCGCCCATATTGGCCACCACGATGGTCAGGTAGACGCCGATCAGCACCGTAACCAGCAGCGCCAGGGCCCGCTTGAGCAGATAGAGGGCGAGGTAGCGCAGATCCCTGCCCCAGGAACGACGCGGCATCATGGGCGTACCTCCTCGGCAGGGGCCGCCAAGTCGCGCAGGTCCCTTTCCCGATCGGGTCGAGAGGAACGACGCGGCATCATGGGCGTATCTCCTCTGCATCGGCCGGCAGGGTGGCGAAGAGGTGGCTGGCGAAGCTGGGTAGCGCTACCCAATGGCTGGTGAGGATAAATTCCAGGCGATTGGCGCCGGCGCCCAGGGCCGCGAGGGTCTCGGCGTCCAGGGTCAGGCCCCACTCGCCGTCGCCCAGCGGCCGGGGTGCGCCTTGTGCCATCAGCCGCCCCTGGCCATCGAAGAGCAGGTAGCGCACCCCCTCGAGGGCCGCCTCGGGATAGGGCTCGCCGGCCTGGGTCACCGCGAGGCGCACCTCGGCCGGCTCGCCGGGGGCCACCACCAGGGGCCCCTCGGTGGCGAGCTCCGGCAGCGCCGCCCGGCTCAGCGCCAGCCACTTGTCGGCCGGGTCGGGAAAGTCCGCGAAGCGCCGCAACACCAGGCTGCCCTCCAGGGGGTAGACCGCCGCCAGCTCGAAGGGGCCGTCGCCGACCCAGAAGTGCCCCCGGGCCGTGACCCAGTCGTCGAGGGCCACGAAACGCGCCTCGACCTCCGCCTCCTCGACCCAGGGCGAGAGGGCCGCGGCGAAGGGCAGGCTATGGTGGGCCTGGGGGTGAGATCGAGCTTCGTCCAGGTAACGCCGGAGGATCGCCAGGCTGGGCCCGGCCACCAGGTTGAGCCAGTCGATACCCCGGCGATCCGCCTGGTGGGAGGAGAAGGCCAGCTCGCCGTGGCGCTCGGCGAGAATGCCCAGGGCCAGGGTGTGCCAGGGCAGCGGCTGGGGCGCCCGAGCCGCCACCAGGGTCTCGGCGTCGGGGAAGGCCTGGTCGCTGTAGGCCTCGATGATCAGCGGCTCGGTGTCGAGGATGCGCCAGCCGCGGAAGTGCTGGCGGTAGGCCTCGAAGGTGGGCTGGTGGGCGGCATCGAACAGCGGACTCGCCTCGTCGGCCCGCTCGAAGGCGAGGATCCAGGGCAGCAGCAGGTCCGCCACCGAGCGCCGCGAGCCGTCATGCCAGCGCTGTTCCAGGTAGCCCGCCTCGTAGTGCAGCCGCACCCGGGTGCGGGCGCCGAGCCCCTCGGGGTGCGTCTCGCCCACCGTGACCAGGCGCCCCTCGCCGGCGTCCCAGGCGAGCCAGGCATCCTCGGGCACGAGAATCCGCGCCTGGTGATCCAGGTTCAGCCAGTCGAGGCTGCGGGTCAGGGTAACGCCCTCGGCCACCGTCACCTCGGCATGACTCAGGCGCTGGGGGCGGTAGAGGCCGGTGTAGGGATCGGGCAGCAGCGGCGGGTCCGCCAGGGCCCGGGTGATCATGCGATCGAAGATCCAGTTGCTGCCGGCGATGGGGTTCCAGGGCTCGGTGAGCAGGCCCGGGGTACCGAAGACCATCTCGCCGCCCAGACGCTCCTCGTAGCGCAGAGTGTAGGGCCACAGCGCCGAGCCGGCCAGGCCGCCGGCCAGGTCCGCGGCCACCGAGACGTTGCTGGCCCGGGCCGAGACGCTGAGGCGATCCACCAGCCAGAGCCGTACCGAATCCTCCATCGCCAGTTCCAGGGCCCGGGCCATCAGCGCCTGGCGCTCGGCCCAGTCGGCGTAGTCACGGCGCTCCAAGCGCTCGGCCAGGGCATCGAACTCGGGGCTCGGGGCATAGGCCTGCCACAGCAGCTCGGCGCGCCCCCGGGGCGTGAAGAAGTCACTGAAGTTCTGGGCCTGGTCGCGCTGCATCACGATGGAGATCCAGCCACCGGTATAGAGGTGCCACTGACCGGCGGCGGGATCGGAAGCGATCCATAGCCGCGAGGCCTCCTCGGCGTTGCGGTAGCGGCGCTCCACGGTGAAGCCGATATCCTCCAGTTGGTTGGCCAGGTAATCCCCCACCCGGCGCCGCTCGTCGTCGTTGCGGATCAGCAGGATCAGGGTCACCGGGGCCCCCCGGTAGCGCCAGCGCCCCGCCTCGAGGGTGGCGCCGAGGGCGCGCATTTCCCGAGCGATGGTGGCCTCGGCGGCCGCCGGGTCATGGGCGTAGCGAAGCTCCAGGGCGCGGGCGGTCTCGGCCAGGCGAGCGTAATCGGGAAAGGCGGTGCTGATCGGCAGCCAGCGGGGCACCGCCAGGCCGCCGTAGAGCTCCTCGGCGATATGCTCGCGATCCACCAATCGGTGCAGGGCCTCGCGGATGGCCGGCACATGGAAGGGATTGAGGCGGCCATCGCGGAATTCGGGGCCCACCGGGTTGAGGGTCAACTCCACCGAGGAGCCATAGGCGAGATCGTAATCCGCCTCGGGGGTGTCACGCAGGCGGCGATAGACGGGAATGCTGCCGATGCCCTGGACGAAGGCCTGGTGGCTGCCGCTCGCCAGCAGCCCGGTGACCCGCCCCGGGTCGCTCTCCCGGGTGAAGACCAGGCGGTCGATCAGGGCGCCACGCCGCTCGGCCAGGGCCTCGGGTGTCGCCGGCTCGCCCTTCGACAGGGGCGCCCGGGACCCCGGCAACAGGGCCAGGCCCACCACCGCCAGCAACAGGGCCCCTGCCATGACTCCCCACTTGCCCATCGGCGTCTCCCCCGGCCAGCCCTGTTACCACCCTAGCCGGCAACGGGATAACGGGGTTCAACGCTAGTGGGTGGCACCATTCACTCCACGGGCCCCCTGGGGAGAAAGTCACGCCTAGGCGAGAATAAAGTAGACGCAGGCGGCGGTCAGCGCGCCCATCAGGGCGTTGAAGACCCGCCAGGCCCGGGGGCTGTCGAGCCAGCGGCCGATAGCGGTGCCGAAGCCGGCCCAGACCGCGATACAGGGCAGCGCCACCAGCTCGGCGAAGGCTGCCAGCAGCAGGGCATTGACCCAGGTGTCGCCGCCCTCGGGCAAGAAGCCCGCCATCAGCGCCAGGCCCATCACCCAGGCCTTGGGGTTGGCGAACTGGAAGGCCGCCGCCTGCCAGAAGGTCAGCGGGTGCCCCTCGCCGCGCCGGCGCAGGTCCGGCGGTGGCGCGGTGGCGATGCGCCAGGCCAGGTAGAGCAGGTAGGCGCTGCCGATCAGGCGCAGCGCGGTCTGCACCAGGGGGAAGCGTTCGAAGAGCAGCCCCAGGCCCAGGGCGATGCCGGCGAAGAGCAGGAAACAGCCCCCCAGGATGCCGAAGATATGCGGCAGGGTGCGCAGGAAGCCGTAGTTGGCCCCGGAGGCGGTGAGCATCACGTTATTGGGGCCGGGAGTGATGGTCATGGAGATCATATAGAGGGCCGCCGGGCCCAGGAATGCCAAGGCTTCCATAATATTGCACCCATACAATTATGCGATCATTGGGGAGAAATGCGCGACATTCGCGCCTAAACTCAGCATAATGGGCACAATTTCTCCGTCAAAGGTTTTATTGTCACCATGACAATATGGATTCCCACCCTCGACGACCAGGGCCCCCGCTACCGCGCCATCGGCGAGGCCATCGCCCGAGCCATCGCGTCCGGCGAGCTGGCCCCGGGGCAGCGCCTGCCGCCCCAGCGGCGCTTGGCAGACGCCCTGGGCGTGACCGTGGGCACCGTGACCCGCGCCTATGCCGAGGCCGAGCGCCAGGGCTGGGTGACCGCCCGGGTCGGTAGCGGTACCTATGTCCGCGACACCGAGACTCCGGGGACCCCACCCTTCCTGGCCGCGCCCCCGGAGGAGGAGTCGCTGGACGACGGCGTCATCGACCTGAGCATGAGCCTGCCGCCGCCCCACCCGCTGCGGGCCGGCACCCTGGGGCGAATCCTGGGTGAGCTGGCCCAAGACGAGGCGGTGCTGCGCCGTGCCGTGGAGTACCAATCGGAGCGTGGCGTGCCGGCCCATCGCCGCCAGTTGGCGGCCTGGCTGCAACGGCTGCTGGGGATCGATGCCGACCCGCAGCAATTGCTGGTGACCCAGGGCGGCCAGCACGGTATCGACCTGGCCCTGCGCGCCCTGACCCGCCCCGGCGAGCGCATCGCCGCGGATGCCCTCACCTACCCGGGGCTGATCAACGCCGCCCAGCAGGCCCACCTCAAGGTGCTGGGGGTGCCCCTGGACAAGGACGGCATGGACACCCAGGCCCTGGCGCGGCTCTGTGCCCAGCAGCCGCCGCGGCTGGTCTATGCGACCCCGGATCAGAACAACCCCACCGGCCGCCCCCTGAGCGAGGCGCGGCGCAGGCACCTGGTCGAGCTGGCCCGCCGGCACGATTTCTGGATCGTCGAGGATGGGGTCCAGTACCTGCCCGCCGCGGAGCGCGGCACGCCACTGCTGACCCTGGCCCCGGAGCGCACCCTGTTTATCTTCAGCACCGCCAAGGTGCTGGCCGGGGGCCTGCGCATCGGTACCCTCTGCGTGCCGGAGGCCCTGCGCGAACGCCTCGGCGCGACATTGCGCGCCCAGAGCTGGATGGTGCCGCCGCTGATGGTGGAGGCGGTATGCCGCTGGGTGGCAAGCGAAGACGCCGACCGCCTGCTGGCCTGGCAGACCGAAGAGCTGGGGGCCCGACAGGCCCTGGCCCGGGAGCGCCTGGCCGGCATCCCCGTGGAGGGGCGCCCCCACGGCTCCAACCTCTGGCTGCCGCTGCCCAACGGCCTGCGCGGCGCCGCCCTGCAGGCAACGCTGGCCCAGCGCGGCCTGCGCCTGACCAGCGCCGAGCCCTTCTGCGTGGGCAGCGAGCCGGCACCCCAGGCGCTGCGCCTGTGCCTGAGCGCCGCCACCAGCCGCGATCCGCTCGAGCGGGCCCTGGCGCTGGTGCGCGAGGCCCTGGAGTCGCCGCCACCGCTGCCCTGGGAGACACTGTAATCGCCTGTCCTGGTGAATTTTTACGGACTTTTTAGCCCCATCCATGATGGCATAGCCGGACACGGGCGGGTCTGATCGGGACAAGGGACACAGGATGGCGATATTGCGGCGCAGGATCCGGGAGCACTGGTTGAACTGGGCCCCGATACTCAAGGTGCTGGCCATACTCTGGCTGGTGCTGGCGGCCTTTATGGCGATCCCCTGGCTGGTGCTGGTGATCGAGCGGGAGCCGGATGCTCACGCCTTCGCCCAGTCCATCGGCCTGGTGCTGGTGGCGGTGGCCCTGGTCTGGGCAGGTACGCGCCGCATCGAGATCGCCTTCAAGCCCTGGCAGATGTTCCTGCTCACCACCCTCAGTTGGCTCAGCGTCAGCGCCTTCGCCAGCCTGCCCCTGGTCCTGGGGGCACCCCAGCTCTCCTTCACCAATGCGGTCTTCGAATCGGTATCGGCGATCACCACCACCGGCTCCACCGTCATGGAGAGCATCGAGACCCTCTCCGACGGCATCAAGCTGTGGCGGGGCCTGATGCAGTGGCTGGGGGGCATCGGCATCATCGTCATGGGCATCGCCATCCTGCCCTTCCTCAAGGTGGGCGGCATGCGCCTCTTCCACACCGAGTCTTCGGACTGGTCGGACAAGGTGATGCCCCGCACCGGCGGTATCGCCAAGGCCACCCTGGGGGTCTACTGCGGCTTTACGCTGGCCGCGATGCTCGCCTACTGGCTGGGGGGCATGCTGCCGCTGGATGCCGTGGTGCATGCCATGACATCGCTCGCCACCGGTGGCTTCGCCAACTCCGACGCCTCCTTCGGCGCCTATGTGGACCGTCCCCACCTGCTGTGGATGGGCTCGCTATTCATGCTCGCCGGGGCCCTGCCCTTCGTGCTCTATATCCGCATGCTGCGGGGCTCGCGACTGGCGCTCTGGCGGGACCAGCAGGTGCGGGGATTACTGCTACTGCTGGCCACCGCCATCGTCGGCTTGAGCGCCTGGCGTATCGGCCAGGGCACCGCGGCCTTCGAGGCCCTGACCCATGTCACCTTCAATGTGATCTCGGTGGTGACCACCACCGGTTACGCCTCGGATGACTATGGCACCTGGGGATCACTGGCGATCATGGCGTTCTTCTATCTGATGTTCATGGGCGGCTGTAGCGGTTCCACCAGTGGCGGCATGAAGATCTTTCGCTTTCAGGTTGCCGCCACCCTGCTGAAGAATCAGCTGACCTTCCTGATCCACCCCCGGGGGGTCTTCGCCTCCCGCTACAACCACCAGCCGTTGACCGACGAGATCACTCGCGGCGTGGTGGCCTTCTCGTTCTTCTTCTTCCTGACCATCGCCGGCCTGGCACTGGGGCTCGCCGCCCTGGGCCTGGACTATATGACCGCCCTCTCCTCGGCGGTGACCGCGGTCGCCAACGTGGGCCCGGGGCTCGGCGATACCGTGGGGCCGGCCGGCAACTTCGCGTCCCTGCCGGATACCGCCAAGTGGCTGCTCTGCCTGGGCATGCTGCTGGGCAGGCTGGAGATCCTGACCGTGCTGGTACTGCTGACGCCGATGTTCTGGCGGCGCTGAGCGAGACGATGAATACGGATTCGAGGGACATGATGACAAGCCTTCCACTGCGCCTGATGGTAGGGCTCAGCGGCGGTGAGGAAGATGCCGCCCTGGTGCGCGCCGCCCACCGCCTGGCGTCCCGGGACGGGGTACGCTGGTGTGCCGTCTACGTGGACAAGGGGCGCGAGGCTCCGGGTCGTCGCCTGGTGCTGGAACGCGACTTCGCCCAGGTCCAGCGGCTGGGCGGCGAAACCCGGGTGCTTCCGGGACAGCAGCGAGCCTGGGAACTGGCCAACCATGCCCGGGATCAGGGGGTCGCCACCCTGCTGGTGGGCGGTGCCAGGCCCTCCGGGTGGCGGTTCTGGCGTCGCCCCCTGGCGGAGCAATTGGCACGTCTCGGTGGCCCCTATGACCTGGTGGTGGTGGCCGAGGCACGCCCCCGACCACACTTCCGGCCGCGCCATCGGCACCTGAACTGGCGTCGGCGTGCTCCCCTGGTGGCCGGTGCGGCGACGACCCTGGTGGCCCTGATCGCGGCCCTGGCTCTCGAGTCCTGGCTGGAACTCGCCGACCTCTCGCTGCTCTTCCTCGCCGCGGTCCTCGCCAGCGCGGCCATGGCGGGGACCGGCGCGGCCATGCTCAGCGCCGTACTCGGCTTCCTGGCGTTCAATGTCTTCTTCACCGAGCCGAAGCTGTCGTTGGCCATGGTCGAGCAGGACCAGCTGCTTACCGTGATCTTCTTCCTGCTGGTGGCCATCACCGTGGGGCAGTTGGCCGGGCGGGGCCGCCGTCGACTGCTCGCCCTGCGCGAGAGCCGCGACCAGACCCATCGGCTGCTGCAATACGCTCAGGCCCTGTCGGTGGCCATGGACACCCCGGGCGTGCGGCGGGTCGGCCTCCAGTCGCTGGAGCAGTGGCTCAGGGTCCCGGTGGCCTTCCTCGAACGCCAGGCCGGGGAAAGTGGCCTGCGTATCGCCGAGGCGCTCCCCGGCGCCCTGCGCCTCCCCGAGACGGCCTTGAATGCCGCCGCCTGGAGCTGGCAGCAGGGACGGCCCAGCGGCCATGGCACCGAGACCCTGGGGGGGCAGGCGTGGCGCCTGATCCCGCTGATGGAACAGCGGCGCTGCCTGGGGGTGGTCGCCATCGCCCTGGAGGAACGCACTCTGTCGCCGGAAGAGGCGACGCTGCTGAACACCATGCTGAGTCAGTTCACCATGGCCCTGGAACGCACCCGGCTGGTGACGGAGCTGGAAGCGACACGACTCTCCGAGGAACACGAGCGCCTGCGCTCCGCCCTCCTCGCCTCGGTCTCCCACGACCTGCGCACGCCCCTGGCCTCGATCATCGGTTCGGCCAGCACCTTGCGCGAACTCGAGGCCCAGCTCTCCGATGCCGATCGTCACGAGTTGCTCGATGGCATCCTCTCGGAAAGCGAACGACTCAACCGCTATATCCAGAACCTGCTCGACATGACGCGGCTGGGCCATGGCACCCTCAAGATCGAACGCGACTGGGTGGCCCTGGACGACCTGGTCGCGGCGGCCCAGAAACGCCTGGCCAGCCCGCTGGAAGGGCTCGAGCTGGTGCGTGACTGGCCCGATGACCTGCCGCTGCTCTTCGTGCATCCCGCCCTGATCGAACAGGCCCTGGTCAATGTGCTCGACAATGCGGCGCGCTTCTCGCCGCCCGGTGGCCGCCTGGACATCGCCGCCGGCGTCGAGGGTAACGCCCTGGTACTCAGGGTGACCGATCAGGGACCGGGCATTCCCGTCGACCAGCGCGAGCGGGTCTTCGACATGTTCTTTACCGGCGGCGAGGGGGACCGCGGCCGCCACGGCAGCGGCCTGGGGCTGGCCATCTGCCGGGGCATGATCGGCGCCCACGGCGGCCACATCGCCGCCCTGGCCAACCCCGAAGGGGAAGGCACCTGCATCGAGATCCGCCTGCCCCTGGCCGCCACCGACGAGGAGATCAACCATGGAGACTAAGCCCGGCGGACGCATCCTGGTGGTGGATGACGAGCGCCAGATTCGCCGATTCCTGCGTATCAGCCTGGCCTCCCAGGGCTATCAGGTCATCGAGGCCGAGACCGGGGGCGAGGGACTGACGCTGGCCCTGTCCCAGTCGCCGGACCTGGTGCTGCTGGATCTGGGGCTCCCCGACCTGGAGGGTCAGGAGGTGCTGGAGGCCCTGCGGACCCAGAGCGATGTCCCGGTGATCGTGGTCTCGGTACGCGAGCGCGAGGAGGAGAAGGTGCGCGCCCTGGATGGTGGCGCCAATGACTATGTCACCAAGCCATTCGGGATCCAGGAGCTACTCGCCCGGGTGCGTCGGCTGCTGCGCTTTCGCGCCAGCCAGCAGGGGGAGGCCCTCGCATCCCGGTTCCACCAGGGCGAGTTGCGTATCGACCTGCTGAAGCGTCGGGTGCGGCTGGCGGAGGCGGACCTGCACCTGACCCCCAAGGAGTACGCCGTCCTCGAGAAGCTCTGCCGCCATGCCGGCCGGGTGGTGACCCAGACGCAACTGTTACGGGAGATCTGGGGGCCCAGCCATGCCGAAGACACCCACTACCTGAGAATCGTGGTCAGCCGACTGCGCCATAAGCTGGGGGACACCCCCCAGGCCCCCGCCCTGCTGCAAACGGAAGCCGGCGTCGGCTATCGGTTGCAGGTGGAACCCGACGATTCCGACGACTAGGCCGATCCGGCCACAGGAGCTCTCCCCATGAAGATCATCATTCTCGGCGCCGGTCAGGTCGGCGGCACCCTGGCCGAACACCTGGCCCACGAGGAGAACGACATCACGGTGGTGGACACCGACGGCGAGCGGCTGCGCGAGCTGCACAACCGCCTCGATATCCGCACCGTCAGCGGCCCCGCCTCCTACCCCATGGTGCTGCGCCAGGCCGGCTGCGAGGACGCCGACATGCTGATCGCGGTGACCAGCCAGGACGAGGTCAACATGATCGCCTGCCAGGTCGCCCACACCCTCTTCCGCACCCCCACCAAGATCGCCCGGGTCCGCGCCACCGCCTACCTGACCCGCAAGGGCCTGTTCGCCCACGAGGCGGTGCCCATCGACGTGCTGATCAGCCCCGAGCAGGTGGTCACCGACCATATCCGCCGCCTGATCGAGTACCCCGGCGCCCTGCAGGTGCTGGAGTTCGCCGGCGGCCAGGTGCAGCTGGTGGCGGTGGAGGCCTTCTACGGCGGCCCCCTGGTGGGCCAGGACCTGGGCTTCCTGCGCCGCCATATGCCCAGCGTGGATACCCGGGTGGCGGCCATCTACCGCCGCAACCGGCCGATCATCCCGCGGGGCGATACCGTGATCGAGGCCGACGACGAGGTGTTCTTCCTCGCCGCCCGCCGCGATATCCGCGCGGTGATGAGCGAGCTGCGCCGGGTCGAGCGGGACTTCCGCCGAGTGGTGATCGCCGGCGGCGGCAATATCGGCGAGCGCCTCGCCGAGATGCTCGAGCACAGCCATCAGGTGAAGATCATCGAGCATAGCCTGGAGCGCTGCACCACCCTCTCCGAGCGCCTCGACCGCACCGTGGTGCTCCACGGCAGCGCCACCAGCAAGCGCCTGCTGCTGGAGGAGAACATCGAGGACTGCGATATCTTCTGCGCCCTGACCAACGACGACGAGGTCAATATCATGTCGTCGATGCTGGCCAAGCGCCTCGGCGCCCGGCGGGTGCTGACCCTGATCAACAACGCCGCCTACGTGGACCTGGTGCAGGGCGGCGAGATCGATATCGCCATCTCCCCCCAGCAGGCCACCATCGGCAGCCTGCTGACCCATGTGCGGCGCGGCGATATCGTCAATGTCCACTCCCTGCGCCGCGGTGCCGCCGAGGCGATCGAGGCGATCGCCCACGGCGATGCGCGCTCCTCCCGGGTGGTGGGCCGCGCCATCGGCGAGATCGACCTGCCCGGCGGCACCACCATCGGCGCCATCGTGCGCGGCAAGGAGGTGCTGATCGCCCACGACGACGTGGTGGTGGAGTCCGGCGACCACGTGATCCTGTTCGTGATCGACAAGCGCCGCATCCGCGACGTGGAGCGCCTCTTCCAGGTCGGCCTGACCTTCTTTTAGGAAGCAGCGCGGCCCCCGGCGGCCCTCCCCGCGAGTGTGCGGTCGCGTACAGACACCCTGCGCGCCAGGCGCCAACCTACGGATTGAGGGCATTCGAGTCCATGGTCGCAGCAGGAGTGGTTCGAAGCGCCTTGCCCCAAGACAACCAGGCACGCATCCTGCCGGGTCGGTAGACCATAGAATGGCGTGTCGGGCTCATCAGGAACCTGAACATGGCCCTCCAAGAGCCGAATGACGACATCACCACCGAACCACGGGCATTGATGCGCATGCTCGGCGCCTACCGCGAGCCACGCCTCGCCCGCAGCGTTCTGGAAATCATGCTCACGGTGATTCCCTTCGCCACCCTCTGGATACTGCTATGGGCCAGCCTGGGCGCCGGCCACTGGCTTGGCCTGTTGCTCGTCGTGCCCGCCGCCGGTTTTCTCGTGCGCATGTTCATGATCATGCACGACTGCAGCCACAGATCCTTCTTCCGATCCAAACGCGTCAACGACTGGGTAGGACGGGGGATCGGCGTTCTGACCCTGACGCCCTACGATGTATGGCGCCACACCCATGCACGCCATCATGCCAACTCCGGCAACCTGGATCGCCCGCGTGTCGGCGGCATCAACACCCTGACCGTGCGCGACTTCCAGGGCCTGCCGCGACGGCAGCGGCTCCGCTACCGCCTGTACCGGCATCCGCTGGTGCTGTTCGGTCTCGGCCCGGCGTACATTTTCCTGCTGGATAATCGCCTGCCTCGGGGTTTCCACCGCGCGGGATGGATGCCCTGGCTGAGCACCATGGGCACCAACGCGGCGATCGCGGCCGGCGTCACCGCGATGATGTGGCTAGTCGGCGTCGGCCCTTTCCTGCTGGTCCATCTGCCGATCATGCTGCTCGCCGCGTCAATCGGCGTCTGGCTGTTCTATGTCCAGCACCAGTTCGCGGAGACCCTCTGGGAACATGACAATGACTGGACGTTCCACGAGGCGGCGCTGCATGGCAGTTCGCACTATGACCTGCCGGGTGTGCTGCGCTGGTTCACCGCCAATATCGGGGTGCATCATGTCCACCACCTCTGCAGCCGCATCCCCTTCTACCGTCTACCCGAGGTGCTCCATTACCACCCCGAGTTCCGGCGTGTCGGCCGCCTGACGCTGCGGCAAAGCTTCGCAGCGGTGCAGCTCGCGCTATGGGATGAGGAGAAGCGGCGCCTGGTCTCCTTTGACGAAGCACGAGAAGTGTCGCCGACCGAGGCTGGCAGCAGCCCTGACCGAGTACGTCGGATCGCTCCGCCGCAGGCCCTCGGCGGCCGACAGCCAGCCAGGTGATACGAGGCCAGGGCAGTTAGAGGGTGCCGCCGAAGGCGAGCCGGTAGCCCAGGTCGACGGTGGACTCCTCGATGGGCCGGCCGTCCAGGCGGGCCAGCAGCTCCCGGGCGGCACGCTCGCCGATGGCCCGCCGCGGGGTGATCACGCTGGCCAGGGGGGGCGCCATCACCTGGCCCACGTCGTGGCCGTGGAAGCCGGCGATGGCGATGCGCTGCGGCACCGGGATGCCGCGGCGCAGGCACTCGAAGTAGGCGCCTACCGCCACGTCGTCGTTGGTGCAGAAGAGCGCATCGGTGTCCGGGTGGTTGGCCAATACCTCGCCCATCAGCTCGGCGCCGACGCTGTAGGAGGAGCGCTGGCTGCTCTGCAGGGTCAGCGGCGTCAGTCCCTCGGCCGCCATGGCCGCCGCGTAGCCCTCGCCGCGCTGGCGGGTGCGGGCATCCAGGCGCACCGCCAGGTAGACCACATGGCGGCGCCCCCGGGCGATCATCGCCTCCACCATGGCCCGCGACGCTTCCACGTTGTCGTAGCCCACCGCCTGGTGCAGCGGCGGGGTGCGGCTGTCCATGATCTCCACGGTGGGAATGCCGGCGGTCTCCAGCATGCGCAGGCTGCGCGGGCTATGCTGGCTATCGGAGAGGATCACCCCGTCCACGTTGTAGGAGAGCAGCGAGGCCAGGCTGCGCTCCTCCAGGGCCTCGTCGTAGCCGTAGTGGGAGAGCATCAGGTGGTAGCCCGCCGGCTCGGTGACCTCCTCGATGCCGACGATCACCTCGGCGAACACCTGGTTGGTCAAGGAGGGCACCAGCACGCCGATGGCGTGGCTGCGCGCCTTGGAGAGAATGTCCGGGGCCCGGTTGGGGATATAGCCAAGCTCTTCGGCCACCTCGAAGATGCGCTCACGCAGGCCCTCCGAGACCGTGGCCGGGTCGCGCAGGCAACGGCTCACGGTCATCTTGGTGGCACCGACCCGGTCGGCGATATCCTGGAGGGTGGGACGCTTCTTCTTCACCATGGCTCGCCCGTCGCTGAAATCAGGTCAACACCTTAGCGGAGTTGCCCGGGTAAATCATGCCTCTACCGCGCTTTGACATCGCCATTGGAGCACGGGGCTAACCTGTGGGTAGGCCCCCGGCGGCCGGACCCTCGCAAAGACGCTGTAAATCCATCCTTGGACGCTCGACTTTTTCCTGAGGCGCTACGCTATCCTGCTTCGCTTTCAGGGCCGGGGTAGGCCATCCATGGCCTACCCGTTCGGAAGGGTCTTCCTCACCCCTGAAAAAGACGCTTTGCTCCGGCCTACCCCCAGCGCCCCTATGCCATTCCATGGCGCTACCCCTGCCCCAGCGCCGCGACAAAGGCCTCGACGATGGCCTCGGGGGACTCGGCGATATTCGCCACCCGGGCCTCTTCCGGCCCCGGCGGTTCCAGATCGGCGAGCTGGCTGGCGAGCATGGCATCACCCTTGAAGAAGTGCCCCTGGCGGGAGCCGAGGCGCTCGCGCAGCAAGGCCCGCTCGCCGTCGAGGTAGAGGATGCGCAGCTCGGGATCGCCGCGGCGCAGGCGCCCGCGATAGCGCGCCTTGAGCGCCGAGCAGGCGATCACCACCGAGGCGTCGCGGCCACGATAGTCGGCGAACCGCCCCGCCAGGGTATCGAGCCAGCCGCGCCGGTCGTCGTCGGTGAGCGGGATGCCGCGGGCCATCTTGGCCACGTTGGCGTCGCTATGGTGATCATCGCCGTCGATGAAGTCGGCGCCGAGGCGCCGCGCCAGCAGGCGGCCGACATGGGACTTGCCCGAGCCGGAGACGCCCATCACCAGGATGCGGTAGGAAACCGTGGGGTAGGAAGCCTGAGTCACGATCACTCCTCGTCTCAGTTGCCGCGCACGGCGGTCGGGGTGGCCAGAGCAGGCAGCCAGGTGGCCGGGATTGGGTAAGACGCCGTCATGATCTCCCCTCGGCTCAGTTGCCGCGCACGGCGGTCAGGGTGGCCAGAGCAGGCAGCCAGGTGGCCAGGATGAAATGCCGGGGCATGTTCACTCTCCACCTCAGTTGCCGCGCACGGCGGTCAGATCGGGCAGCCAGGTAACCAGGCCGGGGAAGGCCACCAGCACCAGCAGCATCACCAACAGGGCCGCGTAATAGGGCAGCATCGCCTTGACCAGGGACTCCATGGAGACCTTGCCCACCCCGCAGCCCACGTAGAGGCAGGTACCCACCGGCGGGGTCAGCAGGCCGATGCCGAGGATAAAGGCCATCAGCACCCCGAAGTAGGCAGGGTCGACGCCCACCGAGGTGACGATGGGGGCCAGCATCGGCGCCATGATCACCATGGCCGGGGTCAGGTCCATCACGAAGCCGATCAACAGCAGCAGCGCCGCCACGATCAGCAGCAGCAGGAAGGGCTCCTGGGTGATCGCCTGAACCTGGCGCACCAGGGTCTGGGGCACCATGTTGATGGTCAGGAACCAGGCGATCACGGTGGCGAAGGCCAGCAGCAGCAGCACCATGCCGGTGAGCCGCGCGGTGCGGATGCACATGCCCCAGAGGTCGGGCAGGCGGATCTCCCGGTAGCAGACCACCGAGATGAACAGCGAATAGAGCAGCGCCGCCACCGCCGCCTCGGTGGCGGTGAAGACCCCGGCGATGATGCCGCCCACCACGATCACCGGCAGCACCAGGGCCAGCCAGGCGGCCTTGAAGGCCTGCCACAGGGGCGCCAGGCGGAACTTGCGGGTCTGGCCGGCGTGCTCGAGGCTGGCCATGATAAAGGTGGTGACCATCAGCGCCAGGCCGATCAGCAGCCCCGGCACGATGCCGGCGATAAACAGCCGGCTGATGGAGGTCTCGGTGACGATGCCGTAGAGGATCAGCGGAATCGACGGCGGGATGATGATGCCGATCACCGAGGAGACGGTGTTGATGGCGGTGGCATGGGGCGCCGAATAGCCCTGGCGAGTCATGGAGGGGATCATCATCGAACCGGTGGCGGCGGTATCGGCCACCGCCGAGCCGCTGATGCCACCGAAGAACATCGAGCCGGTGATCGCCACCTGGCCCAGGCCACCGCGGATGAAACCGACCAGGGCGGCGGCCAGGTCCATCAGGCGACGGGCAATGCCGCCGGCGCTCATCACCTCCCCCACCAGGATGAAGAAGGGAATCGCCAGCAGCGGAAAACTGTTGACCCCGCGGATCGACTGCTCGATCAGGATCGACAGGGGAATATCGGAGAGCAGGGCCATGACCACGGCCGCCACGCCGAGACCGAAGGCAATGGGCAGGCCCAGGGCGATGGAGGCGAAGAGGATCGCCAGGAAGATCCACAGCATGGCATCAGCTCCCGGAAGTGGATGAGAAGAGTCGCGTCAGGCACTGCCAGGCGCGCCACAGGGCCACCGCGCCGATAAAGAGCGCGCAGACGATCAGCGAGGCGTTGATCAGGTTCCAGGGCACTCCCAGCAGGGCGGTGCGGGCCGTGGAACGCGAGATCACCAGGAGCCCGCCCCACAGGATCACCCCCATCAGGGCGGCGATGATCAGGTGCTGGATCAGGTAGAGCAGGTAGGCGCCCCGACGCGGCAGGCGGCGCACCAGAAAATCCACGGCGATATGCTCGTAGCGGGCGAAGGCCGCCGCGGCACCCACGAAGACCAGCCAGATAAACAGCATGCGGGCCAGCTCGTCGGCCCAGGGCAGGGCGTGGTTGAACAGGGCCCGGCCCACCACATTGGCCGAGACCGCGAGGATCAGCGCCACCAGCAGGGCGGCGATCAGCTGTTCCATGATCACGGTGAGCCAGCGGAACAGGGCCGGCCCGCGGCGCTGCTCGATATCCAGCTCCAGGGGGCGGCGGTTGGGATCCTCCACATAGGCGTGGGGATCGGGGGTGGCTTGGGTGTCCATCGCGGGACTCCTGAGGCGGGTGGCGGGGCCCTCGCGGGCCCCGCCGGGTCGAACATCGGGGTGGGAGGCTTATTCGTCGTCGGCGACGGAGGCGGCGATCTGCTGGATCTCGGCGATCAGTTCCTCGCCGATACGCGGGCCCCAGTCGTCATAGACCGGCTGCACGGCCTCCTGGAAGGCGGCAATCTGCTCGTCGTCCAGGCGGGTGATCTGCATGCCGCGTTCCTCGAGCTGATCGCGGGCCCAGTCGTCATACTCGGCACTGATCTGGATCTCGTAGGCCGCCGACTGGCGGGCCGCCTCCTGCACCAGGGCCTGATACTCCGGCGCCAGGCGATTCCAGGTGCGCTCCGACATCATCATGATGAAGGGGGTATAGACGTGGCGGGTCTCGGAACCGTAGTCCTGCACCTCGTGGAAGTTGGAGGTGAGGATGGTGCTCCAGGGGTTCTCCTGGCCGTCCACCACGCCCTGCTCCATGGCCGAGAAGAGCTCGCCGAAGGCCATCGGCGTGGGGTTGGCACCCAATGCCTGCCAGATCGCCAGGTGCACCGGGTTCTCCATGGTACGCACCGTCAGGCCGCGCACGTTCATGCCGGCCACGTCCTCGGGAGTGGCCACCGGGCGGGCGCTGTTGGAGAGCTGGCGATAGCCGTTCTCGGAGAAGGCCAGGGCCTTGATGCCGGTGCCCTCGAAGGCATCGAGCATCGATTGGGCGGCCTCGCTCTGCAGCACCTCGATGGCCGCCTCCCGGGTGGGCAGCAGGAACGGCAGGTCGAAGACCGCCAGCTCGGAGACGTAGGAGGTGGCCGCCGAGCTGGAGGGGTAGGTCATGTCCAGGGTGCCGGTCTGCAGCATCTCCATCATCTGGACGTCATCGCCCAACTGGCTGTTGGGGAAGATATTCACCGACAGACGCCCCTCGCTGCGCTGCTCGAGGATATCGGCGAAGTAGCGGCTGGAGAGGTACTGGGGCGAGCCCTCCGAGAGGCCGAAGCCCATGCGGATGGTATGGCTGCCGTGGTCACCCACCACCTCGCCGTCGATGGCGGGGGGCGCGGAGAGCTCGGGGGTCTGGGCCTGGGCGATGCCAATGGAGAGGATGGCGGCCCCGGTCAGGGCGAAGGCGCGGCTCCAACGAGGTGTCATGGCGTGACTCCGTGATCTGCGTTGTTGTTGGTCGCTACCGCCGGGCATGGCGGCAGGCAGGGAAGTTAGCGGGACAATGTTACCGGTAACTTTCATGCTGAGCCTAGTCGTCGTCTCGCCAGGGTGTCAACGAATGAACGAAAAACGGGGCTTAGACCATGGTCTAAGCCCCGCCTGGGGCGGGACTCCCGGCTTTACCGGTAAGCGCAGCACCCGTTCTATTCAGTGCTCCTGAGGAGTCATCCAGAGCTTCCGGCGGTAGCGTGTCGACGCAACTCTCGGCCGATCGTGCGGCTATGGACGCCGAATTCGCCAGCGCTCTGCCTCTGGTTCAGGCCATGAGGGGAATGAATCGGGTATCGTCGGGTCTGGGTCAGCGGCTGGTATCCCATGTTCTGCTTCATTCTGGTCGATCACGCTGGGAGGGACTGGCGCTCTGGCATCCCGGCTGCGAGTCTCGCTCCCTCGGGATCACAGCACCGGCGCCAGCAAATAGGCCGCCCGCGCCGCCACCCGATGCCAGAGCGGTTGCGCCTCGATCTCGCCGGGGCGCATCCGCCGGGAGCGGGCGAAATCGTCCTCGAACATCGCCTCGACCTCGGCGGCGAAATGGGGGTCCATCACCAGCGCCGTTACCTCGAAGTTCAAGCGGAAGGAGCGATTGTCGAGGTTCACGGTACCCACCGCCGCGCCGCCGTCGTCCACCAGAAAGGCCTTGCCATGCAGGAAGCCTCCCTCGTAGCGATAAACCTGGACTCCCGCCTCGAGCAGGGAGTCGAGGAAGGCGTAGGCGGCGAAGTAGGTCAGTGGATTGTCGGGGCGTTCGGGGATCAGCACCCGCACGTCCACGCCACTCAGGGCCGCCAGCTTGAGCATCGCCAGCACCCCCTCGTCGGGCACGAAGTAGGGGCTGGAGATCCAGATTCGCTGGTGGGCGGCGTGGATCGCCTGCTGGATCATCAGGCTGGCGGTCTCGAAGCGGTCCGCGGGGCCAGTCGGCAGGATCAGCACCGGCGAGGCATGATGGGACGGAAGGGTCGGCTCCCAGGGTAGCTCCGGCAGCTCCTCGGTGGCCCAGTGCCAGTCCTCGAGGAATACCAGTTGCAGCGCCAGGGCGGCCGGTCCCTCGATCATCAGGTGGGTGTCTCGCCAGGGCCCGATGCGTGGGTGGCCGTGCAGGTACTCGTCGCCGACGTTGAGACCACCGACCCAGGCGCGCTCGCCGTCGGCGACCACGATCTTGCGGTGGTTGCGGAAGTTGAGCTGGAAGCGATTGCCCGGCCCTCGGGTGGAGTGGAAGCGGTGCACGCGGACCCCAGCCTCCTCCAGCGCCTGGAGGTAATGAGCCGGCAGGGCGTAACTGCCAATCTCGTCGTAGAGAAAGTAGACTTCGACTCCCTGCCGAGCCTTCTCGATCAGCCGAGCCTGGAGGGCCATCCCCGTCTCATCGGCCCGCACGATATAGAACTGCACCAGCAGGTAGCGTTCGGCGGTCTCGATGCCAGCGAACAGGCTCTCGAAGGTCTGCTCCCCGTCGATCAGGAGCTCCACCCGGTTACCCCCGAGAAACGGCAACTTGGCCAACTGTTCGACACCCACCAGGTGCTTGTCACCGTGAGCGCCCGAGACCGCGTGCGAGCGCAGCTCGGCAAGCTTGTCGGCCAGCGCCCGGCCCAGGGCCGAGTCCTCGTCACGCCGTGAGGTGACGTAGCCCTGGAACTTCGCACGTCCGAACACCCAGTAGGTCGGCACCGCCACATAGGGCACCGTATTCAGGGAGACGATCCAGGCAATGGCCCCCTGAGAGGTGCGGCTCGACATCATGGCATCCAGCGAGGAGACGAAGCCGATCGCATGGGCCAGACCAAGCAGTAGCAGGAGCCGCCGCCAAGGCCTGCGGCGTTTGGCAGCCCCATCGAGTGACGCCCGTGATACCCGCGTTTTGCTCATCTCTCCCCCCACGGCGACAACAGCGGCGCCTGCTCCGCTCCCGGCGATTCTCTCGACAGAGCCAGCCACGAGACCTCACGCATCACGACCCGACCTCGCATCGACCTGGGGGGTACGGCATCATCGAGAGGCTCCCGCTCTCTCCGGTCCGGGGCTCATAGCGGCACCCATGCCCTACCGCCATCGGTGCTACGCAGCAACCGCCCCTGCTCATCCGCCGCCACCAGATGCGCCGGGTCGGACGGATCCACCGCCAGGTGGACCAGATAGCCCTCCTCCCAGCCGCGATGGATCACCTCCCAGTCGCGGCTGCCCTCCTCGGCGCGGATCAGCCCGACCCCGACCACAAAGGCATAGAGCCGCCCGCGATCGACCACCACCAGGCTGACCGGACGACGCTCGTCATGCAGCTGGCGCCAGCGCTGGCCGCCATCGGGGCTCATCAGCAGCCCGGCCTGGGTGGCGGCGTAGAGATGCTGCGGGTCGCGGCTCGAGGCCGCCAGGGCGATCAAGCCCTCCGGCGCCCGGGCCTGAACCTGCCACTGGTGACCGCCGTCACGACTGACCTGCAGGCCGCCACGATAGGCCCCGTAGAGCACCTCGGGCTCGGCCGCACTGACCGTCAGTTGGTGGAAATCCACCGGTCCCTCGACGCCGGGCGAGCGCTGCGCCCAGCGCTGGCCGCCATCGGTGGAGACCATCACGCCAAGGTTGCCGCCCCGGGCCGGGTGACCGCTGGCGAAGAAGGTCTCGGCCTCTTCGGGATGGGGCGTAAAGCCCATGAAGTCATGGGTCTCCTCCGACACCCGGCGCGCCAGGCCATCGGTACCGACCACATGGAAGCCGTGATGGGTGGCCAGCCAGATCCGCGCGCTGTCCGCACGGTCGAAGGCCAGGCCATGGATATGGGTCTGCTGGCGCAGCTGTTCCAGGCCGATGCCCTCTGGCTCGCGGGAGCAGCCCGCCAGCAGCAGGGCCGCCATCGCGGTCAGCAGCAGGAAAACGCTTCGAAAGTCGCGCATCGCAAGAGTCTCTCCTTCATCCTGAGAAGGCCGGGGCCGGCCCGCGGCCCCGGCATGGGAGGTGCCGCGGGCGACCTCAGCTCACACGGATGGTGGCCATCATCCCCAGCTCCTCATGCTCGATGATATGGCAGTGGAAGAGCCAGTCACCGGCCTCCCGGAAGGCCAGGCGGATCCTCAGCCGCTGGTAGGGGGCCAGGTTGACGGTGTCCTTCCAGGCCAGCCAGGGGGCGTCGCGCCACTCGCCATCGGCGTCACGGGTCGCGACCACCTGGAAGTGGGTGCCATGGAGATGGAAGGGGTGGTCCATATGGGAGTCGTTGAATAGCTCCCACTCCTCCACCTGGCCGACGCGCCCCTCGAAGAGCACCTCGTCCATGGCGAAGGTGCGGCCATTGATCAGGAAGTCCACCGGGGGGCGAGCGCCCTCCCCCATCGCCGGCATGGCGTGGTCACCGTGGCCGCCGCCAGGCATCGCTCCATGATCACCATGGCCACCGTTATGATCGCCGCCATGACCGCCACCGTGCATCGCCCCATGACCAGCGCCCTGGTCGCCGCCATGACCGCCACCGTGCATCGCCCCATGGCCAGCGCCGTGATCGCCGCCATGACCAGCGCCGTGATCGCCGCCATGACCGCCGCCGTGCATCGCCCCATGACCAGCGCCGTGATCACCGTGACTGCCGCTTTGGCCGCCACCATGCATGGCGCCATGATCGCCATGCCCTTCGCCACGCATGACCTCGGTGAGGGTGACCTCACGGCGCACCGCGGGCTCGCCCAGGGGGGCGATGGGGGTCAGGGTCGCCGGCAGGGCCAGGGACGGTCGGGGCGGCGCCGCATCGGTGACGATCTCGAGCAGCGGTGCCACGGCCTCGAGATGGGCCGGGCGCGGCCCCATCCAGCCCCGCTCGTAGGGGTGGCTGGCCAGCCGGAAGCGCTCTCCCCCGCGCTCATCGATGCGCACCAGCAGGTCGGCCCGCTCCCCCGGGGTGAGCAGCAGCTCGTCCAGCGCCTGGGGGCGCTCGATCAGGCCGCCATCGGTGCCGATCAGGGTGAGCTCATGCTCGTCCAGGCGCAGGCGCAGGTAGCGCCCGGCACAGGCATTGATCAGGCGCAGCCGCAGGGTAGTGCCCGGGGCCACCTCGAGCCTGGGTCGGCGCTGGCCATTGACCAGCAGCAGCTCGCCCTCGCGGCCGTTCATCCAGTCCACCGGGTGATGGGGGGCGACCCGGCCCTCCTCATCCAGGCGCAGGTCGCTGACCAGCAGCAGGTGCTCCTCGATGTCCTCCGGCAGCGGCTCCTCCCGGGGGCGCACCAGCAGCGCCCCGGCCAGGCCATGGGCGATCTGCTCGGCGGTGCCCTGATGGGGGTGCGGATGGAACCAATGCAGCCCGGCGCTGCCCTCGGCGAGGCGGTAGCGATAGCGCCGCGATGCGCCGGGAGCCACCGCATGCCAGGGGCCGCCATCCTGGGCATGGGGCACCGCCACCCCGTGCCAGTGCAGGCTGGTGGGCGCCGCCAGCTCATTGATCAGGGTGATATCGAGCTCATCCCCCTCGCTGACCTCGATCAGCGGCGCCAGCTTGCCGTTATAGAGCCAGAGATGAGCCGCCAGGCCCCCGTCGAGGGGCACCTCGGCGGGGGCCGGAGTCAGGGCGCTACGAAACTGCCCCGGGGCCTCGGCCAGGTTGATGATACGCGGTAGCGACCGCAGTGGTTGGCCATCGGCCAGTGCCTCGGGGTTCAACAGCCCGTCGGTGCCGCTCGCCGGATCGGCATGAGGGGCATGGCGTCCGGCCACGGCATAGGCCAGCAGGCCGGAGGCGGAGAGGGCCACCCCGCCCAGGGCGGAATAGCGCAGGAAATCGCGACGTTGCATACGAATCGTCCTTATCGTTTCTGGGAAGGCGCTCGTCGACGGACGAGCGGCAGCGGGAAACGACTTAGACGCGAGGGGGGCGCTCGAGGCGCTCCCGGGGGGCCGGCGGCCACCCGGTGAGAGCGACGACGACTGGCGCGCTCAGCGCCGAGTCCGAGGGCATCGGCAGCGCCACCAGCCCGGCACCGCAGTGGCTGCAGAGCTGACAAGTGCCTCCCAGGCTTCCTGCATGAGTCCCGGAATGCGCCATGGCATGGGAGTCATCATGCCCCGGGTGTGCCAGGGCCTGGGACGCGGCGAACGCGGCCTCTGCGTGAGGGATACCGCTCTCGTGGGGACAAGGCATCCCCGTGCCGTGAGCCTCCGCCATGGCCAACGGCGACAAGGCCAGGACGAGGCCCAGCAAGACGCAGAGTAACCCGGAGCATCGGAAGCGGCACATGACGAATGGCGACACCGGTAAGAGCATATGGGGCGAGTATTCCATGGGCCTCGAGGGTGCGGCAAGCATGGTGTTGCACCGAGGTTTTGCCTATCGCCTGACATGACGTGGATCAAGTGACGCCCCGCGGATCTGCACTATGGTAGAGGCATCACTCCCGCAAAGATCGACCACCATGGCAATGTCCGGCCAGATGCCCCACCCCAGCAAGAGACCTGCCCTGTCCGGGCCGCTCGGCGGCGTGTTGGCGGTGCTCCTGCTCGTGCTGCTGTCGGTCTCGATCATGCCGAGTGGGCAGTCCGGTTCCGTCCTGACCGCCACCCCCGGTGTCCCGTCCTCCTCGGTACCCCTAGCGCCGAGCGACATCCCCCACTGTCACCATGGACATCACCAGGAGCGTTCCGCCCTGGCGCTGCTGCGCAGTACCCTGATGGATATCGAGCCCACGGCACTGGCTCCCCCGGCGCGGCCCATCGCCACCGCGCCAGGGGTGACGCTGTCCCCACTGTTCCTTCCGGGGCGAGTCATGGCCCCAGCGCCCCCGCTCTATTTGCTGACCCAACGTTTCCGCTCCTGAGTCCTGTCCGGTTCGCCTCGGTTCGACGAAGCGACTGCCGAAGCGCCGAGCGGCACTTCGAACAAGCGACATCCTTTTCGGCCTTGACGGCCAGGCAATTCAAGGTGGGCCTGTGGCCCCAGGAGTCAGATCATGAAACTACGCCAACACACCATCGCCTGGGGCCTCTCGCTCGCCCTGGGAATCGCCGGCAGCGGCATGGCGGTCGCCCAGGAAATGGGCCCCGGGACGATGCCTGGAATGATGGGCGCCTCCGGCATGGGCATGATGCCGATGCTTGACCCCGAGCAACGCCGCGAGATGCGGGAAATGATGCAGACGCAGCGCCCGGCCCAGTTCGAGCGCATGGCGCGACTGATGAACCTGCGCGACGACCTGCTGGCCGAGATGCACGGCGAGCGCCCCGATCCCGAAGCAGTGCAGGCCCTGCATGGGCAGATGGCCGAGCTGCATGGCGAGATGCTGACCGAGATGGTGCGCCTGCGCCACGCCATGCACGATCTCTTGACCGAGGAGCAACGCCAGCAGCTTCAGCAGGCCACCCCAGAGCGTGGCGTCGATCCGGACGATCACGACGCCCATCACTGACCCCGCGTTCCCCTGAGCCGGGCGATCGCCTCGCGGTCGCCCGCTTGGGCTTTCCATCAGGAGACTCGTGATGGCCGACAAGACACCGAGAACCATCACCCTGACCGTGCCGGGGATGGGCAGCGATCACTGTGCCGGTATCGTGCGTACCACGCTGCAGCGCCTCGACGGCGTGGGCGAGATCGAGACCAATATCGCCAGCCACCATGTCCGGGTCGCCGCCGATGAGTCCGGCCCCGACGCCGAGGCCCTGCGCCGGGCGGTGGAAGGCGCCGGCTATGACGTGGCCGCCGTCCAGGCGGAGGAGGACGCCGAAGCCGATGCCGAGATCGAGGAAACCTACCTCAGCCAGGCCCGCCAGCGGCTGATCATTGCCGCGGTACCCACCACCCTGATCATGCTGCTGATGATGCCGCAGATGTTCTGGCGGCCGATTCCCGGCTACCTGCTGATCGTGGTGGCGCTGGCCTTTCCAGTGGTTTTCCTCCACGGCGGGGCGGCCACCCACCGCTCGGCCTGGCGCTCGCTGAAGAATCGCACCTTCAACATGGACGTGTTGATCTCCATGGGCAGCCTGCCCCCCTACCTGATCGGCCTGGTCGGCTTCGTCACCCCCATGACCTCCTTCGTCGAGATGGCGGCGACCATCATGACCTTCCACCTGCTGGGCCGTTACCTGGAGGCCCTGGCCAAGGGGCGCGCCTCCCAGGCGATCCGCCGGCTGCTGACCCTCGGCGCCAAGACGGCCCGGGTGGAGCGCGACGGCGAGGAGGTCGAGGTGGCGGTGAAGGAACTCGCCCCCGGCGACATCATGATCGTGCGCCCCGGCGACCAGGTGCCCACCGACGGCGAGGTGCTCGAGGGGGAGAGCCACCTGGACGAGTCCCTGGCCACCGGCGAGTCGATCCCGGTCTACAAGGGCCCCGGCGACACGGTGATCGGCGCCACCCTCAACAAGGAGGGCCGGCTGCGGGTCAAGGCCACCCGGGTCGGCGGCGACACCTTCCTGGCCCAGGTGGTGCGCCTGATCGACCAGGCCCAGGGCTCGCGGGTGCCGATCCAGGAGTTCGCCGACCGCATGACCGGGCGCTTCGTGCCGGCGGTGCTGGCGATCTCCCTGGCCAGCCTGATCGTCTGGGCGCTGTTCCCGGACGCCCTGCGCCCGATCCTCGACTGGGGGGCCGGCTTCCTGCCCTGGGTGAATCCCGCGGCGACCACGCCGGTGCTGGCGATCCTCGCCGCCATCGCCGTACTGGTCATCGCCTGCCCCTGCGCCCTGGGCCTGGCCACCCCCACGGCGCTGATGGTCGGCTCCGGCATCGGTGCCGAACGCGGCATCCTGATCCGCTCCGGGGAAGCGATCCAGACCTTCAAGGACATCCGGGTGATGGTGCTCGACAAGACCGGCACCATCACCCGCGGCGAGCCCCGACTCACCGAGGTGGTCGCCGCCGCAGGCGTCGAGGAGGCGCGCCTGCTGCGACTCGCCGCCAGCGTGGAGCACGCCTCGGAGCATCCCATCGCCCGGGCCATCGTCGACGGCGCCCGCGAGCGCGATGTCCCGCCCGGCGAGGTCAGCGAATTCCGCTCCACCGGGGCCCGTGGCGTCTCCGGCAAGGTGGGCGACGAGACGCTGTTGATCGGCAACCGCCGCCTGCTGGAGGAGCACGGCGTGACCGGCCTCGACGCCCTGGATGACACCATGGGCGAGCTCGAGGGCAAGGGGCGCAGCGTGGTGATCGTCGCCGCCGATGGCCAGGCCCTGGGGCTGCTGGCGGTGGCCGACACCCTCAAGACGGAGTCGGTGGAGGCGATCCGCGGCATGCACGCCCTCGGCCTGCATGTGGTGATGGTCACCGGCGACAACGCGCGGGCCGCCCGGGCCATCGCCGAGGAGGTGGGCATCGACGAGGTCCAGGCCGGGGTCCTCCCCGAGGGCAAGGTCGAGGCCATCCGTGCCCTGCAGGCGCGATACGGCAATCACGTGGCCATGGTCGGCGACGGCATCAACGACGCCCCGGCCCTGACCCAGGCCAATGTGGGCATCGCCATCGGCGCCGGGGCCGACGTGGCCATCGAGGCCGCCGACGTGACCCTGGTGCGCGGCGAACTGACCGGCGTGGTGGACGCCATGCACCTCTCCCGCGCCACCTTCGGCAAGATCGTCCAGAACCTGGTCTGGGCCAGCGGCTACAACCTGGCGGCGATCCCCATCGCCGCCCTGGGCCTGCTGCACCCGATGCTCGGGGTCATCGCCATGACCGCCAGCTCCCTGTCGGTGATCGGCAACTCCCTGCTGCTCAAGCGACGCTTCGCCCGCCTCCCCGGGCGCGAAGGAGGCTCCCGATGAACCGTTATCACCACGCCATGATGTTCGCCTGCCTGGCAATCATGGGGGGTGCCATGCTGCTGCTGATATCGCGCGGCGGCTCCCCCGGAAGCGGCGCCTGGCTGCTGCTGCCCATGGCGCTCTGCCTGGGCGCCCACCTGCTGCTGCATCGCCATGGTCACCATGGCGACTCGAGTGACGAGTCACCGGAGCCACCGAACAAGCGCCGCTGAGCGGCAACCGCGAGTTGACCGCCCCGGTGAGATGCCTAATCCTGGCGGCATGCCCTGCCGAGGAGCCGCCATGGATGCCGCCCTGCCCACCACGGATGCCGCCGCCATCGCTCGCCTGGAGCGTTGCTTCGCCGCCCAGCGACGGGCCTTCGCCGCCGACCCCATGCCGAGTGCCGAACGGCGCCGGGCCGACCTGAGCCGGCTGGAAGCCGCCCTGGTACGCCACCAGGACACCCTGTGCGAGGCCATCGCCCGCGACTTCGGCCATCGCAGCCATGACGAGACGCGGCTGGCGGAGCTGCTGCCGTCCCTGGAGGGGATTCGCTTCACTCGCCGCCGGCTGAAAGGCTGGATGCGTCCCGCCCGCCGTCGGGTCGGCCTGCCCTTCCAGCCGGCCGGAGCCCGGGTGGTCTACCAGCCGCTGGGGGTGGTGGGCATCATGGTGCCCTGGAACTACCCCCTCTTCCTGGCCATCGGGCCGCTGGTCTCGGCGCTGGCCGCCGGCAATCGGGCGCTGATCAAGATCAGCGAGGCGACCCCGGCCAGCGGCGAGGCCCTGCGCCGGGTGCTGGCCGAGGCCTTCGACGAGCGCCAGGTCGCGGTGGTGGGCGGCCAGGTCGCGGTGGCCGAGGCCTTCGCCGCCCTGCCCTTCGATCATCTGCTGTTTACCGGCAGCACCGCCGTGGGGCGTCGGGTAATGCAGGCCGCCGCGGCCAACCTGACCCCGGTGACCCTGGAACTGGGCGGCAAGTCGCCGGCGCTGATCGGCGACGGGGCGTCGATGGCCCACACCGCCGAGCGCCTGGCCTTTGGCAAGGGGCTCAACGCCGGCCAGACCTGCGTGGCCCCGGACTATGTGCTCTGCCCCCGCGACCGGGTGGCAGCGCTGGTCGAGGCGCTGACCAGCCAGGTGCGGCGCCAGTTGCCGAGCCTGGCCGACAACCCGGACGCCACCTGGATCATCAATGCCCCCCACTACGATCGCCTGCGGGCGCTGCTCGACGATGCCGAGGCCAAGGGCGCCAGGGCGGTGCCCCTGCTCGATGCCGACGCGCTCCCGGCGGGCGCCCGCCTGATGGCCCCCACCCTGCTGCTTGAAGTCAACGATGAGATGCGGGTGATGCAGGAGGAGATCTTCGGCCCCCTGCTGCCGATCCTGCCCTACGACACCCTGGAGCAGGCGCTGGCCTATCTCGCCGAGCGCCCCCGGCCCCTGGCGCTCTACTACTTCGGCACCGATGGCGCCGAGCAGCGGCGGGTCATCGAAGGCAGCCATGCCGGCGGCATGTGCCTCAACGACTGCGTGATGCAGGTCGCCCAGGACGACCTGCCCTTCGGCGGCATCGGCGCCTCCGGCATGGGCCACTACCACGGCCGCGAGGGCTTCCTCACCTTCAGCCATGCCAAGGGCATCTACCACAAGGGGCAATTCAATGCCGCCCGCCTGATCTACCCGCCCTATGGCGGCCGTCTGCTCAAATGGCTCTACCGCTGGTGGCTGCGCTGACCCGGCTCACCCCTGCCGAATCGTCTCCATCACCCGTTGGAAGAGTCATCGACACGGGGTCGACGCCGGGCCCAACACAGTGTTCCCGACGGCAGGGCCGTCGGGCGCGCTGATTCGCAGGCGTCCCTGACGCTCAGGGGCAGGGCACTACCTTGCGCAGGGTGTCCTTGGCCCACAGCGACTGGCCGTCCGGCGTCCTGCCGTGTTCGCTCCAGCGCTCGCTGATCTCGACGCAGAAGGAGCCGGCGTTCTCGACGCGGAGATCAGGATTGGCGGGGCGTTCGCCACCGATCCGCAGGATATCGGGGTTGTCGGTGGTATAGCGGGGGGCGATGGTGGTACTGGCACAGCCGGCGACCAGGGCGGTCACCAGCAGGACGGGCAAACAGCGGCGCAGCGGCATGTTTCTCGAACCCTCGGGATCTCATTTTCAACCGGCACGATGCCGGTAAGGCTAGATATCCCGCCGCCGTGCCGGCGTCAATCTTTTTCGGTAGCCAGGGCAGCCAGCGAATCGGCCGCCCCTCAGTCGGCATCGGCGCGGCGGCGCTGGCGCAGCCATTGGGAGAGGTAAACCAGCCCGTAGAGGCTCACCCCGAGGATGTCGGTGAACCAGTTGGGCTGGATCAGCATAAAGGCCACCGCCAGCAGCACCAGGCGCTCGAGTAGCAGGGTCTTGAGGCGCACGAAGCCCTGCACCCCAGCAGCGAAGGCCATCATCCCCACCAGGGCGCTGGCGAAGATATGCAGGATCTCGAGCCAGCCGCTCACGCCGATCTGCAGCAGCGACACATTGAAGATGAACATAAAGGGCAGGATGGCGGTGCGCATGTCGTAGATAAAACCCTGGACCCCGGTGCGGATCGGGTCGCTTCTGGCGATGCCGGCGGCGGCATAGGCGGCCAGCCCCACCGGCGGGGTGTCGTCGGCGAGGATGCCGAAGAAGAACACGAAGAGGTGCGCGGCCAACAGCGGGATGCCGAAGCCGAACTCGTTGCCCAGGTGGTAGATCACCGGGGCGGTGAGGGTCGCCATCACCACGTAGTTGGCGGTGGTGGGCAGCCCCAGGCCGAGGATCAGGCTGGCCACGGCGGTGATCAGCAGCACGATGGCGAACTGGGTGGTGGTATCGAAGGCGGTCACGTCACCACCGAAGAAGGCCACCACCGGCAGGGTGATCAGACCGATCCCCGAGGCCATGGCGGCACTGAGGATCTGGATGATCTCGGTGAGCCGCAGGCCCACGCCGGTTTGGCTCACCGAGCCGACGATGATCCCGGCGGCGGCCACCGCCACGGCGATGCCCACCATATTGCGGGCCCCGGCCAGCAGGCCATGGAAGAGGGTCACCATCCCGTGGCCCAGGGCCGGCAGCAGGGGCCGCCCCTGGAAATGGGCCTTGATCGGCTCCTGCACCAGCATCAGCACGGCGAGCGCCAGGATCGCCACCATCACCGCATAGCCCGGGGTGCGCCGCTCGATCACCAGGTAGTAGACCAGCACCGCCACCGGGATCAGGAAATGGATGCCGCCGACGAAGGTCTTGAGGCGCGGCGGCAGCTCGTGGCGCGGAATGCCATGCAGCCCCAGCTTCAGGGCCTCCAGATGCATGATGTAGAAGAGCGCGAAGTAGGCCACGAAGGCGGGAATGGCCGCGGCGCGGATCACCTCGATATAGGGCACACCGACGAACTCGGCGATGATAAAGGCCGCCGCCCCCATCACCGGCGGCATCAGCTGGCCGTTGGTGGAAACCGCCACCTCGCAGGCCCCCGCCTTGTGGGCCGGGTAACCGGTGCGCTTCATCAAGGGGATGGTGAAGGTACCGGTGGTGACCACATTGGCCAGGGACGAGCCGGAGACCATGCCGGTCATCCCCGAGGCCACCACTGCCGCCTTGGCCGGCCCACCCCGCAGGTGGCCGAGGAAGGAGTTGGCCACGTCGATGAAGTACTTGCCCGCCCCGGCCTTGTCGAGCATGGAGCCGAACAGCACGAAGAGGAAGACGAAGGCGGTGGAGACCCCTACCGGCACCCCGAAGATCCCCTCGGTGGTGACATACTGCTGGCTGATGGCGCGCTGCAGGCTGGCGCCGCGATGCGCCAACAGATCTGGCATCCACTCCGCCAACCAGGGCATGGCGCCCCGGGGACCGGTGAGCTGGTAGACGAAGAAGAGCCCGGCGATCACCGCCAGCGCCGGCCCCAGGCTGCGCCGGGTCGCCTCCAGCAGCAGCAGCATGAACAGCAGGCCGATCCAGATCTCGCGACTGATCGCCAGCCCCTGGCGGGCCTGCAGGCCCTGGTAGTCGACCACCAGATAGAGGGCGCCGGCCCCGGCCAGCAGGGCGAACAGCAGGTCGAACCAGGGAATCCGCTGGATCTGCTCGAGCCGCAGGGAGGCCAGTACCGCCACGCACAGGGCGAGCCCCACGCCGAGTGCCAGCCAATGGGGCGGCGATAGCGGCGTGACCTCCCCCACCAGGCGCACCGCCGCATAGCCGACGCCGAGACTGAGCCCTCCCAGCACCGCCAGCTGGAAGATCCCCGGACGCCGGTGACCGCGAATCGCCGGAAAGACCAGGAAGGCCAGGGTGATGCCGCAGAAGACGTGCACCGCCCGCTGGATGACCACGTCCACCGCCAGCACGCTGGCCACCCCGAGCTGGAACAGCGACCAGCCCAGGGTCAGGCCGACGATCACCCACAGCAGGACCCCGCTGGGCTGCCGGGCACCGGTCTCGAACGTCTCGACCAGGCGGCGCGCCTCGCGGGCGGCCTCGGCATCGGCCACCGAGGGGGGCGTCGGCTCGACCATGGCGCGACCTCAGCGTCGAAAGCTCGGGACCGGGTGACCCCGGCCCCGAGGGTCACCTAGAGTAAGCCGGCCTCCTGATAGGCACGCTCGGCCCCGGGATGCAGCGGGGCACCCAGGCCGCTCAGGAAGTCCTCCGCGGTGAGGAAGTTGAGGGCCGGATGGATCCGGGTGAAGGTCTCGAGGTTGTCGAGCACCGCCTTGGTCACCTGGTAGACCACTTCCTCGTCCAGGTCGGTGGTGGTGACGAACAGCGCCTTGACCCCGAACAGGGTGATGTCCTCCTCCTGGCCGCGATAGGTACCGGCGGGCACCTCGGTGAAGGCGAAGTAGGGGAACTCCTCCACCAGGGTCTCGAACACCGCATCGTCCATGGGCACGAAGACCACGTCCTGGGTGGTGCTGATGTCCTGCAGGGCGGCGCCACCGATGCCGATGGTGTAGAAGAAGCAGTCGACGCGGCGATCACGCAGGAAATCGACGCCTTCGGGGGCGGTCAGGCTGAAGGGTTCGAAGTCGTCCAGGTCGATCTCCAGCGCCCGCAGGGCTTGCTCCACGGTGAAGCGGATGCCGGAACCGGGATTGCCGATATTGACCCGCTTGCCGGCGATATCGCGCACATTGGCGACCCCGGACTCCCGGGAACAGACCAGGTGCAGCGGCTCGGCATGCAGGCCCATCACGGTGCGCAGTTGCTCCACCGCTTCGCCCTCGAAACCCGCCTCGCCGTGGTAGGCCTGGTAGATCACGTCGGACTGGGCAATGGCCAGGTCGAGCTCGCCGGCGGCCAGGGCCCGGGCGTTGAAGGCGGAACCGCCGGTGGCCTCCACCGTGGCCCGCAGCCCCACGTCCGCCTGGTTGATGATCTGCCCCGTGGCACCGCCCACGGGATAGTAGATGCCCACCACGCTGGCGGTACCGATGGTCAGGAACTGGCGCTGGGCATGAACCGCCAGCGCCGTCGCCAGGCCTAACGCCAGGACCAGGCATCCCAGGATAAATTTCTTCATGACGGCCTCCCCCCTATGTGGCATAGGAATTTGGCACTCGCGCCCCCGGGCCGGGTCGCACCAGCGGACACGGGGTCCGGCGACGGCTCGGGGCGCCGATGGCAGGGAACAATCGCCGTGCGACCACTAATTATTCTATACGCTCTGGCCAAACCGGGGAGGCCGGGACACCGATACTTGCCCGGAAGCGTCCGGGGCGTCAGAGTGCGGCCCATGACCCGCACAGCGCATCGAGGAGAACATCACTTTGTCAGCGCGCCAGGAAGGGGCTCCACGGAGCCTGCTTATCACCGGTTGTTCCAGTGGCATCGGCCACGCCGCCGCCCATGCCCTCCAGGCCCGGGGCTGGCGGGTCTTCGCCACGGCCCGCCGCGAGGCGGATGTGGCCCGGCTCGCGGCGGAGGGCCTGGAGGCCCTGCCCCTGGACCTGGACGATAGCGCCTCCATCGAGGCGGCGGTGGGCGAGGTGCTGGAACGCACCGGCGGACGCCTGGACGGCCTCTTCAATAACGGCGCCTATGGCCAGCCCGGGGCGGTGGAGGATCTCGACCGAGACACCCTGCGCGCCCAGTTGGAGACCAACCTGCTGGGCACCCACGAGCTGACCTGCCGGGTAATTCCCGCCATGCGCGCCCAGGGCCACGGGCGCATCGTCCAGAACAGCTCGGTACTGGGCTTCGCCGCCCTGCCCTATCGCGGCGCCTATGTCTGCTCCAAGTTCGCCCTGGAGGGGCTCACAGACACCCTGCGCCAGGAACTCGTCGGCAGCGGCATCCAGGTCAGCCTGATCCAGCCCGGCCCCATCACCAGCCGCTTCCGGGAGAACGCCCGCCGCGCCTTCCATGCCCATATCGACCGGGTCCACAGCGCCCATGCCGAGACCTACCGCCACGTGGAAGCGCGCCTGGCCAGCCAGGATGGCAAGGCCCCCTTCACCCTGGGCCCCGAGGCGGTGATCGCCAAGCTGGTGCATGCCCTGGAGAGTCGCCGCCCCCGGCCCCGCTATGCGGTGACCCTGCCGACGCACCTGTTCGCCGCCCTCAAGCGCCTGCTGAGCAGCCGCGGCATGGACCGGGTGCTGCTGCGCTCGACCCGGGACGAGCGCCAGTAACCGCAAACGGGCCCAGAAGCTAGAACTCGACCCGCTCCGCCTCGGCCTCGAAACGCACATCGATGGCGATGCCCTCTTCCAGGCTGGGGGGCTCGCCCAGGTGCCGCTGCAGGGCCAGGGTACCGGCCACCCGGCCGGCCACCCGGGCCACCGGCCCCTGGACCTCGAAGGCCTCCAGGGTCAGGGTAAGCTCCGCCGCCTCGGAGGTGTAAACCGGCGGCAGTGGCGAGTGACCGATCAGGTGCACCACATCGAACTCGGTGACCTCCCCGCCCATCAGGGTGAAACTGATGCTCAGCGCCTCCTGGGTGCGCCAGGCGTCGGGATCAACGAAGCCCACCAGGTCGACGACATAGAGACCGCCCAGGTCGGTAAAACTGGCATTGGAATCGTCGCCATGGCGCAGGATATGCCACTGGCGCGCCTCGCCATCCAGCTCCCCGGCCATCTCGGCCTCGGCCAGGGCCGGCGGGGCCAGGCTCACTCCCACGCCCAGGGCTACCGCCAGGCCCCATCGGCCCAGGCCCACTCGAATCGTCCGTCTGTTCATGCTGCCTCCCTGAGTCATGGCCGGGAACGACCTGCCCTCAAGATAGCGTGAAACCGGGCGGGCAGGGCCCACCGGCGGTTTCGCCAGGTGGGCGAAGGGGCTAAGGTGCAGCGATACCTCTACCGGCTAATGGAGTCTCGATCGCCATGTGCTGCCCGGGAATGGCCGGCGACCCTCCCTCCCCCCGACGCAAGCGCACACCGCCGACAAGACTTATCGGCCATCTCGCTTATGCTGAGAGTCCCCCCAATGGAACTCAGGAGCGCAACATGGAACGGGAACTCATCCTCTACACCAACCCTTACTCGCGTGGCGGCATCGTGCACTGGATGTTGGAAGAGATCGGGGCCCCCTATCGGGTGGAATACCTGGAATACGGCAAGTCGATGAAGGCCCCCGACTACCTGGCCATCAATCCGATGGGCAAGGTGCCGGCCATCCGCCATGGCGAGGTGGTGGTCACCGAGGCGGCGGCGATCTGCGCCTATCTGGCCGACGCCTTTCCCGAGGCCGGCCTGGCCCCTCAGCCCGCCGAGCGGGGCACCTACTACCGCTGGCTGTTCTTCGCCGCCGGCCCCCTGGAGGCCGCCATCGGACTGCAGGCCTGCGGGGTGGAGATGAGCGCCGACCAGGAGATGCAACTGGGCTGTGGGCGCCTCGCCACGGTGCTGGACGTGCTGGCCGACGCGCTTCGGGGGCGGCGCTACCTCGCCGGTGAGCGCTTCTCGGCAGCGGACGTCTACGTGGGCTCCCATATCGGCTGGGGCATGCAGTTCGGCACCATCGATCGGCGCCCCGAGTTCGAGCACTACTGGCAGGCCCTGGCGCAACGGCCCGCGCATCGCCACAGCATGGAACAGATCGAGGCGGCGATGGCCAAGTACCCGCTGCCCGGTGCCGAGGCCTGACCGACCGGGTGCTCGAAGGAACGCCGGCGCATCGACAAGGCCGGACCGGGGAAACCCGATCCGGCCTTGTCGTCTTCTCCCTGGCTGCCTCACCCACGCCGGGCATGCTATCCTCGGCCGAGAACCCGGCTGGCCATCTGGCCGGCCCGATAGCCACCCATCGAGGAGTGAATTATGGCCAGGGCAACCGCGCGTCATATTCTGGTAGAGAGTGAAGAGAAGTGTCTGGCCCTGAAGGCCGAGATCGAAGGCGGTCGTGACTTCGCCGAGGTGGCTCGCGAGCACTCCAGCTGCCCCTCCGGCCGTCAGGGCGGTGACCTGGGCGCCTTCGGCCCCGGCCAGATGGTCCCGGAATTCGACAAGGTGGTGTTCTCCGGT
Organism: Halomonas sp. 328; assembly: GCF_015645095.1. Lineage (GTDB taxonomy): Bacteria > Pseudomonadota > Gammaproteobacteria > Pseudomonadales > Halomonadaceae > Bisbaumannia. The sequence continues at coordinate 63,170 of NZ_JADOTW010000001.1, forward strand.
GAGCTCAACACCGTGCTCGGCCCGGTGAAGACCCAGTTCGGTTACCATCTGCTGGAAGTCACCAGCCGCAGCTGATTTCCTCCGGTAACCGGCGCCTCGGCGCCAACGAGAAGGCCGCGGCGAGTCGTCGCGGCCTTCGTCATTTCGACCGCGCCTCGCCCGACGCCGCCTGACACGATCCGGCCCGCTGACAAGGACAGCCCATGACCACCGCCTTCGCGCCAAGCCCCACCCCTGCCGCCCTGGGCACGCCCATGATCCGCGTCGAGGGCGTCTCGAAGACCTATCGGGGTGGCTTCCAGGCCCTTCAGGAAGTGAGCCTGACCATCAATCGCGGCGAGATCTTCGCCCTGCTGGGCCCCAATGGCGCCGGCAAGACGACGCTGATCAGCATTATCTGCGGCCTGGTCAACGCCAGCGGCGGCACGGTCAGCGTGGACGGTCATGACAACGTCACCGACTACCGGGCGGCCCGAGCGCTGATCGGCCTGGTGCCCCAGGAACTCACCAGCGAGGCCTTCTCCACGGTGTGGGACACGGTGAGTTTCAGCCGCGGCCTGTTCGGCAAGCCCAGGGACGATGCCTACCTGGAGCGCATCCTGCGCGCCCTGACCCTGTGGGAGAAGCGCGACAACCGCCTGATGACCCTTTCCGGGGGCATGAAACGCCGGGTGCTGATCGCCAAGGCGCTCTCCCACCAGCCCCAGGTGCTGTTCCTCGACGAGCCCACCGCCGGGGTCGACGTGGAGCTACGCCGCGAGATGTGGCAGATCGTCCGTGACCTGCGCGACGAAGGCGTCACCATCATCCTCACCACCCACTATATCGAGGAGGCCGAGGAGATGGCCGATCGCATCGGGGTCATCCGCCGCGGTGAGCTGGTGCTGGTCAAGGAGAAGCAGGCGCTGATGCGCCAACTGGGTCGCAAGGAACTGACGCTGCAGCTCAAGGCACCGCTCGCCGCGGTACCCGAGGCCCTGGCCCCCTACCACCTGACACTGTCCGAAGAGGGGTATGCACTGATCTATCGCTACGACAGCGCCGCGAACAACGGCGAAGGCTCGGGGATCGCCGAACTGCTCGGCGCTCTCAAGGAAGCGGGCATCCGCTACAGCGACCTGCATACCCGACAGAGCTCCCTGGAGGATATTTTCGTCAGCCTGGTCCAGGAGACCGAGCCAAGCCGATAAGCCCCCCGCCCACCCCTCGACGCCGTCTTTCCGGACCCAGGATATCCGCTTATGAACCTCAAGGCCGTCCGTACCCTCTACCTGGCCGAACTCGCCCGCACCAAGCGCACCATGCTGCAGAGCATCGTCTCGCCGGTGATCTCCACTTCGCTTTATTTCGTGGTCTTCGGCGCCGCCATCGGCACCCGCATCAGCGAGGTGGAAGGCGTCAGCTATGGCGCCTTTATCGTGCCGGGGCTGATCATGCTGATGCTGCTGACCCAGAGCGTGGCCACCGCTTCCTTCGGCATCTTCTTCCCGCGCTTCTCCGGCTCCATCTACGAACTGCTCTCGGCACCGGTCTCCTACGCCGAGATCGTCATCGGCTATGTGGGGGCGGCGGCCACCAAGGCGGTGGCCCTGGGGCTGATCGCCCTGGCCACCGCCAGCCTCTTCGTGCCCCTGGAGATCGCCCACCCGCTGTGGATGCTCTTCTTCCTGGTGCTGACCGCCGTCACCTTCAGCCTGCTGGGCTTTATCATCGGCATCTGGGCCGACGGCTTCGAGCAGCTGCAGCTGGTGCCCCTGCTGATCATCACCCCCCTGACCTTCCTCGGCGGTACCTTCTACGCCCTGGAGATGCTGCCGCCCTTCTGGCAGGCGGTGACCCTCTTCAACCCGGTGGTCTACCTGGTCAGCGGCTTCCGCTGGAGCTTCTACGGCATCGGCGATGTCAGTCTCGCCGCCAGCCTGGCGATGATCTTCGCCTTCCTGGTCATCGGTATCGCCCTGGTCAACTGGATCTTCCGCACCGGCTACCGACTCAAGCCCTAGACTCGGCCGCCAGCGGTGGCCGATCCCACTATTCCAGGGTCGCGCCATCCAGCCTGACCATGCCCTCCAGGGCCGCGTAATCCAGCTCGTCAGCGTCCGTGGCCAATTCCGTGATCAGGAGTTCGAAGCGGGGACCGAGGGCCTGCCCCGGGGGCTCGTCCTCTCCAGGCTGCCACCCCTGCGCTTCCAGCATGGCCAAGCTCTCCGTGGAGACCTGGAAATCCCGCATGCGGGCACCGGCGAGCATGCCCAGGGGTTCCAGGGCCTCGATCAGCCGCGCCTGGTAATAGTCGTCCAGACCGGCCATTCCCGAGTTGGGTGCGAAGACCCAATCGAAGATGTAGGGGCTCAGCTGCAACGGCGCCGGGGAGAACGGCAAGTCGTCGTAGGCCCACAGGGTGCCGAGATTCACGGTGTGATACGAGCGCCACTCATCTTCATGGTGTCGACTCTTGTCACTGACCACGGCCAGCGCATAGGCCTTGGCATCGCGCCCGGCCAGCTCACGCCGCTCACCGGTAGGCTGCACCACCACCCGCACCTCATCGGTACGGTGAAGGTTGTCGAACACGTCCTCGTACTCCAGCGGCGGCCGGGCCCCTGGCGCGGACACCTGGGGCAGCAGGGCCTCGCCTTGTCGGTCGGCCTCATGGGCCCGGCTGCCTACCGCTGGCCCGGTGTAGAGCGTCACGAAACCGCTTACCCGACTTTGCGTCGCTTCGTCGGGGGCAATGCGGGTGATATCCGGCCCCTGGGTGATGTCCCAGTACAGGTCCTCCCCGTTGAACACAGTGTGCATGCGATATCGGTAGTGCTCCCCATCCGAGCCGACAGCCAACGGTTCCGGCGCCGGATGCTGTCCCGCGGTCGTCATCAGCGGCGCGGCGACCAGGGCCACGCCTGCCATGGCCAGCCACCGGTAACGAAAGCCATCTGCCTTGGCCATCTCGAGCCCTCCTGTTGGTTCGGCCTAGTCCGTCGCCCAGGGGGGCGGCGGGCGCTGCTCCACCTCCCGCGTCTCGGCCGTCAGCGGTGGCCGATCCGACCCCGCCGCCACGGCCATCAGGCGGTACCAGCGGGCCCGTTGTTCGGTATCCATCAGATGGTCGTCATGGATCACCAAGTCGACTCCCTCGTCCTGCCCCAGGCCCCGCTCGATCACCGCCTCCACGAAGGGCGTGCCCGGCGCCACCGACTCCCGCCATTCGAAGCCCCGCCAATGCTGCCGGCCCTGGTCGTCCACCACGGCGACACCCAGCCGCTCCAGGGCGGTATCGAGCAGGGCGACCTCCAGGGCCGCGAAGTCGAGCCGCGGCGTGATCTCACGCGCCTCCGGCCAGTCGCGCACCTCGGCAGTGAGCGAGGCGCCGTGGCGGCAAGAGAACGCGAAGCAGTCGGCCGGTGCCTCCCCGGGCAGCTCCCGGCGCGCGGCCCGGACGATGCCCGCGGCCTGGCCCTGCACCGGCCGGGTCACCAGGCGCCAGGCCAGATCCGGCCCCTCGCCGAATGCCGGCGGGGGCGCCACCGCCTCCTCGCCCAGGCGCTCGACCAGATCGGCGCGCCGGGCGGGGCCCAGGTTGAAGCGCGCCACCTCCACCAGGCTCACCGACATGGGCCCGCCCGCCCCCTCGGGCATCACCCGGGTCTTGGCATAGCGCAGCCGGTAACGGACATGGGGCAGGGCCGGTTCTTCCGCCACGACGGCCAGCAATGCCTTGACCAGGGGGCCGGTCCCGGCGTCGGGATGAAAGACGCTGTCGCCTGAGCTGTCCCCACTACCACGAGCGTCATGGGCCTCGCGCAACCGGACGTCGAGGGCCTCGACGTCCCGGACCTGCCACTCGCTCTCGGGCATAAAGGCCTCGCCCACCGCCGCCAGGGAGTTCGCCCCGGCGAATGTCTCGGCTTCGGGAAACCCATCGGCCAGGACGCCCATCGCCACCAGCCATAACCCCGCCGCCAGGATCAACCGTCCATTCCGCATGGCTCACCTCCCTGTGGTGTCGACTGCCTGATCGTTCTCAACGGGCGGCTTGCTGCCGCACGGCATCGAGATCCCAGCCGCGCATCAGCTCGACGGCGGCCTCCTGGGACTCCAGGTTCTGTCCTTTCACCTGCATCAGGATGCGACCATCCAGCAGCAGGGTGACCTCGGCCCGCGAGCGGTTGGACTCCCACTTGACGATGGCCGACTCTCGGCCCATGCGAACCCGCTCGGTATTGGGCTGGGCCGCGACCAGGGCCGGATTGTTGAACATGGCGGCCATGCCCTGGACCATGGGGTTGTCGATCATCATGGTCGCCTCCAGTTGCCCATTGCCGTCATCCTGGCGGTATTTTCGTTCGAGCATGGTGCCGCCGCTCCCCAGCATGGCCGCGGCGCCCCCGCCGCCGGCCGACTCCACCTCGTCGGCGCTCCACCCGGCCGGCGCCTCGGGGAAGGTCGTGGCGATACGCCCCGACATCAGCTGGCGAATATCATTGATGGCGAACTCCAGTTCGGTGATGGCCCCGCCGTAGTCCTCTGCCTGGTAGAGTTCGAGCCCCTGCTCGATCTGCTCCACGACTTCGTCCTGGGCCAGGACAGTCAATGGCAAGAGCAAGGCGGTGCCCAGGGCGGCGATACCCAGGCGGCGATTCAGGCTTCCCATGGTGTGTCTCCTTGATCGTGTGATCTTTTCGTTTCCCGGGTTCAGCGATCGAAGTCGAGTGCTTCGAGCTGTCCCGACAGCTGGACCCGGTCCTCGCCGCTGGCCTCGAGGTCGATCTCGGCATCGAAGACGCCGTTGCGCTCACTCAAGCGAATGACGCCATCGATCTCCTCGACGTCGTGGCGCATCAGCGATGTGCGGATGACGCCGTCACCGGCCTGACCGGCCAGCGCATACTCGCCGGCACCGATCCCCACCGGCACGTCGAGGACGATACGGTTGCCTATCGACACGGCGTAATCATTGGGGGTCTCGTGAATCGATACCCGGCCCAGGTATTGCTCGCTGTCGCCATTGACGGTGATCTCGTAGCGCGCTTCCCGCTGGGGGGTGAAATCGAGCCCTCGCACGGCACCCTCCGCCTCGACACGACGCGCCTCCTCGCCACGCCCGTCGGTGGCCTCGAAACGCCAGGCGGCGGAGGCCCGCTCGCCCAGCTCGGCCAGGTAGAGTTCCCCCGATACCTGACGCCCCAGGGTGCCGACTTCGCCATCGCCGCGCACATGGGCCTGCACCTGGTCGTCATCGGCATCGCGAAAGGAAGCGATGACGTAGCGGCGCCCGGCCTCGGCCCCCGCCGGCAGGACCAGCGAGACCCCGACTCGCACCACCTCATCCGGCGACGCCTCGTGGGCACCCTGGGTGTAGAGGGTCAGCGCATAGGGGCCCTCGGCATTGCTGCCGCGCCGGGCGGCACCGCTTCCCAGGCCCGGGCGGTAGATATCCCCGCTGGCCGCGCTGTCACGGGGCGCATCATTGTTCGAGGTGACGACACCGCTCAGGGTCAGGGTCGACTGCCCCGACTCCAGCGCCTCGACCCAGGCCGACAGCTCACCGTCGCTCTGGGGGCTGCCGGCCGCTGCTCCCGCACCATTGCCGGCGCTGGCGCCACCCGAGTCACCGTCGCCACAGCCGGCCAGCAGCCCGGCCCCCAGCAGCAGGCCCAGGATCGGGGCGGAACGGCAGAAGTCACTGATGGTTGGCATAAGACACCTCCTCGAGTCACTGACCCGCATCGCCGGTGGCATGGTTACCGCTGTCCGCCGGGGCCTCGGCAGCCCTGCCCTTGAGCTTGCGGAACTTGCGCGAGAGACCATCCAGCTTGGCCTCCCACTCCGGATCCGGAGTCTGCCCTTCGATGGTCTTGAAATAGGCCTGCATCATGCAGGTGATGGCGAAGGGCTCGAGCACCGCCACCTTGACGCTCCAGGCGAACAGCAGGGCCACGACCACCCCGGTGGCCGACCAGCCGCCGGGGATCAGGTAGGCCACCGCCGCCGCCGGGGCCAGCATCACCAGGAAGATGACGAAGGAGAGCCCATAGACGATCAGCGCCAGCCAGGCGGCGTTCTTGAACATCGGCTTGAGGTTCTGGCCGTAGAGCACCAGGCCGTCGCGTGAGGCGCTCCAGGGGTTCTCGGCCCGGGTACGAAAGCTGTAGGCGAGGATCACCTCGTCGATAAAGCCCACGGCGATGCGCAGGAACAGCTGCAACAGACGCAGGAATTGCCGGGCGCCGGGGATCGGCAGTAGCCCGAAGATGCCTCGCACCAGCCCGGTGAGGGCGCGCAGCACCCCCTTGATCAACTGGTCCACGGCGAACAGCGCACTGGCCTGCCCGAAGCGCGCCTTGACCGAGACGCTGGCGTGCTCGATCTGGCTGCGCCCCTGAGGAAGCGACTGGCCATCGAGCAGTTCCACCAGCACGGCGATATGCCCCGCCTTGACCAGATAGAGCAGGTATTCCCGCAGCACATACATGATGACCCCGACGATGCCGAAGCCCACGACCCCGCCCCAGAAGGTCGAGGCGGCGCGAAAGCCCTCGTCGCCGAAGCCACCGATGCCCCAGCCGACCCCGGCCCCCACCCCGGTCATCAGCACATAGGCCAGGGCCACCCCGAAATAGACCGCCAGGCGGAAGAGTATGAAGGGCAGCGTCTTGACCATCAGGCCAAGGGCCGTCCCGATCCTGAAATCCCACATCGCAAGCTCCCTCAGTCGCGGGTTGGCCACGAGTCATCGGGGCAGGTGGCGCAGGACGGCTGCCGCCTCGCCACCGGCCGCCGTCTACTCGACCGCCAGATCATGATCCCAATCCACCACGCGCATGCCCTCGAAGTGCCAGAGCTCGGTCAGGTCGAGGTCGAGCCGCACCGCCTCTTCCGAGGCCTGGCCCGCCAGGCGCCCTTCCAGCGTCAGCGTGCCCGTCATCGCCTCCTCGTCGACCCGTGTCAGGCGCAGCGCACCTTGCTCGGTAATCAGCTCCTGCTCGGCCACGAAGGCGCCATCATGGCGATCGCCGACCAGCGCCACCACCATGAAGGTGTCGCCCGACACGGTCGCCACCTCGGGCCCGACCAGGTCGGCCTGCCCCTCGGTCATATGGGTGTCCACATGACGGGCCAGCCCCAGGCAGAGAAAGCGCAGCCGATCATCCGCACTGCGCAGCACCAGTTCTGCACTGGCCACCAATCCATTGCTGCCGGTATTGAAGCTACCGCTCCCTCCCACCTGCCATGCGTCGTTCTGCTGCCAGATGCCCGAGACCGGCACGGGTCCGAGATCGGGGATACCGTCCTCCATCATGGCAATAAGCTCCGCATCGCTGATCTCGTCCGGCGGCACCATGCACAGCGACGGATCGATCATCTCCAGCAGGAAGTCGGCGGGGGGACGCTCATCACTGGCCTGGGTCTCTCCACCCAGCACCAGGGCGGCACTCAGCACGACGACAGCGGAATGGTTGAGACACTTCATGGGACTTTCCCTCCTTGGATCACGTCAAGACTCGCCCGCAGCCTAGATCAGGGTACGCCGCTTGCCCCCGTTCAAACGCAGGGGGCAATGGAGACAGGCCGAACGCCATGACGCCCTCGGTATCGATACGGCCAGAGACGCTCCCGTCTCGACTCGGAATCCGCAACAAGGGTGGCCCATCCCATCGGGATCAGACCTGACTCACCAACCCGGGGGGCGCCGAATATCGAAGCTTCCGTAATCGAAGCTGATCAGGCTGCCATCGGGAAAGCGCACGCGGATGGGACGCCGATTCTCATCATAGGTAATGGGAATTCTCACCGACCCGGCTGGCATGGGCTCGTCGATCATGACAACGATCCCGATACAACCGTCGCCGCCCGATGGGCAATCCTGAGCGGGAACAGGAAAGTCGGCGTCTCGATCCCTGAGGGACTGCATTCGTTCCCAACCCATTGCCTTGGCCATGTAGTAGGGCAGGCGCGCCATCTCGGCTTCCGGGTCGAATTCATCGGGACCCAGCATATCGAGTGGGCCCGGACTCGTCGGAACCATGGGCTGCGATATCGACGGGGGAAAGTCCACCCATCCCTGGTCATGGGGGTCGTGATATGCCATGCGACCGACTGCCACATAGGTCCCCCGATCGCCCGGGGCCGCATATTCGGTATAGTCCCCACTGAAGCTATAAGTCATCGTCGAGTCGATCGGATGCGCCGTCATCCGAACCATGCAGGAATCCTCGACGACCTGGAGGGTACCGAGATCGATGGTCTTCGGCGGACGTGGCCATGGCGATATGGTCGCGCCATGGGTGAGCGGAGAAGAAACCGAGAGGAAAATCTCGACCTCACCGGTGCGATCCGGGGCCGTATAGCGATATCCATCGAAGGTGCCGGCCGTCGCATGGAGCCGGAAGTTATCCACATCGTCCAGGGCGGCCCCCGAGGCCGTCACGGTGCGTGTGGTACCAGGATTGATGCATTCGGGAAGATGGAAACGGACGCGACGCAAGGTGGCATCCAGCGCCACGCGGCGCTCTCGGGTCGACTCGGGATTCGGGCCGGCATTGATCAAGCGCAGAAACGGCCCCTCATTGCTTGTCTCGAGGGGCATCAGCCAACTCCGGGATGCCCCCGGCAACAGCTCGTGCTCGAATGCCATGTGGATGTGAGTGTCGATGTCACCATCCGGTGTGCCGGCCTCTACCCTGGCGACGGCGAGGCGATCGCGCTGCAACTGGGGCAGGTCAGGCGCTTCGATCGCCTCGATGAAAAGCGGTGTGGCGGCATGGGGCGGTATAAGGAGGTCCGTCGTGAAATCCTGCGGCTCCTCCATGGATCCCACATGCCACGTTACCGGGGCGATCTCGCCATAATAACGATCACCACGCGGCTGGTTCATCAAGGCAACGAACTCTGGATAGGCCCGGTCGAATGTCATCGGCGCAAAGGCATCGTCATACAGATAACCCACGCCGTTATGGCCGTCATCCGCGAGTCGATCCATGACCTCGCGGACATGATCGATATTGTCCTGCGCACCGAGCTCCCGGCCCACGAAAAGAATATAGGGAGCCTTCTCGTAACCACGGGTTTTCTCATCGTCGGAACCGGCATTCTCGAAGAACGGTTCGTGCAGGTTCAGCGGCACCTGCGCATCGATCAAGCTGCGTTCCGGGAAGGCGAATGCCAGCCCGACCGCTTCCGCCAGCGCCTCCTCGAGCGGATCGACCTCGCGGACGGCACGCCAAACGCGATCCGGCCCCGCGGCAGACGCGGTGTGAAACCATTCGTGTGCAAGATCGGAACGCGCATATCCATCACCGAGGATGACCGAGCCGACCTGAAGCACCATGCCCGAGACCCTGCGGCTCCCGGTGACCCTGGCCCGGTCGGTGCCACTCACATGACCTTCACGAAGCCAGATCCGTCGTTCATTGCTTTCCAGGTGGAGCGCAGAGGGCAGGAGTCCCACGTCCTCGAACCAGTCTCGTATTTCGAGGACCGTCTCGCCAATGATCTCGGCCTGAGCCTCGGCGTGGGACCGGGTCGCAGCATTCGGACCGCAGAATGTTGATGCCTGGCCACTGCACCGAACGACGATCCGTCCCTCGGTGGTATCACTCACCACGCCGCTGACATTCTGATGGCGCGTATCGAGTTCGAGCCTGGGAGATTCCCACAGCAGATCCGAGGCCTGCACGAAGCCAGCGGTGAAGCCTAGGCACGCGATGATGCAGCTTGATCGACGCATTGGGCATTTCCAGTCTCGAGAGTGGCACAGCGACCGTCACCCCAGTCCGAAGCAGGCTGATCTGCCGTCCTAGGCGATCCCTTCCGGGGTGATGGCAAAGGGCATAGACACGACGTCGACCTCGGCTCAGTGAGTCATCTCCACAAGCTCGACGCGGCGGTTGAGGCGGCGCCCCTCCTCGGTGCGGTTGGTGGTGATGGGGGCCATCATGCCTGCCCCCGCCGCCTGCAGCCTGTCGCCTGAAACAGCGTGCCGGTCTATCAGGTAATCCATGACAGCGGAGGCACGCGCCATCGACAATTGCAGGTTGTAATCGTAGCTGCCGGTATTGTCAGTGTGCCCCACCACCAGCAGGTGCAGGCCGGCACGCGCCTCCATCAGCCCCGAAATGGTGGCAAGCGCATTGGCGGAGTCAGGCAGGATCGCGGCACTGTCATGCTCGAACAGGATGTCCTGCACGGCCACTCGGCCATCTTCAATCAGGCCGGAGGCCATCTCGTCCGCGGTTAGCGGCCGGTGGTCCATGGCCGTATCCATTTCATCGGCAGTGACCACCGTCATGGAGACGGCCGCCCCATCCACTCTGCGGGCATTGAAGGCAGCGATACCCACAAGCACCGAGCCATCGGCCGAACGAGCGGCGAGGTAGCGAATTTCGCGATCACCGGACGCGAAGTGGCAACAACTGCGTGCGCCACGCGAAAAGAGCCCCGCGTGGTTGAAGAAGAGTCGGCCGGTTCCCCCGGAAAGCGCCTCGTTGGAGGCGGCGTAGAGCGTCTCGAAGCCGCGCTCCTCCAGTGCCTGCCGGTAGTTGCGCTCGACCTGGAGCGGGGTAATGTCAGGATTATCGAACGTATAGCTCAGTGACAATACCTCGCCTTCCAGGGTCTCGACGCTCTCGATCGCGTTACCATCATAGGGTCCGGTCGGTATGCTGACCCGGTCATACTCGCTGCGATCGAAATAGACGATGCTGGAGCCGGCAACGCGGGGAATCTCCGCGTGGTCATAGGCGCCGTCGATGTCCGCCTGGGCGGCCAGGCTGAACGATGCCATCAATAGCGTCGTGGATGCCAAGGTCAGAAGTTCTTTTCGCATGGCTGGCCTCCCTGTTCAGCAGCTCACCGGCAAGCATGTCGGGTATCCGCGGTATCTGCCCCCTCTAAACAGAGGGGGAAATCCCCGAGACAGGGTTGCGCCACGCCTGGGGACCTCGGCGAGTCTGACCCACTCCCACCCGACCGACCCCGTCCGTTTGCAGGGGGACAGGTCAAGCCGGGCAGACGAAGATAAAGGGGGCCGAGTATCGGCTATGGTGAGATTGGCCATTTCGACCTCAGGAGAGCCCCTATGCCGAGACGCTGCCTGTTCTGGCTCACTCCCCTGCTGCTGATACCCGCTTCCCCGGTGGTGGCCGATCCTCTGCCGGCCCCCGAGGAACCTCCCTTGTTACAGGTCACCGGCAACATTACCCGGACCAACCAGGATGACGCGGCCCACTTCGACCGCGAGCTGCTCGAGAGGCTACCCCGCCATGAGCTGCAGACGTCCACGTCGGTCACCGATGGCGTCAACCACTTCGAGGGGTTCCTGATGCGCGACCTGCTGGACTGGGTCGGCGCCGAGGGGGAGACCGCCGCCGCCCTGGCCCTCAACGACTACCTGATCGAGATTCCCCTGGCGGACTTCCACGACTACGACGTTCTGGTGGCCGATACCATGGATGGGGAGACCCTGACCCCGCGGGACAAGGGCCCACTCTGGATCGTCTATCCGCGGGACGACCACAGTGAGCTGCAGGACATCCGCTACGACTATCGCTGGGTGTGGCAGCTGCACCACCTCGAGATCCAGTGATGCGCCTGCGTCGCCCCGCCTATGTGCTACCGGGCCTGGCGATCCTCGCCTTCGCCACCTTCCTGAGCCTCGCACTGGTGAGGCTCTTCCTGGTCGAACAGGACATGCGGGACAACGTGGACGAGAACATGCTCTGGGTGATGACCCAGGCCCAGGTGGCCGGCCATCACCTGGACGGCGAGGTGAACCGCCGCCTGCTGGGGGATCCCGAAGCCGACCCCGCGCTGCGCTTCGATGTACTGACCAGCCGACTGGTGCTGCTGGACGCCGGCCCCCAGCGCCGCTACCTGGAGGAGATCGGCTTCGCCGACAGGCTGGATCGCAGCCTCCAGCACCTGGAGGCCATCGAGCCCCTGCTGGACACCCTCGAGCCACGGGTCCCGGCCAGCGGCGAGGCCATCCATGGGCATCTGGAACCACTGATGGCACAACTCAACCGCATCGCCAACGCGGTCATGGTGCAGGAGTGGGAAGCCACCGGTGCCAGGCTCGACACCCACCGTCGCAACATGCTCCAGGCCATCGCCTCGATCCTGGGCATCCTGGCGAGCGGCCTGGTGCTGGTGGCCCTGCTCGTCCAGGCCCTGCGCCAGCGCCGGGCCGCTCAGCGGGCCCTGGCGCGCCACCGCGACGAGCTGGAACTCGAGGTGCAGCGACGCACCCGCGACCTGGAGACGGAACGCCAACGGGTGGTGGCCGCCATCGATACCGCCCCGGACGGCTTCGCCGCCTTCGATGAGCAGGGACGCCTGGTGCTCGCCAACCCCCAGTTGGGCGAACTCTTGCCGTTGCCGGCCTCCCGGCTCGCCAAGGATCAGCCACTCCCGGGCCTGATGGGGGCGATACGCGAAGCCGCCCGCAGGGAAGAAACCGAGTGCGATAGCCTCGACCAGGGAGAACGGGGCGCTCTGCAGTGCGATCTCGAATTCGAGGGCCGCGGCTGGCGACAGCTGATGCTGCGCTCCACCCAAGGGGGCGGCCAGGTGCTGCGGGTCGCCGATATCACCCGTTACAAGGCGGCGGCCCAGGCCCTGGAACGCTCCCTGCAGCGGGAGCGCGGCGTCAGCGACTTCTACCGCAGCTTCGCCGGCATGGTCTCCCACCAGTTCCGTACCCCGCTGGCGGTGATCGATTCCGGCCTGCAACGGCTGCTGCGGCGCGGCGAACGGATGAGCGCCGATGAACGGGCGCGCCGCTACCTGGGCCTGCGCGAGGCGGTCGATCAGATGACCCGCCTGGTGGAATCGTCCCTGACCGCCGCGCGCCTCGACGGCGGCCAGGTCGAGGCCAACCCCGAGTCCTGTGATCTGGTGCCCCTGGCCGAGCAGGCCTGTCGACTGCAGCAGGAGGCCAATGATCACCCCCACATCCAGGTCTCCACCACCGCCCGCCCCCTGCTCGCCTGGTGCGACCGAGCCCTGGTGGAGCAGGTGCTGGCCAACCTGCTCTCCAATGCCATCAAGTACTCGCCCAGGGGCGGCACTATCCGGGTCACCCTCGGCCGGGAGGAGGAACGGCTCTACTGCCGGGTGCAGGATCACGGCATCGGCATCGCCCCGGACGACTTGCCCAGGGTCTTCGAGCGCTTCTTCCGCTCGCGCCACGCCGCCGGTACACCGGGCGTCGGCCTGGGGCTCAATATCTCTCGCCACCTGGCCCGCATCCAGGGCGGCGAGGTCACGGCGGAGTCGGAAAAGGGGCTGGGCGCCACCTTCACGCTCTGGCTACCCGCCACGCAAGGGAGGCACGACCATGCAGACCCCGACCGCTGACAGCGCGGCGCTGATTCTCTGCGCCGAGGACCAGGAGTCGCTGCGTACCGATATCCGTGACGAACTCAAGGAGGCCGGCTACGGCGTGATCGAGGCCGCCGACGGCGACGAGACGCTGCGCCAGATCGATGCCGTGGCCCCCGATCTGATCCTCTGTGACATCAATATGCCGGGACGCAACGGCTATGAGGTGCTCGAGGAGATCCGGGCGCGCCGCCCCGATCTCGCCGATACCCCCTTCATCTTCCTCACCGCCCTCTCGGATCCTCGCGAGGTGGTGGACGGCAAGCGACTCGGTGCCGACGACTACCTGGTCAAGCCCATCGACTTCGACCTGTTGCTGGCGACCATCGATGCCCGGCTGCGCCAGGTGCGACGCATGCGCGCCAAGGCCACCCGGGAGATCCATGAGCTACGCCAGGCCATGGCCAAGCTGCGCCAGGAGGCCTCGACCCAAGCCTTCGAGGGCGCGACCCGGGCCCTGGACCTGGTGGCCCCCGGGATGTTGCTGCTCGACCACCAGGGGCGGGTCCTGTTCGCCAACCGCACCGCCCGGGAGCTGGCCGCAGGCGACAACGGCCTTCGCCTGGGGGAGCGCCTGGGTGCCGTCCAGCCCGGCCAGGCACAGCAATTGCGCCAGGCCCTGCGTCAGGCCATCGCCGCGAGCCACGACCGCCGCGAAGAGGTCTTCTGCCTGAGGCTCCCCCGTCTCGGCGAACGCCACAACCTGCTGGTGATGGCCTGTGCCCTGGGTCAAGACGAACCGAGCCAGTGCGAGCAGAAACCCGCCGTCGTGGTGCTGCTGTCGGACCCCGAGAAACGCGCCCGGGTCCCCAGGCAGGTACTGGCCAGCCTGTTCGGCCTGACGCCCACCGAGGCGCGCATCGCCCTGGCCCTGGCCGAAGGCTGGCGCACCGAGGAGATCGCCACCCAGATGGGGATCTCCCCCACCACCGTGGCTTTCCATCTGCGCAACCTCTTCCAGAAGACCGATACCCATCGTCAGGCGGAGCTGATCGCCCTGGTGCTGGCCGGCGCCATGACGCTGGCGGTGGAAGAGACGCCACCAGGGAAACCCTGAACCACGAGTTTTCGAACCCGGCCCTGGCCGGTATCATCACCCCCCTTTGCCGCCTAGCCTCAGGGGAGCCCCATGCCGATACTCCACAGCATCATCCATCGCATCGATCTGGCCGGCGAACAGCCGGCCCGGCTGGTGGCGGCGGAGGCCGAGGCCACGCCCTCCCCGGCCCTGGACGAGCTGCTGGCCGGGGTCAACAGCGCCTACCACGGCAAGACCAAGGCCTGGGGGCATTTCGGCGCCGGCAGCCGCACGGCGACCGCCCTGGGCGCCTACCTGGACGGCGCGACGGACTTCATCAGCGTCAGCCGCGAGCTGGCCCAGCGCCTCACCGAGATGCTCGGCGAGCACCTCTCGGTGGGCGGCCACCTGCTGCTGGCCCACTACCGTCACGGCGATGCCGAGTACCTGAGCCTGGCGCTGCTACACCATCGCGAGGGGCTGGGGATCGACCCGGACGGCGCCATCGTCGCCGCCAACCAGCTCAACCTGGCCCAGCTGTCGCTGGCGGCGCGTCTCGATATCCGCCAGTGGCGCGCCGAGACGCCCTCCCAGCAGTACCTCTCCTGGCTGCGTGACCGGGGCGGCAAGAAGTTCGCCGAGGCCTTCGCCGAGCTGCTCGGCGCCGAAGAGGGCATCGACGCCGGCGGCGAGACCCGCACCCTGCTCAAGGCCTTCAGCGACTACGTGGAGCAGGAGGACCTCGCCGACGACCAGGCCCGGGAGAAGACCGAGGCGCTGCTCGACTACGCCAGCGACCAGGCCCGTCGCGGCGAGTCGATTCGCCTGGAGGAGCTCGCCGAAGTGGTCGACGACCACGACTCCAAGGCCTTCTACGAGCATATCCGCCATCTGGATTACGGCCTCTCCCCGGAGATCCCCCCGGACAAGAAGGCCCTCAACCAGTTCCGCCGCTTCACCGGCCGCGCCGGCGGCGTCTCGATCAGCTTCGACTCCCACCTGCTCGGCTCCAGCGTGGAGTACGACGAGGCCAGCGACCGGCTGATCATCAAGCAGGTGCCCAAGCAGCTCAAGGAACAGCTCAAGGGACGCTGAGTCGGCACGACCCCGCTGGCGGTCGATCCGCGTCGGTCGCAGGTCGCTGCCCTTAGAAGAGCCCCTAGCGCGGTTAGAAAAGCCCCAGCTGACGGTCGATCAGGGCATCGAAGTCGTCGCCGACGAAGGGCAGGATGGCGTCCGCCACCGGCTTGAGCTGGCGGCTCAGGTAGTGGTCGGTGTCGATGGGCGAGTGCCGCGCCTCCAGGGGCTCGGGGCCGGCGGTGGTGATCACGTAGCGGATCCAGCCGCCGTTGCGGTATTGGGGTGGTCGGCCCAGGCGGGCGTTATGCTCGTCGGCCAGCCTAGCCGCGCGTACCTGGGGCGGCACGTTGCGCCGGTAGTCATCGAGGCGCCGACGCAGTCGCTTGCGATAGACCAGCCGATCGTCATCTTCCCCCGCCGCTAGCCGCGCCACGCAGTCTCGGATGGTGTGAGTGACCACCTGGCGCACATAGTCCCGGTAGGGCTCGCCGGTGAAGACGCGGCGGTAGAGCTCGCGCTGGAACGCCTGGGCCAGCGGCGTCCAGTCGCTGCGTACCGTCTCCATGCCCTTGAAGACCACCCGCTCCTCCCCCGTGGCGTCGCGCACAAGGCCAGCGTAGCGCTTCTTGCTGCCCGCCTCGGCGCCACGAATGGTGGGCATCAAGAAGCGCCGGTAGTGGGTCTCGAACTGCAACTCCAGGGCGCTCTCCAGGCCCAGCTCCTCGGCCAGGTGGTGGCGCCACCAGTCGTTGACATGGGCCACCAGGCGCCGCCCGAGGGCCGCCGCCTCGGCCTCCTCGAAGGCTCGCCCCAGCCACACGAAGGTGGAATCGGTATCGCCGTAGATCACCGTATAGCCCTCGGCCTCGATCAGCTCCCGGGTGCGGTGCATGATGGCGTGGCCGCGGCGGGTGATCGACGAGGCCAGTCGGGCATCGAAGAAACGACAGCCCTTGGAGCCCAGCACCCCGTAGAAGCTGTTCATGATGATCTTCAGGGCCTGGGAGAGCGGCGCATTGCCATCGGCCTTGGCGGCCTCGCGACCGGCCCAGACCCGTTCGACGATGGCCGGCAAGGCATGCTGACGGCGCGAGAAGCGCCCCCCCAGGTAGCCGGGCACGGCGTCGGCTTCCTCCTTGGCGGCGATCAGCCCCACCGGGTCGATCAAAAAGGTGCGGATGATCGACGGGTAGAGGCTCTTGAAGTCGAGCACCAGCACCGAGTCGTAGAGGCCGGGGCGAGAGTCCATCACGAAGCCGCCAGGACTCTCCGCCGCCTGCCCCTCCCCCAGGTTAGGGGCCACATACCCCAGGCGGTGCATGGCCGGCAGGTAGAGGTGAGTAAAGGCGGCCACCGAGCCGCCGCTGCGATCGGCGGGGAGCCCGGTGACGCTGGCCCGCTCGAGCAAGAAGGCCAGCAGCTCGGTCGTCTCGAAGATACGCGTGACCAGCTCGCAGTCCTTGAGGTTGTAGCGGGCCAGCGCCGGCTTGTCCTCGGCGAAGCGCCGTTCGATCTCCGCGAGGCGCTGATAGGGATTATCGACGGCCTTGCCCTCGCCGAGCAGGGTCCGCGCCACATGCTCCAGGCTGAAGGAGGCGAACTGCCAGGTGGCGCCGCGCAGGGCCTCGATGCCGTCGACGATCAGCCGCCCGGGGGCAGAGACGAAGTGGTAGTTCTCCTGGCTGCCATGGGCGCGCCACTCCAGTGCCGTCCCCTCGCGTCCCAGGCGCAGCGGCACGCCCAGGGCCTCGGCATGCTTCTGGAGGAGGCGCAGGTCGAACTGCACCAGGTTCCAGCCGATGATCACGTCCGGGTCGAACTCGGCGAACCAGGCATTGAGCCGCTCCAGCAACTCACTGCGGCTGGCGCAGTAGTCAAGGGCGAAGTCGAGCTCCGCTGCGGCCTCGCCATTGGCCGGCCCCAGCATCAGTACCCGGCGCTCGGCGCCGCTCTCCAGGGCGATGGAGTAGAGCTCGCCGCGGCCGCTGGTCTCGATATCCAGCGACACCATGCGCAGCGGCGGGCGGTAGTCCGGGGCGGGACGCAGCCGGGCATCCATCAGGCCGCCCTCACCATCCGGGGTGCCGGAGACCTCCACCGGGGCGGTGATAAAGCGCTCCATCAGGTAGCGCTCCGGGGGACGGATATCGGCCTCGTAGCAGTCGACCCCGGCCTCGCGCAGGCGGCGCACCAGGCGCTGCAACTGGCGATACTGGGGGCAGTAGAGGCCCACCACCGGGCGCCGCTGGAAGTCACGCAGCGCGAGGGGGCGGAGTTCGGCCTCGCCGGCCGGCACGCTCGACAACAAGGACTCGGCCAGGTGGCGCTGACCGGCGGGCAGGAAGGCCACCGAGGGCCGGGGCGCCAGGGTGACCCTCAGGGGGCCCTCATCGGTGGCCAACCAGAAGCCGACCCGAGTGCCCTCCGCGTCATCGTCCCAGTGCCGTGTCAGCAAGAAGCCCTGCCGTGTGATCACCCCTGCCCCCTTCGCATCGCTTTCGGGCCATTCTAGCGCCAAGTCACCTGGGGCGGGATGGCGGGTCAGGCCAGATGCGGCCTGAGCCACTGGGCCAGTTGGGCCGGCGGCATCACTCCGGCCTGGCGCGCCACTTCGCGGCCCTCGCGGAACACCACCAGGGTGGGAATGCTGCGGATGCCGAAGCGCCCGGCCAGGACCTGCTGCGCCTCGGTGTCCAGCTTGGCGAAGCGCATCCGCGGCTCCAGCTCCCGGGCCACCTGGGCGAAGATCGGCGCCATCGTCTGGCAGGGGCCGCACCAGCCGGCCCAGAAGTCCACCACCACCGGCAGCTCGCTGCGTGCCACCAGGGCAGAGAAGTTGTCGGCGGTCAGCGCCACCGGTTCGCCGGTGAACAGCGGCTGCTTGCACTTGCCGCAGCGTGGCGCATCGCTCAGGCGGGTCCGGCTGACGCGATTGACGGCATGGCAGTGAGGGCAGCCCAGGGTCAGGGCATCGGACATGGGAGTCTCCGGAGCGAAATCGGCCTAAGGTCCCCCCAAGATGGGGGCGAGGCCCCCCGGCCTCAAGTCAGCATGCCCCCCAGGCAGGCAGACGATGCCCTCGGGGCAGAATAGCGGCGGCGCGAACTCGCCGGGGTAGCCACCAGGATTGGCCACCACCCGGGTACCGCGACAGACGAGGTCCACCGGCTCATGCACATGGCCATGCAGCCACAGCGCCATGCGCCCCATCAACCGCTCCAGGTGCGAGGCGAAGGCCGGCGAGAGCGGGTCACCCCGATAGCGGGGCGGGATGCATTGGGCCAGGGGGGCGTGATGACTGATCACCACGCAAGGGCCGGCCCAGGACTCGGCGAGGCGCGCTTCGAGCCAGGCCAGCGCCTGGCGATGCAGGGCACGGCTCGCCGCCGGGGTAAAGGCCGCGCCGGCGGGCTGCTCGATCACCTGGAAGTCCGGCATCAACCGGCACGCCTCGCGTTCGGTATGCTCGGGATCCTGGCACGGATCGTCGGCATAGAGCGCGAAATCGGTCCATAGGGTGGTGCCCAGGAAGCGGACCCCCTCCAGGATCACCTCATCGTTATCGAGCAGGTGAATACCGAGTCGCCGCGCCTCGTCGCGCAGCTCCCGACGCAGCGTCGGCATGCAGCTGCCATAATACTCGTGGTTGCCGGGCACATAGAGGATCGGCTGGTCGCGAAATCGGTCCGCGGCCCAGGCCAGCCCCTGCCCCTGGGCATGGATATCGCCGGCCAGCACCACGACATCCGCCGCCACCGGCGGGAGCTCCCGGCCTTCGTCGAAGTGTTCCAGGTGCAGGTCGGACAAGACCCGTAGACGCATCAATGACCTCCCATGTTGATACGGCGCCCGACTCCTTATGACTCGCGGGCGGCAAAGGGACACACCGCCCTGAGGAAAGCCTACGCCGGCCGATAGTGCACCGCCAGCCAGACGCTGTCACGCTCCGGCGTCGTCCAGGCAACCCGGTGACGCCGATGGGCGGGGATCAGCAGATGGTCGCCCGGCAACAGGTGGCGTATCTCGCCGTCCTCGAACTCCAGGTGCGCCTCGCCGGCCAGCAAGGCGACCCATTCGTGATCGGCCTGGTCATACCAGCCGGAGACATGCCCGCGGGAGACGATACGCTCCACCCGCACGCCCTGACCCCGGGCCAGCTCCTCGACGACTTCCTCGGGGAGCACCTCGGCTGGTGAGGCAAATAGGTTAGCGGCCATGTCCCCTCCACCAAAGTCGGATTGTTCGCACCGCTCAGGCTGTCATGATGCAGCCATAGCGCGAGGACAACCAATAACAACAAACGTCACCATAACAAGCGTCGCGGCAATAACAAGAATAAGATACGCAATAAAAAAGGCCCCCCGAAGGAGGCCAGGTGGAGCACGCCAGCTCACTCTGTGTATCGCCATCTCTGGCGATGTCGCGATTCGTCACTCTCTTCTCGTTGTTCTTGCTCCTGGACGCCCCGCGTCGATTCCGTTATCAGCGTCTTGCCCTTCGGCCCTCTTCCCGTGGCCGGGGTCTCTGCTTGCCATACCCTATACGAAATCCGTGCCACCTACCTTACAAAACCTTTATAATCAGCCACTTACACAACCCTTCATATCCCGGGCGGCATCTGGCCAGGCGACCGATCTCGCTCTGCCGCACCACTAAGGGGCTTTTTCGCCTTGAACTGCCTCATCCTTGTGCATCACTCTATCGCTGACCTCATCCTTGGTGATATTTCCTGACTTTAAGCAGGAGTCTATGTAGATCGGCACTCGCTTAATCCCCCTGTCGGGACATCCATCCGCCCGGGGAGTTGATGGAAAGACTTTCCATAACGCATTATGGCCGGCACCTTTATCGTGCCGGAGACCTCACCATGCCCCTTCCCCGCCTCGGTTTTATCGGTATCGGCCTGATGGGCGACCCCATGACTCGCCGCCTGCTGGCGGCCGGCTTCCCTGTCAGCGTCTGGAACCGCTCCCCTGCCAAGGCCGAGCCACTGAGCGAGGCCGGCGCCCACATCGCCTCCTCCATCGCCGAGCTGGTCGCCGAGGTCGACGTGATCATGCTCTGCCTGGCCAATACCGGCGTGGTGGAATCGGTGGTCTTCGGCGAGGAGGGCGTGGCCGCCCATGGCCGCCCCGACCAACGCCTGATCGACTTCTCCAGCAGCGACCCGGCGGCGACCCGCGACTTCGCGGCTCGCCTCCAGGCCGCCTGCGGCATGGCCTGGGTGGATGCCCCGGTCTCCGGCGGCGTGGCCGGCGCCGAGGCGGGCAGCCTGGCCATCATGTGCGGCGGCAACAGCGACGCGGTGGAGGCCTGCCGCCCGCTGATGGCGCCGCTGGCCGCCCGGGTCACCCATATGGGTCCGGTGGGCGCGGGCCAGGTCACCAAGGTGTGCAACCAGATGGTGGTGGGCTGCCAGGCGGCGGTGCTGGCCGAGATGGTGGCGCTGGCCGAGGCCAGCGGCGTGGATGCCACCCGCCTGACCGAGGCGCTAAGCGGCGGCTTCGCCGACTCCAAGCCGTTCCAGATCCTCACCCCACGCATGGCCGCGAGCGACTTCGCCAACCCGCCCTGGCACCTGCGTACCCTGCTCAAGGACCTGGACATGGCGGTGGCCCAGAGCCAGCGTGCCGGCAGTGCCACCCCGATGAGCGGCCTGGCCGCCCAGCTGATGCGCGCCCAGGCCAGGCGCGGCCACGCCGAGCACGACCCGGCCATCCTGGTGAAGGCCTATCGGGACTGAGCCGACGCCAATTGCCTCCGTGATGTCATGCCCCGCTGCACGGCCCAGGCGGGGCCCTTTTTGTCGATTGTCCCCCTCCGCGACCTTCCGTACACTTGTTTGATCTTCAGTGACCCCTTTCGACGAGCGAGACAGCCATGGCATTCGCGGGAACCTCCACCTACGTGGCCACCGAGGCCCTCAAGCAGGCGGTCAATGCCGCCGTGACCCTCCAGCGCCCCCTGCTGATCAAAGGCGAGCCGGGCACCGGCAAGACGCTGCTGGCCGAGGAGCTGGCGGCCGCCCTCGATACCCGCCTGATCACCTGGCATATCAAGTCCACCACCAAGGCGGCCCAGGGCCTCTACGAGTACGACGCGGTGAGCCGCCTGCGCGACTCCCAACTGGGGGTGGAAGGCGTCGAGAACGTCGCCAACTACATCAAGCCCGGCAAGCTGTGGGAGGCCTTCACCGCCGACGAGCGGGTGGTCCTGCTGATCGACGAGATCGACAAGGCGGACATCGAGTTTCCCAACGACCTGCTCCAGGAGCTCGACCGCATGGCCTTCCATGTCTACGAGACCGGGGAGACCATCCAGGCCCGCCACCGGCCGATCATCGTCATCACCTCCAACAACGAGAAGGAGCTGCCCGACGCCTTCCTGCGCCGCTGCTTCTTCCACTACATCGAGTTCCCCGACCGGGAGACCATGCAGGCCATCGTCGATGTGCATTTCCCGGAGATCGCCCCGCGCCTGGTGAGCGAGGCCCTGGAGGTGTTCTTCGAACTGCGCCAGGCCCCGGGGCTCAAGAAGAAGCCTTCCACCTCGGAGCTGGTCGACTGGCTGAAGCTGTTGATGGCCGACGACCTGGCCCGGGAGGCGCTCTACCAGCGCGACCCGGCGAAGGCGATCCCGCCGCTGGCCGGGGCCCTGGTCAAGAACGAGCAGGATACCCAGCTGCTGGAGCGGCTGGCCTTCATGCTGCGTCGCAAGAGTCGCTGAGCCATGTTTATCGGCCTGTTCGAGACCCTCAAGCGCGCCGGGGTACCGGTATCGCTGCGCGAGCTGCTCGACCTCCATGCGGTGGTGGAGCACGGCGTGGTGTTCGCCGACATGGAGGCCTTCTACCAGGTGGCGCGCACCGTCATGGTCAAGGACGAGCGTCACTTCGACCGCTTCGATCGCGCCTTCGCCGCCTGGTTCGAGGGCCTCGAGAACCTGGATGCCGCCATCGAGGCGCTGATCCCCGACGACTGGCTGCGCCGCGAGTTCGAGAAGCAGCTCACCGAGGAGGAGAAGGCGCAGATCGAGTCCCTGGGCGGGCTCGAGAAGCTGATCGAGACCTTCAAGCAACGTCTCGAGGAACAGAAGGAGCGCCACGCCGGGGGCAACAAGTGGATCGGCACCGGCGGCACCAGCCCCTTCGGCGCCTACGGCTACAACCCGGAGGGCATCCGCATCGGCCAGGAGGGCTCCCGCCACCGCCGGGCCATCAAGGTGTGGGATGAACGGCGCTTTCGCGACTACGACAACTCCCTCGAGCTCGGCACCCGCAATCTCAAGATGGCCCTGCGAAGGCTACGCCGCTTCGCCCGCCAGGGGGCCGCGGAGGAGTTCGACGTGGACGCCACCATCCGCGAGACGGCCCGGGACGCCGGCCTGCTCAATGTGCAGCTGCGCCCCGAGCGGCATAACGCGGTGAAGGTGCTGCTGCTGCTCGATGTGGGCGGCTCCATGGACGACCATATCCGCACCTGCGAGGAGCTCTTCTCGGCGGCCCGGGCCGAGTTCAAGCACCTGGAGCCCTACTACTTCCATAACTGCCTCTACGAGGGGCTCTGGCGCGATAATTCACGCCGCCATAACGAGCGCATCCCGACCCGGGACGTGCTGCACACCTACGGGCGCGACTATCAGGTGGTGATCGTCGGCGATGCGGCCATGTCGCCGTTTGAGATCACCCACCCCGGCGGCAGCGTCGAGCACTTCAACGACGAAGCCGGGGCCGTCTGGCTCAAGCGCCTGGTAGAGGCCTTCCCCCGCCTGGTGTGGCTCAACCCCATGCCGCCCCGGGCCTGGGAGTTCACCCACTCGACCCAGCTGATCCGCGAGCTGATCGAGGATCGCATGTACCCCCTGACCCTGGCGGGGCTGGAGGAGGCGATGGGCGAACTGGCCCGCTGAGGCTCGCCGGAGCCGGCACGATATAATCTATGCAGGTTATTATTGTTAAAAATAACCCGTAGGAGCTATATTCAGGGCGAACGCCTGCCGTGAGCCCGCCGCAGGCCCCGCTCGGGAGATAGCCATGCCCCCCACCATTGCGGTCATCACCGGCGATATCATCGCCTCGCGACGACTGGGGCCCGCCGAGCGGCTCTCGGCGGTCCTCGATCACGGCCTGTCCCGCCTGGCCTCACGCTTCGGTGCGGTCAGCGAGCGCTACCGGGGCGACGGCTTCCAACTGGTCCTGCCCCAGGCCTGGCAGGGCGTGACCGCCGCCGTGCTGCTGCGCGCCGAGCTGATTCGCCACTCCCGGCCCCGACAGCGCTGGGACGCCCGCCTGGCCATCGCCCTCGGACACGACGACCAGTGGCGGGACGACTCGCGACTCGCCGAGGCGGGCTCGGCACCCTTCGTGGCCTCCGGCCAGGCGCTCGACGCCCTGGACGGCGATCACCACCTGGCCCTGCGGCTGACATCGGACGACTCGCCCTGCCTGGCCCTGCTGATGCGCCACCTGGACGCCATGATCGATGGCTGGACCCCCGCCGCCGCGGAGGCCATCGCCGAGCTCCTGTGTCATGCTGAGTCCCAGCAGGCCCTGGCCACGCGGCTCGGCATCAGCCAACCCGCGGTCCACAAGCGCCTGCGCACGGCACACTGGCCGCTGCTCCAGGAGACCCTGAGCTACCTGGAGCGGCGCCTCAAGGAAGAGAGCGAGGCCCCATGACCCGCCCCGAATCCCTGCTGCTGGCACTCTGGCTGGCCCATCTGATCGGCGACTTCCTGCTCCAGCCCCGCGCCTGGGTCGAGGAGCGCTATCGCCTGGGGCACCGCTCGCCCCACCTCTGGCAGCACGCCCTGGTGCATGCGGCCCTCACCTTCGCCGTGCTGGCCATCGCCGCCGCCCATGACCCCCAGCGGGGAGCGCTGGCGGTGCTGTTCGGCGTCCTGACGGTGGCGGCCAGCCACTGGCTGATCGACCTGGCCAAGTCACGACTCCCCCCGCAGCATCTGGGCTGGTTCCTCCTCGACCAGGCCCTGCATGGGCTGGTGCTGCTCGGCCTCTGGCTGGCCTGGATCGGCAGCTGGCAGCCCCTCGGGGCCGCCGTCGCCTGGCTCGCCACGCCCCGGGTGCTGGGCCTGGCCTGCGCCTATCTGCTGGTCTCGCGCCCGCTCTCCATCGCCATCGCTCTGGTGATGCGACGCTGGAGCGACCAGCTCGAGGCCACCGGCACCCTGGCGGCGGCGGGAGCACGCATCGGCATGCTGGAGCGCTTCCTGGTGCTGACCCTGGTACTGCTCGACCAGCTCACCGCGGTGGGTTTCCTGCTGGCGGCCAAGTCGGTGCTACGCTTCGGGGACCTGCGCGAGGCCCAGGACCGCAAGCTCACCGAGTATGTGCTGCTGGGCACCCTGCTCAGCGTCGCCTCGACCCTGGCCCTGGGCCTGACCCTGCGACTGCTGTTGGAGAACTGAGCCGATGTGGCGACCGCTGGTGGCACTCCTTGCCACGCCCCTGCTGTTGGCCGGCTGTGCCGCGCCCGCGCCGCTTGAGTCGCGCGACGGCTACCTCGTCGATCACACCCATGTCGCCCCCTCCCATAACAGCCGGGTGCGCCACCTGGTGATCCATTACACCAGCAGCGACGAGGCCCGCTCCCTGGCGGTGCTGACCGGCCCCCATGTCAGCGCCCACTATGTGCTGCCGCTCCCGGCCCGCCGGCACGGCAGCGAGCCGTTGGTCTACCAGTTGGTGGACGAATCGCGGCGCGCCTGGCATGCCGGCGCCAGTGCCTGGAGGGGACGCACGCACATCAACGACACCTCCATCGGCATCGAGATCGTCAACCGGGGGCCCGACCGCAGCTTCGCCGCGGTGGAGGCGGCCCTGGACGCGGATCCCGAGGCGGCGACTGCCATCCACTGGGCCCCCTACCCCGAGGCACAGATCGACGCCCTGATCCATCTGGCCCGGGATATCATCGAACGCCATGGTATCCGCCCCACCGATGTGGTGGCCCACTCGGATATCGCCCCGACCCGCAAGATCGATCCGGGCCCGGCCTTTCCCTGGCGGGCCCTGTACGAGGCCGGCATCGGCGTCTGGCCCGAGGCGGACAGCCTGGCCCGCTACCGGGCCGACTTCGCCGTGGCCGCCCCCGACACCGCCACCCTGCAGCGAGCCCTGGCGGCCTGGGGCCATCCCCTGGAGGTCAGCGGCGAGCTCGATGCCCCGACCCGCGCCGTGCTGCGCGCCTTCCAGATGCGCTTTCGTCCCACCGACTATCGCGGCCGGCCCGATGCCGAAACCGTGGCGATCCTCTGGGCACTGCTGGAGCGCTACCGTCCGGCGGCCCTCGACACCCTGCCCCATCACGACTAAGGCTCGGGCTCTGGGGCTAGCCTCTACGCCGGGGCATCTCCGGCGGCGGCCCCCGGCAGGTAGTGGATGACGTCATGAAAACGCAGCGCCCCCTCCCCCAGGTTGCGCATCACATGGTGGCGGTCGGCATGGAAGCGTAGCCCCGCCCCGGGGGCCAGGCGCCGCTCCGCTTCGCCCGCCAGGGTCAGCCCCAGGGTGCCCTCCACCACCACGATATGCTCCACCACCCCCTGGGCATGGGGCGACGACTCGCTCACCGCCCCCGGGGCCAGCTCGATCTCGAACATCTCGAAACCCAGCAAGGGGTCGAAGGGAAACAGCACCCGGGCCTGCATGCCCGCGGCATCGCGCCCCCAGCGGGTCTCCCCCGCCGGCCCCTCCTCGACCCCCGCTCCCGGCGGGGCGAACAGCGACGAGAAGGAGACCGAGAAGCCGCTGGCGATCTTCCATAGCGTCGATACCGTGGGGCTCGATTCGCCCCGCTCGATCTGTCCCAGCATCGCCTTGCTGACCCCGGTGGCCTGGGCCGCGCGATCGAGGCTCCAGCCCCGCGCCTTGCGCAGGCCGCGCAGCCGGGTGGCGATATGATTGGCGATCTCCTGCATCAGGGCCTCCAGTGAGATTTATTCCCATTGTGCGCTATGACGCACAATGCTAGAGTGCCGGCATTGTACGCTATAACGCACAACCCGGGGAGAGGCCCCGCGTCAGGAGACATCGGCCATGCAACCGCAGACTCAGGTATTCGAGGCATCACGCCGCTCGCCATGGCGCGATCTTAGCCCCTCCACCGTCACCGCCGGCCTGGTGGCGGTCCTGGTGGGCTACGGCAGCTCGGCGGTGATCATCTTCCAGGCCGCCGAGGCGGCGGGCGCCAGCCAGGCAGAGATCGGCTCCTGGCTCTGGGCGCTGGGCATCGGCATGGGCCTCACCTCCCTGGGCCTGTCGTTGCGCTACCGCATGCCGGTACTCACCGCCTGGTCGACCCCCGGGGCCGCCCTGCTGGCCACCAGCCTGCCCGGCGTGCCCATGGAGGAGGCCATTGGCGCCTTTCTCTTCTCGGCGGCGCTGATCACCCTGTGCGGCGTTACCGGCCTGTTCGGCGCCCTGGTCAAGCGCATTCCCCCGGCCCTGGCCGCGGCGATGCTGGCCGGGGTGCTGCTGCGCTTCGGCATCGACCTCTTCGCCACCTTCGAGACCCAGTGGCCGCTGCCCCTGGCCATGCTGCTCGCCTATGCCCTGGGCCGGCGTTTCGTGCCCCGCTACGCCATCGTGCTGGTGCTGCTCACCGGGGTGGTGGTCACCGCCGCCCAAGGGCAGCTGCAACTGGACGGCATCGCCCTGGCCCCGACCCTGCCGGTCTTCACGGCGCCAAGCTTTTCGCTCTCGACCCTGATCGGCGTGGGCATCCCCCTCTTCGTGGTGACCATGGCCACCCAGAACCTGCCCGGCATCACGGTGCTGCGGGCCGCCGGCTACCCGGCCCCCAGCTCGCCGCTGATCGGCTGGACCGGCGCCACCACCCTGGTGCTGGCCCCCTTCGGCGGCTTCGCCCTCAACCTGGCGGCGATCAGCGCCGCGGTCTGCCTAGGCCGCGAGGCCCACGAGGACCCGGCCCGGCGCTATACCGCCGGGGTCGCCGCCGGCGCCGGCTACCTGGTGCTGGGGGTCTTCGGCGCCACCGTCACCGCCCTGTTCGCCGCCTTCCCCGCCGAGCTGGTGATGGCCCTGGCCGGCCTGGCCCTGCTGGGCACCATCGGTAACGGCCTGGCCGGCGCCATGGCGGAACCCGAGCAGCGCGACGCCGCCCTGGTCACCTGCCTGTTCACCGCCTCCGGGGTCACCCTGCTGGGCATCGGCGCCGCCTTCTGGGGCCTGCTGGCGGGAATGGCCATGCTGGGGCTGCACGCCTGGCGACGCTAGGGCCTAACACCACGTCGCCGGGAGAATTGGCGACGCTAGCGCGGCCTGCTAGGGTTCGGGCATTTCACCGGCCGCAGAGAGGCGTCATGACCGGGCTGACCTTGACCACCCGCCGGGGGCCGGCCATCGCCCCCCACCTGGAGGCCCTCGCCGGGCTGCGCATCCGGGTGTTCCGCGACTTTCCCTACCTCTACGATGGCGATCCCGCCTACGAGGCCGCCTACCTGGGGCGCTACGCCGAGAACCCGGCCAGCCTCTTCGTGCTGGCCTTCGACGGCGAGACCCTGGTGGGCGCCGCCACCGGCCAGCCATTGAGCGACGAGGTGGCGGAATTCCGCGCCCCCTTCGCCGCCGCCGGCATCACCCCGGAAACGGTCTTCTACTATGGCGAATCGCTGCTGCTGCCCGAGTACCGCGGCCGCGGCATCGGCAAGGCCTTTATGGCCGAGCGGGAGGCCCATGCCCGGGACGCGGGCTTCGCCCTCGCCGCCTTCTGTGCCGTGGAGCGGCCCGAGGATCACCCCCGCCGGCCCGCCGACTACCGCCCCCTGCATGGTTTCTGGGCGAGCCGCGGCTACCGCCGCCACGGGGAGCTCGCCACCACCTTCGCCTGGAAGGATCTCGGCGAGGCCGAGGAGAGCGACAAGCCCATGGTCTTCTGGCTCAAGGAGCTGACGTCATGACGGTCACGGTGGCCGCCGCCCAGTACCCCATCGATCGCTTCCGCCACTTCGACGACTTCGTGGCCAAGGCGAGCCGCTGGGTCAAGGACGCCGCCGACCGCGGCGCCGACCTGCTGGTCTTCCCCGAGTATGGCGGCATGGAGCTCACCTCCCTGCTCCCCGAAGCGGTGATCGGCGACCTCAGGGCCCAGCTCGAGGCGCTGCAGCCGCTGCGCGACGACGCCCTGGCCGTATGGCGCCGCCTGGCCATGCAGCATGGCGTTACCCTGCTGGCCCCCTCGCTGCCCTGGCGCCTGGCCGATGGCCGCTACGTCAATCGCGCCTGGCTGATCACCCCGGACGGCCGCCTGGGCCACCAGGATAAGCAGATCATGACCCGCTTCGAGAACGATGAGTGGGGCGTGTCCGCCGGCGATGGCCTGCGCCTCTTCGATACCCCGGCGGGGCGGCTCGGCGTGCTGATCTGCTACGACAGCGAGTTCCCCGACCTGGCCCGGGCCCTGGTCGAGGCCGGCGCCGACCTGCTGCTGGTGCCCAGCTGCACCGACACCCCCGCCGGCTACCATCGGGTGCGCCTCTCCGCCCAGGCCCGCGCCATCGAGCAGCAGGTGGCCATCGTCCACTCCCCCACCGTGGGCGAGGCGCTCTGGTCACCGGCGGTGGATATCAATACCGGTCACGCTGCCGTCTACACCCCCTGCGATCACGGCTTCCCGCCGGACGGCATCCTCACCCGGGGTGAGGACGCCACCCCGGGCTGGCAGCTGGCCCGCCTCGATCTGCCGCTGATTCGCGCCCTGCGCGAGCAGGGCCAGGTCAATAACTACCATGACTGGGCGCTGCAACCGCAGCGCCTCGCCCTGGGCGTCCAACGGGCGATGGGCGCCGGGGACAAGGCGTAGCGAGGGTTTTTTGCCATGGAAGGCAAAAGTAGCGCCCAGGGAAGGGTTTACAGCGCCTCGCGAAGGCTTGTTGCCGGACCAGCTCATCGCTATCACGTCGGTCCGGTAAAACAATCTCCACCACTGAAACGGCATTCTCTACCAACCGCACCGACGTTTTGCCGCCACCCCGGCTTGCCGTACAATGCGCGACAAAGACGCTGCGAGTCGCAGCCCCGCCTGTCAACGCTTCGAAGGATACGCCCAAGCCATGCGCGCCAGTGAACTCCTGATGTCCACCCTCAAGGAAACGCCCAACGACGCCGAGGTGGTCAGCCACCAGCTGATGCTGCGGGCGGGGATGATCCGCCGCCTCACCTCCGGCCTCTACACCTGGCTGCCCCTGGGCCTGCGCACCCTGCGCAAGGTGGAGCGCATCGTCCGCGAGGAGATGGACCGGGCCGGCGCCCAGGAACTGCTGATGCCGGCGGTGCAGCCCGCCGAGCTGTGGCAGGAGTCGGGCCGCTGGGAGCAGTATGGCCCCGAGCTGCTGCGCCTCAAGGATCGCCACGACCGGGACTACTGCGTGGGCCCGACCCACGAAGAGGTGATCACCGACCTGGTGCGCCGCGAGCTCAACAGCTACAAGCAGCTGCCGGCCAACTTCTACCAGATCCAGACCAAGTTCCGCGACGAGATCCGCCCGCGCTTCGGGGTGATGCGCTCCCGGGAGTTCATCATGAAGGATGCCTACTCCTTCCATATCGATGAGGCCTCCCTGAAGCAGACCTACCAGGCCATGTACGACGCCTATGTGCGGATCTTCACCCGCCTGGGCCTGGGCTTCCGTCCGGTACTGGCCGACAGTGGCGCCATCGGTGGCGACCGCTCCCACGAGTTCCACGTGCTGGCCGACTCCGGCGAAGACGCCATCGTCTTCTCCAGCGACTCCGACTACGCCGCCAATATCGAGAAGGCCGAGGCGCTGCCGGCGCCGCTGGGCAGCGACACCCAGCGCCCCGCCCCCGGCGAGGAACTGCGCCTGGTCGATACTCCGAATGCCAAGACCATCGCCGCCTTGGTGGAGCAGCATGGCCTGCCCATCGAGAAGACCCTCAAGACCCTGATGGTCAAGGGTAGCGAGGGCGGCCTGGTGGCCCTGCTGGTGCGCGGCGACCACGAGCTCAACGAGATCAAGGCGGAGCACCTGCCCGAGGTGGCCGAGCCCCTGACCATGGCCACCGAAGAGGAGATCCGCGCCGCGGCGGGGGCCGGCCCCGGCTCCCTGGGCCCGGTGGGCCTCGAGATGCCGATCATCATCGACCGCTCGGTGGCCCTGATGAGCGACTTCGGCGCCGGCGCCAATGTGGACGGCAAGCACTACTTCGGCATCAACTGGGAGCGCGACCTGCCCCTGCCCAAGGTCGCCGACCTGCGCAACGTGGTGGAGGGCGACCCCTCCCCGGACGGCCAGGGCACCCTCTCCATCAAGCGCGGCATCGAAGTGGGCCACGTCTTCCAGTTGGGCAAGAAGTACTCCGAGGCGATGAACGCCACCGTGCTCGGCGAGAACGGCAAGGGCACCCACCCCTGGATGGGCTGCTACGGCATCGGCGTGACCCGGGTCGTGGCCGCCGCCATCGAGCAGAACCACGACGCCAATGGCATCATCTGGCCGGATGCCATCGCCCCCTTCCATATCGTCCTCGTACCGATGAATGCGCATAAGTCACAGCGCGTGCGCGACGAAGCGGAACGCCTCTACACTGAGCTCACGGCCCGGGGTTACGATGTGTTACTCGATGACCGCGATACCCGGCCGGGGGTCAAGTTCGCCGACCAGGAGCTGATCGGCATTCCGCACCGTCTGGTGATCGGCGATCGGGGCCTCGACAAGGGAGAACTCGAATACAAGGGGCGTCGCGATGAAGAGGCCACCATGGTACCCGCCGATAGCCTGCTCGATTTCCTGGCCGAGGCGATTCGCCGCTAGGCGTAACTGGTTGCCCCTGCTGCTGGGCGGGGGCTTGCTGCTGGCCCCCCTGGCCCAGGCCGAGCGGGTGCCGGCTAGCCTCACCCACACCCTGGAGGCGGTGCTCGAGGCCCCCCGCTCCGCCGAGGCGGTGTGGGCCTCCCGGCAGTGGATCAATGCCATGGAGCCCCGCCTGGCCCGCTTTGTCGGTGATGCCGATCTACGCCAGCGGCTGCTGGAGCGGGTCTATCACGAGGCGGCCCTGGCGGGACTCTCGCCGGAGCTGGTCATGGCGGTGATCCAGGTGGAGAGCGCCTTCAATCCCGAGGCGATCTCCCATGCCGGGGCCCGCGGCCTGATGCAGGTGATGCCCTTCTGGGTCGACGAACTGGGCCGCGCCCAGGACGACCTCCTCGATCCCTGGCTCAACCTGCGCTACGGCTGTACCATCCTGGCCCACTACCTGGCCGCCGAGCACGGCGACGTGACCCGGGCCCTGGTGCGCTACAACGGCAGCCACGGCGAGACCTGGTATCCGGAGCGAGTGATGCGCGCCTGGCTCGGCCACTGGCGTGCCCCCGGCCTGGATGGCGTCCCCCGCGACACCGCCCAGCGCTAGGGCGCGGATCGATAACGACACAATAAGGCGTCCGGCCCCATGGCGGAGAGTCTCGACCCCCCACTGCAAGCCCTCGATCGCGCCTATCGGGGCATTCGCGGCCAACTGCTCCTGGTGATCCTCGGCGCCCTGACCCTCAGCCTGCTGGTCCTGCTGTGGTCCGCCCAGGCCCAGAACGACCAGCAGGCCGAGCGCGACCTGGCCCGCCTGGAGAACCAGCTGGAACAGCTGGGCCGTCGGCTGAGCGGCCAGGTGCTGGACTACGCCCTCTGGGATGTCAGCCATATCGAAGTGCATCAGCATGGTTCCCTGGATCCCGCCTGGCTAAGCCAGGAGCTGGGCGGAGGCCTGCACGACAACCTGGCCATCGACCTGGCCATGCTGATCGCCCCGGATGGCAGCATCGACTACGCCATGCATCTCGGCGCCCCCTGGCAAGTCGCCACCCGCCCCCCCCATCCGCTGCCGTCGCCGACGCCTCGAGAGGCCCAGGTGGGCTACGCTCGCTGGCAGGATCAGCTGGTCCTGCTGGCCATCGCCGAGATCCGCCCCGAGAGCCCCGGGCTGACTCCCGCCAGCGCGCCCCACCGCTTGCTCTTCGCCCGCCACCTGGACGGCCGGCTGCTGGAGGACCTGCGACAGGCCACCGCCCTGCCCAGCCTGGCGCTGAGCGCGGAACCCCGCCTTGCCGCGCGGCTTGCCCTGACGGACGGCCAGGGACGAGAGCTGGGTTGGCTCCACTGGACTCCCCAGCGTCCCGGCCAATCGATCCTGCTCGCCGCCCTGCCCTGGCTGGGCGGGGTGATGTCGCTCTTCGCCCTGATCACCTTTGCGCTGTTCCGACGCCTGACCCGGCAGCTCGACCAGAGCCGCGCCATCGGCGAGGAGCTGCAGGCCACCCGCACGGGGCTGGCGGCCCAGCAGCAGGCCTGGCAGGCGCTGCGCACCCTCTACCGCCG
Source organism: Halomonas sp. 328 (assembly GCF_015645095.1). Taxonomy (GTDB): domain Bacteria; phylum Pseudomonadota; class Gammaproteobacteria; order Pseudomonadales; family Halomonadaceae; genus Bisbaumannia. The sequence continues at coordinate 96,021 of NZ_JADOTW010000001.1, forward strand.
CGGCAGCAACGAAGAGGAGTTTCTGGCCGCGGTGCTGGCCCATGCCGAGCGCCTGCTGGGCGCGGCCCGCATCAGCATCTGGCACCTGGAGCCGGAGACCCAGCGGCTGATCTGCCGCGCCAGCCTGGACCCCAGTCAGCGGGGCGAGGTCCTGGACATGGACGCCCTGGGCACCTATCGCCAGGCCCTGCAGCGAGGCCCCTATCTGGCGGTTTCCCGGGTCGAGACCGAGCCGCGGCTGGCGAAGATGCGCGACTATTTCCAGCACCATGGCATCGTCTCGCTGCTGGATATCGGCATCTTCGACGGCGGCGAGCTGCGCGGCACCCTGTGCTGCGAATCGACCCAGCCCCGCGAGTGGCGCAGCGAGGAGATCAGCGGCCTCACCGCCCTCTCCGGCCTGCTCTCCCAGTTCAGCGAGTCGCTGCATCGCCGGGTCGCCGAACAGCACCTCAAGCGGCGCCTGGAATTCGACGACACCACCGGCCTGCCCACCCTGCGCAAGCTGATGGCGGGACTGGCCAGGGAGGAAGGGGACTTCACCCTCGGCGTGTTGCGCATCAGCGGCCTGCACCGCCTCAACGAGACGCTGGGCTTCGCCGCCGGCGATCGGGCCCTACGCGAGCTGGTGCTCTTCCTGCGTCACTGGGGGGAGCACCATGCCCTGGACGCCCACCTGGCACGACTGCCTTCCAACCGCCTGGCCCTGGTGGCCAAGGGGCTGGATCGTGCGCGGGTGGAGCAGTTGGGCGCGGAGCTGCTCTCGGCCCTCAACGCCCAACGCTGGCTGGCCCCGAAGACCCCCTACCACCTGCGTTTCTTCCTGGGACTGGCCCGTTATCCCGAGGATGACCGCCAGCTCGACCGCCTGCTGCTCAAGGCGGAGCTGGCGGTCAAGCAGGCCCGCGAACATCCCTTGCAACCCCTGGCGCTCTTCGATCGCCGCTTCGGGCGCTGGATGCAACGTCAGGATCAACTCACCCAGCAGCTGCGTCAGGCCCTGCCCAGGCAGGAGCTGCGCCTGCACCTGCAACCGCAATTCGATATCGAGGGGCGACTGCGTGGCGCCGAGGTGCTGCTGCGCTGGCAGCACCCCGAGCTGGGCCTGCTGTCTCCGGCCGATTTCGTTCCGGTCGCCGAACGCAGCGGCCTGATCCGCCCCATCGGCGCCTGGCTGATGGAGCAGAGCCTGGCCATGCTGGCCGGTCCCTTGCGAGCTAGCGGGCTGCGGCTATCGGTCAACGTCTCGGTGCAGCAGCTTCACGACGACGCCCTGGTGGAACTGCTCGAGGCGCGGCTCGCCCATCACCGCATCCCACCGGGCCGCCTGGTGCTGGAGGTGGTGGAGTCGCTGCTGGTGGCACCGGGCATGGGGGCTCGCCTGGCACGACTGCGCGCCCTGGGCGTGGAGATCGCCCTGGATGATTTCGGTACCGGCTACTCCTCGCTACGCTACCTGCAGGAGCTCAGCGTCGACGAGATCAAGCTCGACAAGGCCTTTATCGATCCCCTGCACCAGGCCGAGGACGCCCCCCTGGCCCGTTCGATCATCGCCCTGGTGCGCACCCTGGGCCTTCGCCTGGTAGTGGAAGGGGTGGAGAGCGCCCACCAGGCCGACTTCCTGCATCGCCAGGGGGTCGACCTGCTGCAGGGCTACCACCTGGCCCGCCCGGAGTCACCCGAGACCTTCCTGAAACGTCTCGATGAGCGCACCGCCGCCCCGGAGGCGGATGCCTGAGGTACCGGGCCGACGACCCAACAAGAAAAAACCGGCCCGAAGGCCGGCGTAAATGGGGGTTTCCCCCCTTCCCCTGACGACTGGTGGAGCCGCGGCTCCGAAAACGTGGCGGTGGCTCAGGACTTCTTGTCGCCCTTGCGCTTGTGGTCGTGGATGATGAAGCCGACCCAGCCGGCCATGAAGGCGATCATCAGCCCGACGGTAACCAACCCGAAAATAACGGCATCGTCCCAGTACATGATCGTCTCTCCCGCCGTGAATGTATGGCTTCACTCTAGCGGCAGACGGGGAGGGGAGAACTGACCTGGATCAAGTCTCGGGGCGGGGCCCACCACCAGGCGGGACGAGGCTTGATCCAGGTCAGGTTTTGGCGCTGTCAGAGCACCTTGCGATCTTCCACGCTGCTCGCCTCGGTGCCCGGCGGCAGCGGATGGCCCTTGGCCAGCTCGGCGCGGGTCGCCTCACGGATCGCCAGCACCTCCAGGCGATAGCGCAGGGTCTCCCCGGCCAGGGGATGGTTGGTGTCGATGCGCACCCGGCTCTCGCCCACCTCGAGCACGGTGACGATCTGCGGTCCCGCATCGCCCTGGGTCTGGAAACGCATGCCGGGCGCCAGGTCGGGTACCGGGAAGGACGAGCGGGCCACCTCCTGCACCAGGGCCTCGTCGCGCAGGCCATAGGCCTCCGCTGGCATCAGGGTCACACTGAGGGTGGCACCCTCGCCCTGGCCATCCAGGGCGCGTTCCAGGCCGGCGACGATATTGTCGTGGCCGTGCAGGTACTCCAGGGGCTGCTGACGGGCCCGGGAGTCATCCAGCACCTGACCGTCGGCGTCCTCGAGGACATAGTGCAGGGTAACGACCCGCTGGGGGGCGATCTGGCTCATGGGTTCTCTCCTGTGGCGTCGCCGCCGACGCTCAAGGCTGGGGCTGAAGTTGGGCCACCGGCATCTCCAGGCGCTGCTGCCGGTGCAGCAGGTCGAGCAGCACGATGGCACGCTCCTCGCCCTTGTGGCGCTCGAAGACCGCGGTCAGGGCCTGGAAGGGCCCCTCGGTGATGGTCACCGGTTCGCCGGCGCGGAAGTAGTGGTTGGCCTGGGCCGCCTGCCGAGAGGCCCCCTGGCGCAGGGCCTCGATCAGGTCATCGTTCACCGCCAGGGGCTCGTCGCCGAAGCGAACCAGGCGCAGCACCCCACGGGTGGAGCGAATCGGCCGCCAGTTGCTGGCCAGCCGATCGAGGCGAATGAAGAGGTAGTGGGGAAACAGCGGCTCCTCGACCCAGGTGAGGCGGCCACGGCGCTTGCGCTGCACCTCCAGCACCGGGTGGAAGACCTCGTAGGCCTGATTGACCAGGTGCTCGGCGGCGCGGAAGGACTCCCCTCCCTTGCACTGGATCACGTACCAGCGGGCGGTTCCGGCCCTGGCGCGCTCATCGATGGCGTGGTGCATGACACTCCTGACTTGCCTGCTCGCCGCCCCTCACCAGAAACCCCGCAACGGCGGTTCCCTGGAGACGGCGGCTCTGTAACAATCGACCCTGGCCGCGGCGCCGGTCGGGACACCGGACGGCCCGTCGGCAAGTGGCCCAGTTTATCATCGTCGGCCGCCACTGTCCGGCCGTCACCGTTTCGCCAGGGAGAGCCTCCTCGATGCCCCAACCCACCGCCCACCGCAGCTGGCGCGATGCCCTCGCCATCTACCTGCGCGCGCCGGTCATTACCATGCTGTTCCTGGGCTTCTCCGCCGGCCTGCCCTTCCTGCTGGTCTTCTCGACCCTCTCCGCCTGGCTGCGCAGCGACGGCGTCGAAGTGGCCGCCATCGGCTTCTTCGCCTGGATCGGCATGCTCTACTCGATCAAGTTCTTCTGGGCGCCGGTGGTGGATCGCCTGGCCCTGCCGCTGTTGACCCGGCGCCTGGGCCAGCGCCGCGGCTGGATGCTGCTGGCCCAGCTGATGATCGCCTCGGGCCTGATCGCCCTGGCCAGCCTCGACCCGCTGCACAACCTGGGGCTGGTCGCGGCCTGCGCCCTGCTGGTGGCCTTCGGCAGCGCCACCCAGGATATCGCCATCGATGCCTTCCGCATCGAGTCGGCACCGGACGACATGCAGGCGGCCATGGCCTCCACCTATATCATCGGCTACCGGGGCGGCCTGCTGGCCGCCGGGGCCGGGGCCCTCTACGTGGCCGCGGCGGTCTCCTGGGAGGTCGCCTACCTGACCATGGCGGCCCTGGTGGGGGTCGGGGTGATCACCGTGCTGCTGCGCCCGGAGCCGGCGCGGTTGTCGCTGACCACCCAGCTGATCCATGAGCCCCGGGTGCGTGCCTTCCTGCGCACCAGTCGGGGACGCCCCAGGTGGCTGCGGCGACTGGGGGCCTGGCTGATCGGCGCCGTGGTCTGCCCCTTTACCGACTTCTTTACCCGCCACCGCCGCAAGGCACTCTGGCTGCTGCTGTTTATCGCCGTCTTCCGGATCAGTGACCTGGCCATGGCCTCCATGGCCAACCCCCTCTATATCGACCTGGGCTTCTCGCTCGCCACCATCGCCAATGTCACCAATGTGTTCGGCATCGCCATGAGCATCTCGGGCGGCCTGCTCGGCGGCCTGCTGGTGGCCCGCTACGGCATCGGCCCCATCCTGGTACTGGGGGCGGCGGCGGCCACCCTCACCAACCTGCTGTTCGCCGCCCTGGCCCTGGCCGGCCAGAGCCTACCCATGCTGGTGATGGCCATCGTCGGCGACAACCTGGCCAACGGCCTGGCCAGCGCGGTCTTTATCGCCTTCCTCTCCAGCCTGACCTCCAAGGCCTATACCGCCACCCAGTACGCCCTCTTCTCGTCGCTGATGACCCTGCCCGGCAAGTTCCTCAGCGGCTTCGGCGGCCTGGTGGTGGCTGCCGAGGGCTATGCCACCTTCTTCGTCATCGCCACGGCCCTGGGCCTCCCGGCGATAGCCCTGGCCATCTGGATCAGCCGTGACCGCAGCCTGGTACCGCCACCCGCGCCACGCGCCAGCTAGCCCCCGGGACTACCGCGCTCTCAAGACCGTCAAGACCGCCCTGGCCATCTGGATCAGCCGTGACCGCAACCTGGTACCGCCACCCGCGCCGCGGACCAGTTGAGCCACCGATAAAAACCGGAGGGCCGGCAGCTAGGCTGCCGGCCCTCCGGTCATGGGGGATATCGACCAAGCATCGGCTCAGCCCTTGCGCTGCTCCAGCAGCCAGGCCAGGGCGCCTTGAGTCGCCGCCCATTGGTCGCGCATCAGGGTGCGATACTGCCAGGCCTCGGCGCGGCTGCCCGAGGGCGGCGCCTGGTCGCTGGGCAGTGTCATGGGGCGCACCTTGTCGTCGCAGAGCATGGCCACCACATGGCCGTTGACGGCGACGGCCGCCTTCAATGCCTCGGTGGCCTCATCGAAGCGCTCCAGGCGTAGCAGCGCCAGCACCCGGCCCATCAAGACACCCAGCAGCGGCGTCTCCATGGGCACGTCGCTGACCTCCAGGGCCTGGGCATTGCGTCCCTCGCGAAGCAGCTGGTCGAGCACCAGCTCGCGCAGCCCCAGGCTATCCTCCGGGTCCAGGGCCAGCAGGCGCTCGGCCAGGCGTCGAGAGCGCTCCCGGGCGCCGCGCTCCATGCCCACCACCAGGGCCAGACCGCTGCGCAACAGCACGGCATTGTCGCCATCGTCCCAGGGCAGGCGTTCGCCCTGGCCATCGAGCTGGGTCAGCCAGCGCTCGAGACGCTCGGCCAGGGGCTCGAAGAGGCTCGGCGCCATCCACGGCAGGCTGCCGAAGCGACTGGTCAGCGCCAGGGCCAGGTCCTGGTGCACCCGAGGGCTGTCGAGCCACTCGGGGTGGCTGCATAGCTCGCTGAGCCAGGTCTCCGCTTCCTCCCAGGGGTCGGCCTCGAAGCCCAGTACCGTCTCTTCATCGACCCGGGTCGGGAAATGGGCCCGCCAGGCGGCATAGAGGGTATCCTCCCGAGCCGAGCTGGCGTAGACGATGGCGCCCGCCTCGCCCTGGGTGACGGCCAGCACCGGCGCCGTGGGCAGCTCCGCCAGCAGGCTCTGCAGGGCCACCAGGGGCCCGGCCAGGTTCTCCTCGGAGTTGACCATCTGCTCGGCCAGGGTGGCCCCGGGGTTCTCGGCCAGCTCGGCCAGGAACTCCAGTTGCTCCGGGTCCATGTCGCCCTGGCGAGCCAGGCGCCGCAACCAGAAGCGGGCGCGCTGGGCCGCCTCCTCCTCCTGCCCCTCGTGGAGCAGCAGCATCGCCTCGATATAGGCCAGGGTGGGCGAATCGGGGAGCGCCTGCTGGGCACGCACGAAAGCCTCCCGGGCGCTGGCCAGATCGTCGTTGTCCAGGTGCATCAGGCAAAGCCGCTCCAGGGCGACGCCGCGCAGGAACAGTGGTCCGCGATCGAGGACGGCGTCCAGCAGCGCCTCGCGCTTGCGCAGGAAGCCGCGCTCCTGGTAGAGGTCGATCAGCAGCTCGAAGGCGGGTTCCGCCTGTTCCGGCAACCGCGACCAGTCGCCCTGCTCGTCGAACAGCGATTCGAGAATCTGCTGGGCGCGCCCCCGTTGACCGCTCTCGGCGGCGATCAACCCCGACTCCAGCAGGGCCTGGGGCGGTGCCTTGCCGCTGGCCAGGGCCGCCTTGAGGGCGTCGCCCTTCCACTCCCGCAGCGAGAGCATCCACATCAGGTGGCCGGGCACCGGCCCCGGCACCTGGACGGCGCCGCAGCAGTGCTTGGTCTTGCGCCCGGAGTCGCACCAGCAGGGCTCGTTGCGCCCGGGGCGCGCCAGCCGCTCGCAGTCGAAATCGAGACGCGCCAGGGGCGTCTGGGACCACAGTTCCGGGGCCAGGGCCTGGGCCAGCGCCAGGTTGCCCCCCAGGCGGTCGGCGCCCTCGGTGCGGGCCCATCCCACCAGCGACGGATAGTGTTCATCGTCGCGAATCGCTGCCAGGGCGCCCGAGGCGTAGCCCAGCAGCTGCTCAACCCATACCGACAGCATGACAATCTCCGCCAGGAAAAGGGGCGTATTCTAGCACGTCGGGCCCCACCGACTCATCCGCGGCGTGGTCAGCCTCACGGTGAGCTGCTAGGGTGTGGCTGCCCCGCCACCAGCACAGGAAGCCCCGCCTTGCGCCTGCCCTTTCGACGCCCCCTCTCCCGCGACGACGAGGCCCCCCGGGTGCGCCTGGAACGCCAGGGGCGCGACGAGATCGACCGCATCACCCGGGCGGTGGAGCGGGTGCCCTGGTCGGTGAGCCTGTTGCAGATCCTGTGGACCGCCGGACCGGTGACCCTGCTGGGGGCCTGGGGCGGCTACCTGCTCGGCTACGGCCAGGCGCCCAGCGCCCAGAACTACATCTTCTTCATCACCTATACGGTGATCACCGGGGTGGCCGGGGTGGTGGCCAACCTGGTGCACCAGTTCACCGGGGCGCGCAAGGCGGAGCGCACCAGCGCTCAGATCGAGCGGGTGATCAAGGCCCTGCCGGAGCTGCTGCTGGCCACCCGCAACCTGATCGTCGATGCCCTGGAAGGGGATGCCCGGCGCCGCGAGGCCGCCGCCATGCTGCTGCGCAAGGAGGATCTCTCCCCGGAGGGGGTGGAGCTGGCCGCCCTGGAGCTCCTCGACGACCGGGAGAGCGCGCGGATCATCGGCCAGATCGATATCTATCGCCGGGTCGGCCTGCACGCCCGCATCCATGACCTGCAACAGCGCTATGACGAACGGCTGGCGCCTCAGTTCCAGGCCCTGACCGAAGTGGCCCCCGGCGCCGCCGACCTGCTGCGGGCGCGCTTCGCCGGCGAGGCCCCGGACCTGCGTCAGGGGGTGGTGCGGGACGAGCACTTCATCGAGCGGGTGCTGGCGGCCATCGAGCAGGACGACGAGCTGCTGATGACCCTGCAGGACGTGGAGGAGATGCTGGTGCTGGCCTTCGAGCTGATCAGCGGCCGCCAGATCCCCATGCTCACCTTCGAGTACAAGGGACGCTGGAAGCTCGCCCAGGCCTTCGACGCCCTGGAGCAGGCCCGGGCCCGCCACCGCATCGCCCAGGCCACCGGGCTGTCGCGCCTCAAGGCGCTGACCGTCTACCTGGCCGAGCAGTCCGACACCCTGGTGGAAGACGCCGCCTCGGGGCTACGCGCCGAGGTGCTGCTGGAACGCTCCCAGGCCGCCATGGACGCCCTGGCCGAGGAGCTGCCGCGGCTGGCCGCGGCCCCCGACCAGCGCCCGCGGCTACGCCGCCAGTCGGACGTGCTGGCCAATGCCCTGCGCCTCTACAAGAGCGTCTCCGCCGCCTACGAGCAGGTCGGGCGCCAGCACGCCCAGTTGCTCAAGATGCTGGAGCGCTGGGAGCGCATCAGCGAGGAGAAGGATGACCAGACCCGGCTGCGCCTGGGGCCAGGGCGTCGCGGCCTGCGCCTCCGCGAGCATGTGATCGAGCTCGACGACGAGGCCAAGGCACGGGTCTGCAAGCACCTGGCCCGCCACCTGGCCGAGGCGGGCATCGACGCGCCGCGCCGCCTCGCCACGGGGCAGCCGGTGTGCGCCCCTCTGACCCTGGACGCCTCCAAGCGCCTGGCCATCGAGATCGCCCTGGCCCTGGAGCCGCATATCCAGCTCTCCCGCCCCGAGGTGCAACGCGCCATCAACAGCACCAATGCCGCCGACTTCGGCCAGCTGGAACCCAACCTCTCGGCGGCGGCCAAGGCCGCCCTGGGCTCGGCCATGGTCAAGGAGATCCGGGTCGACCTGTCACGGCCGGCGGAGCAGCTGGCCCTGGCCCTGGTGCGCCACTACCAGGTGGAGCTCGAACCCGCCGCCATCGACTTCCTGCATGAGCACTATGGGGCCCGTCACGCCACCCTGACCATGCTCTCCAACTACCACGCCAGCCACTCGGGCAGCAGCGGTCGCGACACCGCCAACGTCAGCTACCTGAGCCAGCGCCCACCGGCGGTAGGCGCCCCGAAGCGCGACTGGTATCGGGCGCTGGTCACCGCCCGCCGCGCCCTGGATCGCTAACGGCTCGACGGCGGCCTCATCGTTCCCATGACGCTTTATTACACCGGTGCGGTGGGGGCGCGGCTTAGCGCGGCGACGCCGACCTCGCCACGCCCCCAGGCCAGCAGCGGCCGGCTGCGCTCGTGCATATCCAGCCTCGCCCCCAGGCGCACCAGGTTCCAGTAGTGGCCATTGAGGGTGCGCGCCAGCAGCAGCGTATCCGCCGGGGGCTGGAGGCGATCCATGGCCGCCCACACCTTGGGACTCAATGCCCGTAGGCGGCGGTGTACCCGCACGTCGCCGAAGTCCTGCTCGCCGGGGGCGAACAGCGGCGCCACCGCCTCGGCGGACTCCCGATAGAGCGCCAGGGGGGCCCCCTGCCCCTGGCGCCCCCCCATCGCCAGCACCGCCGTCTCCATGCCCAGGGCATCCCCCGCCAGGGTCGCCTCGAGCAGCGCCAGCAATTGCCTGAGGCGCGGCTCGGCGACACGGATCACCGCGCCCAGGTCATAGATCACCAGGCGACCGGCGTCATCCACGGCGAAGTTGCCGGCATGGGGGTCGGCGTGCAGCTCGCCATGCACGAAGAGCTCCTCGGTGAGCCAGTCCGCCAGCCGCGTCGCCACCGCCTGGCGGCGCTCCCCGTCACCCGCTTCCAGCTCCCGCAGCGGCGTGCCGGGCAGGTAGCGCATGGCCAGCACCCGGGGCGTGCAGTGCGCCTCCAGCGGTTCGGGAAAGGCCAGGCCGGGCCAGTCGGCATAGCGGGCCCGATAGCGCCCCAGGGCCGCAGCCTCGGCACGATAATCGAGCTCACCGCGCAGGCTCTCCGCCAGTTCCTCGAAGAGGGCGTCCAGGCGCGCCTGGGGCACCTTGAGCCAGCGCCCCAGGCGCATCATCCGCCTGACCTGGGCGAGGTCCCCCTCCAGCACCTCGGCGAGCCCCGGGTACTGCACCTTGAGCACCAGGGCCTCCCCCGAGGGCGTCCAGGCCCGATGCACCTGGCCCATGGAGGCGCTGGCGAAGGGCCGTGTCTCGATCTCGGCGAAGCGCGCCTCGAGGTCGTCATACTCCGCCGCCAGGGTGGCGCGGATCCGCTCCCAGGGCATCGGCTCGGCCTGGCGCTGCAATCGCGCCAGCTCCTCCGCCAGGGCCGGCGGCAGCAGGTCGTCCCACTGGGACATGATCTGGGCCAGCTTCATGGCCGGCCCCTTGAGGTCGGAGAGCCCCTCGAAGAGCGCCTCGCCCAGGGCCTGCCAATCGGCCTCGCCGCCGAACCGGGTGCGCAGGACGGCACCACCGGCCCGCGCCCCCAGCCCCAGGAGTCGCCGTGTTCTGCCGCGCTCACGCATAATGATACAAGCCTTGTACGCATTTAATGACAGCTTACCCCTGGCGAGGCGCCGGGAATACTGGAAAAATATCCATAGATACCACTTTTTCAGGGGAGCCCATGCGCCTGATCATCGCCGAGAAGCCCAGCCTGGCCCGGGCCATCGCCGAGGCCCTGCCGGGCCGCAGCCAGCGCCAGGAGGGCTACCTGCAGGTCGGTGATACCCGGGTCAGCTGGTGCCTGGGACACCTGCTCGAGCAGGCCCCCCCGGACGCCTACGACCCCGCCTACAAGCAGTGGCGACTCGATCATCTGCCCATCCTGCCCGATCCCTGGCGCCTGACGCCACGTCCCAAGGCCCGCGGCCAACTGGCGGTGTTGCGCCGCCTGCTCAAGGAGGCCAGCGAGGTGGTGCATGCCGGCGACCCGGACCGGGAAGGCCAGTTGCTGGTGCAGGAGGTGATCGAGCATCTGGGCTGGAAGGGCCCGGTATCACGGCTGCTGATCAGCGACCTCAACCGCCCGGCGGTGCAGCGCGCCCTGGCGCGCCTGGAGGACAACGCCGCCTACCAGGCGCTGTACCGGGCCGCCGAGGCCCGCTCCCGGGCCGACTGGCTGTACGGCATCAACCTGACCCGGGCCTGGACCCTGGTGGGCCGCCAGGCGGGCCATGACGGCGTGCTCTCGGTGGGTCGGGTGCAGACCCCGGTGCTGGGGCTGGTGGTGCGCCGAGACGCGGAGATCGCCGCCTTCCAACCCCACCCCTTTCATGTGCTGTGGGCCGACCTGCAGGTGGCCGCTGGCCAGTTGCGAGCCTGGTGGCAGCCCGGCGAGACTCACCCCCTGGATGACCAGGGCCGGCTGCTGGCCCGCCCCCCCGCCGAGGCCCTGGCGGCACGCCTGCCCGGCGCCGAGGGCCAACTGGTGGCACTCCAGGCCCAGGACAAGCGCCAGTCGGCGCCCCTGCCCTACTCCCTCTCGGCACTGCAGGTGGACGCGGCACGCCGCTACAAGCTTCCGGCCAAGGCGGTGCTGGATATCTGCCAGCGCCTCTACGAGCGCCACCAGTTGATCACCTACCCCCGCTCCGACTGCCGCTACCTGCCCCGGGAGCATCATGCCCTGGCCCCGCGCACCCTGGCCGGGGCCTGCCAGGGCGACGCCACCCTGGCCCAGTGGCTCGCCGGCGCCGACCTCTCGCGACGCTCCCGGGCCTGGAACGACGCCAAGGTGGGCGCCCACCACGCCCTGGCACCCACCGGGCGCACCCCGGACTTCTCGCGCCTCGACGACGCCGAGGCCAAGGTCTACCGGCTGGTGGTGCGCAATGTGCTGGCGCAGTTCTACCCGCCCCTGGAGACCCGAGAGGTGAAGGCGGAATTCCGGATTCTCGACGAGTGCTTCCGCGCCCAGGGCAGCGAACTCAAGGCCGCGGGCTGGAAGCCGCTGTTCACCACCCGGGAGGAGACGCCGCCGCTGCCCCCCCTGGAGGAAGGCGAAGGCGCCCGGGTCCTCGACGCCCGGGTGGAGGATCGCGAGACCCGCCCCCCGGAGCCCTTCAACGACGCCAGCCTGATCAAGGCGATGATGAATATCGCCCGCTATGTGAGCGACGCGGCGGTCAAACGCACCCTGCGCGACTCCGACGGCCTGGGCACCGAGGCGACCCGGGCGGGGATCATCGAGACCCTGGTGGAGCGGGGCTACCTGGTGCGTGACAAGAGCACCCTGCGCGCCAGCCGCACCGGCCACGCCCTGATCAACGCCCTGCCCGAGGCGGCGAGTCGCCCGGAGCGCACCGCCCTCTGGGAGCAGCGCCTGGCCGCCATCGCCGAACAGGGCGAGGCACCGGCCCCCTTCCTGAGCGCCCTGGTGGACGACCTGCGCCAGCTGCTCGGCGCCGCCGACGCCCAGACCCTGCGCCAGACCCTGGCGGCGAGCCAGGCCATCGAGGCGCCGATGCCCGCGCCGCGGGGCGCCACCCAGGGGCGGCGCGGCAGCGGAAGCAAGCGCGGCGGCAAGGGCAGCAGGACCTCGAATCGACGCACCTCGAAACCCCGCACCACGGGCAGCCGCTCACGCCGCGCCAAGGGAGAGCCCCGATGACCCAGTTGATTCTCGGCCCCGGCGCCCTGGGGCGATTGCTGGCCCTGCGCCTGAGCCCCCAGGAGCCGGTCAGGCTGCTGGGGCGACGCCCTTTGCCGGCCCGGCTTGGCCTGACCACCCCGGAGGGCGAGACCTGGCATCGCGAGATCACCAGCGCCCCGAACGATGCCCCCCTGCCCACAGCGATCCGCGTCCTGCACCTGACCACCAAGGCCATGGCCGCGGAGGCGGCCCTGGCCTCGGTCGCTCCCCGGCTGCCGCCCCGGACACCGCTGGTGCTGTGGCAGAACGGCTATGACGTCCAGCCGCGCCTGCACGCCAGCTGGACCGGGCCGGTGCTCTGCGCCAGCACCAGCGAAGGCGCCTATGTGGTGGAGGATGGCGTGGTCCACGCCGGCCATGGCCAGACCTGGCTGGGCAGCCTCGACGGTCGGCATATCGAGCTGGCGAGAGAGCTGGCCGCGGTGCTCGACCGCGCCGGCCTGCCCGCCACGGCGGTGAGTGATATTCGCCAGCGGCTATGGCAGAAGCTGGCGGTGAACGCCGCCATCAACCCCTTGGTGGCCCGCTTCGGGATTCGCAACGGCCAGCTGCGCGACCGCCCCTTCCGGCCCATGGTGACAGCGATGATCGAGGAGCTGGCGCCGATTCTCGCCGCCGAAGAAATACCCGCCCCCGAGTCTGGCTGGGCGGCACTGGTGTGGGGCGTGATCGAGGGCACCGCCAATAACCGCGCCTCCATGCTCCAGGACATCAGCGCCGGGCGCCCCACCGAGCGGGACGCCATCCTCGGCCCGCTGCTGGCCGCCGCCCGCCGCCATGGGCTGGCCCACGACGGCCTGCTGGCGGCCTATCATGGCCTGGATGGCCTACCCCAGGCTTAATCCGATCCCCAGCAGCGCCAGGCTACCCAGCAGGACCACCACATTGGTGGCCAGCAGCGGCTCCAGGGGGCGACCATCCGCCAGGCGCCGCGGCAGCTGCCAGACGACCCAGAGCAGTGCCGGCAGCGGCAGCAGTCCCAGGGACGCCGAGGGTGGCAGTGCGCCGCCCAACAGGCCAATCAGCAGCAACAGCGGCGTGGCCAGCAGCAATCCTTGGGCCCAACGCGCCGCCACCTCCCGCCCCCGGGCGATGGGTAGATGATGCCGCCCTACCTGCCGGTCGGCGTCGATATCGGGAAACTGATTGAGCAGCAGCAGGGCACTGACCCAACAACCGGCATAGGCGGCCACCAACAGTGCGGCGCCATCCACCCGGCCGCCCAGGGCCAGGAGCCCGCCCAGCACCATCACCGGCCCGAAGCCGAGCCCCGGCGCCACCAGGCAGAGCCAGGGGTGACGGGTAATCCAGCGGGTATAGCCCACCACCAGCGCCACCCCCAGCAACCCCAGCACCAGCAGCGGCCCGCCCCGCAACCACAGCAAATAGGCGCCGATGGCCACCACCGCGACCAGGGCCACCAGGCCCGCCATCAGCACGCTCCGGGCCGCCTCGGGCCTGGCCGGCAGGGCCCCGCTGCCCCCGGAGAAGGGCGTCCGCCGGGTCAGGTGATCCAGGCCACTGCGAAAATCCTCGTATTCGTTGAGCCAGTTGACCGCCGCCTGGCCCAACAGGGCCGCCACCAGCACCAGGGCCAGCAGTGGGCCCGATGGCTCACCGCCCTGGGCCAACAGCAGGGCCAGGCCCAGACCGGCGCAGAGTGGCGCCAGGATCAGGAAGTTGGGTCGGCTGGCCTGCAGCACGGCTAACGCATGGGGGGGCATGGGGCCTCCTGGCTCGACGGTTCCGGCTTCCAGTATCGACGCTCCTGACGCTCCCCGTGTTGAGATGGATCAACGAAGGGCAAAGCCCTCGGCCAGACATGGCCTTGATCCGTATCAAGGCCGGCCAGGTATCACTCGACCACACTGAAGGAAATGCCCATCAAGGAGTCACCCCATGACCGTTCGACGCATTCCCCTCGCCCTCGGGGGGCTGGGCGCTGGCCTCGCCCTGGCCTGGTTGACCCAGGGTCAGGGCGTGATTCGTGATGATCCCGAACGCCACATCGCCATCCCCGAGACCCTGACCATGCCTCTGCAGGTCAAGGTGGCCTATGACGACGAGCGCATCCTGTTCCGCTACCGCTGGCCCGCCGAGCGCCCCCATGTCTACCACGACATGCTGCGTTACGAGGGTGGCCAGTGGGTGCGCTATGGCGCCTCCCCGGTCGGCAGCGATCCCCAGGGCACCTACGAGGACCGCCTGACCATGCTGGTGGACGATGGGCGCGTCCCCGAGTTCGGGCGTTATGGGGGCTATATCACCGTGGGTGACCAGGCGCGCTTCTTCAGCGATGCCGCCGACCCCGAGGAAGTGGCCAACCACCCCCACCTGGGGCAGCACCTGGGTCAGGGCGATGTCCGCAAGCACCTGCCCGGTACCCGACTCGACATGGCCGATTGGCGAAGCGTGGTGGATGAGGAAACTCTCATGGCTCAGCGCGAGGCGGGCTACTTCCTCGACCTCTGGCACTGGCGGGCCGGGCGCTCCAATGCGGTGGGCTACGCCGACGATCAATGGGTCGGTGAGCACCGCCATGGCGATGCGGGCCAGGGCCCCTACACCACCAACTGGGACGCCGAGGCCGGCCAGCCCCGCTGGATGTTCGACCCGGAAGCCACCGGCCGCCACGCCCTGCGCTGGGAGCAGGTGCAGGCCCCGAACGTCGACTTCGATGCGCTCTACTACCTGGCCGAGGCCTTCGCCGTGCCTTTCGACCCGACCCATGGATGGCAGGAGGACGACGTGATTCCCCGGCGCCTGCTGCGGGAGGGACAAGGCTCCCGGGGCGATATCCGGGTCACCGGCGACGCCCGCTGGGAGGATGGCCACTGGCAGCTCACCCTGGCGCGCGCCCTGGACACCGGCCACCCCTTGGACGACAAGGCCTTTCGGCACCAGGGACGCTACGACCTGGGCTTCGCGGTACATCGGGACGCTACCGGAAGCCGCTGGCACTATGTGTCACACCCCTTCAGCCTGGGCCTGGGCCGCGCGGCGGATATCCAGGCCGTACGCTTCGAGGGGGAGCCCGACTGGTCTCAGTCCTGGTATGAGGTCACCCTCTTCTATCCCGGCCAGGTCAACTGGCCGCTACTGATCGGCGAGGCCCATGCCGGGGCCCCGGATATCGCCGACGGCGTGCCGGTGCGTCCACGCCACAGCGAGAAACAGCTGGCGCTCTATGGGGTAGAAATGGAGTTCAACGACGCCATCCTGCTGCACTGGCGCCTGACCCTGCTGGCCGGCTTGCTGCTGATGCTGGCCGCCCTGATCGCTCTATGGCCCAGCTTTGCCCCGAGCCCACGCCACTCGACCCCAGGCCACTCGACCGAAGGAGACACCCCATGAGCGGAACCCACGCGATGCTGGTTCACTTCCCGCTGGGCTTGTGGGCCCTGGCGGTACTGATGATCGCCACCGCCGCCCTGCTCCCGGGCCGCCTGGCGGACGTGGCCCGCGCCGGCCTGCTGCCGGTGCTGATCCTGGGCCTGCTGGGAGCGGTGGCGGCGATCGTCAGCGGCTCCCTGATCTGGCCCTGGCAGGCCAACCTCTACAGCCCTTTGGCGCGTAACCATATCCTGATGGCGTTCTGGTCCCTGGGGCTCTGGGGCATGATCACCCTGCTGGTGTGGCTAGGTGGGTCAGAGGCCTTCGCAGGAGCGCGGCGCTGGGCGCTGCTCTTTCTGGCCCTGCTGGGCGGCCTGCTGTTCGCCATTACCGGTACCCTGGGGGGACACCTGACCGGGGCGCCGACCGCCTTCTCGGCGCTGATTCGCCTGCTGGGCTGGGAGGTCTATACCACCTTCTACGCCCCCTTCTGGGCATTGGGGCTGATACTCCTGCTGGCGGTGGCCCTGGTGGGCCTGGCCCGGCGGCGCGCCTGAGACGACCGAGCCCAGCCGCAGCTATCCCCTAAGGCGTCGCGATTATCAGGCGGTTACGGCCACTGTGTTTGGCCTGATACAGGGCTTCATCGGCGCTGCGCATCAGCCGCTGGTAGTCGGGGTGGCCGTCGTGCAGGGCCAGGCCCAGGCTGGCGGTGACCTCGATCAGGGTGTCCGCCGCCACCAGGAAGTCCTCCGCCTCCACCTGACGCCGCAACCGCTCGGCGAACAGCCGCGCCCGCTCGGCATCGGTGTCCACCACCACGATCAGGAACTCCTCGCCCCCCAGGCGGAAGAGGTAGTCGCCGCCGCGGGTATTGCGATCCAGCAGCGCCGCCATCTGCTGCAACACCTGGTCGCCGGCCTCGTGGCCATGGGTGTCGTTGATGCGCTTGAAGTGGTCGATATCCACCATCAGCAAGGCGAAGGTCTTGCCGGCGGCGCGGCCCATCTCCAGCTCCCGGTTGAGCACCACCGGCAGGAACTTGCGATTGAGCAGCTTGGTCAGGGTATCGCGCCCGGCCTCGAGCCCCGCGGCGCGCTCCAGCAGGCCGTTGAGCAGCAGATGGATGGAGCGGGTGCCCTCACGAATCTCGGTAAGACGAGCCATCGCCTGCTGGCGATCCTCGCCGGCGATGGCGGGCAACAGCGTCTGGTCGATGCGGGCGATGGTCTCGCTGATGGCGCGGACCTCCTGGACGCCCTCGAAGGCGTGCATCGCCTTGTGGTGATACCAGAGCCCGAACTCCGAGGCACCGAGGCGTGGCAATGCCTCGATATCCTGAGCCGCGGCCACGGCGAACATCAGGTTGTTCTCCCAGTCCAGCAGGGCGGCGCGCTGTCGCTCCCGTTCGCTGCCCAGGTTCTGGGTCAGGGAGAAGAGCCGGTAGGCCTCCTCGGTGCGGGCGTTGCGATCATTGGCCAGGGAGTAGGCGTGGCTCATGATCTCCATGGCCATATCGATATTGTCCGAGGCGTAGATGGCGGCCTGGCCCTGCAGGGCCGGGTCGGCCAGTTGCTCGGCGAAGAAGCCATAGAGGCGCTGCTTGAGGTGGCGGGCGCCGCTCAACACCAGGTTGACCGGGATATCGACCCGGGCATGCACCTGGCCGATCTGCTCCTGCTGGCGAATCAGGCCCTCCAGGGCCTCGCCCTCGGTATTGCCCACCGCGAAGAGGCTGATCAACCAGCGCTGCATGGAGGGGTGCAGGCGCTGCTTGACCTGCTCGTTGGAGAGAAACAGCGAGGCATGGGGATCATTCAGCATGGTGGCATAGAAGTGGTTGGCCAGTTCTTCCGTGTTGGCCGCCACGATGGCCTCCACCTGCCGACGCAGGCTATCCGTGAAACGGCCGAGCAGCTGTTGCCAGCCCGCCACCAGCTGACAGTAATCCTGGTAATGCATGGGTCACCTTGGGTACCGGAAAGGGGCCCGGGGTCACGTTTCCCTGCGACGCACCGGCTAGAATAGTTATTTCGTCTTTTCCGATACAGACTTTAACAAAAATACCGGGGCGAAGGCCCCGGTATCACAAGTGACGATGGGGTGGCTGGTGTGTCGCAATCCCGCGGAGAGTCCGGCCGATGGATAGAGAGCCACCATCAGGCGGTTCTTCGCCAGGCTCGCGAAGACCACGGCCTAGCCGGTATTACGCAGCCCGGCGGAAATGCCTGCCGATGGATAAAGAGCCACCATCAGGCGGTTCTTCGCCAGGCTCGCGAAGACCACGGCCTAGCCGGTATTACGCAGCCCGGCGGAGATACCGGCCATGGTCACCATCAACGCCCGGGAGAGCTCGGGGCTGATGGCGCCGTCGGCGTCCCGGTTACGCTGCAAGAGCTCCGCCTGGAGGCCGTGCAGGGGGTCGATATAGGGGTTGCGCACCTCGATGGCCTGACGAATCAGCGGCGTGCCCTCGAGCAGCTCCTGTTGATCGAGGATCTCCAGCAGTCCCTGGTTCAACCGGCCGAAGCGCTCCCGCAGGGCGGCCCCCAGCTCCAGCAGTGCCGGCTCGTCCACCAAACGGTGCTCGTAGTAGGCGGCGATCTCCACGTCGGCCTTGGCCAGCAGCATCTCCAGCATGTCCAGGTAGGTACCGAAGAAGGGCCAGTGGGCGCGCATCTCGCGCAGCCGTTCCAGGCCGCCCGCCTCCGCCAGCCGGGTGGCGAAGGCCTCGCCGCTGCCCAGCCAGGCGGGCAGCATCAAGCGGGTCTGGGTCCAGGCGAAGATCCAGGGGATCGCCCTCAGGGTCTCCACGCCCCCGTCCTGACGCCGCTTGGTGGGCCGCGAGCCCAGCGGCAGCCGACCCAGGGAACCCTCCGGGGTCACCGCCCGGAAGTAGGGCACGAAGTCGGGGTTCTCCCGCACCACCCCCACGTAGCCGCGGTGGGCGATCCCCGCCAGGCGATCCATCTCCTCCCGCCATTCGGGCTTGGGCGCCGGGGGCGGCAGCAGCGAGGCCTCCAGTACGGCGCAGGCGTAGATCTCCATGGAGCGCAGGGCGATATCCGGCTGGCCGAACTTGAAGCGGATCATCTCGCCCTGTTCGGTGACCCTCAGGCTGCCGTTCACCGAGCCCGGCGGCTGGGAGAGGATGGCGGCATGGGCCGGGCCACCGCCACGGCCCACGGTACCGCCGCGGCCATGGAAGAGGGTCAGGTCGACGCCGTGACGCTCGCAGACCGTCACCAGGGTCTCCTGGGCCCGGTACTGGGCCCAGGCGGCGGCCAGCTGACCGGCGTCCTTGGCGGAGTCGGAGTAGCCGATCATCACCTCCTGGCTATCCCCGGCCAGGGCCCGATAGCCGGGCAGCGCCAGCAACTGATCGATCACCTCGCCGGCCCGGTCCAGGTCGGCCAGGGTCTCGAACAGCGGGGCGATGGGCAGGCGCACGTCGCCGCCCACCTCCTTCATCAGCAGCGCCACCGCCAACACGTCGGAGGGCTGGCCGGCCATGGAGATGATGTAGGTGCCGAGCGCCTCGCGCTGCTCCCGGGCGATCACCCGGAAGGTATCGAGGACCTCATGGGTCTCGGTGGAGCACTCCCAGCGGCGCGGGATCAGCGGCCGGTTGGAGGCGAGCTCCTCGAGCAGGAAGGCCTGGCGCCGGGCCTCGTCCCACTCCCGGTAGTTGCCGAGCCCCAGGTAGTCGCTGAGCTCCTCGAAGACCTGGGCATGACGGGCCGCGTCCTGACGAATGTCCAGCTTGGTCAGGGTGACGCCGAACACCGCCACCCGGCGCAGGGTATCGAGCAGCACGCCGTTGGCGATGGTGTCGAGCCCCACGTCGCACAGGGAGCGGTAGCAGGTGAGCAGGGGCGCGTAGAGCTGGTCGCGACTCTCGATGATCGGGCCGCCCTCGTAGGGGCGCCCGTCCAGGCACGCCTTGGCCCAGTCGCGGGTCGCCTCGACCCGGGCGGCCAGGCGCTTGAGCAGCGCCCGGTAGGGCTCGGCCACGTCACCCACCTCGGCCTTCAGCGCGCTGTTGGCCTTCCACATGGAGAGCTCCGCCTTGAGCTGCTCCAGGTCGCGCAGGTAGAGGTCCGCGGCCATCCAGCGGCCCAGCAACAGCACCTCCCGGGTCACCTTGGCGGTGACATTGGGGTTGCCGTCCCGGTCGCCGCCCATCCAGGAGGCGAAGCGCAGGGGCGCGGCGTCCAGGGGCAGGCGCTCGCCGGCCTCCTCCAGCAGCAGGTTGTCCAGGTCGCGGTGGAAGTCGGGCACCGCCTGCCACAAGGAGTTCTCGATCACCGCGAAGCCCCACTTGGCCTCGTCCACCGGCGAGGGGCGCTCGTGGCGGATCTCGTCGGTGTGCCAGGCCTGGCTGATCAGCTCCTCCAGGCGCCCCTGGGCGCGGCTGGCCCGCTCCGGGTACTCGCCGGAGGCCTCGATGGTGGTCAGGCAGTCGTCGATGGCGTCGTACTTCTGGATCAGGGTGCGGCGGATGACCTCGGTGGGATGGGCGGTCAGCACCAGTTCCACGCGCATGCCGGCGAGGCTCTCCACCAGGGACTGGGCGGAGTAACCGGAGGCCCGCGCCCGGGCCAGCAGCTCGCCGAGCACCGGCTGGCTGCCGGGCTTGTAGTCCTCCACCCGGCGGAAGCGCGCCCGGTAGTGCTGCTCGGCGATATTGGCCAGGTTGAGGAACTGGTTGAAGGCCCGGGTCACCGGCAGCAGGTCGCGGTCCGGCAGCTTGCGCAGGTACTCGATCAGCTCGCGGCGGCCCTGGGCGTCGCCGGAGCGGCCGCGCTTGGCGAAGGCACGGATCGCCTCGATGCGATCGACGAAGGCCTCTCCCAGGTCATCGGCGATGGTGCGCCCCAGGCTGTCGCCCAGGATGCGCACGTTATCGCGCAGGGATTCGTGCAGGTCGTGACTCATTTGGCTCCCTCCTCGGAATGCGCTGCGGCCGGCTCCTCACGCTTGGCGGCCTGCCAGTGATCTTCCATCTCGTCCAGGCTGGCCTCGCCCGGCGTGCGCCCCGCCTCGGCCAGGGCCGCTTCCACCCGGCGGAAGCGGCGCTCGAACTTGGCGTTGGTGCCGCGCAGGCACTGTTCGGGGTCGGCCTTGAGCTTGCGCGCCAGGTTGGTCACCGCGAACAGCAGGTCGCCCACCTCCTCGGCGGCGTGATCCCGGTCCCCGGCGGCCAGGGTGGCTTCCACCTCGGCGAGCTCCTCGCGAATCTTGGCGATCACCCCGGTCTCGTCGGGCCAGTCGAAGCCGACCCGAGCGGCGCGCTTGGCCAGCTTGGCGGCCCGCGACAGGGCCGGCAGCGTCCTCGGCACGTCGTCGAGCACCGACCGGGCGTCCCGCTCGGCGCGCTCCTCGGCCTTGAGGCTCTCCCAGCGGGAGTGAACCTGGCGGGTCTCGATCGCCTCGGCGCTCACCCCCGGGGGCCGCCGCGAGGCCAGGGTGCCCTCGGGAAAGACATGGGGGTGGCGGCGCAGCATCTTGGCGGTCAGGGCGTGAACCACGTCATGGAAGTCGAAGCGCTTCTCTTCGATGCCGAACTGGGCGTAGTAGACCACCTGGAAGAGCAGGTCGCCGAGTTCGCCGGGCAGCTCCTCATAGGCGCGCCGCTCGATGGCGTCGGCCACCTCGTAGGCCTCTTCCAGGGTATGAGGCACGATGCTGTCCCAGTCCTGCTTGAGGTCCCAGGGGCAGCCCTGGTCGGCGTCGCGCAGCACCGCCATCAGGGTCAGCAGGTCGTCGAGGCCGTAGCGGGGCTCGCTCATGCCTTGCCCCCCTTGCCGGTGCGCAACCGCTTGACGTCGATCACATTGGGCAGCTGCTGGATCCGCGAGAAGAGTCGGCCCAGGGTCTCCAGGCTGTCCACCTCCAGGGTGATGGCCAGCCGGGCGATGCCGTCCTCGCTGTCGGTGCGGGTATTCACCGAGAGCACATTGACCTTCTCGTTGCCCAGCAGGCCGGTGACGTCGCGCAGCAAGCCGGAGCGATCCCAGGCCTCGATGACGATATCCACCGGGTACTGGGTGCCGGGGCGCTCGCCCCACTCCACCTCGATGATGCGCTGGGGCTCGTCGAGGCGCAGCTGGAGGATATTGGGGCACTCCTGGCGGTGGATGGTGACCCCCCGCCCCTGGGTGATAAAGCCGACGATGGCCTCCCCCGGCACCGGATGGCAGCAGTTGGCCATGCTGGTCTTGAGGTTGCCCACCCCGAGCACGGTGATATCGCTCTTGCCGCCCTTGGGCGCCCCCTTGCGGGGCTTGGCCAGCAGGCGGTCGAGCTGCTCCTGATCGTCGGACTCGCCGAACAGCTGCTGGGCCTGGTGCAGCACCTGGCCGATGCGCAGGTCGCCGGCGCCGAGCGCCGCATACATGTCGTCGACGCTGACATAGTTGACCTTGTGGGCCAGGGTCTCCAGGTCCATGCCCTCGAGGTCCAGGCGCTTCATCTCGCGCTCGAAGAGCGCCTTGCCCTCTTCCAGGTTCTGGCCCCGGGCCTGCTGCTTGAACCAGGCCTGGATCTTGGCCCGGGCCCGGGAGGTGCGCACATAGCCGAGACCGGGGTTGAGCCAGTCGCGGCTGGGGCCGCCCTTGCTGGCGGTGAGGATCTCCACCTGCTGCCCGGTCTTGAGCTTGTAGGTGAGCGGCACGATACGGCCGTTGACCTTGGCGCCCCGGCAGCGGTGACCCACCTCGGTATGCACCCGGTAGGCGAAGTCGATGGGGGTGGCGATGCGCGGCAGGTCGATGACATGGCCGTCGGGGGTGAAGACGTAGATGCGGTCCGGGGCCACGTCGCTGTTGAGGCCCTCGCGCAGGTCGCCGAACTCGCCGACTTCCTCCTGCCACTCCAGCACCTGGCGCAGCCAGGCGATCTTCTCCTCGTAGCTGGAGCTCTTGGCCTTGGTGTCGTGGCCCTTGTAGCGCCAGTGGGCGCAGACGCCGAGCTCCGCCTCCTCGTGCATGGCGAAGGTGCGGATCTGGATCTCCAGCACCTTGTTCTCCGGCCCCAGCACGGCGGTGTGCAGGGACTGGTAGCCGTTCCTCTTGGGGTTGGCGATATAGTCGTCGAACTCGTGGGGCACATGGTGCCAGCGGGAGTGGACGAGCCCCAGGGCCGTGTAGCAGTCGGCCACTTCCGGCACCAGGATGCGCACCGCGCGGACGTCGTAGACCTGGGAGAACTCGATGCGCTTGCGCTTCATCTTGCGCCAGATGGAGTAGATATGCTTGGCGCGACCATCCACCGCGTAGCGGGTGATGCCCTGGGCCTCCAGCAGCTCCTCGAGGGTACCCACCACATCACTGATATAGCGGTCCCGGTCGAGGCGCTTCTCCGCCAGCAGCTTGGCGATGGCCTTGTAGTCCTCCTCGTGGAGGTAGCGGAAGGAGAGGTCCTCCAGCTCCCACTTGAGGTGGCCGATGCCCAGGCGATGGGCCAGGGGCGCGTAGATATCGAAGACTTCCCGGGCCACCAGCAGGCGCTTGTCGCGGGGGGCATCCTTGACCTGGCGCAGGGCGCAGGTGCGCTCGGCGATCTTGATCAGGGCGACGCGCACGTCGTCGATCATGGTCACCAGCATCTTGCGCAAGTTGTCCTGCTGGTCGTGCTGCTGCATGCCGTGGCTGGGGGTCAGTTGGCTGATGGCGGCCATCTGCAGTACCCCATCGATCAGCCGGGCCACCTCATCGCCGAACTGCTTGGCGACCTGCTCCTGGCTCAGCAGCCCCTCGCGCACCGTGCGGTAGAGCACCGCCGCCTCGAGCGCGGCCTGGTCGAGCTTGAGCTCGCCGAGGATATCGGCCATCTCCAGGCCCATGCGGAAGCTGGTGTCCTGGGGCAGCCAGGTCTTGTGGGCACGCTGACTATCGGCGGCCAGACGCTGGGCCAACTCACAGGCCCGGCGCAACTCCGCCGGGTCACTCAGGGTCACGTCGTCCTGCAAGCGCACCAGCCACTGGTCGATATCGACCCGGCCCTCGCCGTTCAGCGGCTGGTCTTCACGAACCTTCACCATCTCCTGGCGCTCCTTGATTCCACCCCCGGGCCGCCGGCCGACGGCCCGCTGATTGTTCTAACAACCTCGCCAAGGCAAACGATGGCATCTTGGCCCACCAGCCTGGCCAGGTCCCGGGGCTAACCTGGGGGTAGGCACTCCGGAAGGCCGGCCCCGCGCAAAGACGCTGTGAATCCTTCCATGGAAGATCGACTTTATCGTCCATGATAAAGACGCTTTGCTCCGACCTACCCCCAGCGCCCCTTTGTTCCCAATGGCGTATCCCCGACTAACCTTCCCCGCGGCGCAATAGCAGCACCGACTCCAGGTGCGCCGTCTGGGCGAACATGTCCGCCACGGCGCCGCGCTCCGGGCGAAAGCCCCCCGCCGCCAGGATGGCGGCATCCCGGGCCAGGGTCGCCGGGTCACAGGAGACATAGAGTACCCGCGCCACCGCCCCCTGCTTGGCCAGGACGCGACATACCGCCTCGGCGCCCTCCCGGGGCGGGTCGAGCAGCACGCCCGTCGCCGGCACCGCGTCGAGCAGTTGCGCCACCGCCTCGGGGTCGTTGAGGTTCGCCTGGCGCGCCGCGAGGGGAAGGTCATTGGCCCGGGCGTTGTCGGCCAGGCGCTCGACCATCGCCGGGCTGCCCTCCACGCCGGTGACCTGGGCCCCGGCGAAAGCCAGGGGCAGGCTGAAGTTGCCGACCCCGGCGAACAGGTCCAGCACGGCCTCGCCGGCGGCCGGCGCCAGCCACGCCAGGGCCGTCTCCACCAGGGCACGATTGACCTCACCATTGACCTGGACGAAGTCGCCCGGGGCGAAGTTCACCCGAACCTCACCCAGGGCATAGTGCAGGCTCGGCGCCGCGCCGAGCCAGCGCAGCTCGGGGGCCTCGCGACCCACCAGCCAGGCCAGGTGCACGCCCTGGCGCTCGGCGAAGGCTCGCCAGCGCTCGGCGTCGCGGGGGTTGTCACGCAACTGGCGCACCACCAGGGCGACCCCGGCGTCGCTATCGATCAGCTCCAGGTGGCCCACCTGGCGGGGCGCCTCCAGGGTCTGGAGGTGCGCCCGCAGCGCCGGAAGCAGTCGCGCCAGGGCCGGCACCAGCACCGGGCAGGCGGCGAGATCCACCAGGTGGTGGCTGCGCCGACCGCGAAAGCCCAGATGGAGAGTCCCCTCGGCATCGAGGCGCACGCCGAGGCGCGCCCGGCGCCGATAGCCAAGCCCCTCGCCCGCCAGCAATTCCGGCGGTGCCGCCAGGGCCACGCCCTGGCGTGCCAACTGTTCGGTGAGCACCGCCTGCTTGTGGCGCCGCTGGGCGTCCAGGGCCAGGTGCTGGAGGTCGCAACCACCGCAGCTGCCGTAATGGTCGCAGGGTGGCTCGACCCGCTCCGGGGCGGCGGTAATCACCTCGCGTAGGTGGGCTTCGTCGAAGCGCTTGCGCTGGCGATGCACCGCCAGGCGCACCCGCTCGCCGGGCAGGGCGCCCTCGACGAAGCAGGCCTTGCCGTCGTCGCCATGGGCCAGCCCGCGGCCATCGTGGGCCAGGCGTTCGATCAAGACCCCGGCCTCGCTGTCGGAGGGTTCGGACGCGGGCGCCGAGGTGGCGGCGCGACCACTCAGGCCCGACACCCCGGAGCGGCGCCGCGGTGGGCGGCGTTTTCCTAGCATCGCCATCTCAGGCTCCGAACAGGCCGGTGGAGAGGTAGCGATCGCCGCGGTCGCAGACGATAAAGACGATCACCGCGTTCTCCACCTGCTCGGCGATACGCAGGGCCCCGGCCAGGGCACCGCCGGAGGAGACCCCGGCCATGATGCCCTCCTCCCGGGCCAGGCGACGCATATGGATCTCGGCCTCCTCCTGGCCGATATCCAGCACCTGGTCGACGCGGCTGGCATCGAAGATCTTCGGCAAGTACTCGGCGGGCCAACGGCGGATGCCGGCGATGCTGGCACCATCCTCCGGTTGCAGGCCGACGATCTGCACCTCGGGATTCCGTTCCTTGAGGTAGCGGGAGACCCCCATGATGGTGCCGGTGGTGCCCATGGAGCTGACGAAGTGGGTGATCCGCCCCTCGGTCTGGCGCCACAGCTCGGGGCCGGTGCCCTGGTAGTGGGCCAGGGGGTTGTCGGGGTTGGCGAACTGGTCGAGCCCCTTGCCCTCGCCCCGACTGATCATCGCCTCGGCCAGGTCGCGGGCCGCCTCCATGCCCCCCTCCTTGGTCACGCTGATCAGTTCGGCACCATAGGCGGCCATGGCCTGCTTGCGCTCCTCGGAGGCGCTCTCGGGCATGATCAGCACCATGCGGTAGCCCTTGATGGCGGCGGCCATGGCCAGGGCGATGCCGGTATTGCCGGAGGTGGCCTCCACCAGGGTGTCGCCGGGGCGGATCTCGCCGCGGGCCTCGGCCTGCTGGATCATCGACAGGGCCGGGCGATCCTTGACGGAGCCCGCCGGGTTGTTGCCCTCCAGCTTGGCCAGCAGGGTGTTGTTGCGGCCGGCGGAGATGCGCTGCAGGCGCACCAGGGGCGTGTTGCCGACCACGTCCTCGAGGGTGGGAAACTGCATCTAACTTTCCTTATGGAAACGTTTTTTCCATTATATCCGTGGGACCGGCCGGGTGACAGTGATGATCCCCGGCTGTGTCATACTGTCCGCCAACACTTGGCGCCATGGGAAGCCCCGATGTCCTTGCGTACCCGCCTGATGCTGCTCGTTTTCCTGGTGCCGCTGATCCTGATCGGCGGCATCGCCACGGCCAGCCTCTACTATATCGACCAGCAGCAGCAAGCCGCCCTCCAGACGCGACTGGAGCGCGCCGTGACCCTGCTGATGCCCTCCCTGGCCGAGGCCATCGAGGCGGGGGATCAGGCACGGCTGGCGGAACTCGCCCAGCGCTTGCTGGATGAGCCGCCGGTGCAGGCGCTGAGCCTGCGTGATGCCCAGGGCGACGCCGCTCTGCATCTGGGCAAGGGGCAGAGCGCACTGCGGCCCGCTGAGGCCGGAGCGGCCGGCTGGCAGGGGTGGCGCCTGCTGACCCCCCTGCCGGGCCTGGAGCGGCCCCTGTGGGTCGATCTGGAGCTGTCGCCCACCGGGCAGCGCCTCACCTTCTATCGCCACCTGACCCTGGCCGGCCTGGGCTGCCTGATCCTGGGGCTGGCGCTCTTCCTGCTGGCCTACGGCCTGGGCCGCCAATGGGTGCAACCCCTGGAGTCGCTGCGTCGCGCCCTGGAGCGGCTCAACGGCGGCGACTACCGCCCGCGCCTGGACACCCGGGGGCCGGTGGAGACCGCCGAGCTGGCTCAGGGCCTCAACGCCCTGGCCGACTACCTGAGTCATGCCCAGGAGGACATGCAGCAGCATATCGAGCAGACCACCCTGGACCTGCAGGAGTCCATGGAGACCATCGAGATCAAGAATATCGAGCTCGACATGGCGCACCGCCGTGCCCTGGAGGCGAGCCGCATCAAGTCGGAGTTCCTGGCCAACATGAGCCACGAGATCCGCACCCCCCTCAACGGCATCATCGGCTTCTGCCAGCTGCTGACCCGCTCCGACCTGGACGATCGCCAGCAGGAGTGGCTCAGCCATGTGCACAAGGCCTCCAACAGCCTGCTGTCGCTGATCAACGATATTCTCGACTTCTCCAAGATCGAGGCGGGCAAGCTGGAGCTGGAGAGCGTCGACCTGGATGTCCTGGTGATCGTCGACGAGGTGCTGGGGCTGCAGGCGCCCATGGCCCAGCAGAAGCAGCTGCACCTGCTGGGGCTGGTCTATGACGACGTGCCGGCCCAGCTGCAGGGTGACCCGCTGCGCATCAAGCAGGTGCTGACCAACCTCGTTCATAACGCCATCAAGTTCACCGAGAAGGGCGAGATCCAGGTGCGGGTGATGCTCGAGGAGGCCGAGGGCGCCGAGGTGATCCTGCGGGTGCAGATCAGCGACACCGGCATCGGCATGGACGAGGCGAGCCAGCGACGCCTCTTCCAGGCCTTCCAGCAGGCGCGGGAGAGCGATACCCGCCACTATGGTGGCACCGGCCTGGGGCTGATGATCTGTCGCCAGCTGGTGGAGCAGATGGGCGGCGAGATCGGCGTGGAGAGCGCCCCGGGACGCGGCTCGACCTTCACCCTGAGCCTGCCGCTGCGGGCCAAGTCGCTGGCGGAACGTCCCCAGGAACTGGACCTGGGCGGCCTGCGGGTGGCCCTCTTCGAACCCCATGCCGCGACTCGCCACGCCCTGGCGCACCTGCTGCAAAGCTGGGGGGCCGAGCTGCAGGTACTGGAAGAGACCAGCCCCTGCGACGCCCCCCTGGCGGCACCGGATCTGCTGCTGGTGGGGCTGCCGCCGCTGCCCATGGCCAAGGCGGAGATGGCCAGCTGGCGGGAGTGCCTGGCCGGCGTGCGCTGCCCCAGCATCGTCATGGCCAACGTGCCGCCCTTCGATATTCCCGACCTTCCCCTGCCCCACGGCGGGGAAGTGATCAGCAAGCCCTTGTCACGGCGCAGCCTGGCGACGGTGGTCCAGCGCCAGCTGAATGTCCCCACGCCGACCCCGGCACCCGCGCTTCCCGCCTCGACTATCCCCCGGCGAGTCCTGGTGGTGGACGACACCGACTCCAATCGCCTGCTGGTCCGCGAGATGCTCGATGGCCTGGGCCTGGAGGTGGTGGAGGCGGCCAGCGGCGAGGAGGCCCTGGCCCGGGGACGCGCCGAGCCCTTCGACCTGGTCTTGATGGATATCCGCATGCCCGGCATGGATGGCGTGGCGGCGACCAAGGCCTTGCGCGAGCTGGGCGGCGGCTGGCGCCACTGCCCGATCATCGCCGTGACCGCCCACGCCCTGGAGGAGGAGCGCCGGCGGCTGCTCAAGGCCGGCATGCATGATGTGCTGATCAAGCCGATCCAGGCGGAAGCCCTGATCGGCCTGCTGGGGCAGCACCTCAATCTGACCCTGGACCTTCCCGCCGCCCCCGCGCCACGCCCCACCAAACGCCGCGCCACCCCCGGCCGGGACGAGGAGCTGCCGGCGGTGGACCTGGCCCTGGGCACCAAGCTGGCCGGAGGACGCGAGGACCTGGCACGCCAGACCCTGGGGATGCTGCTGGCCAGCCTCGACGACACCGAGCAACAGCTGCGCCGAGCCTGGGAGGCCGAGGACGAGACCGCCTTCCTGGATGCCGTGCACGCCCTGAACGGCGCCTGCCGCTACTGCGGCGTGCCCCAGCTGGCGCTGCTGGCGGAGACCCTGGAGACCCGCTTGCGGGTCGCCGGCCTGGCCGATACCGAATCGCTGGTCGAGGCCCTCTATGCCGCCATGACACGCCTCCGGGCCTGGGGTGCCGAGGAGGCACCTCGCCCCGTGGAAGCCACCTCCGGCGCACCGAAATAGCCGGCCCGGGGCATTAGCGCCCCGGGTGCGGCTCAGTCCTCGTGGTCGTGATCATGGGCTTCCAGCGCCGCCACGAAGCCTGCCTCCTGGCCGGCGATGATCAGTCGCTTCATCTCCGCCACCGCCTCCTTGAGGCCCACGAAGAGGGCCCGGGCGATGATCGCATGGCCGATATTGAGCTCATGCAGGCCGGGAATGGCGGCGATCGCCTCCACGTTGTGGTAGTGCAGGCCATGACCGGCATTGACGATCAACCCCAGCTCGCCGGCCAGCTCGGCGGCGGCGGCGATCCGCGCATGCTCCTGGCGTGCCGCCTCACCGCTGGCCTCGGCATAGGCGCCGGTATGCAGCTCGATCACCGGGGCGCCGGCCTTGACGGCGGCCTCGATCTGGCTCGGCTCCGGGTCGACGAACAGCGACACCTCGCAGCCCACGGCGGCCAGGCGGGTACAGGCCGCGGCGATCGCCGCGAAGCCACCCACCACGTCCAGGCCCCCCTCGGTGGTCAGCTCCTCGCGCTTCTCCGGCACCAGGCAGACATGCGCCGGACGGACCTCCTCGGCCAGGGCCAGCATCTCCTCGGTGACCGCCATCTCCAGGTTCATGCGGGTATTGAGCACCTCGGCCAGCAGGCGCACGTCGCGCTCCTGGATATGCCGGCGATCCTCGCGCAGGTGCACGGTGATGCCGTCGGCGCCGGCCTCCTCGGCCAGCAGCGCCGCCTGCACCGGGTCCGGATAGCGGGTGCCACGGGCCTGACGCAGGGTGGCGATATGATCGATATTGACGCCGAGCAGAATGCGGGGGGGGTGCATAAGGGTCTCCAGGAACAGGGGAATTCAAGGCACAAGAGTAAAGGGAGAGGATACAGGCTGGAAGCCAGCAGACTAGGGCCAACGGGCAAGAGGAGCGAGCGATTTCGCCGGGGCGCCGACGGGTAGCGAGCCGGGTAGCGCAAAATCGACAGGGATGTCGAGTTAGGGCCGGCAACAGGGAGGTTGTTCCGGCCCGTGCGCGTCACCCGGCTCGCGAAGCGTCGGGGTTTCGTACCGGCGCCGAGCGAGCTCCCTTGCCCGGAGGCCGGTCCGACGCCGGGCAACGCCTGGTGCTAGCTGCCGGCGATGGTCATATCGTCGATCAGCCAGCTGCCGGTATGGATGCTGCCACGGGTATCGATATCCGCACCGACGCCGGCCAGGTTGGCGAACATCTGCCCCAGGTTGCCGGCGATGGTGAACTCCTCCACCGGGTACTGGATCTCGCCGTTCTCCACCCAGAAGCCCGCCGCGCCCCGGGAGTAGTCCCCGGTCACGCCATTGACCCCCTGCCCCATCAGCTCGGTGACCAGGACGCCGCGGCCCATCCGCTGGAGCAACGCCTCGCGGCTGGCCAGGGGCGCCTGGAGGCGCACGTTGCGGGCGCCGCCGGCGTTGCCGGTGGTCTCCATGCCCAGCCGCCGGGCGCTGTAGGCGGAGAGCATATAGCTGGCCAGGCGCCCCCCCTCGATAAAGGTGTTGTCGCGGGTATAGACGCCGTCGTTATCGAAGGGCGCACTGGCCATGGCGCCCCGCTCCAGGGGCCGCTCCACCAGCGTGAACCACTCCGGGAAGAGCGGCTCGCCGAGGCGGTCGCAGAGGAAGGAGGCCTGGCGATAGAGGGCTCCGCCGGCGATGGCGCCGAGGAAGTGGCCCACCAGGCCGGCGGCCTGGGTGGGGTCGAAGAGCACCGGGAAGCGCCCGGTGGCGGGCCGCCGGGCCCCCAGCCGACGCAGGGTACGCTCGGCGGCGCTGGCCCCCACGTCCTCGGGGGAGCGCAGCAGCCGAGGGTCGCGCACGCTGCTGTAGTCGTAGTCCCGCTGCATGCCCTGGGCATCCTCGGCGATCAGCATGCAGGAGAGCGAATGACGGCTGCCCCGCTGGCTGCCCAGGAAGCCGTGGCTGTTGCCATAGACCCGCACCCCCTCACCACTGGAGAGGCTGGCGCCATCGGAGTTACCGATGCCCTCGACGCCACGACCGGCGGCCTCGCAGGCCAGGGCCAGGTCGATGGCAGCATCGGTGCTCAACGCCCAGGGATGGTGCACGTCCAGGTCCGGCAGTTCGCGAGCCATCAGTTCCGCCGGGGCCAGGCCGGCGGCCGGGTCCTCGCCGGTGTGGCGAGCGATGGCCAGGGCCTTCTCCACCGCCGCGCTCACCGACGCCTCGCCGGTGTCCGAGGAGGAGGCGCTGCCCTTGCGGCTTCCCACATAGACGGTAACCGCGAAACCCTGGTCCCGGGAGAGTTCGACGCTCTCCACCTCGCCCAGGCGCACGCTGACGCCGATCCCCTGATCGACGCTGGCGCCCACCTCGCAGGCGTCGGCGCCGAGCGTCTTGGCCTGGGCCAGGGCGGCCGCTACCCGCGACTCCAGCAAGGCCTGCTGGGCGGCGGCATCGAAAGCCTGTGTCATCTGATTCTCCCTCTGATCATTCTGTATGGATGCTACGCGCACCGGCCGGGCTGGTATACTCTGCCCTACACTCCGATGCTGATGGTAATGGCATGTCCTTCGATTCCCCCGCCGACCAAGACGGTTGGCAGAGCAAGACCCAACGCAAGCAGGAGATGCACGCCCTGCAGGCCCTGGGCGAAAAGATCATCGCCCTCTCCGATGCCCAGCGCGCCAAGCTGCCGCTCTCCGACGACATGCTCGCCGCCGTGGAAGAGACCGGGCGCATCCGCGCCCGGGAGGCGCGCCGCCGCCATATGCAGTACGTCGGCAAGCTGATGCGCAAGGAAGACACCGCGGCGATCCAGGCCGCCTTCGATGAATTCGAGCAGGAGAAGCTGCGCCGCGACCACGCCTTCCATCGCCTGGAACGCTGGCGGGATCGCCTGATCGAGGAGGGCGACGAGGCGGTGGCGGCCTTCCTCGTCGATTTCCCCGATGCCGACCGCCAGGCGCTGCGCCAGCTGATCCGCAATGCCCAGCGCGAGCGGGACGCCGACAAGCCCCCGGCCAGTTCCCGCAAACTCTTCAAGCTGATCCGCGATACCGCCGGGCTCTAAAGCCGAAAGCGTGAAGCCGGAAGCTGGAAGTTACCGAAACCCGCCAGATCATGGCGCTTTCTTCCAGCTTCCAGCCGCAAAGCGGCGCTCTTCCCGCCTCAGGCGTTATGACTGAGTGCCGCCCACGGTCAGCTCGTCCAACTTCAGGGTCGGCTGGCCGACCCCCACCGGTACCCCCTGCCCCTCCTTGCCACAGACGCCGACCCCGGTATCGAGTTCCAGGTCGTGGCCGATCATCGACACCCGGCCCATGGCCTCGGGGCCGTTGCCGATCAGGGTCGCGCCCTTGACCGGGGCGGTGATGCGCCCGTCCTCGATCAGGTAGGCCTCGCTGGCGGAGAAGACGAACTTGCCGGAGGTGATGTCCACCTGGCCGCCGCCGAAGCTCACCGCATAGATGCCGCGTTTGACGCTCCTGAGGATGTCGGCGGGGTCATCCTGGCCCGCCAGCATGTAGGTGTTGGTCATGCGCGGCATGGGCATATGGGCATAGGACTCGCGGCGCGCATTGCCGGTGGGCGCCATGCCCATCAGGCGCGCGTTGAGCTTGTCCTGCATATAACCGGTGAGGATGCCGTCCTCGATCAGCGGGGTGTACTGCCCCGGGGTCCCCTCGTCATCGATGCTCAGGGAGCCGCGACGATCGGCCAGGGTGGCATCGTCCACCACCGTGACCCCCGGGGCGGCGACTCGTTGGCCGAGGCGCCCGGCGAAGGCGGAACTGCCCTTGCGGTTGAAATCGCCCTCGAGGCCATGGCCCACCGCCTCGTGGAGCAGGATCCCCGGCCAGCCCGGGCCCAGCACCACCGGCAACTGGCCGGCCGGCGCATCCACCGCCTCCAGGTTGACCAGCGCCTGACGCACCGCCTCCTTGGCGTAGCGCTCGGCCACGCCCTCGTCGCGCAGCCGTGCCATGGAGTAACGACCGCCGCCGCCGGCACTGCCCCGCTCGCGGCGGCCGTTGCGGATGGCGATCACGCTGACATTGAAGCGCACCAGGGGACGCAGGTCCGCCGCCAGGGTGCCGTCGCTGGCACGCACCAGCACCACCTCGTAGAGGCCGGTGAGGGAGGCACTGACCTGGCTCACCGCCGGATCCGCGGCCCGAGCGATGCGATCGGCTTCCTTGAGCAGGGCGATCTTCTCCTCGGCGGAGAGGCCGGAGAGCGGGTCCTCGGCGCCATATCGGGTCGACTGGGGCCGCGCCGCCACCGCCTGGGGCGAGAGTCGCGCCCCGCTACGGGCAATCCCCGAGGCGGTGCTGCCGGTCTCGGCCAGGGCCTCGGCGGTGATCTGGTTGGAGTAGGCGAAGCCGGTCTTCTCGCCGGCCATGGCCCGCACCCCCACGCCGCCGTCGATGTTGTAGCCGGCCTCCTTGACCTCGCCGTCCTCCAGCACCCAGCTCTCGTGCCAGCTGCGCTGCAGGTAGAGGTCGGCGAAATCGATCCCCGCCCCCAGAGCCTGACCGAGGCCGGACTCCAGGGCATCGAGGCCAAGGCCCGTCGGCGCCAGCAAGGTAGCGACGGCGGTGTCCAGGGCCCGATCCGCGACGGGCACGCTAGTCGGTTGATTCATTCGGCGTCTTCCAGTGTGATCTGCGGCGAGGTCCAGGGACCCCGCACGCGATAGTGAATTCGGGTCACCCGATCGATGGCACGACCAAAGAGGCGATGGGCGATATAGAGGGCGCCACCCACCACCGGGGCACCGGCAACCACCGCGGCCAGCGGCAGGTTCTGACTCAAGGGTACCGTAACTGCCAGGCGCTGATCGAGCTCCCGTCGCGCCAGATCCACCTGGCCATCGAGGCTGAAGGAGGTGGCCGGGCCGCGCACCGCCACCGGCCCCTGGGTCTCGAGGATGCCGCCATAGAGGGTGGCCACCCCCTCCACGCTATCGAAGGCGGTGCCGCGACGGGTCACGTCGGTGAAGTCCAGCTGCAGGCGGCGCAGCAGGTTATCGAAGTTGAGCAGGCCGATCAGCTTGGCAGAGGGGGAGTCGATATAGCGGAAGCGGCCATCCGCCAGGCTCACCTCCAGGCTGCCCCGGGAGCGCTCCAGGGCGAACTGCCAGGGGGCCCCGGGCCAGGCCAGCTGGGCGTCGACCCGGGTCCGGGCGTTGCGGATCGCCACCGGTTGGGCCAGGCGCTCCAGGGCCGTGCCCAGATCGCCCCCGGTCAAGGCCAGGCGGCTACGGGTCAGGCTGGCCGCCGGCCCCGCCGACTCCCAGATCAGCTCGCCACTGGCCTCGACCTCCCCCAGCACCAGCGCCAGGGGCGCGATCCGCACCCCCTCCGAGGTGCTCCGCCACTCGGCACTCAGGGGGCCGAAGTGCTGCCCCTGGCGCACCAGGCGCGCCACCTCGAGGCGCCCCGCCGGCAGCTGCCGCGCCCAGTCGGCCAGGGGCTCCGGTTCCGGCGGCACCGCCACCTCGTCGAACAGGGCCACGGTCTCGGCAGGCGTCGGCATCAGGGCATCTAGGTCCAGGCGCGCCAGGTCGAGCTCCAGGGCCTGGGGGCGCTCGGGGCGATAGCCGGCCTGGCCCTCCAGCAGGCTGCCGTCCAGGTCGAGACGCCACCCGGTCGCCTCGGGCATCACCCGGGCCCGCAGCGAGCCCAGGCAACGCTCCTCCAGCAGCAGGCAGTCGGTGGCCAGGTCCAGGGTTAGCTCGGGGACCTCACCCGCCCCGCCCTCGCCGAGCAAGGGCGCCAGGGCCGCCGCCCAGGGGGCCGGGTCGAGCCGCGCCGGCCGCCAGCTGACCTCAAGCCCGGGGCGCACCGGCCAGGTGGGCGACTCGGGCCAGCGCTCCAGCCACAGCTGGCCCTGGGCCCCCTGGGCGCTCTGCTCCCGCCAGCGCAAGCGTGCCAGCCCCTCCAGCTCGGCATCGAGTCGCCCGCTCTCGGTATCCAGCGTCAGCCACAGCGGACGAGGCTCCCCGGCCGGCTTGGCGAAGGGCGCCGGCAGGTCGAGGGCCAGCCCCTCGAGGGAGCTGTCCAGGCGTAGCCGAGCCCCGGCCTCGGCCAGGGTCAGGCGTCCGCGATAGGGAAGGCGCCCGACGATCCAGCCGCCGTCGGTGGGTAGTTCCGCCCAGGCCAGCAGCCGCGACGCCTCGGCCTGTCCCTCGATATCGATCCGCTCGCCCGCCAGGGTCGCGGCGACCGGGCCGCCGAGTGCCCGCCCGTCGAGACGCCCCTCGAGCACTCCCGCGCCATCACCATAGCGAAAGGCCAGGGGCCCGGTGACCGTGGCCAGATCCAGCCCCAGGGGGCGATAGTGAGCCAGCGGTACCTCGAGGGTCGTCTCGACGGCCAGGTCGAGGGCCTCGGGGTCGCTGAGCGGCAGGCCCAGCGCCAGCCGCCCCTCGAGGCGCCCGGGCTCGGGCCAGGCCCAGTCGTCCAGGGCCTCGAGCCCCTCCAGGGGAGTGGCCTTCAGGTAGTTCACCAGGTCGCCGGTACCGCCCTCGAGGGTTCCGCTAACGGCAAGCGCGCCCTCGGGACTCAGGGTCACCCGCCCCTCACCGACGCGCAAGCCGCCGACGCGGGCGCGCTCGACCTCGGCCTCCAGGGCCAGATCGGTGAGGGTCAGGCGGCCCTCCACCTCCTCCAGGGCCGGCCAGCCGGGCAGGTAGGGCAAGCGCCCATCGCGAATCTCCAGGTCCAGGTCCAGGCGCATGTCCTCCGGCTGCACCCCGTCGAAGAGCGGCTGGTGCAGCGCCAGCCGCCCGCGGGTCACCTGGCCGGCGACGCCGCCGGCGAGCCAGTCGCCGAGCTCGTCGCCGAAGATCCCCATGGGCAGCCAGTCCACCAGGGGCGTGCTGCGCGCATCCACCTCCTGGAAATCCAGCGCCAACCCCATGATCCCGGGTCGACCGTCGCCGAGTACCAGGCCGAAGCCGCCACTCACCCGGGCGTCGCGCCAGCGCGCCTCGAGATCACGCCCACTGACCCGCGTCAGGCCATCGGCGTAGGTCCAGGCCACCACCCCGGAGGTGGCATCCAGGGCCATGGGGCCGGTAAACAGCTGAGGAAAGTGCAGGGTAGTATCACCGACGCCGACGAAGCGCACCTCGCCGGCCAGGTCGCGGGCCTCGACCCAGGCATCCAGGGGGCCGCCCCCGGGGGCCCCCTCCCAGGGTGACACCGCCACCTCACGCAGGGCGCCCCGGGCCAGCCAGTGTCCATCGCGGAAACCGAAGGCGAAGCCCTCCACCCAGCCCTGGGGATCCAGGGTGTCGAGTAGGCGGACCAGCCCCTCGGGCAGCGGTAGCCGCTCGCTCCAGTCGGCCAGGGCCGGCAGTTCGAAACCATTGGTGGTCACCCACCAGCCGCCGCCATCGCCGCGCAGGCGCCAGTGGCTGGGCAGCGCCGGCCCCTGGGCCACCCCCTCGGCATCGGCGCTGGCGGCCAGGTTGAGCCAGGCGTTCCAGGCCTCACCGTCGCGTCGCCACTGCCCCTCGGCGCGGATATCCGCCAGCGCCAGGCTGGCCTGGTCATGACCGACCGCCAACTCCGGCACGTCCAGGGCCAGGCGCACGTCCTCCAGGGCCCCCTGGTGCCAGCGCCCCCAGAGGGTCGCCTGCCCCGCCGCCCGCTCCAGACGCAGGGGCTCGTCGCCGCCCAGCAGCCGCGCCAGCTCCACCAGGCTGGAGAGCTCCATCTCGGCCTGCATGGCCGCATTGAAGTCGGCCAGGCCGCGGCGCCCCGGCAGCACCTCCGCCACCACTTCCAGGGCGGTCTGCTCCTGGCCTTCCACATGGGCCCAGCCCTCCAGGTGCAGGCGTCGATCGTCGCCGGTCATCAGCAGGCTGGGCGCCTCCAGGGTCACCCGATGCTCCCGACCGTGCAGCACCAGGCGTACCTGGCGGGCGTCCAGGCGCTGGCGCAGCAGCAGGCCGACCCAGGCATCCAGACGCGCCAGGTCGAAGTCGGGGGTCTCGTCGAAAGGCAGTTCGGCGGGACGCGGCCAGTGCCAGTTGCGCCCCTCGTCCTGGTAGAGGTGCAGGGTCAGGCCCTGCACCCTGGCCCCCTCCACCACCGGGATGCCGGCACGCAGGGAGGCCAGGGTGTCCAGGCGCAGGCGCGCCTGGTGGAGTTCCAGCAGGGGGCGCTCCTCGAGGGTCAGGCGCAGGTCGCGCAGGGCCAGGGCGGGATCGAGCCCATGCAGGCTCGCCTCGATCTCGCCGATCCGGGTGTCGGCCCGGGTGCGCTCGGCGACCAGCCGCTCCAGGGGCTCACGCAGCGCCGTCGCCTGGCTGGCCGCCAGGCGCCAGCCCAGCAGCAACAGCGCCAGGCACACCAGGACCAGGGCCAGCAGGGTCAGCCCCCAGCGCCCGGCGATCCGCCACCCACTCATGCCTGCCCCTCGCTCATCGGCCTCGCCTCCGTCGCCGCCACCTCCGGGCCTTCCTGGCCGGACGGGCTATGCTCTCACATCAGCACGATATCGTACTGCTCCTGGGAGTAGTGGCTCTCCACCTGGAAGCGGATGGTCTTGCCGATAAAGGCCTCCAGGTCCGCCACCGCCGCCGACTCTTCGTCGAGCAGGCGATCCACCACCGCCTGGGAAGCCAGCACCGTATAGGTCTCCGGCGCATAGGCACGCTCCTCGCGGAGGATCTCGCGGAAGATCTCGTAACAGACGGTCTCCGGGGTCTTCAGGGTGCCGCGCCCCCCACACGTCGGACAGGCCTCGCAGAGGGTCTGCTCCAGGCTCTCCCGGGTGCGCTTGCGGGTCAGCTGCACCAGGCCCAGCTCGGTGACCCCGGTGCACTTGGTCTTGGCGTGATCTCGCTCGAGGGCCTTCTCCAGCACCCGCAGCACCTGGCGTTGGTGCTCGGCATCCTCCATATCGATGAAATCGATGATGATGATACCGCCCAGGTTGCGCAGCCGCAGCTGACGGGCGATGGCGGTGGCCGCCTCCAGGTTGGTCTTGAAGATGGTCTCCTCGAGGTTGCGATGGCCCACATAGCCGCCGGTGTTGACGTCGATGGTGGTCATCGCCTCGGTGGGGTCGATCACCAGGTAACCGCCGGACTTGAGCTGCACCTTGCGCCCCAGGGCCTTGTGGATCTCGTCCTCGACGCTGTAGAGGTCGAAGATGGGCCGCTCGCCGGGGTAGTACTCGAGTCGCTCCACCGCGTCGGGCATGAACTCCTCGGCGAACTCCCGGAGCTTGACGTAGTTCTCCCGGGAGTCGATGCGCACCTTCTCGATCTCGTCACGCATCTGGTCACGCAGGGTGCGGATGAACAGCGGCAGGTCGTCGTAGAGGACGCTGGGCACGCCGGCGGTCACCTTGCGCTCGCTGACCCGGCGCCATAGCCGCAGCAGGAAGTGCATGTCGGAGAAGAGCTCCTCCCGGGTCACCCCCTCGGCGGCGGTACGGATAATGAAACCGCCCTCCACCTCCAGCTCCTGTTCCGCCTGACAGGCCTCCACCAGCTGGCGCAGGCGCTCCCGCTCGCCCTCGTCCTCGATGCGCTGGGAAACGCCGTTGTGGGGGGCATCCGGCATATAGACCAGGTAGCGGGAGGGTACCGAGAGATGGGTAGTGAGCCGCGCCCCCTTGGTGCCGATGGGGTCCTTGGTGACCTGCACCACCAGCGACTGGCCCTCGTGGAGTAGCTGGCTGATGGTGGCCTGCTCCGCGGCGGGGGTATGAGCCGCCATCACCTCGTGAGCATGGATAAAGGCGGCCCGCTCCAGGCCGATATCGACGAAGGCCGCCTGCATGCCCGGCAGCACCCTGACCACCTTGCCCTTGTAGATATTGCCGACGATGCCCCGCCGCCGGGAGCGTTCGATAAAGGCTTCCTGAAGCACGCCGTTCTCGACCACCGCTACGCGGGTCTCCATGGGCGTCAGGTTGATCAGTACTTCACCACTCATGCGGGATTCCTTGTCATTGGCATGTCGGCATTATGCCATAGGGGGCAAGCCCCCCGACCACAGAGGGAGGCCCTGGCGACGCAGCAGCTCGGCACTCTCATGCAGCGGCAGCCCCACCACGGCGGAATAGCTGCCCTCCAGGCGAGTCACGAAGATCGACGCCAGCCCCTGGACGGCATACCCCCCGGCCTTGTCGCCGGGCTCGCCGCTGGCCCAGTAGACCTCGGCTTCGGCGTTCGAGATCTCGCGCATCCATACGCGGGTGGTCACCGCGGCCTCCAGCAGGCCCGCCGGGCCAGTCACCGCCACGGCGGTGATCACCCGGTGCTCGCCACCGGACAGCGCCGCCAGCATGGCCAGGCCATCCGCCTTGTCCCGGGGCTTGCCGAGAATCCGCTCGCCCAGCACCACCACGGTATCGGCCCCCAGCGCCACCTGCCCGGGGGCGACCTCGGCGGCCAGGGCCTTCTCCCGGGCCAGGCGAGTCACGTAGGCGAGCGGGGCCTCGTCCGGATGGGGCGTTTCGTCGATATGCACCGGGCGCACCAGCGGCTCGACACCGATGGTGGCCAGCAGCTCGCGGCGCCGCGGCGAGGCCGAGGCCAGGATCAGGGACAGGCTCATGGGGGACTCCGACTCAGCCGAGGGCGAAGCGTCGCCGCAGCGCCTGGAGCATGGTGAAGAGCCAGGGCCACAGCAGGGCGCCGATCAGCGACGATAGCAGGAAAGCGAGATGAATGGAGAAGGGGCCGAACAGGGTGGTGAGCCACTGACGCACCAGTTGCACCAGCCCCAGTAGCACGAAGATCAGGATCGCCTGCTGCACCAGGGAGTAGGCGCGCATGCGCTGGTAGACCAGGGCGCAGAGGAAGGCCAGCAGCGAGAAGACCAGGGCATTCTGCCCCAGCGGTGCCCCCTCGATCAGGTCCAGCAGCAGGCCCAGCACGAAGCCGTGCAGCACCCCCACCCGGTGGGGCGCCGCGATGCACCAGTAGACCAGCATCAGGCCCAGCCAGTCGGGGCGCCAGATCAGCCAGCCATCGGGCAGCGGCATCACCTGCAGGCACAGGGCCAGCAGCAGGCTGATCCAGACCAGTAACAGACCTCGGACTCCCAGGGCACCCATCAGCGTTGCAGCTCCTGTGGCGGTTCGACGACGGTAAAGGATTCGTCCCACAGCGCCTCGCCGGGCCGCGGCTCCGGCGGCGCTGGGGGAAACAGCAGCAGGAAGTGACGCGAGCGCTGCAGCTGGGCCGCGGGTTCGGCGATGACCCGGGCGAAGGGCTCGCCGGGATCGTGCTCCACCGAGACCACCCGCCCCACCGGATAGCCCTGGGGGAAACGCCCCGCCAGCCCCGAGGTGAGCAGCCGGTCGCCGACGCGGATATCGGCGGTGTCCGGCACATGCATCACGCTCAGGCGATCGTAGTGGCCGGTCCCCTGGACCACGAAACGCAGGCCGTTGCGGGTCACCTGGACCGGCAGGGCATGGCTGGCGTCATTGATCATCAGCACCCGACTGGAGTAGGCGGAGACCGCCGTGACCTGGCCCACCAGCCCCGAGGCATCCATCACCGGCTGGCCCACATAGGCGCCGTCGCGACGACCGCGGTCGATCACCATCTGATGGGTGAAGGGATCGGAATCCAGGGAGAGCAGCTCGGCGGTGATATAGGCCATCTCATCGCGCCGCGCCGCCTGCAGCAGCTCGCGCAGGCGCACGTTCTCGGCGGTCAGGTGGGCCATCTGCTGGGCACGCTGGGACAGGGTCAGCAACTGCTCGCGCAGGCGCCGATTCTCTTCCACCAGGGCACGCTGGTCGGAGAGCGCCAGGGCACCCCAGGTGAGCACGTCGCTGGGCAGGCTGACCATCCACTGGATGGGCGCCACCACGGTGGTCAACTGGGCGCGCACCTCGTCCATGCGCGTGAAACGGTGTTCCGCGAACATCAGGCCGAAGGCGGCTATCGCACACAGCAACATGCGATAGCCGGGCACCGCACCGTGCGAGAACAACGGTTTGATAGGCGTTCTCCCCGAAGTCAGCCCGGCCCGCAAATCAGTCGCTGGAAAGCAGCTCGAAGGTGTGCTGGTCGATCATCTCCAGCGCCTTGCCGCCACCCCGGGCCACGCAGGTCAGCGGGTCCTCGGCGACGATCACCGGCAGGCCGGTCTCTTCCGAAATCAGCTTGTCCAGGTCACGCAACAGGGCGCCACCGCCGGTCAGCACCAGGCCGCGCTCGGCGATATCCGAGGCCAGTTCCGGGGGGGACTGCTCCAGGGCGCTCTTCACCGCGGTGACGATGGAGGAGAGGGTCTCCTGGAGGGCCTCGAGGATCTCGTGGGAGTTGAGGGTAAAGCTGCGCGGAATGCCCTCGGCCAGGTTACGGCCGCGCACGTCGATCTCGCGCAGCTCACCGCCGGGGTAGGCGCAACCGATCTCCTGCTTGATGCGCTCGGCGGTGGCCTCGCCGATCAGGCTGCCGTAGTGACGCCGCACATAGGCGATGATCGCCTCGTCGAAGCGGTCGCCGCCGACACGGATCGACTCGGAGTAGACCACGCCGTTCAGCGAGATGATGGCGATCTCGCTGGTGCCGCCACCGATATCCACCACCATGGAGCCCTGGGCCTCCTCCACCGGCAGGCCGGCACCGATGGCCGCCGCCATGGGCTCCTCGATCAGGAAGACTTCCCGGGCCCCGGCGCCCTCGGCGGACTCCTTGATGGCGCGACGCTCCACCTGGGTCGACATGCAGGGCACGCAGACCAGCACCCGCGGGCTGGGAGTCAGGAAGGTGCTCTGATGCACCTTGCGAATAAAGTGCTGGAGCATCTGTTCGGTCACGGTGAAGTCGGCGATCACGCCATCCTTCATCGGCCGGATAGCGGTGATATTCCCCGGAGTGCGGCCCAGCATGCGCTTGGCGTCCGAGCCCACCGCAGCGACGCTGCGCATGTTGCCGGACTGGCGAATGGCCACCACCGACGGTTCGTCCAGCACGATGCCCCGCCCACGGACATAGATCAGCGTATTGGCCGTTCCCAGGTCGATGGACAGATCGCTGGAGAACAACCCCCTTAAACGTTTAAACATGAAAGTCTTTCACCTAGTGCAGACCGGAACCGGAACCCTGTGCGGACGCAAACGGTATCATCGCCACCCGGAAGCGGCAAGCGACAACGCCTGCCAGCACGGCGAAGATATGGTACCTTTTGGCGTTATTTTCCCCATACCGGCGGGCGGCGCCTCGAGGCAGCCTGTCGGTCGTTGTTCATCCTGTTAAGGAATTCCGATCATGGCGCTTGAACAGACCCATGTGCGGCGCGCGGCGCATCTGGCTCGCCTGGCACTGGA
Source organism: Halomonas sp. 328 (assembly GCF_015645095.1). Lineage (GTDB taxonomy): Bacteria > Pseudomonadota > Gammaproteobacteria > Pseudomonadales > Halomonadaceae > Bisbaumannia. The sequence goes on from NZ_JADOTW010000001.1 coordinate 138,299, forward strand.
TGACGCGGACGCCGACCGCTACCTGGACGACCTGAGCAATATCCTGGCGATGGTCGACCAGCTCCAGGGCATCGACACCACCGGAGTCGCCCCCCTGGCCCACCCCCTGGACGCCACCCAGCGGCTGCGCGCCGATGAGGTCACCGAGGCCGATCAGCGCGAGACCTTCCAGCGCTGCGCCCCGGCGGTGGAGAACGGCCTCTACCTGGTGCCCCGCGTGGTCGAGTGATCGCGCCCGACGTTACCCTGTCCCGACCCGGAGACACCCATCCGATGCATGACAAGACCCTCCGCGAACTGGCCGCCTCCCTGGAGGCCGGCGAGTTCTCAAGCCGCGAGCTGACCCAGACGCTGCTCGGGCGCATCGATCGCCTCGATGGCGAGCTCAACAGCTTTATCAGCATCACCGCCGAGCAGGCGCTGGCCGCCGCCGATGCCGCCGATGCCGCCCGCGCCAAGGGGAAGGCGGGACCGCTCACCGGCCTGCCCCTGGCGCTGAAGGACATCTTCTGTACCCGGGGCGTCAAGACCTCCTGCGGCTCGAAGATGCTCGATAACTTCGAGGCCCCCTACGACGCCACCCTGGTGGAGAAGCTCCAGGCCGCCGGCACCGTGAGCCTCGGCAAGACCAACATGGACGAGTTCGCCATGGGCTCGTCGAATGAGAACAGCTTCTACGGCCCGGTGAAGAACCCCTGGGACCTCGCCGCCGTGCCCGGCGGCTCCTCCGGCGGCAGCGCCGCCGCGGTGGCCGCGGGCCTGGTGCCGGCGGCGCTGGGCACCGATACCGGCGGCTCGATCCGCCAGCCGGCGGCCTTCTGCGGCATCACCGGCCTGAAGCCTACCTATGGCCGGGTCTCTCGCTACGGCATGATCGCCTACGCCTCGAGCCTCGACCAGGCCGGCCCCATGGCCCGCACCGCGGAGGACTGCGCCCTGCTGCTGGGCGCCATCGCCGGTCACGACGTGCGCGACTCCACCAGCGTGGCCCGCGGCGTGCCGGACTACACCGCTACCCTCAACGACTCCCTGTCGGGGCTGAAGATCGGCCTGCCCAGGGAGTACTTCGGCGAGGGCCTCGACCCGGCGGTGGCCGAAGCGGTCCAGGCGGCCATCCGGGTCTACGAGTCCCTGGGCGCCACGGTGCGCGAGGTGAGCCTGCCCCACACTCACCTGGCGATCCCCGCCTACTACGTCATCGCCCCGGCGGAGGCCTCCTCCAACCTGTCGCGCTTCGACGGCGTGCGCTTCGGCCACCGCTGCGACGACCCCAAGGACCTGATCGACCTCTACAAGCGCTCCCGGGCCGAGGGCTTCGGCGAGGAGGTCAAGCGGCGCATCCTGATCGGCACCCACACCCTCTCCGAGGGCTTCTTCGACGCCTACTACACCAAGGCCCAGCAGGTGCGCCGGCTGATCCGTCAGGACTTCCTCGACGCCTTCGAGGAAGTCGACGTGCTGATGGGCCCGGCCTCCCCCACCCCGGCCTTCGACCTGGGCGCCAACAAGGACCCGGTCTCCATGTACCTGCAGGACATCTACACCATCGCCATCAACCTGGCGGGCATCCCCGGCATCAGCGTACCGGCGGGCTTCGTCGGCAAACGCCCCGTCGGCCTGCAGATCCTCGGCAGCCACTTCGCCGAGGCCCAGCTGCTCAACGTGGCCCACCAGTTCCAGCAGGCCAGCGACTGGCACCTGCGCCGCCCCGATTTCGCCAAGGAGACCGCATGATGGAATGGGAGACCGTGATCGGCCTGGAGGTCCACGTTCAGCTGGCCACCAAGTCGAAGATCTTCTCCGGTGCCTCCACCGCCTTCGGCGCCGAGCCCAACACCCAGGCCTGCGCCGTGGATCTGGGCCTGCCCGGGGTGCTGCCGGTATTGAACGAGCAGGCGGTGGCCATGGCGGTGCAGTTCGGCCTGGCGATCCATGCCGAGATCCCCGAGGTCTCGGTGTTCGATCGCAAGAACTACTTCTATCCGGACCTGCCCAAGGGCTACCAGACCAGCCAGATGTACCACCCCATCGTCGGCGCCGGCGAGGTGGAGATCACTCTCGACGATGGCAGCGCCAAGCGCATCCGGGTGCATCACGCCCACCTGGAGGAGGACGCCGGCAAGTCGCTCCACGAGGACTTCCACGGCATGACCGGCATCGACCTCAATCGGGCCGGCACGCCGCTGCTGGAGATCGTCTCCGAGCCGGATATGCGCTCGGCGAAAGAGGCGGCGGCTTATCTGAAAGCCATTCACTCCATCGTCACCTATCTCGGCATCAGTGACGGCAATATGGCCGAGGGCTCGATGCGTTGCGACGTCAACGTCTCGGTGCGTCCCAAGGGCCAGGCGGAGTTCGGCACCCGCGCCGAGATCAAGAACGTCAACTCCTTCCGCTTCGTGGAGCGAGCCATCGCCTTTGAAGTGGAGCGCCAGATCGAGCTGATCGAGGATGGCGGCCGGGTGGTCCAGGAGACCCGCCTCTACGACCCGGAGCGGGACGAGACCCGTGGCATGCGCACCAAGGAAGAGGCCAACGACTACCGTTACTTCCCCTGCCCGGACCTGCTGCCGGTGGTGCTCGACCAGGCCTACGTCGATCACCTGCGCGACAACCTGCCGGAGCTGCCCGACGAGAAACGGGCACGCTTCCAGGAAGCGCTCGGCCTCTCCGCCTACGATGCCGGGGTGCTCTCGGCGAGTCGCGCCATGGCCGACTACTTCGAGGCGGTCAAGGACGCCTGCGGTGACGCCAAGCAGGCCGCCAACTGGGTGATGGGTGAGCTTTCCGGCGCCTTGAACCGGGAAGGCCTGGTCATCGAGGACAGCCCGGTCTCCGCCGCCCAGCTGGGCCGGCTGATCGCCCGGGTGCTCGACGACACCATCAACGGCAAGGCCGCCAAGCAGGTCTTCCAGGCCCTGTGGAACGGCGAAGGCGGGGGCGATGCAAATGCCGCCGATGCCATTATCGAGGCCAAGGGCCTCAAGCAGGTCACCGACAGCGGCGCCATCGAGGCGATGATCGACCAGGTCATCGCCGACAGTCCCGCCCAGGTGGCCCAGTATCGCGACGCCGAGCCGGACAAGCGCGGCAAGATGATCGGCTACTTCGTCGGCCAGGTGATGAAGGCTTCCCGGGGCACCGCCAACCCCCAGCAGGTCAACGCCCTGCTCAAGGAAAAGCTCGACGCCCTGTGCTGAGCAGCGGAGGCGGGCCGCCACGGCCCGCCCCTTCGATTTCAGAGGACGACCCATGGCAGACGATGTCGGCGCGCGACTGCGCGCCCTGCGCAACCTCAGGGGCATCTCCCAGCGCGAGCTGGCCAAGCGCTGCGGGGTCACCCACTCCAGCCTGTCGCTGATCGAGCAAGGCAAGGTGAGCCCCTCGGTCAGCTCCCTGAAGAAGATCCTCGACGCCATTCCCATCGGCGTCGGCGACTTCTTCACCATGGACCTGGAGAGCCGCGACCAGGTCTTCTACTCCGCCGACGAGCTGGCCGACATGGGCAGCGGTGAGGTGGTCTTCAAGCTGGTGGGCGCCAACCGCGAGGCCCGGGCGCTCTCCTTCATGATCGAGACCTACCCACCGGGCACCGATACCGGCCGCGAGATGATCGCCCACCAGGGCGAGGAAGCCGGGGTAGTGCTGGAGGGCGAGATCGAGATCACGGTGGGCGCCGAGACCCGGGTACTGGGTCCCGGCGAGGCCTACTACTTCGATACCAATGTGCCCCACCGCTTCCGCAACGCCGGCAAGAGCGCCTGCCGCCTGGTCAGCTGCTGCACCCCCGCCAAGGCGTTCTAGCCTCTCTCCCCGCCCCGGCGCCGCCGGGGCGCCCGCCTCGTGCCGAATATTGACCGCGACATCGGGTCGCTCCATGCTTTCAGGAAGCCCGGGCGCATAAATCGGGCAAAAGACGCAGACACGAACTCGAGGGGTTCTCTCTCGGCTGACGCCGAGACATCGATGACTCCCCCAAGAGGTACTCTTATGCACACCCGATGGCTATTGATCTCACTCCCCCTGCTGTTGACGCCTCTACTGGCCCACGCCCAGGACGAGGCGTCCCAGCCACCCAATGAAGTGATCGTCGAAGAGAGCGAACCCGCCGCCATCAACCCGGCCGTCGAGACCCTGGAGGGCCACCTGGCGAATGACACCATGCCCGAGGCGGCCGGCTTCGGCCTGGAGACCGCCCACGAGGCGGTCAGCCAGGGCGGCGTGGACGGCCAGGCCGTGTCCACCAGCGCCAGCGATGGCCGTAGCGGCAGCGGCGCCGCCCATGCCGGGGGTAGCGCCAGGGGCCATGCCGGCGGTGGTGCCGGCGGTGGTGGTGCCGGCGGCGGCGGCGGTGGTGCCGGCGGCGGCGGCGGTGGTGCCGGCGGCGGTGGTGCCGGCGGCGGTGGTGCCGGCGGTGGTGGTGCCGGCGGTGGTGGTGCCGGCGGTGGCGGTGGTGCCGGCGGCCGCAACTAAGCCGCCCAGCACAGCACGAGTGCCCGCCACCCCAGGGTAGCGGGCATTTTATTCGCTTATCCCCCGGTCGCTTTGACAGCCACCGAAGAAGCTGGAATCATATTTGTGAAAACTATTTCCACAAAAGGATTCCGAACATGCCCATCGTCAATATCCAGCTGATCGAAGGCCGCAGCGCCGCCCAGAAGGAGGCGCTGATCGAGAAGGTCACCGAGGCCTGCGTGGCGTCCATCGACTGCACCCCGGAGAGCGTGCGCATCCTGCTCTCCGATGTCGCCACCCAGCACTTCGGCGTGGCCGGGGAGTCGGTGGCCAAGCGCCGCGCCGCCAAGGAGACCAGCGGCGCCTCGTAGGTCGGATAAGCGAGCCTATGGCGAGCTCATCCGACGCCCTGTCACGAGGATCCCCCCACTTCGGGCCCGGCATTGACCGGGCCCGAGGCGTTTCAGTGGATCACCACGCCACAAAAAAGCCGGCCCCGTAGAGGCCGGCAAACCGATAGCGGCAGACACCCGCCGATCAGTGCATCGCTCGCTTTTTCATCGCCCTCGAGAGCGGGCGGGACGCCTAGCCCTCCAGCGACATCCACACGGTCTTGAGTTCGGTGTACTCCGCCAGGCTATGGTGTGACTTGTCGCGGCCGTTGCCGGACTGCTTGACGCCACCGAAGGGCACCGTCTGATCGCCCCCCGCCCAGTTGTTGACGAAGACCTGACCGGAGTGGAGCTTGCGCGAGACCCGCATGATGCGGTCGATGTCCTGACTCCACAGCCCCGCGGCCAGGCCGTAGTCGCTGTCGTTGGCCATGGCCACGGCCTCCTCCTCGCTGTCGAAGCCGAACACCGAGAGCACCGGGCCGAAGATCTCCTCGCGACCGATGGTCATGGCCGGGGTGACGCCGTCGAAGACGGTGGGCGGGATAAAGTAGCCGGCCCCGTCGAGGGCCTGGCCGCCGGTGCGCAGCGTCGCGCCCTCCTCGGTGCCCTTGGCGATATAGTCGAGCACCCGGCGATACTGGGTCTCGTCGACCATGGCGCCCATAAAACTCGCGGGATCCAGCGGGTCGCCGGGCTGCATAGCCTGGGCGGCCTCCACCACCTTGTCGACGAAGGCCTCGCGGATCGCGTTCTCCACCAGCAGCCGGGAGCCGGCGATGCACACCTCGCCCTGGTTATGGAAGATCGCCGCGGCGGCGTGCTGGGCCACCCGGTCCAGGTCCTTGCAGTCGGCGAAGACCAGGTTGGGGGACTTGCCGCCGCATTCCAGGTAGACCCGCTTGAGGTTGGACTGACCGGCGTACTGCATCAGCTGCTTGCCCACCTGGGTGGAGCCGGTGAAGGCCAGGCAGTCGACCTGCATGGAGAGCGCCAGGGCCTTGCCCACGGTGTGACCATAGCCCGGCAGCACCTGGAAGACGCCCCGCGGCAGGCCCGCTTCCTTGGCCAACTGGGCCAGGCGCAGCGCCGACAGCGGCGACTTCTCCGAGGGCTTCAGGATCACGCAGTTGCCGGCGGCCAGCGCCGGGGCGATCTTCCAGGCGGTCATCATCAGCGGGAAGTTCCAGGGCACGATGGAGGCCACCACGCCCAGGGGCTCGCGCAGCACCAGGCCCAGGCTGTCGTCGCCGGTGGGGGCCACCTCGCCGTAGACCTTGTCGATGGATTCCGCCTGGTGGCGGATGCTGCCGATGGCGCCGACCATGTCGCCCAGCGAGCTGGAGACCGGCTTGCCCATGTCCAGGGTATCGAGCAGCGCCAGTTCGTCCTTGTGGGCCTCCATCAGCTCGGCGAGGCGCAGCAGCACCCGCTTGCGCTTGGCCGGGGCCAGCCGCGCCCAGTCGCCCCGGGCATGGGCGGCCCGGGCCGCGGCCACGGCGCGCTCGGCATCGGCGGCGTCGCAGCTGGCGATATGCGCCAGGGTCTCGCCGGTGGCCGGGTTGAGGGTGGCCAGGGTCTCGCCGCTCACCGCCTCGACGAAGGCGTCGTCGATAAAGGCGCGGGTCTCCAGGCGCGGGATCAGGGTATCGGCCAGGGCCTGCCAGTCGGCACGGCTCTGGGGGCGTTGGCTTGCGGTCATGCGGTCTCCTCCGGCTGGGGGGTCCGGGCCAGGCGCGCCGCGGTGGCGTCCAGGGCCAGGCGCGCCTTGCTCACCAGCTCATCGATTTCGGCGTGGCTGATCACCAGGGGCGGTGAAATGATCATGGTATCACCCACCGAGCGCATCACCAGGCCACCCTCGAAGCAGAGATCACGGCACAGGTTGCCGGCACCCAGGGCCTTGTCGAAGCGCTCGCCGGTGGCCGGGTCGATCAGTTCCAGGGCACCCATCAGGCCCAGGGAGCGGGCCTGGCCGACCAGCGGATGCTCGGCCAGTTCGCTCCAGCGCTTGGCCAGGTAGGGGCCGAGGTCGTCACGCACCCGCTCCACCACCCCTTCGGCCTCCATCAGCTCCAGGTTCTTCAACGCCACGGCGGCGCAGGTGGGATGGCCGGAGTAGGTAAAGCCGTGGAAGAACTCGCCGCCCTCCTCGATCAGGGTCTCGGCGACCCGCTCCGCCACCAGGACCCCGCCGATCGGCAGGTAGCCGGAGGAGAGGCCCTTGGCGATGGGCATCAGGTCGGGCTTGAGGTCGTAGTGAACGCTGCCGAACCACTCGCCGAGCCGCCCGAAGCCGCAGATCACCTCGTCGGCCACCAGCAGGATGTCGTACTTGGCCAGCACCGCCTTGACCGCCGGCCAGTAGCTCTCCGGGGGCATGATGGCACCGCCGGCGCCCTGCACCGGCTCGGCGATAAAGGCACCGACGTTCTCCTCGCCGAGCTCGAGGATCTTCGCCTCCAGGGCCGCGGCGCACTCGCGGCCGAAGGCCTCGGGGCTCTGATCGCGCCCCTCGCCGAACCAGTAGGGCTGGCGGATATGGGCGATGTTCGGCACGCAGGGACCGCCCTGGCCATGCATGGCGTCCATGCCACCGAGGCTCATGCCGGCCAGGGTGGAGCCGTGGTAGCCGTTCTCGCGACCGATGATCCACTGCTTCTCCGGCTTCCCCTTGAGGGCCCAGTAGCGGCGGACCATGCGCAGCACGGTGTCGTTGGCCTCGGAGCCGGAGCCGGTGAAGAAGACATGGCTGATATGCTCCGGCGCCAGCTGCACCAGCTTCTCGGCCAGCTTCACCGCCGGCGGATGGGTGGTCTTGAAGAAGTTGTTGTAGTAGGGCAGCTGGGTCAGCTGGGTGGTGGCCGCCTCCACCAGCTCCTGGCGGCCATAGCCCAGGTTGACGCACCACAGGCCGGCCATGCCGTCGAGGATGCGGTTGCCCTCGCTGTCATGGATATAGACGCCCTCGGCGCGCTCGATGATACGGCTGCCCTCCTCCCCCAGCGCCTTGAAGTCGGTGAAGGGGTGCAGGTGGTAGGCGCGATCCAGGGCCTGATAGTCACGAGTGCTCATTGGCAATGTCTCCGCTGGGGGCCCTCAGGCCGGCTGAGTGGGGGTAGAAGGGGCGAGAGCGCTGGCCTGATGGGCCACGCAGGCCGCGGCGAAGCCACGGAACAGGGCATCGTGGAGGGCATGCTCCCGGGGCTGCCACTCCGGGTGCCACTGCACCGCCAGGGCGAAGGCGGCGGCATCGGCCACCGAGACCGCCTCGATCAGGCCGTCCGGGGCCCAGGCCTCGGCGACCAGCCCCTCGCCCAGGCGGTCGATGCCTTGCTGGTGCAGGGAGTTGACCCGTGAGCGGGTCTCGCCGAACAGCCGTGCCAGGGCGCCATCGGCGCGCAGCTCCAGGTCGTGCACCGGCGCATACTGGGCGGCCTTGTCGGCACCACCGGGTTCCCGGTGATCGAGCATCCCGGGCACGTCCTGCACGGCCTGGTGCAGGCTGCCGCCGAAGGCCACATTGAGCTCCTGGAAGCCGCGACAGATGCCCAGCAGCGGCAGCTCCAGGGCCAAAGCCGCATGGATCCAGGTCAGGGCGGCGGCATCGCGATGGCGGTCATCACGGGTATTCTGGGGCGCCCGCTCGGCGCCGTAGCGATGGGGCTCGACGTTGGTGTAGCTGCCGGTCAGCAGCAGCCCGTCGACCCGGGAGAGCAGCTCCCGGGCCGCGTCGCGGTCATCCTCCTGATCGCTCCATACCGGCAGGATCACCGGGTTGAGCCCATACTCACGCAGGGCGCTCAGGTACTTGTCGGTCACCATCTGGGCGGCGTGTCCTTCCACCTCACGGCGGCAGGCAATCACCCCCACCAGGGGTCTTGCGGTCATGGCTGGCTCCTCGCAGGGTCGCTCGGGCGTTGTTATGGTTTACTCAACATACCGCCGTTGATTTATCTTTCCAAGCGCCGTCGTAACCAAATCCATTGATAGATATATAAATAACTGTTTTTAAAAATAAATATCTCGATTTATCCAAAAGTCTAAGACCCGCAAAAACGTAAAGGATTTGACAACACCCACCCACCAAGAAAGGATAAAGGTCATCAACAACGACCATAAGCCCCATAGGTGAGCGCCATGTCTTCCACCCCCACCGATGACGTCCAGGCCTTTCTCGACCGCCACCCGGAGATCGACAGCTTCGACCTGCTGATCAGCGACCTCAACGGCGTCATCCGCGGCAAGCGCATCCCCCGGGACAACCTGACCAAGGCCTACCAGAGCGGCATCGCCCTGCCCGCCTCGGTCTTCGCCCTGGATATCAACGGCAACACCATCGAGGAGACCGGCCTGGGCCTGGCCACCGGCGACGGCGACCGCCTCTGTCGACCGATTCCCGGCAGCCTGATGCCGGTGCCCTGGCTGCGCGGCGGCCGCCAGGGGCAACTGCTGATGACCATGGTAGAGCCCGACGAGTCGCCCTTCTTCGCCGACCCCCGCCAGGTGCTCTCCCGGGTGCTGGGACGCCTGACCGCCCTGGGCCTGACCCCGGTGGTGGCCCTGGAGCTGGAGTTCTACCTGGTGGACCGCCAGCGTAACGAGGCGGGGCTGATTCAGCCGCCCCGCTCCCCGGGCAGCGGCGAGCGGGCCACCCAGAGCCAGCTCTACTCGATGCTGGAGCTGGACGAATACGCCGACTTCCTGGAGGAGATCCAGAGCGCCGCCGAGGTCCAGGGCCTGCCCCTGGATACCGCCCTCAAGGAGTGCGCCCCGGGGCAGTTCGAGGTCAACCTGATCCACTGCGCCGATGCTGTCCAGGCCTGTGACAGCGCCGTGCTGCTCAAGCGCCTGATCAAGGGCGTGGCCCTCAAGCATGGCTTCGAGGCCACCTTCATGGCCAAGCCCTACGGCCAGGAGGCCGGCAACGGCACCCATGTGCATATCAGCCTGCTCGACGCCGAGGGCAATAACGTCTTCAGCGAGCCCGGCGACGATGTCCTCGGTAGCGCCCGCCTCAACCAGGCGGTGGCCGGCCTGCTGGAGCGCATGCCCAGTTCCATGGCGCTGTTCGCCCCCAACCTCAACTCCTTCCGCCGCCTGCAGCCGGGCCTCTATGTGCCCATGGCCCCTACCTGGGGCTTCGACAACCGCTCGGTGGCCCTGCGCGTGCCCTCCGGGCCGCGGGCGGCACGGCGTATCGAGCACCGGGTGGCCGGCGCCGACGTCAACCCCTACCTGCTGCTGGCGACCCTGCTGGCCTCCCTGCACGATGGCCTGACCCGCGAGCTGACCCCGCCGCCGGCGATCACCGGCAACGCCTACGAGCAGGTGGAAGACAGCCTGACCAACAGCTGGCAGCAGGCCCTGGACCTGCTGGAAGCCGACGAGGTGCTGGGCGAGGCCCTGGGCCGCGACTTTATCCGCGTCTTCGTGGCCAACCGCCGCGCCGAGCGGGCCCAGGCCATGCAGGCGGTGAGTCAGTTGGAATATGACTGGTATCTACGCCACGTCTGATCGCCCTGCCGGGTTATCGCAGTGGAATAGCCAAGGGTAGCCCCGGGCCTCCGCGTAGACAGCGTGCCAACTGCGACAGCCTTACCGAAGAGTGGCCGCACCCACTTCTCGGCGTAGCGATCTGTCCTGATCCACTCAGCGTACAACACCAAGAAAACACGGAATCTCCGGCTCGCGATGCGAGCCGGCGGGCCGGGATTTGCCCATCCAACGACCCCCACAACAACGAGGCAACCTCCATGGAAACTCCCAAACGACGACTCTGGCTGACCGGCCTGCTGCTCCTGCTGCTGATGGCCGCCGGCCCCCTGCTGGCCGACGAGCGCCTGTCGACGCCCGGCCTGATCCTTCAGGGGGTGGGCTTCGAGATCGCCGTCGGCGCCGACGCCGACCACCGCCTGACCCTGGATGGCCGGCCGTTGACGCTGGTCGAGGGCGAGGCGGGCCAGTGGCTCGCCGAGGCGACCCTCGGCGAGGGTGCCGGCGTTCTGGAACTCTTCGACGCCCAGGGCCAGTTGCTGGAACGCCAGGCGCTCTCGGCGATTCCCGCCTGGCTCTCCCTGGTCCCGGCACTGACCGCCATCGGCATCGCCCTGGTCTTCCGCCAGGTGATCGTGGCGCTCTTCCTGGGCATCCTGCTGGGCGGCTGGATCTACCACGGCATGAGCGCCGCGGCCCTGTTCACCGCCTTCAACGAGACGGTGAGCGTGCACCTGCTGGAGGCCGCCAGCGACAGCGAACACATGGCGGTGGTGCTCTTCTGTTTGCTGATCGGCGGCATGGTAGGGATCATCTCCCGTAACGGCGGCACCCAGGGGATCGCGGCACGGATCACCCGCTATATCCGTAACCGCCGCCAGGCCCAGACCACCACCGGCCTGCTGGGGCTGGCCATCTTCTTCGACGACTACGCCAATGCGCTGATCGTCGGCAACACCATGCGCAATATCTTCGACAAGCTGCGCATCTCCCGGGCCAAGCTCGCCTATATCGTCGACTGCACCGCAGCGCCGGTCTCGGCGGTACTGCTGGTGACCACCTGGATCGGCTTCCAGGTCGGCCTGATTCAGCAGGCCATGAGCGATATCGACGACTGGAACGAGTCCGCCTACAGCGTCTTCATCCAGGCCCTGCCCTATAACTTCTACCCCTTCCTGGCGGTGGCCTTCGTCTTCCTGCTGGTGTGGAGCCGCCGCGACTTTGGCCCCATGCTCGCCGCCGAGCGCCGCGCCCTCGCCGGCCATGCCAGCCGCTCGCCGGTGACGCCCCGGGAGGCGGTCGTCGAAGAGGCCGAGATCGAGACCAAGCCGGGCATCGCCCTGCGCGCCACCAATGCGGTGATTCCCATGCTGGTGCTGGTCGCCTTCACCATCGGCGGGATCTACACCACCGGCGCCGCCGAGCTGGGCCCGGGCGATCACGGCATCTGGGATATCTTCGGCGAAGGGGACGCCTTCGCCGCCATGATGTGGGGCTCCCTGGCCGCCTGTGTCACCGCCGTGGTGATGACCCTGGCGCAGCGCCTGATGACCATGAGCGAGACCACCCACTACTGGTTCGAGGGGGTCAAGTCGATGCTGCTGCCCCTGACCATCCTGATGATGGCCTGGGCCCTGGCCAACGTGAACGCCTCGCTCGGCACCAGCGATTTCCTGATCGCCGCCCTCGGCGAGGCGCTCTCGCCCCAGTGGCTGCCGGCCGCCATCTTCACCCTGGCCGCCTTCACCGCCTTCGCCACCGGCTCCTCCTGGGGCGTGATGGGAATCATGATGCCGCTGACCATTCCCCTGGCCTGGGCGATCCTCGACCTGCATGGCCTGGCGGGCACCGCCGAGGGCATGCCGCTGCTCTACGCCTCGGTGGCCGGGGTGCTGGCCGGCGCGGTCTGGGGCGACCACTGCTCGCCGCTGGCCGAGTCGACCCTGCTGGCGGCCATGGCCAGCGGCTGCGACCTGATCGAGCATGTGCGCACCCAGTTGCCCTATGCGCTGCTGGTCGGCGTGGTGGCCCTGCTGTTCGGCACCGTGGCGGTGGGTCATGGCGTCAGCTGGTGGCTGGGCCTGATCGTCGGCCTGGGCGTGCTGGCCCTGGCCCTGCGCCTGCTCGGCAAGCGCGCCGAGGATGGCGTCGCCGAAGGGAATCCCGCCCTCGCCAAGTAACGGCGTCATGCACGGAAACGCCAAGGGGGCCGCAATCGCGGCCCCCTTGGCACTTTAGGACGGGAGACAGGCCCCTTGGCCTGGCCAGTCGAGTCGCTTAGGCGTCACGCTCGGCGACCGCCGTGGCCTGCCACTGCACCTGGCCCTCCACCACCGGCAGGCGCTCCGCCTGGGGCGGGTTATCCAGGCGCTGGGTGCGCACCTCGTCGTCGAGGCGGTAGCTGACGTTATAGCCCAGATGTTCCTCATGGGTTTCGGTCACGGTATGGCACTGCCGCTCGGTGACCGGCTGCACCTGATTGGCCTCGACGCGGTTCTGCACCTCGCGTCCGGCCAGGCCGCCGCCCACGGCACCGGCTACGGTGGCCAGCTTGCGGCCGCTGCCGCCGCCCACCTGGTTGCCCAGCAGGCCACCGACGATGGCTCCGGCGGCGGTACCCACGAGGCGGTTGGGGTCCTGGGTCGGGGCCTGGCGGTAGGTGACCACCTCCTCGCACACCTCCCGGGGCACCTCGCTGCGGCGCACCGCGGGCTCCACCCCCAGCACCTCGGCATAGACCGGGGCGGGCACATCCACCGCCGACTCGCCGGCGAACTGCTGCCCCTGGTAGGCCCCCAGGGCCAGGCCCCCCAGGCCCAGGACCGCCAGACTGGTTCCGACGATAATGGCTTTACTCATGACGCCTCCTCGATTCTCAACGGGTGACGAGGCGCCTGCTCCATGGATCACTCGGCGCGACGAGACGACATCCGGCCGTCTCATCGGCAATCACTACAAGACGCTCCCAGTATAAGCCTCCCCCACCCCGCCTCCGTACCCCGGCGGCAAGTTGTCATGAGCTTGCATCGGTTGTCGCCCGTTAGCGACGCCCAGGCACCATGCTCGAGAGCGACTCCTATCATCGACAGGGCGACACCCACCCTCTCCGAGCCACCGGCTCGGTCGTGAGGCTGCACTAGGCTAAAACCACCATGGCTTCCTCGAGGAAGGAGATACCCAATGGCGACCCTTCCGACACAGGCGGACGCGGTGATCATCGGCCAGGGCGGGATCGTCGGCGCCTCGGTGGCCCACCACCTGATCGCACTCGGCTGGACGAACCTGGTGGGCCTCGACGCCGCGGCCATTCCCACCGACGCGGGCTCCACCGCCCACGCCTCCGACTTCTGCTACATGACCTCCCACGACCGCCTGAGCTGCTACACCACCACCTACAGCCAGCGCTTCTACGAGGCGCTGGGCCACTACCACAAGATCGGCGGCCTGGAGATCGCCCGGGTCGGCGACGAGGCACGTTGGGATGAGCTCAGGCGCAAGGTGGCCTCGGGCAAGGCCTTCGGCACCCGCGCCGAGCTGATCGACGCCGACCAGGCGGTGGCACGCTTCCCGCTGCTCGACCGCGAGCGGGTCCTGGGCGCCCTCTGGGACCCGGACGCCGGCCTGGTGGTGCCCCGCTCCCAGCGGGTGGCGGGGCGGCTGATCGAGGAGGCGGTGGCCGGCGGCCAGTTACGCACCTTCGCCGACACCCCGGCCCTGGACATCGATGTCCGGGACGGCCGGGTCTGCGGGGTCGAGACCCCGAAGGGCTATATCGCCACCCCCCTGGTGATCCTCGCCTGCGGCATCTGGGGCCCCCTGCCCGCCGCCCTGGCCGGGGTGGCCCTGCCGCTGATGCCGGTGGAGCATCCGCTGCTGTTCTTCGGGCCCTTCGACGACTTCGCCGGCAGCGGCAAGGAGATCGGCTATCCGCTGCTGCGCGACCAGGGCAACTCCGCCTACCTGCGCGATACCGGCGACCCCCGTTCCACCGAGGGCGGCCAGCTGGAGTGGGGCTACTACGAGACCACCGAGCCACGGCTGGTGCCCCCCCGGGAGATCCTCTCCCGGGACCAGGCGCGTCTCTCCCCCTCCATGCGCGACCTGAGCGCCGAGCAGATCGCCGCTCCCTTCGAGCGAGCCCTGGAACTGACCCCACGGCTCGCCGAACTGGGCTGGGACGAGAAGCACTCCTTCAATGGCCTGCTCTCGGTCACCTCCGACGGCGGCTCCCTGGTGGGCGAGGCCCCGGAGGTACGCGGCCTGTGGTGCTGCGAGGCGGTATGGGTCAAGGATGGCCCCGGCATGGGCAAGGTGCTGGCCGACTGGCTGACCCATGGCCGACCCGAGCTCGACCCCTGCGGCATCGATATCGCGCGCTTCTACCCGGTGCAGAAGACCCCCGGCCATGTGCTGGGGCGCTGCCGGGAGATCGCCCGCAAGATCTATGATCCGCCGGTGCATCCCCGGGAGCCCTTCGAGAGCGGTCGCGACCTGCGCCGTGGCCCCTTCTGGCCCCGGGAGCGGGAACTGGGCGGCTACTTCATGGAGGCGGCGGGCTGGGAGCGCGCCCACGGCTATGCCGCCAACGAGGCACGCCTCGCCGAGTGGCTCGAGCGGGTCCCGGAGCGCCCCGTGGAGTGGGACGCCCGGCACTTCTGGCGGGTCTCCAATGCCGAGCAACTGGCGATGAGCGAGGGGGTGGGAATGATCAACCTCTCCCACTTCGCCATCTACGACCTCTCGGGCCGCGACGCCGAGGCGCTGTTGGAGCGGCTCTCGGTGGCCAAGGTGGGCGGCGACACCCCCATCGGCAAGGGGGTCTATACCCACTTCCTGGACGCCGCCGGCGGCATCCATTCGGACCTGACCATCGTGCGCCTGGGCGAGCGGGCCTGGCGGGTGATCTGCGGCGGCGATACCGGCCATCGGGACCTGGTGTGGATGCGTCGCCAGGCGGAGGCCTTCGGGCTGAGCCGCTGGCACCTGGAGGACCGCAGCGATGGCCTGGCCACCCTGGGGGTCTGGGGCCCCCGGGCGCGCCAGACCCTGCAGGCGCTATGCGATGCGCCGGAGGCGCTGGAGGAAGAGCGCTTCCCCTTCGCCGGCGCCCGGGAGATACGGCTCGCCGGCTTGCCGGTGTGGGCCTTCCGGATTTCCTATGTGGGCGAGCAGGGCTGGGAGCTCCATGTGCCCTTCAGTTATGGCCTCGCCCTCTGGGACCCGCTCTTCGAGGCGGGGGTGGTGCCGGTGGGTATCGAGACCTACGCCAATAGCCGGCGCCTGGAGAAGAGCCTGCGGCTGCAGAACGTGGACCTGCTGACCGACTACAACCTGTACGAGGCGGGACTGGCGCGCCCCAGGGTCAAGAGCGCCGACTTCCTCGGCAAGGCCGCCTACCTGGAACAGCGGGCGCGCGCCCACCAGCCGGCGCGGCTCTGCACCCTGGTGATGGAGGCCAATACGGATAGCGCCGGGCGACCGCGCTTCCCGGTGGGTCAGTCGCCGCTGCTCGACCCGGCTAGCGGCGAGGTGCCCGTCGATGCCCTGGGCCGGCGCAGCTACACCACCAGCATCGCCTACGGGCCCTCGCTGGCACGCAATATCGCCCTGGCTTACCTGCCCCACGGCTACGCCGAGGAGGGACGCGAGCTGTTGCTGGAGTACTTCGGCGAGCACTACCCGATGCGGGTGGCGGCGGTGGGCTACCGGGCCCTCTATGACCCGGATAGCCAGCGCCCAAGAAGCTAAGGTTGTGGGAAACTGACGGCCCGGGGCTAACCTGGGGGTGGGCACTCCGGCAGGCCGGCCCCGCGCAAAGACGCTGTGAATCCATCCATGGGCGCTCGCCTTTTTCCTGCGGCGCTACGCAATCCTGCTCCGTTTGCAGGGCCGGGGTCGGCCATCCATGACCTACCCGTTCGGAGCAGTGCTCCTCACCCCTGAAAAAGACGCTTTGCTTCGACCCACCCCCAGCGCCCCTGAGCAACTACCCGCCGCACCTCATGAATAAGGCTGGTGTTAGATCCCCAGCTTATCGCGGGTGGTGTAGTACCAGGCCCCCAGCGCCGAGAAGGGCACCCGCAGCAGGCGCCCGCCCGGGAAGGGCAGGTGCGGCAGGCCGGCGAAGGCGTCGAAGCGCTCGCTCTCGCCGCGCATCGTTTCGGCGATCAGCTTGCCGGCCAGGTGCGAGCAGGTCACGCCATGACCGGAGTAGCCCTGGGCGAAGTAGACGTTGTCGTTGAGCCGGCCGAACTGGGGCAGGCGATTCAGCGTCAACAGGAAGTTGCCGCTCCAGGCGTAGTCCACCTTGATGTCGGCCAGCTGCGGGAAGGTCTTCAGCAGCTTGGGGCGGATCACCGCCTCGATGCTGGCCAGGTCCTGGCCGCCATAGCTGACGCCGCCGCCGTAGAGCAGGCGATTGTCGGCGGTGAGGCGATAGTAGTCGAGCAGGTAATTGCAGTCCTCCACCGCCATGTCGTTGGGCAGCAGCGCCCGGGCGGTGGCCTCGTCCAGGGGCTCGGTGGTAATGATCTGGGTGCCGCAGGGCATCGACTTGTTCTCGAGCGACGGCAGCAACCCCTGCATATAGGCGTTGCCGGCCAGCACCACCCGTTGGGCGCGCACCTCGCCGCCGGGGGTGGTCAAGACCACCGGCTCGCCATGGGTCAGCCGGGTCACCGGGCTCTGCTCATAAATCACCCCGCCCAGGGACTCGAAGGCGGCGGCCTGGCCCAGCACCAGGTTGAGGGGGTGGATATGCCCCCCGGAGTGATCGACCAAGGCCCCGGTGTAGCGGGAGCTGCCCACCTCCCGCTGGACCGCCTCGCCCTCGAGCAGCTCCAGCCGGTCGTGACCGTAACGCTCCCAGAGCGCCTGGTGCTCGCGCAGCCCCTCGAGCTGCTTGGCATTGCAGGCGGCGAAGAGGTTGCCCTCCTTGAGGTCGCAATCGATCGCGTACTGGGCGATGCGGTCGCGGATGATGCGGTTGCCCTCGAAGGCCATGCTGCCCAGGGCCCGGGCGGTCTCGTCGCCGTACTTGGCCTCGATCACGTCCATGTCGCGGCTGTAGCTGTTGACCAGCTGGCCGCCGTTGCGCCCGGAGGCGCCGAAACCGACCCGGGCCGCCTCCAGCACCACCACCGACTGGCCCTGCTCGGCCAGGTGCAGGGCGGCGGAGATACCGGTGAAACCGGCCCCCACCACGCAGATATCGCACTCCACGCGGCCGCTGACCGCAGGGCGCTCGGGGCCGGGGTTGGCGGAGGCGGCATAGTAGGAGGCCACATGGTTGGTAGGCTGCTGGGCGGACATCGGCTCGCTCCCTTTGTGTTGATTATTCTTACCATGCTACCACAAGCCAGCCAGACGAAAAGCAGAAAACAGCGAAAAAATAGCCCCTGACAGGGTGTCAGGGGCTATCAGGCTTCATTACTCGTCAACTATCAGACAACACCGATATCACGCTTCCTGGGCCTGCATGCGCATCGCCTGGCGTCGCTTGGCCTCGCTGCGGCGCATGAAATACCAGGCCAGGAAGGTGGCCAGGGAGACCGCCAGGATGATCAGGGTGGCCAGGGCATTGATCTTCGGGGAGACGCCCAGGCGCACCGAGGAGAAGACCACCATGGGCAGGGTGGTGGCCCCGGGCCCGGAGACGAAGCTGGCGATCACCAGGTCATCCAGCGACAGGGTGAAGGCCAGCAGCCAGCCGGCGGCCAGTGCCGGGGCGATCACCGGCAGGGTGATCTGGAAGAAGGTCTTCACCGGCGGCGCCCCCAGGTCCATGGCCGCCTCCTCCAGGGAGAGGTCCACCTCGCGCAGCCTGGAAGAGACCACCACCGCCACATAGGCGCTGCAGAAGGTGGTATGGGCGATCCAGATGGTCACCATGCCACGATCCGCGGGCCAGCCGATCAGTTGCGCCATGTGCACGAAGAGCAGCAGCAACGAGAGCCCTGTGATCACCTCCGGCATTACCAGCGGGGCGGTGACCATGCTGGAGAGCGCCGTCTTGCCGCGGAAGCGACCGAAACGCACCATCACGAAGGCGGCCAGCGTCCCCAGGCAGACCGCCATGCTGGCAGAGAAGAAGGCGATGCGCAGGCTGGTCCAGACCGCCGAGAGGATCTGCTGGTCACGGAACAGCTCGATATACCAGCGCCCGGAGAAACCCGCCCAGACCGTCACCAACCGCGAGGCATTGAAGGAGTAGAAGACCAGGATCAGCATCGGCAGGTAGAGGAACACCAGCCCCAGGATCAGCATCACCGTGGTAAAGGATGGCTTTCTCATGGTCACTCCTTGAGTTCACGGGACTGATAGCGATGGAAGAGCGCGATGGGGATCAGCAGCAGGCCCAGCATCACCATGGCCAGCGCCGAGGCCACCGGCCAGTCGCGATTGTTGAAGAACTCCTCCCACAGCACCTTGCCGATCATCAGCGTATCGGGCCCCCCCAGCAGCTCGGGGATCACGTACTCCCCCACCGCCGGGATGAAGACCAGCATGGAACCGGCGATGATTCCCCCCTTGGAGAGCGGCAGGGTCACCTTGAGGAAGGTATTGATGCTGCGCGAACCGAGATCCGAGGCGGCCTCCAGCAGGGAGCCGTCGAGGCGGGTCAGGTTGGCATAGAGGGGCAGCACCATGAATGGCAGGTAGGCGTAGACGATGCCGAGGATCACCGCGAAGTTGGTGTTCATCATGCGGATCGGCGAATCGATCAGCCCCAGCCACAGCAGGGTGTTGTTGATCAGGCCGTTGTTGCTGAGGATACCCATCCAGGCGTAGACCCGGATCAGGAAGGAGGTCCAGGAGGGCAGCATCACCAGCAGCAGCAGCACCAGCTGCCAATGGGCCGGGGCCCGGGCCATGGCGTAGGCCATGGGGTAGCCGATCAGCAGGCAGGCCAGGGTCGAGACGAAGGCGATCTTCAGCGACCCCCAGTAGGCCGACACATAGAGGCTGTCGGACATCAGGAAGAGGTAGTTGCCGAAGGTCACCACCAGGCTCAGGGTCTCGGCGCCGAAATCCAGCATGGCGCTGTAGGGCGGGATGGCGATGGCCGCTTCGGAAAGGCTGATCTTGAGCACGATGCCGAAGGGCAGCAGGAAGAACAGGGTCAGCCACAGCAGGGGCACGGCGATGACCCAGCCGCGGCGGGGCTTGAGCCACCGCCGCAGGCGTTGCGACGTCAGGGCAGGCATAGGGGCCTCCGATCGGGAGCGGGAATTCCGGGGTCGGCGAATCGACTCGGGCGAGTCGCGCCGGCTAGTCGCGCAGCACCACGGCGCTGCGCTCGTCCCAGTGGATATAGACCGCATCGCCCCAACTGGGGCGCTCGCTGCGCCGGGTGGTATTGGCCAGGCTCACCTTGACCAGGTGGCCCTGCTCGGTACGCACGAAATAGACCGAGAGCCCCCCCAGGTAGGCGATGTCCTCCACCGTGCCGGCGGCCCAGTTGAACTCCCCCTCGGGCCGCTCGCGGCTCAGCAGGGTCTTCTCCGGGCGCACCGCCACCCAGACGCCGCGCTCGTCGGCGGGGGTGCTGATGCCGTGATCGATGCGGATACGCCGCCCGAGCTCCGGGCTGTCGATGACGCAGTGGTCCGCCTCGTCCACCACGATCTCGCCGGCGAAGAGGTTCACGGTGCCGACGAACTCCGCCACCATGCGATTGGCCGGGCTCTCGTAGACGTCCATGGGCGAGCCCACCTGGACGATCCAGCCATCGGACATGATCGCCACCCGGTCGGCCATGGTCATGGCCTCTTCCTGGTCGTGGGTGACCATGATGCAGGTCACGCCGACCCGCTCGAGGATCTCCACCACCTCCAGCTGCATCTCGGTGCGCAGCTTCTTGTCCAGGGCGCCCATGGGCTCGTCGAGGAGCAGCAGCTTGGGACGCTTGGCCAGGGAGCGGGCCAGGGCCACCCGCTGGCGCTGGCCGCCGGAGAGCTGGTGGGGCTTGCGCTTGGCGTAGCCCTCCATATGCACCAGCTTGAGCATCTCGGCGACCCGCTCGCGGATCTCCGCCTTGGGCAACTTGTCCTGCTTGAGGCCGAAGGCGATGTTC
This sequence comes from Halomonas sp. 328, assembly GCF_015645095.1. GTDB lineage: Bacteria > Pseudomonadota > Gammaproteobacteria > Pseudomonadales > Halomonadaceae > Bisbaumannia. The sequence continues at coordinate 158,717 of NZ_JADOTW010000001.1, forward strand.
TCGGCCACCGTCATATGCGGGAAGAGCGCATAGGACTGGAACATCATGTTGATGGCCCGCTCGTAGGGGGGCGTGCGGGAGATGTCCTGCCCCTCCAGCAGGATCTGTCCCTCGCTGGGCTTCTCGAAGCCGGCCAACATGCGCAGCAGCGTCGACTTGCCGGAGCCGGAGCCCCCCAGCAGGGCGAAGATCTCGCCGCGACGGATGGTCAGGTTGACGTCATCCACCGCCAGCACTTCATCGAAGCGCTTGCTGACGCGGCGGATCTCCATCAGCGTCTCCTTCTGGACACGCGAACTCTTGCCCGACGAGACCGGGGTCTCGCTCGCCGGACGCACCTGGGCGTCGGTATCGGCCAGGGTCATGGGTTGGGTCATGGTACTTATCTCCAGGACATCCGCGACGGGAAGGCGGCCGCCCCCGATCACACAGGGGCGGCGCGCCGATCAGTTACCGGACTTGACCCGGTTCCAGGTGCGGGTGATGACCCGCTGGGCGGCGAGCGGCTTGGCCTTGGCCACGAACAGCTTCTCCATCACCTCCTCGGTGGGATAGATGGAGGCATCATTGAGGATCTCCTCGGGCAGATGCTCATTGGCCGCCCGGTTGGGGTTGGCGAAGAGCACGTACTCGGTGATGCCGGCGGCGATCTCCGGCTCGAGGATAAAGTTGATAAAGGCGTGGGCGTTCTCGGGATTGGGCGCATCGGCGGGAATCGCCATCAGGTCGAACCACAGCGCCGCCCCCTCCTTGGGAATGGTATAGGCGATCTCGTGGCCATTGCCGGCCTCCTCGGCGCGGTCGGCGGCCTGGAAGACGTCGCCGGAGTAACCGGCCGCCACGCAGAGGTCGCCGTTGGCCAGGTCGGAGATATAGCGGGAGGAGTGGAAGTAGGTGATATGCTCGCGCACCGCGGCGATGGTATCGCCGGCCCGGGCGATCTCGTCGGCATCGGTGCTGTGGGGGTCGAGGCCCAGGTAGGCCAGGGCCGCCGGCAGCATCTCGTCGCCGGAGTCGAGCATGGAGATGCCGCAACCCGCCGCATGCAGGGCCCCGGTCACCTCCGGGTCGAAGAGCAGCGCCCAGGAGTCCAGGGGGGCGTCGTCGCCGAGGATCTCCTGGAGGCGACCCGCGTTGTAGCCGATGCCGTTGGTGCCCCACATATAGGGGATGGAGTAGTAGCTACCGGGATCCACGGTCTCCAGCTCGCCGAGCAGGGCCGGATCCAGGTTGACCATATTGGGCAGGAGGTCATGGTCGAGTTCCCGATAGACCCCGGCGGCCATCTGGCGGACCAGGTAGTGGTTGGAGGGCACCACCACGTCATAGCCGGAGCGTCCGGAGAGCAGCGCCGCCTCCAGCACCTCGTTGCTGTCGAAGACGTCGTAGATCACGCGAATACCGGTCTCGGCGGTAAAGCGCTCCAGGGTATCCTCGGCAATATAGTCGGACCAGTTGTAGACCCGCACCTCATTGGCCTGGGCGGCCGCGGCGGCCAGGGTCAGGGAGGCCGCGGCAACGGCCAGGGACAGCTTGCGTTGGTAGGACATCTTGGCACCTCAGTGTCGTTGTTGTTGGTTCGGCGGGAAGCCACCCTCCCAGCCTATCCGGCCCGTCCCGCGACGCTCTCAACGGGACGGCGCCGAAGGCGGCCAGGCCTTACACGCTCAGCAGCAGGAACTCCCGCTCCCAGGAGCTGATCACCCGCTTGAAGTTCTCGTTCTCGACCCGTTTCACCGCCACATAGCCGCGCAGGAACTTGCCCCCCAGGAACTCCTCGAGCTCCGCGCAGCCCTCCATGCGCTCCAGGGCATGTTCCAGGGTGAAGGGCAGGCGCATATTGCGTCGCTCGAAGGCGCGGCCCTGCACCGGGGCGGTGGGATTGATGCCGCGGACCATGCCGATATAGCCGCACAGCAGGCTCGCCGCGATGGCCAGGTAGGCGTTGGCATCGGCGCCGGGCAGGCGATTCTCCACCCGCCGGTTATGGGGGGTGGAATCCGGCACCCGCAGGCCGCAGGTGCGGTTCTCCTCGCCCCACTCCACGTTCACCGGCGCCGAGGTATCGGGCAGGAAGCGGCGGAAGGAGTTGACGTTGGGCGCCATCAGCGGCAGCGCCTCGGGGATGAACCGCTGCAGGCCACCGATATGGTGCAGGAAGAGCTCGCTCATGGTGCCGTCGTCGTTGGAGAAGACGCTCTGGCCGGTGACGGCATCCAGCACGCTCTGGTGGATATGCATGGCGCTGCCCGGCTCGTTGGTCACCGGCTTGGCCATGAAGGTAGCCGCTACGTCGTGCTTGAGGGCCGCCTCGCGCATGGTGCGCTTGAACAGGAAGACCTGATCCGCCAGCACCAGGGGGTCGCCATGACGGAAGTTGATCTCCATCTGGGCGGTGCCCTCCTCATGGATCAGGGTGTCGATATCCAGCCCCTGGGCCTCGCACCAGTCGTACATGTCCTCGAATAGCGGATCGAACTCGTTGGCGGCATCGATGGAGAAGGACTGGCGGCCGGTCTCCTGACGGCCGCTGCGGCCGATGGGCGGCTGCAGCGGCAGGTCCGGGTCCTCGCAACGCTTGGTCAGGTAGAACTCCATCTCCGGCGCCACCACCGGCTTCCAGCCCTGGGCCGCGTAGAGCGCCAGCACCTTCTTGAGCTGGTTGCGGCTGGAGAGCTCGATGGGGTTGCCCTGCTTGTCGAAGCAGTCGTGAATCACCTGGGCGGTGGGCTCCAGCGCCCAGGGCACCGGGTAGGCGGCGGAGAGATCCGGCTTGCAGATCATGTCGATATCCGCCGGATCGAGCAGCGAGTAGTAGATGTCGTCTTCCACATAGTCGCCGGTGACGGTCTGCAGCAGCACGCTCTCGGGCAGGCGCATGCCCTTCTCGGCGACGAACTTGGAGACCGGGGCGATCTTGCCCCGGGCGATGCCGGTGATATCACTGACCAGGCACTCCACCTCGGTGATCTGGCGTTCCTTGAGCCAACTCTCGAGATCTTTCATAACAGCCTCGTGTCTCGGCACGGCGGAGGAGTCCGCCGCCCTCGTTTTCGTTATAGACGGTCGCGCAGCTTGTAGAAGGCGGTGGCCAGCACCAGCAGCGGGGTGCGCAGCCGCTCGCCGCCGGGGAAGGGACGATGGGGCATGGCGGCGAAGGCGTCGAAGCGCGCGCTCTGGCCATCGATGGCCTCGGCCATCAGCTTGCCGGCCAGCCCGGCCAGCGCCATGCCATGGCCGGAGTAGCCCTGGGCATAGTAGAGGTTGGTGCCCACCCGCCCGAAGTCCGGGGCACGATTCAGGGTGATGGCCACGTCGCCGCCCCAGCGGTAGTCGATGGGCACCCCCGCCAGCACCGGGAAGAGGCGAGCGATCTTGGCGTCCATGCGTGCCGACAGGCCCCTGGGCTCGCGGCCGTCATAGCTGACCTGGCCACCATAGATCAGGCGACGGTCGCCGCTGAGCCGGTAGTAGTCGAGGACGAAGTTGGCATCCGCCAGGGCATCGTTGCGGGGCAGCACCCGGGCGGCCTGCTCCTCGCTGAGGGGGGCGGTGGCGATCATGTAGTTGGCGGCGCGCATGATGCGGCCGCTCAGCCGCGGCAACAGCCCGCCGAGATAGGCATTGCCGGCCACCACCACGAAGTCGGCGGTGACGCGGCCCTGGGCGGTGCGCACCCGGGCCGGGGCGCCCTCCTCCACCGCCAGCACGGGGCTGTGTTCGTGGAGGCGTACCCCGGCCCGCTGGGCGGCCCGGGCCAGGCCCAGGGTGTAGTTGAGGGGGTGCAGGTGACCGGCTTCGCTCTCGTAGAGGGCGCCGGGGTAGGCGTCGCTGACCACGTGCTCGCGCAGGGCCTCGCCCTCCAGCCAGCTCAGGGCCCGGTAATCGTAGTCCCGGGCCAGGCGATCACGGAAGTCGCAGAGCTCCTTGACATGGCGCGGCTTCACCGCGGCGTGCAGGTAGCCCCAGCTGAGGTCGCAGGGGATGGCGTGGCGTTCCACCAGCTCGGCGGTGAGGCGTACCGCCTCGCGGCTCATCTCCCAGATCTCCCGGGCCGCCGACAGCCCCAGGGCCTTTTCCACGGTGGCGATATCGGTGCCCAGCCCCGGCAGGATCTGGCCGCCGCTGCGCCCGGAGGCGCCGAAACCGATCTCGTTGGCCTCCAGCAGCACCACCGAATGGCCGCGTTCGGCCAGGTGCAGGGCCGCCGAACAGCCGGTGATGCCGCCGCCGATCACGCAGACATCGGCGTGAGTGTCGCCGTCCAGGGGGGGGCAGGGAGCGAGTTCCACCGCCACGCTATCGCGGTAATAGGAGCGGGGACCGGCATGGAGTGATGCATCGGTGGTCATGCAGACCTTCCTGGTAGTGGATGGCCTCGAAGCCATCAGGGTTGTTGTTGAAATAGTTGACCACATCGCCGGGATGGGTCGCGGCTTACCCTGCCGCTTTCGTGCCTCCTAGTCTGGCACCAGACCCGGGGAAGATGTCAAGTATTTAACAACGACTTTCTGGTCAGCGGCATTGGGAAATCGCCTAGAAATGACAAAAAGCCCATTTTTAACAGTCAACTAGAGAAAATATCGACAGAATCACCGGGATCGATTAGCGGCAACGTCATGGCCAGGGCGTCAAGTGATTCCGATCATCCGGAGAGGCGATACGGGGCCGAGACGGGGCGCCCTGCATGGTGAGTATCCTATACCTTATTAGCCCACTAACCACCCGAAAGGAGGGCGTGTCGCGGTCCGGCAAGGCGAGAAGGCGTTGGAATCAGCATAGCCCGCGCCCCTGGCTAAGGGATAGCCAGGGGCGCATGAGCCGGGCCATTGCCGTTAGCACGGGAGGCCCGGGGCTACCCTGGGGGCAGGCCGTCGCGGGGCGCTGTAAACCCCTCCCTGGGCGCTACTTTTGCCCTGCTTCGCTCTCGCATCCTGCTCCACTCGCAGGACCGGTGCTGGCCATCCATGGCCAGCCCGTTCGGAGCAGAGCTCCTCACCCATGGCAAAAAACCCCTGCTCCATCCTGCCCCCAGCGCCCCTTAGCCATTCCAACGACGATTACTAGGCACGGCCAGGGAAGGGAGTCGCCGTAGCGCCTAGCGGTTGGCGCAGTGGGGGCAGCCGGGGTCCCGGGGCACCCGGAAGCGGCGCCATTCGCCACTCAGGCCGTCGAAGGTGGAGAGCCCGCGGTGGGGGGTGCCGGCGCCACTCAGCCACTTCACCGCCTCCAGGGCCTGGAAGCTGCCGATCACGCCCACCAGGGGCGCCACCACGCCGTTCTCGGCGCAGCGCAGCGCCTCGTCGCTCTCGCCATGCTCCCCGGGGGGATAGAGGCAGGCATAGCAGGGACTCTCGGCGTCCCGCGGGTCGAACACCGCCAGCTGCCCGGAGAAGCGGATCGCCGCCCCGGAGATCAGCGGCGTGCCCGCCGCCAGGCAGGCACGATTGATGGCGTAGCGGCTGGAGAAGCGGTCGGTGCAGTCGAGCACCAGGTCCGCCGCCGCCACCGCCGAGGTCAGCGCCTTGCCGCTCAGGTGCTCGGTGAGCGTCTCGATCCGGCAGTCGGGATTGAGGGCCAGCGCCGCCGCCCGGGCGGACGCCGCCTTGTTATGCCCCAGGTCCGCCATGCCGTGGGCGATCTGGCGCTGCAGGTTGGAGAGCTCCACCACGTCGGCATCGGCCAGGGTCAGGCGCCCCACCCCGGCGGCGGCGAGATAGAGGGCCACCGGCGAGCCCAGGCCACCGGCGCCGATCACCAGGGCATGGCTGGCCAGCAGCCGCTCCTGGCCTTCGATCTCGATGGGCTCCAGCATGATCTGACGGCTATAGCGCAGCAGCGCCTGGTCGTTCATCGCCACGTCAGGCTCCTCGTCGCCGGCATCCTCACTTGCTCTCCAGCTGCTCGATATCGGGCACATGCAGGGAGAACTCCTCCTTGACCTCCTCCATCACCACATAGCTCTTCGATTCCTTGACCCCGGGCAGGGTCAGGACGACGTCGCCGAGCAGCTGGCGATAGGCGGACATCTCGGGGATGCGGCACTTGAGGATATAGTCGAACTGGCCGGAGACCAGGTGGCACTCCTGGATCTGCGGCAGCTTGCTGACCGCCCGGCGAAACTCGTCGAAGACCGCCGGCGACTGGGTCTCCAGGCTGATCTCGACGAACACCAGCAGGTTGGCCTTGAGGGCCTTGGGGTCGAGCACCGCCTTGTAGCCGCGGATGATGCCGGAGCGCTCCAGGCGCTTGACCCGTTCCAGGCAGGGGGTGGTGGAGAGCCCCACCTGGGCGGCCAGGTCCACGTAGGAGATACGGGCGTTGTCCTGCAGGCAGCGCAGGATCTTGAGATCGATACGGTCCAGGGATCGCGTCTTGGCTTTCATTATAATGGGTGTCCGAGCACAAAAAGATGTCATGCCAGCCAACCGGCGTGAGGCACCTATTCATCTTAGCTGATTGAGTTATTGATAGCGCTTTTCACCAGCAAGTCAGCTCCTGTTGGCAAAAAAAGCTGAGGTGTTACCTAGTATTACCATAGGTTTACGCCGGGGCTCCAGTCGGCTAGGGCTATCGCAGCTAGCAAGCTTCTGCACGGAGGCCCGGGGCTACCCTGGGGACAGGCCGTCGCGGGGCGCTGCTAACTCTGCTCCCCATGCCCTTTAGCGTGGATCGCATCGCCCCAGGCTAAGGCGCTCCCGGCCGCCCAGGTCGGTGAGGCTCGCCACCTCGGCATAACCGGCATCAGTCAGGGCCCGGCGCACCGCCGCCCCCTGCTCATAGCCGTGCTCCAGCAGCAGCCAGCCGTTGGGGGCCAGGTAATGACGCGCCTCGGCCACCAGGTGGCGGAGATCGGCCAGGCCATTCTGATCGGCCACCAGGGCGCTGGCGGGCTCGAAGCGCACATCGCCCTGGCTCAGGTGGAGGTCGTCGGCGGCAATATAGGGGGGATTGGCGACGATCAGCGCGAAACGCTCGTCGGCGTTCTCCTCGGCCAAGGCCGAGAACCAGTCGCTCTCGCGAAAATGGGCATTGGCGATGCCGAGCCGCTCGGCGTTATGCCGGGCCAGGCGTACCGCCTCGGGGGCGAGGTCGAGGCCCAGCACCGTCCAGCCGGGACGCTCGCTGGCGAAGGCCAGGGCGATGGCGCCGGTACCGGTGCCCAGGTCGAGCAGCCGCCCCGTGGGCGCCACGGCCCGGGCCAGGGCCGCTTCCACCAGGGTCTCGGTATCGGGGCGCGGGATCAGGGTCGCCGGCGAGGTGGCCAGGCGCAGCCCCCAGAACTCCCGCTCGCCGGTCAGGTAGGCGACGGGATGCCCCTGGGCGCGGGCCGCCACCAGGGCCTCGAAACGGGCCCGCTCGAAGCTCGGTGCCTGCCGGTCGCCCCAGGTGTAGAGCCAGGTTCGCTCCACCCCCAGCACATGACAGAGCAACACCTCGGCGTCGAGGCGCGGGCTTGCCGAACCGCTCTCGCTCAGGCGCCGGGCGGCCCGCGCCAGCAGGGCATCGAGGGTCATCACGCCTCCTGCTGCAGGGCCGCCAGCTGCTCCGCCTGATGCTCCTGGAGCAGCGGCTCGACCACTTCGTCCAGTTCGCCGGCCATCACCTCGCCCAGCTTGTAGAGGGTCAGGTTGATGCGGTGATCGGTGATCCGCCCCTGTGGGAAGTTGTAGGTGCGGATGCGCTCGCTGCGATCACCACTGCCCACCAGGGAGCGACGGGTATCGGCCTGCTGCTGGCGCTGGCTGTCCTGGGCGCTCTGCTTGAGGCGCGCGGCCAGCAGCGACATGGCCTTGGCCTTGTTCTTGTGCTGGCTGCGCTCCTCCTGGCACTCCACCACCACGCCAGTGGGCAGGTGGGTGATGCGCACCGCCGAGTCGGTGGTATTGACGTGCTGCCCTCCCGCGCCGCTGGAGCGGTAGGTATCGATGCGCAGATCGCCGGCATTGATCTCCACGTCGCCCACGGCGTCCGCCTCGGGCATCACCGCCACGGTGCAGGCGGAGGTATGGATGCGCCCCTGGGACTCGGTGGCGGGCACCCGCTGCACCCGGTGGGCACCGGACTCGAACTTGAGGCGGGCGTAGACGCCGTCGCCCTTGACCCGGGAGATCAGTTCCTTGTAGCCGCCCTGCTCGCCATGGCTGGCGCTGACCACTTCCACCTTCCAGCCGTGCTTCTCGGCATAGCGGGAGTACATGCGGAACAGGTCACCGGCGAACAGCGCCGCCTCGTCGCCACCGGTGCCGGCGCGCACCTCCAGGAAGACGCTGCGCCCATCGTCCGGGTCCCTGGGAATCAGCAGCCGCTTGAGCTCGACCTCCAGGGCCGCCAGGCGCTCGCGCCCCTCGGCCTGCTCCAGCTCCGCCAGTTCGCGCATCTCGGCGTCGCTGTCGCCGAGCAGCGTCTCGGCGGCGGCGATATCCGCCTCGACGCCGACATAGTCTTGCCAGCAGGCCACCAGCGGCTCCAGCTCGGCATACTCCCGGGAGTAGTCGCGAAAGCGCGCCTGATCGGCGATCACTTCCGGCTCGGCGAGCAGGGCCGCGAGCTCTTCGAAACGCTCGGTAAAGGAGTCCAGGCGCTGGCGCAGTGTGGCTTTCATGAAGGGTCCTGTGGTTGCTTCAGGGATCCTGAGAGAGTAACAGGGTCTCGGCGGCGGCCAGCAGATCCTGGCGGCCCGCCCCGGAGGCCTCACGCAGTTGCAGCGTGGGGCCGTGCATCAACTTGTTGGTGAGCTGGCGGGCCAGGCGCCTGACCACCGCCTCGGGGTCCTCGCCCCGGGCCAGTTGGGCCAGGGCCTGGGCCTCGGCGCTCTCGCGCAGGGCCTCGCCCTGGCCTCGGTAGCGGCGAATCAGCTCGCCGGCGCTGCGCACCCGGCGCTCGTGCAGCCAGGCCCCCACGCCATGCTCGATCAGGCTCTCCGCCTCGTCGGCGGCCACCTGACGATGGCGGCGATTCTCCTCGATCACCTCATGGAGGTCGTCCACGGTATAGAGGAAGACATCGGCGAGCTCGCCCACCTGGGGCTCGATATCCCGGGGCACGGCGATGTCCACCATGAAGACCGGGCGGTGGCGGCGCTGCTTGAGGGCCCGCTCCACCATGCCCTTGCCGAGGATCGGCAGCGGCGCCGCCGTGGAGGAGATCACCATGTCGGCACGGATCAGCGCATCGGGAATCTCGTCGAGGCCGATCGCCTCGCCGTCGAAGGCATCGGCGACCCGGGCCGCCCGCTCCCGGGTGCGGTTGGCCACCACCAGTCGCTTGACGCCGGCCTGGCGCAGGTGGCGAGCCACCAGCTCGATGGTCTCGCCGGCGCCGATCAGTAGCGCCTCGGCCTTGGCGAAGTTATCGAAGATGCGACTGGCCAGGCTGACCGCCGCATAGGCCACCGACACCGGGTTCTCGCCGATGCCGGTCTCGGTGCGTACCTGCTTGGCGACGGCGAAGGTGTGCTGGAAGAGGCGCTCCAGCTCGCCCCCCAGGCCACGGTACTCCCGGGCCAGCTGGTAGGCCTCCTTGAGCTGACCGAGGATCTGCGGCTCGCCCAGCACCATGGAGTCGAGCCCGGCGGCCACCCGCATCAGGTGTCGCGCCGCCTCGCCGTCCAGGTAGTGGTAGGCGCAGCGACTCAGGTCGGTGACCGCCAGGTCATGGAAGCGCCCCAGCCAGTCGAGGATCGCCCGCTCGCCGCTGGCCTCGGTCACACAGTAGAGCTCGGTACGATTGCAGGTGGAGAGCACTGCCGCCTCACGCACCTCGGGCAGGGTGCGCAGCTCCGCCAGGGCCTGTTCCAGCTGGGCGGGCGTGAAGGCGACCTGCTCGCGCACCTCGACCGCGGCGGTCTTGTGATTGATTCCGAGTGCCAGGAGGGTCATGCGATCTGCGTCTTCGCTCAGGAGTCCGGGGGTCCATCTCGCCGCGCCCCATCCGGGCCGCGCCGCCAAGAGATCATTATCGCCGCAGCATACCGGCGACCAAAGCTGGCGCATTCTACCACAGCCACCAAGGAGCGGCGCCCCCACCGCAGTGCCTCCCCTGCCGCCCCGGCGCGAGATTGCCCTATTGCCTCCCCCCCCTCAGCCGTTATGCTGGGCTCAGGTTCCACGGAATGAGCTCACCATGCCCCCACGCCTGTTGCCCCCCCTGCTGCTCAGCGCCCTGCTCGCCGCCTGTCAGGGGAGCCCTATCGCCCCGTCCGGGGCCCCCGCCGAGGATCCGCTGGCCTCCGCCCCGCCGGTGACCCGGGGCCTGGATGCCGAGGGCCTGGCCACCCTGCTGACGGCGGAGCTGGCCGGCCAGCGCGGCGACTACCGCCGCGCCACCGAGGGTTATCTGAGCGCCGCCGAGCGCTATGGCGACCCGGCCCTGGTGGAACGGGCCGCCCTGGCGGCGCGCTTCAGCGAGGACGCGGCCCTGCTGGAGGAGGCGGCACGCCGCTGGCAGGAGCAGGCGCCCGAGGCGGCGGGCCCCCAGCGCCTGCTGGCCAGCCTGGCCCTACAGCGGGGCGACTGGGAAGGCGCCCTGGCGGCGCGCCTGGTCCTGAGTGCCCAGGGTGGCCAGGGAGACCTGGCCGGTTTCGCCGAGCTGGCCATCGAACAGGGCGCTTACCTGCCCCCCCTGCGGGAGCGGCTGCGCGACTTCCTCGGCGAACTTCCCGCCGGTCATCCGCGACATCATGACGCGGTCCTGGCCACCGCCCTGCTGGAAGCGGCCAGCGGCGCGCCCCTGGCCGCCGAGGCGCGCCTCGCTCGCCTCGCCGAGTCGCGCCCCAATGACCCCGCCCTATGGCTGATCCGCGCCCAGTTGGCCCTGGAGGCCGGGGATGGCGCCGCGGCGCGACGGGCGGCACGACGCGGCCTGAGCCTGGCCCCGGACGACAGCCGTTTCACCCTGGCCCTGGCCCAGGCGGAACTCCAGCTGGGCAACCTGGCCGCCGCCGAGGCCCAGACCGACAGTCTGCTGGCCTACCATGACGAGCATCAGGAGCTGCGCCTGGCCCTGGCGCGCCTCTACCTGGAGCATGATGCCCCGGCCCCCGCCCGACGCCTGCTGCTGCCCCTGATCGATGCCGGCGACGCCCCCCCGGTGACCTACCTGCTGCTGGGCGGTATCGCCGCCGCCGATGGCGAGGTGGAGAACGCCCTGCTCTACTATCGCCAGGTGCCCCCGGGGGACGCCTTCCTGGCCGCCCGTCTGCAGGCGGTGCTGCTGCTCGACGAGGCGGGACGCTTCGATGAGGCTCGCGAGCTGCTCGCCGAGGAGCGCCGCCGCCACCCCGACCAGCTCAGCCAACTCACCAGCCTGGAGGTGGAACTGCTCGACGAGCGCGGCCGCGCCGGCGAGGCGGATGCCCTGCTGAATCGCACCCTGGCGGCCAATCCGGCGGCCGCCGACCTGCGCTACCTGCGGGCCATGCGCGCCTACCAGGCCGGTGATGTCGACGCCATGGAAGCGGACCTGCACGAACTGCTGCGTCGCGACCCCGAGAGCGCCCTGGCCCTCAACGCCCTGGGCTACACCTATGCCGACGAGAACCGCCGCCTCGACGAGGCCCTCACACTGATCGAGCGGGCCCACGCCCTGGAGCCCGACAATGCCGCCATCCTCGATAGCCTGGGCTGGGTCCACTATCGCCTCGGCGACCCGGATACCGCCCTGCCCTACCTGGAGCGGGCCTATGCGCGGATGCCGGATCAGGAGATCGCCGCCCACCTGATCGAGGTGCTCTGGGCCCTGGGCCGTCACGATGAGGCCCGCGCCCGCCTCCGCGAAGCCCTGGAGCGCTTCGAGGAACGCCCGCTGATCGATGACCTGCTGCAACGCCAGCCCTCACTGCTGAACCAGGACACCCCATGATTCGACTGCTCGCCCCCCTGCTGGTACTGACCCTGCTGGCCGGCTGTGCCGTTCGCCCCCCCGCCGAGGCCCCCAGCGAGCGCGGCCCCTGGGCCGACCAGGCCGCGAGCCTCGAGGCCCTGGACACCTGGGAGCTGATCGCCCGGGTCGGCCTGCGTACCCCGGAGGAGGCCACCAGCGCCAACCTGGATTGGCGCCAGACCCCCTACCACTATCGCCTGCTGCTGAGCGGCCCCTTCGGCAGCGGCCGCAGCACCCTGGAGGGGCGCACCGGCCGGGTCTCCCTGACCACCCCCGAAGGGCGCTTCGAGGCCGAGAGCCCCGAGGCCCTGCTCCAGGAGCAGCTGGGCTGGAGCCTGCCGGTCTCGGCCCTGGACCACTGGGTCCGCGGCCTGCCCGCCGCCGGTCAGCACGACCTGGAGCGGGATGCCCAGGGCTACCCCCGACGCCTGCGCCAGGCCGGCTGGGAGATCGACTACCGGGACTGGACCTGGGCCGAAGGGCTCTGGCTGCCGCGCCGCCTGGTGATGAGTTATGACAGCCTCAGGGTCACCCTGGTGGTCAACGAGTGGCGCCCGGAGGTGGCTCGGTGACGCCCCCCCTGCGCCTGCCGGCACCCGCCAAGCTCAATCGCCTGCTGCATATCACCGGCCGTCGTGCCGACGGCTATCACGAGCTGCAGACCCTCTTCCAGTTCCTCGACCACGGCGACACCCTGACCTTCGCGACCCGCGACGACGGCACGCTGCGCCTGACCCCGGCCCTGCCCGGCGTCGCCGCCGAGGAGAACCTGATCCTGCGCGCCGCGCGCCTGCTGCGGGACGAGACCGGCTGCCGGCAAGGCGCCGACATCCACCTGGAGAAGCGCCTGCCCATGGGCGGCGGCCTGGGCGGCGGCAGCTCGGACGCCGCCACCACCCTGCTCGGCCTCAATGCCCTCTGGGGCCTGGACCTGTCCCTGGAACGCCTTGCCGAGCTGGGGCTCGCCCTGGGCGCCGACGTGCCGGTCTTCGTCCACGGCCAGGCCGCCTGGGCAGAGGGCATCGGCGAGCGGCTCACCCCGGTAGAGCTCGACACCCCCTGGTTCGTGGTCATTCACCCCGGCGTCTCGGTAGCCACCCCGGCGGTCTTCGGCGCCCCTCGATTGACACGTCATACCCCCCCCATTACCATGGCGCGCGCATTGCAGGAGGGGCCGGAGGGCTGGCATAACGACTGTGAAGCCACGGTTCGCGAGCTCTATCCGCCGGTCGCCGAAGCACTGGATTGGCTGGGCCAACAGGCGCCGACCCGGCTCACCGGCACCGGGGCCTGCCTCTTCGCCTGGTTGACGAACGAGGCGGATGCGGATAGCATTCTGCGCCGACTTGGCCGCCACGACTGGCAGGGCTTCAAGGCGCGGGGATGCAACCGGTCGCCTCTTCACGCGGTGTTGGAAGAGCGAGCGGCACCCGAGTCCTGACCCGGGTCAGCGGCAGGCCAATCGGCAAGATTGCTGGGGTATAGCCAAGCGGTAAGGCAGCGGTTTTTGGTATCGCCATGCGCAGGTTCGAATCCTGCTACCCCAGCCACTTCTTCCCGCCCGACTGCTCGATAAGCTCCTCATCCCTGACGAGATCCCCCAGACTCCTAAAGGTGCCGCGCGTGTCTAAATTGATGGTTTTCACCGGGAACGCCAATCCCGAACTCGCCCGTAAGATTGCCGAGGGCCTGGACAACCGGCTCGGCCATGCCACGGTCGGCCAGTTCAGCGATGGCGAAATCGCGGTCGAGATCAATGAGAACGTGCGTGGCAAGGATGTCTTTATCCTGCAGTCCACCTGCGCCCCCACCAACGACAACCTGATGGAACTGATCCTGATGGTGGACGCGCTGCGCCGCGCCTCCGCTCACCGGATCACCGCCGTGGTGCCCTACTTCGGTTACGCCCGTCAGGATCGCCGGGTGCGCTCCGCCCGGGTGCCCATCTCCGCCAAGGTGGTGGCCGACATGATGGTCAAGGCCGGCGTCGACCGGGTGATGACCATGGACCTGCACGCGGACCAGATCCAGGGCTTCTTCGACGTGCCGGTGGACAACGTCTACGGCTCGCCGATCCTGCTCGACGATATCGAGCGCCAGAATTACGACGACCTGGTGGTGGTCTCCCCCGACGTGGGCGGCGTGGTCCGCGCCCGGGCCATCGCCAAGCAGCTCAATGCCGACCTCGCCATCATCGACAAGCGTCGCCCCCAGGCCAACCAGGCCCAGGTGATGCACATCATCGGCGAGATCGAAGACCGCACCTGCGTGGTGGTGGACGACATGATCGATACCGCCGGCACCCTGTGCAAGGCCGGCGAGGCCCTCAAGGATCACGGCGCCCGCCGCGTGGTGGCCTATGCCACCCATCCGATCCTCTCCGGCCCCGCCGTCGACAATATCACCGGTTCGGTGCTCGACGAGGTGGTGGTCACCGACACCATCCCCCTCTCCGAGACCGCCCGTCGCAGCGGCAAGATTCGCCAGCTGAGCGTGGCCGGGCTGATCGCCGAGGCGATCCGCCGGGTCAGCAACGAAGAATCCGTCAGCGCCATGTTCCACTGAGAACGCGGCGCTCGGTCGCCCGCCCGGCACCGCCGGGCCCCTGGAAAGCGTTATCGCCTGGTCGCGGGGATGGCGCTTTCTCGATCCAACCCATGAGGTTTTCCAATGTCCGAATTCACTTTGACTGCCAGCGTTCGTAACGACCTGGGGAAAGGTGCGAGCCGCCGCCTGCGTCGTGCGAACCTCGAGGTGCCCGCCATCATCTACGGTGGTGAGAAGGCGCCCCAGCCGATCTCCGTCGAGAAGTCCGCCTTCTACAAGGCCATCGAGGACGAGGCCTTCTTCGCCTCCGTGATCACCCTCGACGTGGCCGGCCAGAAGGAGACCGTGGTGGTGCGTGACCTGCAGCGTCACCCCTTCAAGCCGCTGGTCACCCACGCCGACTTCCTGCGCGTCGACGCCACCCACGCCATCACCATCAAGGTGCCGCTGCACGTGGTGGGCGAAGAGCAGAGCAAGGCCATCAAGGAACAGGGCGGCGAACTGCACGTCCTGGCCAACGAGGTGGAAGTGAGCTGCCTGCCGAAGGACCTGCCCGACTTCCTGGAGATCGACATCACCGAGACCGAGATCGGTCAGACCCTGCACCTCTCCGACCTCAAGCTGCCGGAAGGCGTGACCCTGGTCGAGCTGAGCCACGGTGCCGACCACGACCAGGCCCTGGTCAACCTGACCAAGCCCAAGGTCCGTGGTGACGAGGCCGAAGGCGAAGAAGGCGGCGAAGAGAGCGCCGAGTAAGTCGTCGCTCCCGGGAGGCGCCCTCGCCTCCCTTCGCCCGTTCGATCAAGCGCCCCGCGGGGCGCTTGATTGCTTTGTGGAGATGCCAACATGCCCCAGATCAAGGCGATCATCGGACTCGGCAACCCCGGCGCCGAGTACGAGGCGACCCGCCATAACGCCGGCGCCTGGCTGGTCCAGGCCCTGGCCCGGCGCGGGCTCAGCGAGCTGCGCCCGGAGAAGAAGTTCCTGGGCCGCTACGCCAAGGTGCGCCTGGACGGTCACGAGGTTCACCTGCTCGAGCCCACCACCTTCATGAATCGCAGCGGCGCCGCCGTGGCGGCGCTGTGCAACTTCTACAAGCTTGCCCCGGACGAGCTGCTGGTGGCCCATGACGAACTGGATATCGCCCCCGGCACCGCCCGCTACAAGAGCGGTGGCGGCCACGGCGGCCATAACGGCCTGCGCGATATCATCAGCGCTCTCGGCAACGACAAGACCTTCCACCGGCTGCGCATCGGCATCGGCCACCCGGGCAGCGCCAAGCAGGTGGTCAACTATGTGCTGAGCCGCCCCGGCAAGGCGGAGCTGGCCGCCATCGAGGCCGCCCTGGACGAGATCCAGGCCACCCTCCCCGACGCCCTGGCCGGCGATTGGGCCCGGGCGATGAACCGGTTGCACGGCTTTTCCGCCTAAGGCGGAAAGCTAGCTGGAAGCTGGAAAGCACCATGGCTCCACCAACACTGGGGGTAAGGTTTTTCTTCAAGCTTCCAGCCGCGAAGCGGCGCTCTTCCCGCTTATAGCTGATCCTTGCCCCATCTCGTACAATGGCGCCAACTTACCCCGTCCCTCGGCACAGCATTCTCAGGAACAGATTATGGGTTTTAACTGCGGTATCGTCGGCCTGCCCAATGTGGGCAAGTCCACCCTCTTCAATGCGCTGACCAAGTCCGGCATCGACGCCGAGAACTTCCCCTTCTGCACCATCGAGCCCAATGTCGGTATCGTGCCGATGCCCGATCCGCGCCTCGACAAGCTGGCCGAGATCGTCAACCCCCAGAAGGTGCTGCCCACCACCATGGAGTTCGTCGATATCGCCGGCCTGGTGGCGGGCGCCTCCAAGGGCGAGGGCCTGGGCAACCAGTTCCTGGCCAATATCCGCGAGACCCAGGCCATCGCCCATGTGGTGCGCTGCTTCGACAACGACAACGTCATCCACGTCGCCAACCAGGTGGATCCCGCCAGCGATATCGAGACCATCAACCTGGAGCTGGCCCTGGCCGACCTGGACACCGTGGAGCGCGCCATCCAGCGCCTGGTGCGGGTCGCCAAGGGTGGCGACAAGGACGCCATCGCCACCAAGGCGATCCTCGAGCGCATCCAGCCCCACCTGGCCGAGGGCCAGCCGCTGCGTAGCTTCGGCCTCGATGACGACGAGAAGAAGGCGCTCAAGAGCTTCGGCTTCCTGACGCTCAAGCCCACCATGTATATCGCCAACGTCAACGAGGATGGTTTCGACGACAACCCCTACCTGGACGTGGTCAAGGCCATCGCCGCCGAGGAAGGCGCCGTGGTGGTGCCGGTGTGCAACCAGATCGAGGCGGAGATCGCCGAGCTCGACGACGAGGAACGCGCCATGTTCCTCGACGAGATGGGCATGGAGGAGCCGGGCCTGGATCGGGTGATCCGCGCCGGCTACGAGCTTCTCGGCCTGCAGACCTACTTCACCGCCGGGGTCAAGGAGGTGCGCGCCTGGACCGTCAAGGTGGGCGCCACCGCCCCCGAGGCCGCCGGGGTGATCCACACCGACTTCCAGAAGGGCTTTATCCGCGCCGAGGTGATCGGCTACGACGACTACGTCGCCCTGGGCGGCGAGCAGGGCGCCAAGGATGCCGGCAAGTGGCGCCTGGAGGGCAAGGAGTATGTCGTCAAGGACGGCGATGTGATCCACTTCCGCTTTAACGTCTAGAATACAAGGCGTTAGCGATTAGCTCTCTCACTGTCGAGGCCCGAGGCTAGCCTGGGGGCAAGCACTACGCAAAGACGCTGTGAATCCATCCATGGACGCTCGACTTTTTCGTCCCTGAAAAAGACGCTTTGCTCCGGCTTGCCCCCAGCGCCTCTCAGCCACCCTGAGTGAGGTGAGATGCCTCCGCACTTATCGCCACGGTTTTCCGACCGTGGCCGGCGCGGTAGACTCGAGGCTCGCCACCCGTCCGGGATCCGGAGATGGAACTCAAGGAATTCGCCTTCGGCGGCCTCTATATCGCTCCCCTGCTGCTCTATGCCCTGCTCGGCGCCCTCGTCACCCTGGTGCTGCGCTGGGGCCTGCACCGTCTCCTGCCCGGTCGTCGGCTCTGGTTCGAGGCCTGGTTCGACGCCTCGCTGTTCCTTCTCTCGACCGCCGCCATCGCCTTCCTGGCGATCGGCCCAGGAAGCCCCTGATGTCCACTCGACTCCGCCTGCTCGTGACCCTGGTGGTCGTGACCCTGGCCGCACTGGCCGGCCTCTGGCTTTGGTACGCCTACCTCTACACCCCCTGGACCCGGGACGGCCGGGTGCGCGCCGTGGTGATCACCCTGGCCAGCCAGGTCTCGGGGCCGGTGGAGACCCTATGGGTCACCGACGGACAAGCGGTCGAGGCCGGCGAGCCGCTGTTTCGCATCGAGCCCGGCCGTTACCAGCACCTGGTCGATGGCGCCGAGGCGACCCTGGAGCGACGCCGCGCCGAACTCGAGCTGCGCCAGCACGAGGCCGAGCGCCGCGACCACCTGGGGGCTCAGGTCATCAGTGCCGAACATCTCGAGGCCGCGCGCATCGATCGCCGGGTGGCCGCCGCCGCCCTGGCCCAGGCCGAGAGCGAGCTGGCCCGCGCCCGCCTCGACCTGGAACACACCACCGTCACCGCCCCCGTGGCCGGCCATGTCCTCAACCTGCGACTCGCCGGCGGCAACCCTGTCGCCGCCGGCAGTCCGGTCATGGCCCTGGTTCGGGACGACTCCTGGTATGTCACCGGTTACTTCGAGGAGACCAAGCTGCCGAGGATCCGCGTGGGGGATCCCGCCCGGGTCACGCTGATGAGCGGGGATACCACCCTCAACGGCCGGGTGGCCGCCATCGGCCGCGGCATCGCCGATGCCAATACGACGCCCGACGGCCAGTTGCTGCCCCAGGTCCAGCCGACCTTCGACTGGGTTCGCCTGGCCCAGCGTATCCCGGTGCATATCGCCCTGGACGAGCTGCCCGAGGGGCTCGCCCTCAGCGTCGGCATGACCGCCTCGGTGCGCATCCTCGACGCCGCGGCGGAGTGATCCCGTGTCGACCTGGCGACGCGCCTACCTGCCGCCACCGGCCCGTGCCCTGCGCTTCGCCACCAAGGCCACCCTGGCCATGCTGCTGGCCCTCTACGCGGCGCTATGGCTCGACCTGGAGCGCCCCTACTGGGCGCTGATCTCGGCCGCCTTCCTGCAACTGCGCCCGCTCAGCGGCATGGTGATCGAGAAGGGGCTGAGCCAGCTGGCCGGCACCCTGGCCGGCTGCCTGGCCGGCATCGCCATCATGGCAGCCTTCGTGCAGGTGCCGCCGGCGGCCCTGGGCGCCCTGACGCTGTGGATCATGCTATGCACCTACGTGAGCTCGCTGCAGTCCAGCAATGCCGCCTATGGCTGCATCATGGCCTCGGTGACCGCCATGCTGATCGTGGTGATCGCCGCCGCGGCGCCCCAGGCCCTGTTCAGCGTGGCCGTGGAGCGGCTCACCGAGCTGAGCCTGGGCGCCCTCTGCGCGACCCTGGTCAGCGCCCTGCTCTGGCCAGTACGGGTTCGCGATCACCTGATCGACCAGGCCGACAAGGTGCTGACCCAGGCCTTCACCCATGCCGCCCAGCGCCTCGGCGACGCCGACCCCGCCACGCTCCAGGCCAGCCTGACCGCCGGCCTGATGCCCCTGACCGAACTGGAGCCCGACAGTCGCGCCGCCCGCTACGAGGATCCCGACGGCAGTGGGCGCATCCGCGCCAGCCGCCTCCTCACCCACCGCACCCTGCGCCTGATGGCGACCCTGCACGCCCTCCAGCAACTGCGCCGGGACGACCGGCTCCCCGACGAGGCCGCCTGTCACCCCCTGCTCGCCGAGGCCGCCGAGCAGTTCGCCGCCCTCGCCGAGGGCCCCCCATCCGGGGAAGCGGGCCGGGCCCGGCTCCAGGCGCTGCGCCATCGGGTGCTGAGTGCCCTCGAGGCGCTCGAGGCCACCGAGACCGAGGAGACCGAGGTGTCGCTGCCCCCGCCGGGAGACCTGGCTCAGCAGCGCCTGCTGATCGGCCTGCGCGAGGCCCTGGGTCACGCCCTGGTGATGCTCGATGCCCGGGCGGCCATCGCCGCGCCGGGGGGCCAGCGCCTGCATGGCTGCGCCCCGGCGCGCCATCGTGACCGCCTCAGCGCCCTGCTCAATGCCCTGCGGGCCGGCGGCGCCTTCGCCCTGCTGGCCGGATTCTGGCTGGCCACCGGCTGGGAAGGCGCCATGGGCGCGATGATGATCGCGACCCTGCTCTCGGCCCTGTTCGCCGGCTTCGAGCGTCCGGTCGGCGCCAGCGTGCTCTATCTGCAGGGGCTGCTGGCGGCCATTCCCAGTGCCCTGCTGTTCGGCCATGTGCTGCTCGCCCCCGCCAGTGGCTTCCCGCTGCTCGCCCTGTTGCTGCTCACCCCCCTCTTCCTGGGCCTGCTGGGCGCCGCCGAGCCCCGCCTGATGGGCCCCTGCCTGGCCTTCGTGATCGGCAATATCATCCTGATCATGCCCGGCAATGCCATGAGCTTCGCCGTGGACGACTTCGTCAATCGGGCCCTGGGCATGATCATCGGCGTTACCACGGTGGTGATGGGCTTCCGGCTCCTGCCCGGCCTGCCCACCGAGCGGCGCCGTCGACGCCTGATCCGCGCCACCGTCCATGACCTGCGGCGCCTCTACCGGCGCCCCTTGCATCAGGCGGAGGCGCGCTTCAGCGGCGCCATGGCGGATCGCCTGCTCGACCTGGCCCGCCACGACGAGGATCTGCCGGAAGCGCAGCGACACCTCTTCGCGCTGGGGCTCACCGGTCTCGACCTGGGCTATGCCGGCCTGCTGCTGCGCCGCCGCCTCGACGGCCTCGCGGCCCCCACGGTGGACGCCGCCAAGCGCCGCCTGTTCGCCGCCCTGGCCACGGCCTATGCCGCCAGCGCCGCGGGGCATCGGGACTCGCGGCTGGCGGCGGCCAGCACGGCACTGCTCGATGCCCTGGCCGACCACCCGAGGGTCTCGCCCCGGGAACGGCACCTGCTCGCGGGCCTGCTGCGCCGTCTCGACCTGGCGCTGGCCGAGACGGCGAGCCGCCACCCCGCTGCCGATCCCGCGCCCCGACTCGGCGTGGCCAGCGAACGCCCCGAGTCGGGGTGATCGCGCGAAGCGGGTCAAAAAGTGTTGACGTATCAGGCCCTTGTTGAGTAGTATACGCGCCGTTGGCTACGTAGCTCAGCTGGTTAGAGCACATCACTCATAATGATGGGGTCCCCTGTTCGAATCAGGGCGTAGCCACCAAAGACACGAGAAAACGCCCGCCTGGTTCGCCAGGCGGGCGTTTTCGTTTGGCCTCGAGCCGAGCCTCACGGACGAGGAACGGGGGCGCCAGGCGCCCCCGCTCGATTTACGCCGGCTTGTTTTACGCCGGCTTGGGCATCACACCAGCTCGGCGCGATTGACGAAACCGGTCAGCACCCGGATCAACTGGTCGGCGTCGCGCACCCCGCAGGTCTCGCGGATCGAGTGCATGCCCCACTGGGGTACCCCCACGTCCAGGGTCGGCACGCCGAGTTCGCTGGCGGTGATCGGGCCGATGGTGCTGCCGCAGCCCATGTCGGCGCGGGTCACGAAGGTCTGCACCGGCACCCCCGCCGCCTGGCAGAGGTCGCGGAACATCGCCGCGGTGGCGCTATTGGTGGCGTAGCGCTGGTTGGCATTGACCTTGATCACCGGCCCGCCGTTGATCGCCGGGCCATGGCCGGCGTCATGCTTGTCGGCGAAGTTGGGGTGCAGGGCATGGGCGTTGTCGCAGGAGATCATCCGCGAGGCCTGGATCAGGCGGATAAAGCCCTCGTCGCCGCCCTCCCCCAACTGGCCATTGAGGCGCCGCAGCACGTCTTCCAGGAAGGGCCCCTGGGCGCCGCAGGCGCTGGCGCTGCCCACCTCTTCGTGATCGGTGGCCACCAGCACGGCGCCCTGCTCGCCATCCGAGGCCAGCAGCGCCTCCAGGCCGATAAAGCAGGAGAGCAGGTTGTCCAGGCGGGCACTGGCGATCAGCTCGCCCTCCACGCCGACCCGGGCCGGCGGCTGGGTGTCATACAGGGCCAGCTCGAAATCGAGCAGCGACACCCCCTCCAGGCCATGCTGCTCGTAGAGCCAGCGCTTGATCAGCGCCTCGAAGTCCGTCGCCTGGCCACCCTGCAGCAGCACCGGCGCCATCTCGGTCTGGGGGTTGATGGCGCGGCCGTTGTTGGCCTCGCGGTCCAGGTGGATGGCCAGGCTGGGCACCATGGCCACCGGCCGCGGCACGTTGAGCAGGACCCCCTGGATGCGTCCGTCGTCGCGGCGCAGATGCACCCGCCCGGCCAGGCCCAGGTCGCGGTCGAACCAGGGTGCCAGCAGCGCCCCGCCGTAGACCTCGATGCCGAGCTGCAACCAGCCATGGGCGGTCTTGGCGGCGTTGGGCTTGAGGCGCAGGCCGGGGCTATCGGTATGGGCGCCGATCATGCGCAGGTCGGCCAAGGGCCCCCGGGGCAGCTGCAGGGCGATGATCGAGGAGTCGTTGCGGGTCACATAGACCTTCTCCCCCGGGCTCAGCCGCCAGCCGGCCGTCTCGTCCAGGCGACGGTAACCGGCCTGCTCCAGGCGCTGCGCCATATTGGCGACCGCGTGCCAGGGAGTCGGGGAACGCTGCAGGAAGCCGAGCAGGCGCTCGAGGGTAGGCAAATGGGGCATGGGGATCCTCGCAGAAGGGTCTGTGTCTGGCGACAAGGGCTGCTACAATGCCGGTTCGGTCGGTGCAACCCTACGGCCGCATGCGTGTCTTCTAAGGATGGGAAGTGTACATGAATTCGGGAGTGCTTCATTGATGAGCCTGACTGTCGCCCTACGGCGTTTGACGGTCCTGGCGCTGACCCTGGCATTCAGCGCCTCGACCCTCGCCACCCCAGAACCCACCGATGCCCAGCGTCAGGCCGCCGCCGAGGTCGCCGAATCGCTACGCTACAGTCATTATGCCGACGTGAGCCTGGGCAACCAGTGGTCCCGCCAGGCCTTCCAGCGCTTCCTCGATATCCTCGACTCCCAGCGGGCCTACCTGCTGGAGAGTGACGTGGCCGAGTTTCGCCATCTCGAGACGCGCATGGACGACGTGCTCTACGACGGCGAGCTGGAAGCCATCTATGCGCTCTATGACCGCTATCAGGAGCGCCTGGAGCAGCGCCTCGAGTGGATCCTGGCGCGCCTCGAGGCGGGTCTCGACTTCACCTTCGAGAGCGACGATCGCCTGGAGATCGACCGGGACGAGGCGCCCTGGGCGAGGAGCGAGGCGGAACTCGACGAGCTGTGGCGCAAGCGCCTCAAGAACGCCGCCCTGACCCAGCTGCTGGCCGGCCAGGACGAAGCGCAGATGCACGACAACCTGCACCAGCGTTATGAGGGGCAGCTCAATCGCCTGCGCCAGACCAACGGCGACGACGTCTTCGGCCTCTTCATGGCGGCGGTGACCAGCACCATCGACCCCCATACCGAGTACTTCTCGCCGCGCCAGGGGGAATCCTTCGATATCCAGATGCGCCTCTCCCTGGAGGGCATCGGTGCCCTGCTCCAGGCCGAGGGCGAGTACGTCAAGGTCTCCAGCCTGGTGCCCGGTGGCCCCGCCGACAAGTCCGGCCTGCTGGCCCCGGCGGATCGCATCATCGCCGTGGGTCAGGGCGATGATGACGAGGGCGAGATGGTCAATGTGGTCGGCATGCGTCTGGATGAGGTCGTGGACATGATTCGCGGCCCCAAGGGCTCGGTGGTCCGCCTCGACGTGGTGCCCGCCCAGGCGGTGGACATGACCCGCTCGCGGATCATCGAGATCACCCGCGATACCGTGGCCCTGGAGGATCAGGCCGCCAGCCGCGAGATCATCGAGCTGAGACGGGATGGCGAGCCGCATCGCATCGGCGTGATCAGGATTCCCACCTTCTACGTGGACTTCGACGCCTGGCAGGCCGGCGAGAGCAATTACCGCAGCACCACCCGCGACGTGGCTCGCCTGGTTCGGGAACTCAAGGACGAGGGGGTCGACGGCATCGTCCTGGACTTGCGCAACAACGGCGGCGGCGCCCTCCACGAGGCCAACTCCCTGATCGGCCTGTTTATCGACCGGGGGCCCACGGTGCAGGTGCGCGATGCCCGCGGGCGCATCAGCCTCTACGGCGACACCGAGAGCGGCACCCTCTATGACGGCCCTCTGGCGGTGCTGGTCAACCGCCTCTCCGCCTCCGCCTCGGAGATCTTCGCCGGCGCCATCCAGGACTATGGCCGCGGCCTGGTACTCGGCAACCGCACCTTCGGCAAAGGCACGGTGCAGACCCTCAACGACCTGAGCCACGGCCAGATCAAGCTGACCCGAGCCAAGTTCTACCGCATCTCCGGGGAGAGCACCCAGCACCGCGGCGTGGACCCCGATATCCTCTTCCCCAGCCTGATCGACCCGGAAGTGATCGGCGAGAGCAGCCTCGACAACGCCCTGGTCTGGGATCAGGTGCGTGCCGTCCAGTACCGCAACTATGGCGAGCCCTGGCGCTTTATCGAGGCGCTGCGCGCCGGCCACCAGGAGCGCATCGGCGAGCACCCCAACTTCATCTACCTGCAGAGCCAGGCGGAGCTGGCCCGGGAGCTGCGCGAGCACCAGACCAGCGTCAGCCTCAACCGGGAGCGGCGCCAGCAGGAACTGGAGGCGCAGGAGGCCCGCCAGCTGGCCCTGGAGAATGCCCGCCGCGAGGCCCTGGGCCTGGAACTACTGGAGGACTGGGTGGATGCCCGCGGCAATGACGAGGAAGACGATACCCCGGTGGATCGAGCCGAGGTGGAGGAGTCCGCCGAGATCCTCCTCGACTATGCCCTGCTGATGACCCGGGGCGGCGAGGCCCGGCTAAGCCATAACGACCGTTGACCCCCACCGCGGGCCCCGACCGGGGCCCGCGGCGTTTCTGGCCGACATAAAAAACCCGCTGCCGAGGCAGCGGGAGGTCTAGGGAAATCGTGGGCCAGCGGCCCGATGGTGTAGCGCCCTGCGACGCCATGCCTACTCTTCGGCGAGACGTGCTCTTAAGCGGCCGATGGCCTGGCTATGCAGCTGGCAGACCCGGGATTCGGTGACGCCAAGGACGGCGCCGATCTCCTTGAGGTTGAGTTCCTCTTGATAATAGAGCGCCATCAGCAGCTTCTCCCGCTCCGGCAGGGCCTCGATGCCCGCCACCAGGCGCTCGCGTCGCTCGCCGCCCAGCAGGGCCAGGAAGGGCGAGGCGCCCTCCTCCTCGGCGCTGGGCTCCTGGCCCTCCGCCACCAGTTCCTCGAAGGGCAGCAGGTGGCCGTTGTTGGTGTCCCCCAGCAGCTGGTGGTAGATGTCGAGATCGATCTCCAGGTCCTCGGCGATCTCGCGCTCCTCCGGGGGACGCCCCAACTGCTGCTCCAGGCGCCGGATACTGGCGTCCAGGGCCCGGGCATTGCGCCGCACGCTGCGCGGCAGCCAGTCGCGGCTACGCAGCTCGTCGATCATGGCGCCGCGAATTCGCTGGCTGGCGAAGGTGGTAAAAGTGGCCCCCGCCGAGGCGTCATAGCGCCCCATGGCGTCCAGCAGCCCCATCATTCCCGCCTGGATAAGATCATCCAGCTCGATGCCCGCCGGCAGCCGTACCTGCAGGGCCAGGGCCTGACGCCTTACCACCGGCAGATACTGCTCGACGAGTGCACCCTGATCGATCTTGCCCTGTGCCGTGTACATGCCTCGCCTCGAACTGGAAGGTCGTTTCACCCGGTCGACGGAGTCGACCGACCCTCTCCTATTATTGGGGTCCAGTCGCCGCGGGAAGGCGGGAATAGGCGTCGAATCCGCGGGCTATTCGCGGCAACTCATCGCCGCGTCTCAGCGATAGTCGATGATCAACTGGATACCCCCCAGACTCAGGGCCCCACGCTGCCCCTCGGGAAGCCGGCCATGGAGCCGCAGTGGGCGGTCCGCCGGTGCCCCGGCCAGCCCCTCGCTGATGCCGCGGGGCCCGGTCAGCGGCATGCAGCGCTCGGCCTGACAGAGACGCAGGGGCGGCAACGCGCCCACCGGCGACTCGAGGCGCCAGCGCACCCGAGTGATCTCGGCCCCCGACGCCACCCCGGGGGGCGCCTGGATCGGCGCCGAGACCGTATCGCGACCGACGACACTGAGCCGCAGCGGCGGTGGCTCGGCGACCCAGCTGCCGGCGGCGACGGCCTGGCCGGCGAGAAGCAGGAGGAACAGCGCCACCGGCCAGCGCCTCATGGGGTGATCACCAGCAACTCGATACCCAGCCCCTCGGCCACCCCGGCGAGGTTATCCGCCAGGCCGCGCCGCGAGCGCAGCCCCGGCACCAGCAACAACAGGCGCCGGGGCCCGGGCTGGCGGCTCAGGGCCCTCAGCAACCGATAGCCGCGACGGAAGGCCTCGGGACCCGGCGTGACCCAGAGCGCCCAGTAGCCGCTGGCGGGATGACGCGACACCGCCTCCAGGGCCACCGGTGTGACCTCCCAGTCGTCGGGCCGCCCCACCCAGCGCTGGCCCCGGCCGGCCCAGGTGGCCAGCAGCCGTCGGGCCCTGGGCGGCTCATCAGCGGCGAGCCCCAACACCCGCAGTCGACGCTGCGCCTGGAGCCGCGGCCTCGCGGCCGGCCTCCCGCCGGGAGATACCCGATCGCGGGGCTGGCCCTGGGCCGGGCTCGACGGGGGTGCTGTCACGCCCCCCTCTGCCGCGACCGGCTCCCCCCGGCCGCTCGCTGCCAGGGCTCGCTCCTCCCGGGCGATCTCGACCAGTGCCCTGGCGATCGCCGTTTCCCGGTCGTCCGCCGCCTCGCCCACGATGCCCGCCGTGACCTCCTCGGCAGGCGTCGCGGGCCGGGGCTTCGACGTCTCGGCCGCTTCGGCGAGCGCCATCTCCCTCAGCGTCCTGGCGATGGCGGTCTCCCGATCGTCCGTAGCGTCGCCCTCGACGGAGCGCCGCGCCTCATCCGTCGCCATGGCATGCGGCTCTTGGCCATCCTCGGCACCGCGTCCCTGGGCCTCGGCCCAGCGTCTCAGCCCCTGGGCCTGATCGGCGCTCATGCTCCTTGCTCCTCGATACGGCTCACCGCGACTCCTCCAGTCCCAGGGTCAGGCCACGCAGCGCCTCGCGCGCCGCCAGCAGTTGTAACAGGCCATCCAGGAGCCGACCGGCGCTGCGCGTGCGGCGCCCCCCCTGCAGGGCCAAGAGCTCGCCGCGCAGGTCCAGGGCCCAGGGCGCCTCGCTCTGCTCCAGGCCGAGGGCCAGGCCCGCCAGGCCGGCGGCCAGGGTCAGGCGCAGCTGGGGCTCCAGGGCCTCGAGCCCCGCCTCCGGCAGCTGCTGCCAGGCGCGTCGGGTCAGGCGCTCCAGGGACTCCAGGGCCAGCTGATGGCGCAGCAGCTCCAGGGCATCCCACTCCAGCCAGGCCGGCGAGAGCCAGTAGCGCTGCCCCAGCGGGCGGCCGGCATCATCCTTGAGCACCCCGAGCCAGGCCCAGAGGGCGCGATCCTCCTGGCGACGACTGCCCGCCGGCGCGGCGGCCACCGGGAGCTGGCACAATTCGAGGCTCGCCGGCCCCTGGCGATGGCGACAGGGCAGCGGCGTCAACGCTTCGCCCTGCCCGGTCAGGTCGCCCAGGGCCAGGCGCTCGCCCCGATGCCAGACCCGGGTGCTGCCCGAGGCCTGGGCCAGCCAGGGGTGGACCCGCTCGCCCAGCCAGTCCCAGGCCTCGCGGCTGGGTAACCCGGGCAGCAGGTGGGCGGCGACGCCCAGGTCGTCGGCCCAGGCCAGACGCTCTTGCTCGTCGGCGGGCTGGCGATGCTGCAGGCTGGGCAGACCCAGGCCGAGCCCCCGGTCATCCAGGCGCAGGTCGGGCTGGCGCCAGCCCTGGGCCTGGGGACGCCGCCGCGCCCAGCGCATCAGCGCCCGAGGCGAGGCCGTCTCCCGCTCCCAGAGGCGCTCCAGGGCTTCGGCCTGTCGGTCCAGGGGCAGGCCAGCCGCCTGCCAGGCCTCGGCCAGGGGCTGGAAGGTGGGCAAGGCCGCTTGCAGGCGCTGCCAGGCGGCGCCGAGGGCGCGACTCTGCCCCGCCAGGCCCCGAGACCAACCGGCCAGCCGCGGCAGCTCCGCCGCCACTCGCCCATTGCTGGGCGAGGCCTCGGCATTCTCGAGGGCCGCTTCCACCAGGGCCAGGCCATCGGCCCGGGCCATGTCTTCGGGTACCTGCTGGCCATGGCAGACGAAGTTGAGGCGCAGGCCATGGCGGATCAGCGCATCGAGCAGCGGCCCGAGCCGCGCCGCCTCGTCCTGCTTGGTGAGGATCACCTCCTCGAGGCGCGCCCCCGCCGCCTGGGCGGCGCGGCGGTAGGTGAGCACGATCTCCTCCAGGGTCTCCCCCTGGCTGGTGGCGCTGAGCATCAGCATCAGGCGCACCCGGCGCTCCCCCTCCTGGAGTCGTGCCACCTGATCCACCAGGCGCTGGTCGCGCTGGCTCATGCCGACGGTATCGATGATCACCAGGGCCTTGTCGGCCAGGCGCTCGAGCAGCCCCTCCAGGGGCGTCTCGGCGTCCAGGGCGTGTACCTCCACGCCGAGGATATCGGCGTAGATGCGCAGCTGCTCATGGGCGCCGATGCGGTAGCTGTCGGTGGTCACCAGGGCCAGCCCCTCGGGGCCATGGCGCATCACGTAACGGGCCGCCAGCTTGGCGGTGGTGGTGGTCTTGCCGACCCCGGTGGGCCCGACCAGGGCCAGCACGCCGCCCTCGGCAAACAGGCTCGCCTCGTCCTCCCGGGTGGTCAGCCGCGCCGCCAGGCTGCGCCTGAGCCAGGCCTGCACCGGCGCCGCCTCGGCCTCTTCCAGGGCCAGTTCGGTGGGCAGGCTGGCCAGCAGCTCGCTGGTCAGGGCATGGCCGAAACCGGCCCCCACCAGTTGGCGCTGCAGCCCCTGCAGGGCCCCGGGTCGCCCCTCCCGGGCCGGCGGCTCCCGGGTCAGCAGCTGGCGCATATCCTGCACCTCGCTCAGCAGCCGCTGGCTCAGGGCGATAAAGTCGGCCTCGTTGCCGGCCGACTGAGCCGGGTCGCCCTCCCCAGCGGCCGGCCTCGGGGCCGCTTGATCAGTGACCGGTCTCGGGGCCGGATCATCGGCGACCGGCTTGGGAAGCGACGCCGGGGCGGGCTCCGGGACGAGTCCGTCGTCGGGCTGATAGGCGGCCCGGGCGCGGCTTAGCGGGCGGGGTGGCGGCGTCTCGTGATTCGGCGCGGTATCGCCCAGCGAAAAGGACGTCGCATCCGCAGTCTCAGTCAGGCTGACGCCATGACGCGCCGCTAGCGCTTGCGCAGAATCAGCCGCGGAGCCCCGCGCTGCCGGACTCGACGCCGGCGTTTCGGAGAGGCTAACGCCATGACGGGCAGCCAGGGCCTGGGCGAAGCTCGCGGGGCTGCGCCCGGCGGGCAGGCTAAAGCCGGTCTCCGGCTCGGCATCCCCCGGCCACCCCGGGGATGCCGGCGGCTGCGGGGCGCGCGCCTGCTGCGCGGGCTGGCCCTCGGCGGCGTCCTGGCGGGCCGCCTCGGCCTCCGCCATGGCCAGGATCTCGATGCCCTCGTCGGTGCGTCGATTGGCCAGGATCAGGGCGTCATCGCCGAGGGCGCTGCGCACCCGGCGCATCGCCTCGCGCACATTGGCGCCCAAGAAGCGGGTCACGCTCATCCATTACCTCCCACCAGGCTGGTCACTCTCAGGGTGCGGTCATCGGGAATCTCGGCCTGGGACATCACCACCAGGTGGCGCAGGCGCCGACGCAGGAAGCGCGACAGCACCGGCCGCAGGCCGTGCTGCACCACCAGTACCGGCGGCTCGCCCTTGGCCTCCT
The DNA here is from genome assembly GCF_015645095.1 of Halomonas sp. 328. GTDB lineage: Bacteria > Pseudomonadota > Gammaproteobacteria > Pseudomonadales > Halomonadaceae > Bisbaumannia. The sequence continues at coordinate 188,077 of NZ_JADOTW010000001.1, forward strand.
GGCGCTCCAGGGCTTGCTCGGCCTGGGCCATCAGGGTCTCCGCCAGGCCCGGCTCCAGGGCGCCACTGCCATTCATCGCCTGCAGCAGTACCTGCTCGAGCTGGGCATCGAGGCCGATCACATGCAGCTCATCCTGACCCGGGAACCACTGCTGGGTAATGGCCCGTCCCAGGCTGACCCGCACCAGGGCGGTGAGCTCGCCCACGTCCTGCTGCTGGGGCGCGTACTCGGCCAGGGTATCGAGAATGGTGCGCAGATCGCGGATCGACACCTCCTCATCGAGCAGGTGCTGGAGCAGGCGCTGCAACACGGTGAGCGAGATCGCCTTGGGCACCACCTCTTCCACCAGCGGCTTGTGCTCCTCGCCGAGCTTGTCGAGCAGCTGCTGCACCTCGGCGCGGCCGAGCATCTCGGCGGCGTGCTGGTGCAGCAGGTGATTGAGGTGGGTGGCCACCACGGTGCCGGCATCCACCACCGTATAGCCATAGACCTGGGCATGCTCGCGCTGGCCGCCATCGATCCATACCGCCGGCAGGCCGAAGGCGGGGTCCTCGGTGGCGGTGCCGTCCAGTTGCCCGGAGACCTGGCCCGGGTCGATGGCCAGCCATTTGCCGGGGTAGGCCTCGGCGCGGCCGATCTCGACCCCCTTGAGGGTGATCACATAGGTGTTGGGGCCGAGCTCCAGGTTGTCGCGGATATGTACCACCGGCGGCAGGAAGCCCACCTCCTGGGCGAACTTCTTGCGCACGCTCTTGATGCGCCCCAGCAGCTCGCCGTCCTGGCGCTGGTCGACCAGGGGAATCAGCCGGTGCCCTACCTCGAGCCCCAGGGTATCCACCAGCTGGACATCGTCCCAGCTCGCTTCGGGGGCCTCCTGGGGCGGCGGCGGCGGGGCACTCTCCGCCTCTTGCACCAGGGCGTCCTGCTGGCGCTTGATCAGCAGCCAGGCCAGGCCGCCCAGCAGGGCGGTGAAGACCAGGAAGACGAAGTTGGGCATGCCCGGCACCAGGCCCAGCAGGCCCATCACGCAGGCGGCCAGGATCATCACCTGAGGATTGACGAACAGCTGGCTGATCATCTGCTGGCCCACGTCCTGGTCGGTGGTGACCCGGGACACGGTGACGCCGGCGGCGGTGGAGATCACCAGGGCGGGAATCTGCGCCACCAGGCCGTCGCCGATGGTCATCAGGGTATAGGTACGGGCGGCATCGCTGAAGGCCATGTCGTGCTGCAGCATGCCGATCAACAGGCCACCGATCACGTTGACCACCATGATCACCAGGCCGGCCATGGCGTCGCCGCGCACGAACTTGCTGGCGCCGTCCATGGAGCCGTAGAAGTCGGCCTCCTGGGACACCTGAGTCCGCCGCTTCTTGGCTTCCTCCTCACCGATCAGGCCGGCATTGAGGTCGGCATCGATGGCCATCTGCTTGCCGGGCATGGCGTCGAGCATGAAGCGGGCGCCCACTTCGGCGATGCGCCCGGCGCCCTTGGTGATGACCATGAAGTTGATCACCACCAGGATGGCGAAGACCACCAGGCCCACGGCGAAGTTGCCGCCGATCAGGAACTGGCCGAAGGCCTCGATCACCTTGCCGGCGGCATCGCCGCCCTGGTGCCCTTCCATCAGGATCACCCGGGTGGAGGCGACGTTGAGGGAGAGTCGCAGCAGGGTGGTAAACAGTAGCACCGCGGGGAAGGCGGCGAAATCCAGCGGCTGGCGGGTGAACATGCTGACCAGCAGCACCATCACCGCGAGCGCGATATTGAAGGTGAAGAAGAGGTCCAGGGCGAAGGGCGGCAGAGGCAGGATCAGCATCGCCATCACCAGCAGGATCAGCAAGGGCCCCGCCAGCAGCTTCATCTGCACATTGTTCGCCCAGTCATGGCGACCCAGGTAGTCGTTCAGCGCTCTCATCGAGGCTCCTCGCTTGATGGCTGCCCCGGCGGGACAGCCAGTTCATCCGGCACCGGCAGGTCGGTGGGACGCGGCGGCGCCGGCTCGCCGCTGGCATCGGCCCGCTTGAGGTTGAAGGCCCAGGCCATCACCTCCGCCACCGCGGTATACAAGGCCACCGGGATCTCCGCCTCGAGATCCACGTGGCGGTAGAGGGCCCGGGCCAGGGGCGGGGCCTCCAGGCGCGGGATGCGATGCTCGTCGCCCAGCTCGCGGATGCGCTGTGCCACCGCGTCGACCCCCTTGGCCACCACCCGGGGGGCGCCCATGCCGCCCTCCTCATAACGCAAGGCCACCGCATAGTGGCTGGGGTTGGTGACGATCACATCGGCCTGGGGCACCTCGCTCATCATGCGGCCCCGGGCCATCGCCTGCTGCTGCTGGCGAATCCGCGCCTTGACGTGGGGGTCGCCCTCCGACTCCTTGTGCTCGCGCTTGACCTCCTCCTTGGACATGCGCAGCTTCTTGGCGTGGCTCCACAGCTGGTAGGGCACGTCGATCAGGATCACCACCAGCAGGGTCAGCACGACCAGGCCGGCGCCCAGGGCCGCCAGGCTCAGGGCGCTGGCCAGGGCCTGCTGGATGGGCTGATCCATCAGCCCCAGGAACTGCCCCTTGGTGCTCCACAGGAAGGTCACCGCCACGCTGCCCACCAGCAGCGACTTGGCGATCGCCTTGAGCAGCTCCACCAGCGCCTGGACGCCGAAGATGCGCTTGAGCCCCTTGAAGAGGTTGAGCTTGCTGAGCTGAGGCTTGAGGGACTTAGCGGAGATCAGCCAGCCGCCGAGCAGGGCCGGGGCCACCAGGGCCACCACGGTGAGCAGCAGGAAGAGTGGCAGCAGTGCCAGCAGGGTGCGCTCGCCCAGGGTCCAGGCGTGGCTGAGCATCGGCATGGTCTCGAAGGCGTGGCGCCGCTCGAAGAGGAAGGCCTGCTCCATCACCAGGCCGAGCTGGCCGTAGAGCATCTCGCCCAGGGTCCAGAAACCGATCACCCCCGCCAGCAGCAGCATGAAGGTGGTGAGCTCACGGGAACGGGCGACCTGCCCCTCCTCCCGGGACTTCTCCCGGCGTCGTGGCGTCGCCTCTTCGGTCTTTTCCTGGTCGTCGCTGCTGCCCTCGGCCATGGTCCGCCCTGTCGCTCACGGGCAGCTCCACTGCCCGGGCCCCATTGTGGGCAAGGGGGGGAAGGGGCGATACGCCAAAAAGCGCGGTCAATCGTGGCCTTATCCACGACTACCGCGCTTTCCGGGGACGAGTCGAACGGCGTTAGAAGCCCAGTTCGTCGAGCAGGTCGTCCACCTGGTCCTGGCTGGTGACGATATCGGCGGCGTCCGGCTTGACCTGGGGCCCGTTGAGCAGCGACTCCTCGCGCTTCTTGGCATCGGCCTCCCACTGACCGGCGGCGCGCCGCTGCATCGCCTCGCGCTCCTCGCCATCGGGAACCGTGTCCAGCAGCACCTGCACCAGCTGGTGTTCGATCTCGCGGATCACATCCATCATCTTCTTGATGACCTGGCCGGTCAGGTCCTGGAAGTCCTGGGCCATCATGATCTCGAGGAGTTCCTTGTTGGTGGCCTGGGTCACCTCCGGCACCGCGCCCAGGTAGTGGCGCGTCTCGCGCACCAGCGCCTTGGCCTGATCCAGCTCCATGGGATTCTCGAACCACTCGGACCAGCGCTTGTCGAGGGCCTCGGCCTCGCTGCCCAGCTGGTCCTGCAGGGGCTGGGCCCGGTCGATGGCGTTCAGCGCCCGGTCCGCGGCCTGCTCGGTCATGTTGGCCACGTAGCTGAGGCGGTCCCGGGCATCGGGAATCGCCTCGGCGGCCCTTTCGATCTCCTTGTCGAGCCCCAGCTCCCGCATGCTGTCGCGCAACATGCGGGTCAGAGAACCGATGCGCTGGACCAGCTCATCGGGATTGCCCTGCTGGGCCGACCCTTGGGAAGCCTCACCGCTCATTCGCATCTCCTATGGGCATCGCGCCCCGGTGTCGATTACTTGCCCAACTTCTCGAAGATCTTGTTGAGCTTCTCTTCCAGGGTCGCCGAGGTGAACGGCTTGACCACATAGCCATTGGCGCCGGCCTGGGCGGCGGCGATGATGTTCTCCTTCTTGGCCTCGGCGGTGACCATCAGCACCGGCAGGGACTTGAGGGCCTCATCGGCGCGGATCTGCTTGAGCATCTCCAGGCCATCCATGTTGGGCATGTTCCAGTCGGAGACGACGAACTCGAAACCGCCACCGCGCAGCTTGCTCAGGGCATCCTGGCCATCCTCGGCCTCATCCACGTTGGTGAAACCCAACTCCTTGAGCAGGCTGCGCACGATGCGACGCATGGTGGGGAAGTCGTCGACCACCAAAATGCTCATATTCTTGTCGGCCATTACCATTCCTCATTACTGCTTGGCTGTCGTTCATATCGACCGGAGCACCGATCGTCAGGGAGCGCTACTTGCTTTCTCGTATCACGGCGACCGGGCCCCCGGCCGCCGGGTCAGAACTCTTCCCAGTCATCCTCGGCCAGGGCCTTCTGGCGACGCGCCGGGGGCCTGGCCGCGGCCTCGCTCGGCAGCGACCGGGGAGCACCGGAGGAGACCATGGCGCCCTCGCCGGGGGCGGCCGGCATGGCGGCCTCGTCCTGGGCCAGGCGGAACAGGGCCACCGCCCGCTCCAGCCGGGAGGCCTGCTCTTCCAGGGAGGCGGCGGCGGTGGCGGCCTGCTGCACCAGGGAGGCGTTCTGCTGGGTCACCTCGTCCATCTGGCTCACCGCCTGGCCGACCTGCTCGATGCCGTCGCTCTGCTCCTGGGAGGCCGCCGAGATCTCGTCCATGATATCGGTGACCCGTTTCACCGAGGCCACCACCTCCTGCATGGTGGCGCCGGCCTGTTCCACCAGGGTCGAGCCCTCCTGGACCTGGGCCACCGAGCCCTCGATCAGCGCCTTGATCTCCTTGGCCGCGTCCGCCGAGCGGCTGGCCAGGTTGCGCACCTCGCCGGCCACCACCGCGAAGCCGCGGCCCTGCTCGCCGGCCCGGGCCGCTTCCACCGAGGCGTTGAGCGCCAGGATATTGGTCTGGAAGGCGATCGAGTCGATCACCCCGGTGATGTCCGCCACCTTCTGGGAGCTGTCGGCGATGCCGTGCATGGTGGTCACCACCCGCTGCACTACCTCGCCGCCACGCTCGGCGGTGGAGGAGGCCTCCAGGGCCAGGCCACTGGCCTGGCGGGCGTTATCGGCGTTCTGCTTCACCGTGGCGGTGAGCTCCTCCATGCTCGAGGCGGTCTCCTCCAGGGAGGCGGCCTGCTGCTCGGTGCGCGAGGAGAGATCGGCGTTACCGGAGGCGATCTCGCGGGTGCCGCCATGGATGGCGGTGCTGCTGTCGCGTACCGTGCCCACGGTGCGGGCCAGGCCCTGCTGCATGTCGCGCATGGCGGCGAACAGCTGGCCGATCTCGTTGCGGCTGAGGACCTGGATCTGCTGGGAGAGGTCCGCCTTGGCGATGCGCTCCAGGCATTCCACTGCCTGCCCCAGGGGACGAATGACGATCCGACGCAGGCTCAGGTAGAGCAGGCCCAGCATCACCACCGTGACCAGCAGCACCAGGGCACCGATCCAGGCGAAGCGCTGAGCATCGGCGTTATAGCGTGCCATCAGGGTCTCGCTGCGCCCGAAGCCGTAGTCGACGAAGGCGGCGGAGCTTGCCGCCAGGGCCGCGCCGGGGCCCTCCAGCTCGCCGCGCAGGGCGTTGAAGCTGGGGGTATCCAGCTCGTCCAGGGCACCATGCTGCTGGCGCGCCAGCCCCAGCACGGCGGCGAAGTCCCGCTCCAGGGCCTCGGCCAGGCCCTGGCCCTGCTCGGTCTTGGGCGTGGCCCCGAACCGCTCGAAGCGCGCCTCGGCGCGATCCAGCAGCTCGCCGGCCAGGGCCAGGGTGCGGTTGGCCTCGTCCATGCGCCCCAGCATGATGCTGTTGGAGGCCCCCTCCAGGTTGACTCGGGCCGCATTGAGCAGCGACTCGGCGCGGTTGATCTCGTTGAGCTGCTCGGCGCTGATCAGGTTGAGGGTGCGCAGGGTCTGGTCGGCATTGCGATCCACCAGCACGCCCATGCCCGCCACGGCGCCGATAAAGAGTGCGAAGCAGCTCAGTACCGCCACCATGGCGGCATGAATACTGATACTGCGCATTAGTCGTGTCATCGCTAGGCCTCTCGGTTCTCGTTGCGGGAGCCTTGGCTCCCGGGACTCGTCACATCAGACCCGCTGGGCGCGTCCGGAGGCGGCCACCAGGGCCATCAGCCGCGGTGCCATCTCGTCCAGGCTCACCACCTCGGCGGCACCACCGATGGCGATCGCCTCCCGGGGCATGCCGAAGACCACGCAGCTGGCCTCGTCCTGGGCCAGGGTCACCGCCCCGGCCTGGCGCATCTCCAGCAGGCCCTGGGCGCCATCCTTGCCCATGCCGGTGAGCAGGGCACCGATGGCGTTGCGACCGGCCTGCTGGGCCGCGGAGCGGAACAGCACGTCCACCGAGGGGCGGTGACGATTGACCGGCGGCCCGCTGTCGAGGCGCGCCACATAGTTGGCGCCGCTGCGCGCCAGCAGCAGATGGGCCTCCCCCGGGGCGATGTAGGCGTGCCCCGGCAGGATGCGCTCGCCCTCCTCGGCCTCCTTGACGCGGATGCGGCACAGGCGATCGAGGCGTTCGGCGAAGGAGCGGGTGAAGCCCCCCGGCATATGCTGGGCGATCAGGATCGCCGGGGCGTTGGCCGGCAACGGCTCCAGCACCTGGCGAATCGCCTCGGTGCCGCCGGTGGAGGCACCGATGATCAGCAGCTTCTCGCTGGAGACCAGCGGCGCCTTGAGGGCCGCCGGCCGCGGTGCCGAGGCGTCGCGGCGCGCCTGCCGGGGGCGCGAGCGAGCCGCGGCACGCAGCTTCTCGGCGATCTCCTCGCCGTACTCCAGCATGTTCTGGCGGATCCCCATCTGCGGCTTGGCGACGAAATCCAGGGCCCCCAGCTCCAGGGCCCGCAGGGTGACCTCGGAGCCGGCCTGGGTCAGGGACGACACCATCAGCACCGGCATGGGGCGCAGGCGCATCAGGCGCTCGAGGAAGTCGAGGCCGTCCATGCGCGGCATCTCCACGTCCAGGGTCAGGACGTCCGGGTTGTGCTGCTTGATCAGATCCCGGGCCACCAGGGGGTTGGGGGCCACGGCCACCACTTCCATGTCGGGCTGGCGGTTGATGATCTCGGTGAGGAGTTCACGGATCAGCGCCGAATCATCGACGCACAGCACCTTGATCTTGGCTGCACTCAAGGCAGTCCTCCTTGGCTGGGGTACCCGGGGGCACCCGGCAACGTTCTTCTGTTGGTATCGGCCGATGCCATGGCGGCTTTAGCGAGGCGCCTTGATATAGACGGTCTGGCCGCGCAGGCGGAAGGCCTCGCTGATATAGGAGAAGTTCTCCGAGTGGCCGGCGAACAGCAGGCCGTCCGGCTTGAGCAGCGGGGCGAAGCGCTCGAGGATCCGCGCCTGGGTCGCCTTGTCGAAGTAGATCATCACGTTACGGCAGAAGATCGCATCGAAGGGGCCACTCACCGGCCAGCTGGGCGCGAGCAGGTTGAGTTCCTCGAAGTGGACCCGGTCGGCCAGCTCCGGACGGATCTTGGCCATCCCCGCATGGCGGCCGTTGCCGCGCAGGAAGAAGCGCTTGATGCGCGCCTCCTCCAGCTTGCGCACCTGCTCCATGGGGTAGATGCCGGCCCGGGCCCGAGCCAGGGCGTCGGTATCGATATCGGTGGCGATCACCTCTGCCTGGGTCGCTCGAGAGCCCAGGGCCTCCGCCAGGGTCATGGCGATGGAGTAGGGCTCCTCGCCGGTGGAGGCCGCCGCGCACCAGATACGAATCGCCCCCGACCGCTGACGCACATGCTCCGCCAGCAGCGGGAAGTGGTGCGCCTCGCGGAAGAAGGCGGTGAGGTTGGTGGTCAGGGCGTTGGTGAACGCCTCCCACTCCTTGGCCTGGGGCTGGCGCTCGAGGCGCGCCAGGTAGTCGCCGAAGCGGGTCAGCCCATGGTGGCGCAGGCGCTTGGCCAGGCGGCTATAGACCATCTCCCGCTTGTGCTCCGCGAGCACGATGCCGGCGCGCTGATAGATCAGTTCGCGGATCCTCGAGAAATCGGCCTCGGTCAGTTCGAGATCCTTCTCGAGGGCGCCGGCGGGCTGGCCGGCGCTCTCCCAGGACGAGATTCCGTTCAAAATGCTTCCCACTCCTCGGTAGCGGCATCCGATGTCGGCGTGACGGCGGAAGTCCGCGATGACTTGGCCTGACCGTCCTGTTGCGCCAGTCGCGCCACCCGGGCCTCGCCCGCCGCGCCACGGCGCTGCTCCCGGGCCAGGGCCGCCTTGGCGGCCTGGATCTCCTCCACGCCGCTGCCGGCCAGGCGGAAGGCGGCCACCGCATTGGCCAGTTGCAGGGCCTGGTACTCGAGGCTCGTGGCCGCCGCCGCGGACTGCTGAACCAGGGAGGCGTTCTGCTGGGTCACGTCATCCATCTGGCTGATGGCCTGGTTGATCTGATTGATCCCCGAGCTCTGCTCCTCGGAGGCCGAGGAAATCTCGCCCATGATGTCGTTGACCCGGGTCGCCGCGGCCACCACCTCCTCGATGGCCCCCTCGGCGCGCTGCACCAGGCCGGCCCCGCTGCTGATCTCCTTGGCCGAGCCGTCGATCAGCTGGCGAATCTCGCCGGCGGCATTGGAGGAGCGGCTGGCCAGGTTGCGCACCTCGCCGGCCACCACCGCGAAGCCGCGGCCCTGCTCGCCGGCCCGGGCCGCCTCCACCGAGGCGTTGAGGGCCAGGATATTGGTCTGGAAGGCGATGGAGTCGATGACATCGATGATCTCGGTCATCTTGCGGGACTGCTCGGTGATGCGCCCCATGGTCTCCACCACCTGGCTCATCAGCTCGCCGGCCTGGCCCACCTGGGTGGCGTTATCCACCGCCAGGCCGCTGGCCTGGCGGGCATTGTCGGCGTTCTGCTGCACCGTGGTGGTCATCTCCTCCATGCTCGAGGCGGTCTGCTGCAGGGAGGCGGCCTGCTGCTCGGTGCGCGAGGAGAGGTCCTCGTTGCCCTGGGCGATATCCCGTGCCGCCGGGGTCACCACGGAGACGCCGCGATTGACGTCGCCGACGATGCTGCCGAGGCTCTTGCGCATGATATCCAGGGCGCTCATCAGGCGACCGATCTCGTCGCGGCGCCGCGAGGGCATGGTGGCCCCCAGGTTGCCGGCGGCCATCTGCAGGGTGAAGGCGGTGGAGTCCTTGAGGGCACGCACCATGCTGCGCACCACCAGGGCGCCCAGCCCGACCAGCAGCACCAGGCCGAGGATCAGCATGCCCAGCTGGGCCATCATCATCTGTGCCTTGCCCGCCTCGGCCTCCTCGGCCATCGCCAGGGCGGCGACCTGCTTGTCGTCGATCAGGCCATTGACCTGCTCGGAGAGCTCGCGACCACTCGACTGCAAGGCATCACGGCGACGCTGGGCGCCGGTGAAGATCTCGAAGGCATCCTCCGAGGAGAGCACCTGCACCATCTCCTGAATGCCATCGGTCACATAGGCGTTCAGGCCCTCATCGAAGGCGTCGGCCCGGGCGTTGTGGTTGGCCTCCCGGGCGCGGAACTCGCCCCAGATGGTCTCCAGGCGTTCGGCCACCTCGCTCATGTCGGCCACCAGGCGCTGGGAGTTCTGCACCAGCTCCATCTGGTTGGTGGTCAACAGGGACTCGTAGCCGGCGGTGATCAGGCGGTCGATCTGCTGCAAGCGCGCCACGTCCTGGAGGCCGTCGCGGTTGAGCGCCTGGAGACGATCGCCGGACGCCTGCAGGCCATAGAGCCCCAGCAGGCCGCTGGTCAGCAGCAGCAGCGTGGAGATCGCCACCATGCCGCTGATACGGGCCCGCATGGAGCCCAGGTTGACCCGCTTGAGCTTGGCCAGCAGGCCGCGGCGACGCAGCCGGCCGCGGTGCAGGGTCAGGTGCTTGCCCCGCCCCTCGCGGATCTCCCGATAGGCCGCCTCGGCCTGGGCCACCTCCTCGCGGCTGGGCTTGATGCGCACCGAGGCGTAGCCCACCGTCTCGCCGTTCTCGACGATGGGAGTGACGCTGGCATGCACCCAGTAGAAGTCGCCATTCTTGCAGCGATTCTTGACCACCCCCACCCAGGTCTCGCCCTCCTGGAGGGTCTCCCAGAGGTTGGCGAAGGCCGCCTCCGGCATCTCCGGGTGGCGCACCAGGTTATGGGGCGCGCCGATCAGCTCCTCCTGGGAGAAGCCGCTGACCTCGATAAAGGCCGGGTTGGCGTAGGTGATGCGCCCCTTGAGGTCGGTGCGCGAGATCAGGAAGGTGTGCTCGTCGAGTTCGTATTCGCGACGGGTCACCGGCTGGTTATTTCGCATATCGTGGCTCCCTGCGAGGCGCCCCCGTGGGGCGCCGGGTCGTTATTTTTTATTGATTAGAAGCTTTCCCAGTCGTCGTCTTGACGGCCACTGGTCACCGGCGGCTTGGCACTCGACGAGCTAGCCGGCGTGGTGCGGGGCCGCTGCCCCAGGTCGGGCAGCCAGCGCGCCAGGTCATCGCCGGCCGCGTCGTTGACCCGGAACTGGGAGACCGCCTCGCGCAGCCGCGCGGCTTCCTCTTCCAGGGCACCCGCCGCGGAAGCGGCCTGCTGTACCAGGGCCGCGTTCTGCTGGGTCACCTGGTCCATCTGGGTCACCGCCTGGTTGACCTGGAGGATGCCATGGCTCTGCTCCTGGGAGGCGGAGGCGATCTCGTCCATGATGTCGCTGACCTTCTGCACCGCCTGGACGATCTCGCCCATGGTCTGGCCGGCGCGATCCACCAGGGAGGAGCCGGCATCCACCTTGGCCACCGAGGCATCGATCAGCTCGCGAATCTGACGGGCCGCCTCGCCGCTGCGGCTGGCCAGGTTGCGCACCTCGCCGGCCACCACCGCGAAACCACGCCCCTGCTCGCCGGCCCGGGCCGCCTCCACCGAGGCGTTGAGCGCCAGGATATTGGTCTGGAAGGCGATGGAGTCGATCAGGCCGATGATCTCGGTGACCTGCCGCGAGCTGTCGCTGATCTCGCGCATGGTCTCCACCACCTGGCCCACCACCTCGCCGCCATGACCGGCGGTCTGGGAGGCCTCCACGGCCAGGCGGCTGGCCTGGCGGGCATTGTCGGCGTTCTGCTCCACGGTGGAGGTGAGCTCTTCCATGCTCGAGGCGGTCTCCGCCAGGGAGGCGGCCTGCTCCTCGGTGCGTGCCGAGAGGTCCTGGTTGCCGCTGGCGATCTCCTGGGTGCCGCCGTAGATCGACTGGCTGCCCTGGCGCACGCGACTCACGGTGCGCGACAACCCGGCCTGCATCTGCCCCAGGGCGCCGTAGAGGCGACCGATTTCGTTATTGCCGCGGGACTCGATCGCCTCGGAGAGGTCCCCCTCGGCGATGCGCTCGCAGTGGTCGACCACCCGACCCAGGGGACGAATCACGTTGACGGTGACGCCCCACAGCACCACCACCACGGTGGCGGCGGCGATCAGCAGCACCAGGATGATCGCCAGCTTGACCGCATTGGCCACGCTGAAGAAGCTCTCGTAGCGCTGGGTGCCCTCCGCCTCCACGGTGTGGAAGAAATTCACCGCATCGGCATAGAACTGGGCGTTCAGCCGTTCGGCCTCGCCGCGCAGGGCCTGAAAGCGCTCGACATTGCCCTCCGCCAAGGCCCGCTGCTGCGGGTAGAGCGCCCGGTCGAAGAGCGTCCGAACGCTTTCGGCGATGGGCGGAATCAGCGCCTCGTTGTCCGGCTGGGCGGGCAGCGCCACGAACTCCGCGAAGACTTGCTCGGCGCTCTCCAGGCGCTCGCCCAGGGCGGCAGCCGCCTGACGCGCCTGGCGACGCTCGCCATCGCTGTCGGCATCGAGAATTTGTGCGTGCACGTTTTCCATGGCGATGCGGGTGGACATCATCATGGAGTTGGCGCGGTTGAGGGTGGATTGCTGATCCACGTTGACGGCGCTGAACGCCGCCAGCTCCCGCTGGCTGTGGTTGACGGCATAGAGGCCCAGGCCGCTGAGCAGCAGCAGCAGGGCACTGAAGGTGGCCAGCACCAGGGTCCAGCTGACCCTGACGGTCATATTATCGAGAAGCTTCACGACTACCCCTTGCGTTAGCGGATTCCCGCTCGGGCGGGAATGAATTGAGCGTGGGCCGCGGCGTGCCGCGGCCGAGTCAGGGTCGTTGTTGTCGGGCGCTCTGCGGCGCCTTGGTGGCCTGCCCTGGCCCGCTCCCCCCTTACTCCTTGACGCTCTCCACCAGCGCCATTTCCTCGCTGGTCAGCAGCTTGTCGATATCCACCAGCACCAGCATGCGGTCCTCCAGGCTGCCCAGGCCGCTCAGGAAGTCGGCGGAGAGGGTCACGCCGAACTCCGGGGCCGGCTTGATCTGCTCCGGGGTCAGGGTCATGACGTCGGAGACGCCATCCACCACGATGCCCACCACCCGCTGGCCGACATTGACCACGATCACCACCGTCTGGCCGCCATACTCCACCTTGTCCAGGTGGAACTTGATGCGCAGGTCGACGATGGGCACGATCACCCCGCGCAGGTTGGTGACTCCCTTGATGAAGTCGGGGGCATTGGCGATGCGGGTGACGTTCTCGTAGCCACGGATCTCCTGCACCTTGAGGATATCGATGGCGTACTCCTCCTCTCCCAGGGAGAAGACCAGGAATTCACGGCTATCGGCGTCCACGGCGGCCACGTTGGCCACGTTCATCTCGCTCATGAGGGTTCGACCTCCTTCTCGGGCTGGGGCAGATAGGGGCTCGGCGCTTGCCGACGTTGATCATGGGCGGCCTGCTGCTTGCCCTGGCTGAGGCGATGCAGGCCGGCGATATCGAGAATCAGGGCGACGCTGCCGTCGCCGAGGATGGTGGCGGCGGAGACGCCGGGCACCTTGCGGTAGTTGGTCTCCAGGTTCTTGACCACCACCTGCTGCTGACCCAGCAGGTCGTCCACCAGCAGGGCGTAGCGGCGCCCCTCGCCCTGGACGATCACCGCGATGCACTGGGTCGGCTCGGTGCAGGCGCCGGTGACGTCCAGGGCCTGATGCACCGCCACCACCGGCAGGTATTCGTCGCGCACCTTGAGCACCACGTCATCGCCGGCCATGGCGTAGAGATCCTCCTGGCGCGGCTGCAGCGACTCCAGCACCGCCGACAGCGGCAGGATAAAGACCTCCTCGCCGACCTTGATCGACATGCCGTCGAGGATCGCCAGGGTCAGCGGCAGCACGATGCGGGTGGTGGTGCCCTGCCCCGGCCGCGAGAGGATCTCCACGTGGCCGCCCATCTCCTGGATGTTGCGCTTGACCACGTCCATGCCGACGCCGCGGCCGGAGACGTCGCTGACCTCCTTGGCGGTGGAGAAACCCGGGGCGAAGATCAGCTGCCACACCTCGTCGTCGCTCATGGCATCGGAGACCGCGAGGCCGTTCTCGCGGGCCTTGGCCAGCAGCTTGTCGCGGTTGAGGCCGGCGCCGTCGTCGATCACCTCGATCAGGATATTGCCGCCCTGGTGCTGGGCGGAGAGGGTCAGGCGGCCGGTCGCCGGCTTGCCGGCGGCCTCGCGAGCCTCGGGAGACTCGATGCCGTGATCGAGGCTGTTGCGCACCAGGTGGGTCAGGGGATCGATGATGCGCTCGGTGAGGCTCTTGTCGAGCTCGGTGGACTCGCCCTCGGTGACCAGTTCCACGTCCTTGTCGAGCTTCTTGGCCAGGTCGCGCACCAGCCGCGGGAAGCGGCTGAACACATAGTCCATGGGCACCATGCGGATCGACATTACCGATTCCTGGAGGTCCCGGGCGTTACGCTGCAAGAGGCTCATGCCGTTGACCAGGGCGCCGTTGGAGACGTTATCCAGTTCGCTGACGGTCTGGTCGAGCATCGACTGGGTGATGATCAGCTCGCCCACCAGGTTGATGATCTGATCCACCTTGTTGACCGGCACGCGGATCGAGGTGGATTCACCGCCCTTGGCGGCGGACTTGGCCGGCGCCGCGGGTTTGGGCTTGGCGGCCGGCGCGGCCGGGCTCGCCGGCTGTGACGCCTCTGCCGCGGCCTCTGCTTGAGGGGCGGCGGCCTCTGCTTGAGGGGCGGCGGCCTCTGCTTGAGGGGCTGCGGCCTCTGCTTGAGGGACTGTGGCCGGTACCGGCTCGGGCTGGCTGGCGGAGGCGTCCACCTCGCGGATCTCCAGCTGCTCCGGCTCGACGATAAAGCACATCACCGCCTCGATCTCGTCACGACCGCTGGCGGTGGCCAGGCTCACCTCATAACGCTGGCCATCGCCGTCCTGGCCCTTGATCTCGCCCAGGTGCCCCAACTCCTCGATCAGCAGCTCGCGATCCTTGTCACCGACCCCGAGCAGGGCCACCACCAGGTTGGCACCCTCGGCGGCGGCCAGCGGTGCCGACTCGGCCTCGGGCGAGGCCTCAGGCTCGGGCGCTGCCTCGGGGGCCGGCGTCGCGGCCCCGGCGGCCGGTGCCCCGCCGTCCAGGTCCTGACCCATCTCGTCCAGGGCGATCTGCTGCAGCACCTTGCAGATGCGCGCGAAGGCCTCCGGATCGGGCTCGGCGCCCTGACGGTAGGCGTCCAGCTGATCGTTCAACATATCCTTGGTTTCCAGAAAGGTATCGACGATATCGCGACGCAGGGTCAGCTCACCACGCCGGGTATGATCGAGCAGGTTCTCGAACAGGTGGGTGGTCTGCTGGAGCACATCGAAGCCGAAGGTGCCCGCCCCGCCCTTGATGGAGTGAGCCGCCCGGAAGATGGCATTGAGCTGCTCGGGGTCGGGCGCCTCGAGATCCAGCTCGAGGAGGTGGCGCTCCATGTCCGCCAGCAGCTCCTCCGCCTCTTCGAAGAACGTTTCGTAGAAATCACTGAAATCCATGCTAGTCCCCGCCTTGTGATTCGACTGTCAGGTGACGCTCAGGGCGCATCGCCCGACGCCCTCGCCGCCTCGCCGCCTTCGGCCACCCGGCCCTGGGTGAGGATCTGCTCGGCGCTCCATTCGTCCAGCACCACCAGGCTGATGCGCCGATTGACCGCATCCACCGGCTCGGTGCCCTCCATGGGCACCCGGTCCGCCAGCCCGGCGACCCGCAACAGGCGATCCGCTTCGAGGCCGCCGGCCACCAGCTCGCGACGGGAGGCATTGGCCCGGTCACTGGAGAGCTCCCAGTTGCTGTAGCCGCGGTAGCCGCCGGCATAGGGCACGCTGTCGGTATGGCCGCTGATGCTCAGGCGATTGGGCAATTCGTTGAGCAGCGGCGCGATGGTGCGCAGCAGCTCGCGCATATAGGGAGCGACCCGGTCGCTGCCCAGCTCGAACATGGGGCGCCGCTCGGAATCCACCAGCTGGATGCGCAGCCCCTCCTGGGTCAGGTCCAGGTGCATCTGGTCGCGCAACGGGCGCAGTTCCGGGTGGGCCTGGATGGCCGCCTCGATGCGCCGCTGCAGCTCGCGCAGGCGGCGTCGCTCCTCGGCCCGCCCCCGATCACGCAGGCGCTGCTCCTCCACGGCGCTGCGGCTCTGATCGCGCAGCTCGATGCGCGCCCGCTCGCCCTCGGCGTGGGCCGGGTCGGGGCCGCCGCCGGGGATGGCGCTGTCGCTGGCGGTGGTGCGGTCGCCACCGGCGATGGCCGTCGCCAGCGGCGTGCGGAAATACTCGGCCACCGCCTCGAGCTCCTCGCGACTCGCCGAGGAGAGGATCCATAGCACCAGGAAGAGCGCCATCATGGCGGTCATGAAGTCGGCCAGGGCGATCTTCCAGGCACCGCCATGGTGGTTATGCACCACCTTCTTGCGGCGAATGACGATGGGGCGGCGCTGCTCGCTCATGCGCCACCCTTGGCCGCGCGCACATGCTCCTCCAGCTCGGTAAAGCTGGGCCGCTCGGCGCTATGCAGCGCCTTGCGACCGAACTCCACCGCCACCTGGGGCGCACAGCCATTGAGGCTGGCCAGCAGGGTCACCCGCACGCACTGCAGCATCTTCACCCCCTCGGCCACCTGGCGCTCGATGCGGTGGGAGAGCGGATTGACGAAACCGTAGGCCAACAGGATGCCGAGGAAGGTGCCTACCAGGGCGTGGGCGATCATGTAGCCCATCTCGTCGGGCCCGGCATCGGCGGTGCTCAGGGCCTTCACTACCCCCATCACCGCCGCCACGATACCGAAGGCAGGGAGCGCGTCCCCCACCTTGCCCAGGGCATCAGCGGGAATGCCCGCCTCATGTTCGAAGGCCTCGATCTCGTGGAGCATCAGTTCATCCAGCTCCATGGGATCCATGCTGCCGCTGACCATGAGCCGCAGGTAGTCGGTGAGGAACCCCATGATCAGGGAGTCGTTGAGGATCCGCGGGTGCTCGTTGAACAGGGCACTCTCCTGGGGATTGTCGATATCCCGCTCGATGCCCAGCATCCCTTCGCGGCGCATCTTGGCCAGCAGCTTGTACTGCAGGGCCATCAGTTCCATGTAGGCCTCCTTGTCATAGCGCGTGGTGCGCTTGAGCTTGGAGGTGGTACGCAGGGTCGCCATGATCGCCTTGCCGTTGTTGGCGGCGATAAAGGCCCCCACCGCGGCGCCACAGATCATCAGGATCTCGGTGGGCTGGTAGAGGGGGCCCAGGTTGCCGCCGGCCAGCACGAAGCCGCCGAAGACGGAGAAAGTCACGATCAGGAATCCAATGGGTATCAGCACGGCCAGGGTCCTTCGCTACAGCATGGATGGCATCATTCGGGTTATCGGCATCCCCGCGAGCGACTTGAGGCGAGCCACGAAAAAATCTCGTCATCGCCGATACGTCGGCAACCCATCAATCGCCTGCTGAAGCAGGCTCCTACAATTCCAGTGATCATCCAATCCATTGTGGGCGCTGGCTTTAGCCGCGGTCCGACGTATCGACGGTCCGACGCGTCGGCAATTTGCCCAATCCCACCACCCCAGCGGCCTCGCCAAAATGCAGAAGGCCCCGCCACCGGCGCACCGGGGCGGGGCCTCGAGAGGCCAGGCAATACGGCCTAACGGGCGACCAGGCGGGCCACCGCGGATGACCCCTCATCCGGAGGCGCCTGGCGCTTGCTCTTGCGGGTCTTGCCGGCCCGGGAAGGAGGCTGGCAGATGCCGCACACATAGCCCTGCCCCGGGGTATGGGCATGGGTCACGAAATGGCCGCCGCAGCAGGTGCACTCGGTGAGTTCGAGCATCTCGCTCTCGAAGAAGCGCACCAGGGTCCAGGCCCGGGTCAGCCCCAGCACCGGCTCGCCGCCATCGAAGGCCACCTGCTCCAGGTAGAGGCGAAAGGCCTTGACGAAGCCCTCCATGCGGGCACAGCCATGTTCCTCGGTAAGCCGCAGGTAGAAGTTGTAGAACAGCGACGAATGGATGTTCGGCAGCCAGGTGATAAACCAGTCGGTGGAGAACGGCAGCATCCCCTTGGGGGGCGACATGCCGCGCACCTCCTTGTAGAGCTTGACGAGACGGCTGCGACTCAGCTCGGTCTCGGTCTCCAATACCTGCAGCCGGGCGCCCAGCTCGATCAGCTCGATGGCGAGCTGCACCTGGTGCATCTCCTTGACCAGACTCTTGTCAGTCACGGCTCACCTCCTCGCATCGATGGAGGCGGCGGCGCCCCCGATGGCGGACATCAGCAGGGCCGCATGGGAGGAGCCCAGCCCCTGATCGCGGGGGTTGCTGGTGAGCTGCTCCAGTTGGGTGGCATCGTCGAAATTGAGGCGGCAGAGCAGCTGATTGGTGCGCGAGAGACGCGATAGCTGCCTGGTGGAAAGGGAGAGGATCAGATCCGCCATGGCGTCGTCCATCTTGAGACGGAACATGGCCGTGGCGCGGTCCTCGCTGAGTAGCCGCTGCACCAGCAGCAGATACGACAGATTCAGATCCTGGATGTCATCCAGAACACTATCCATTTGCATTGTGGCAGATTCCCTACGTACCCAAGTGTTCCGAGGTCGCTTCGATGAGCCCCGATTCTTATGGCCAACCGCTATGCTTGTGCTTGTGGCGATTAGCATGCCTTTGATTAGGCATTGTCGTACGTCGTTGTAGGTTTTTTCTGACAGGATTTCAAGCCGGGCCGGCCAACGCTCACCTTCCCTCGCCTGGCGGCACCGCCCTGAGCGGCGGCTAGAACTTTGCAAAAACAAGCTATTGGCGACGGCAATTGGCGACACCCGATGGCGGGCGGTATACAAAAAACTACATAAACCCGCCTTATTCACGAAGGTACCGAATCGCGCGTTATGACCCCATGGCTTGTCGGCTGCGCTTGCCACCAGCAGCGG
>NZ_JADOTW010000073.1 GCF_015645095.1 Halomonas sp. 328
TGCTGGGAGTAGCCCATGCCCACCCCGCCGCCATGGTGCAGCGAGACCCAGGTGGCGCCGCCGGCGGTGTTGAGCAGGGCGTTGAGCAGCGGCCAGTCGGAGACGGTGTCGGAGCCGTCCATCATCGCCTCGGTCTCGCGGTTGGGGCTGGCCACCGAGCCGGAGTCCAGGTGGTCGCGGCCGATGACGATGGGCGCCTTGAGCTCGCCGTTCTTGACCATCTCGTTGAAGGCCTGGCCGAGGCGGGCGCGATCCTTGAGGCCCACCCAGCAGATGCGCGCCGGCAGCCCCTGGAAGCTGATCCGCTCCCGGGCCATATCCAGCCAGCGGTGCAGGTGCTCGTCGTCGGGGAGCAGCTCCTTGACCTTCTGGTCGGTCTTGTAGATGTCCTCCGGGTCGCCGGAGAGCGCCGCCCAGCGGAAGGGACCGATGCCCTGGCAGAACAGCGGGCGGATATAGGCCGGCACGAAACCGGGGAAGTCGAAGGCGTTGGCCACCCCCTCTTCCAGGGCCATCTGGCGGATGTTGTTGCCGTAGTCGAAGGTCGGCACGCCCAGCTTCTGGAAGTCGAGCATGGCCTGCACATGCACCGCCATGGACTGCTTGGCGGCCTTGACGGTGGCTTCCGGCTGGGTCTTGCCCCGGGCCACGTACTCCTCCCAGGTCCAGCCCTGGGGCAGGTAGCCGTGCAGGGGGTCGTGGGCGCTGGTCTGGTCGGTGACCATGTCGGGGCGCACGCCACGCTTGACCAGCTCCGGCAGCACATCGGCGGCGTTGGCACACAGGCCGATGGAGATCGCCTTGCCCTCGGCGGTGTAGCGTTCGATGCGTGCCAGGGCGTCGTCGAGGTCCTCGGCCTGCTCGTCCAGGTAGCGGGTACGCAGGCGGAAATCGAGGCTCGACTGCTGGCACTCGATGTTCAGCGAGCAGGCGCCGGCCAGGGTCGCCGCCAGGGGCTGGGCGCCGCCCATGCCGCCGAGGCCGGCGGTGAGGATCCAGCGACCGGTGAGGTTGCCGTCGTAGTGCTGGCGTCCGGCCTCGACGAAGGTCTCGTAGGTGCCCTGGACGATGCCCTGGGAGCCGATGTAGATCCAGGAGCCGGCGGTCATCTGGCCGTACATCATCAGGCCTTTCTTATCCAGCTCGTTGAAATGCTCCCAGTTGGCCCAGGCCGGCACCAGGTTGGAGTTGGCGATCAGCAC